>NZ_CP035490.1:6055000-6662500 GCF_004135205.1 Hahella sp. KA22 | reverse complement strand
GAGGTTGGCTTAGAAGCAGCCACCCTTTAAAGAAAGCGTAATAGCTCACTAGTCGAGTCGGCCTGCGCGGAAGATGTAACGGGGCTCAAACATGGCGCCGAAGCTGCGGATTCATCCAATGGATGAGTGGTAGGGGAGCGTTCTGTAAGCTGATGAAGGTGTGTCGAGAGGCATGCTGGAGGTATCAGAAGTGCGAATGCTGACATGAGTAACGATAATGCGGGTGAAAAACCCGCACGCCGGAAGACCAAGGGTTCCTGCGCAACGCTAATCGGCGCAGGGTGAGTCGGCCCCTAAGGCGAGACCGAAAGGTGTAGTCGATGGGAAATCGGTTAAAATTCCGATACTTTGTATTGCTGCGATGGGGGGACGGAGAAGGCTAGGTCAGCCTGGGATTGGTAGTCCAGGTTTAAGCCTGTAGGCAGTGTGTTTAGGCAAATCCGGACACACAATGCTGAGGGGTGATGACGAGCTCTCTTTAAGAGAGCGAAGTGATTGATGCCCAGCTTCCAGGAAAAGCCTCTAAGCTTCAGGCAATACAAAACCGTACCCCAAACCGACACAGGTGGTCAGGTAGAGAATACCAAGGCGCTTGAGAGAACTCGGGTGAAGGAACTAGGCAAAATGGTGCCGTAACTTCGGGAGAAGGCACGCCGTCATTACGTGAAGGCCCTGCGGCTGGAGCGGAAGGCGGTCGAAGATACCAGGCCCCTGCGACTGTTTATTAAAAACACAGCACTCTGCAAACACGAAAGTGGACGTATAGGGTGTGACGCCTGCCCGGTGCCGGAAGGTTAATTGATGGGGTTAGCGTAAGCGAAGCTCTTGATCGAAGCCCCGGTAAACGGCGGCCGTAACTATAACGGTCCTAAGGTAGCGAAATTCCTTGTCGGGTAAGTTCCGACCTGCACGAATGGCGTAACGATGGGGGCGCTGTCTCCACCCGAGACTCAGTGAAATTGAAATCGCTGTGAAGATGCAGTGTATCCGCGGCTAGACGGAAAGACCCCGTGAACCTTTACTATAGCTTCACAGTGGACTTTGAACCTGCTTGTGTAGGATAGGTGGGAGGCTTTGAAGCGAGGACGCCAGTTCTCGTGGAGCCATCCTTGAAATACCACCCTGGCATGTTTGAGGTTCTAACTCTGACTGGTAATCCCGGTCGAGGACACTGTGTGGTGGGTAGTTTGACTGGGGCGGTCTCCTCCAAAAGAGTAACGGAGGAGCACGAAGGTGCGCTAAGTACGGTCGGACATCGTACGGTTAGTGTAAAGGCAAAAGCGCGCTTAACTGCGAGACAAACACGTCGAGCAGGTACGAAAGTAGGTCTTAGTGATCCGGTGGTTCTGTATGGAAGGGCCATCGCTCAACGGATAAAAGGTACTCCGGGGATAACAGGCTGATACCGCCCAAGAGTTCACATCGACGGCGGTGTTTGGCACCTCGATGTCGGCTCATCACATCCTGGGGCTGAAGCCGGTCCCAAGGGTATGGCTGTTCGCCATTTAAAGTGGTACGCGAGCTGGGTTTAGAACGTCGTGAGACAGTTCGGTCCCTATCTGCCGTGGACGTTGGAGATTTGAGGAGAGTTGCTCCTAGTACGAGAGGACCGGAGTGAACGAACCGCTGGTGTTCGGGTTGTGATGCCAATCGCATTGCCCGGTAGCTATGTTCGGACGGGATAACCGCTGAAAGCATCTAAGCGGGAAGCCCCCTTCAAGATAAGATCTCCCTGAGGACTTGATCCTCCTAAAGGGCCCTTGTAGACCACGAGGTTGATAGGCTGGGTGTGTAAGCGCTGCGAGGCGTTGAGCTAACCAGTACTAATTGCCCGAGAGGCTTGACCATATAACACCGAAGTAATTTACCGGTATTGATTGAGTATAACTGCTTATCCAAGTTAAAGGTCTTCTGACCAAGCGCCAACTAGACAAGCTAGACTAAGACAAAGCTTAACGGTTTTGCCTGATGATCATAGCGGACTGGAACCACCTGATCCCATTCCGAACTCAGAAGTGAAACAGTCCAGCGCCGATGGTAGTGTGGATTACCCATGCAAGAGTAGGTCGTCGTCAGGCTCTTAATACGAAGAACCCGTCCTCGTGGCGGGTTTTTTTATGCCTGAAATTTATCGCAAGGCATAATGTGCAAACGGCATCCCGCGCGGCCCTGCGCCATGACTCTCCCCCAAATCCCCAGGCTCAGTGAAAGTCCCGCGAGGGCGACTCCAGACCCTCAAGATGTTACGTCAGGTCTATCAACCGGTGGGCGATGACGTGCGCGATCCTCCCTTCGTCATCCTTGTCGATCTCCCCGTACACCATCAGCAGCCGCGCCTTGACGAGAGCGTCCATCTGCGCCATCGCAGTTCTTTTCCAGACAATGATATTGATTGAGCCCGTCTCATCTTCCAGGGTGAGAAAAGTGACCCCGGTCGAGGTTTTTGGGCGTTGTCTGTTGATGACGACGCCTGCGACATAGGTCTTGAGGCCAACTTGTTGATTTATCGGTTCAATCGCCGTTAAGCGGTGAGGGTGGAGTCATGCGCGCACTCCGTGAGCGTAGTGCTTGGGATGTCTTCATGATTTAGTGGTTTTGGGCTAGTGGGAACTTTGTCATAATCGAAAGCTTCCCTTTTTAAAGGAAGTGAGCAAGGGCTTTGTGTATGAACGACAAATTAGTCGAAATTCTTTCTGATGGAGAGTTTCACTCTGGTGTTGAGCTGGGTGAGCTTCTGGGGGTTACGCGAACTGCGGTGTGGAAGCATGTGTCGCAGTTGGCGGCTTATGGGCTAAAGGTCGAGACAATTAAAGGGAAGGGGTATCGGCTTGAATGCCCTTTGTGCCTACTTGATAAGTCGCGACTGCGTGATGATTTGAAGGAGCGTTGGAAAGGCAAGTTGCGTGAGTTTAACGTGGCGCATTCTGTGGGTTCCACTAACGTAGAGCTTCTTGAAAGTAGTCGGGATTTGCCCGTAGGTCTATATGACGTTCTCCTTGCTGAGAGGCAAACAACAGGGAAGGGAAGAAGAGGTAGGGTTTGGGTTAGTCCGTTTGCTCAAAATATATATATGAGTGTAGCTGTTAGGTTGTCAGGTGGATTTTCAGTTCTAAATGGTTTGAGTCTTGCGATTGGGGCTGCCGTTGCTGACGCTATAAATACTGTATGCGACATAGAAGTCTCTCTAAAGTGGCCAAATGATATTTGGTATTCAGAGAGAAAGCTGGCGGGGCTATTGTTGGAGGTGCAGGGCGAGCAGGAAGGGCCTGTGCATGTGGTCATTGGCTTGGGGGTTAATGTACTTATGCAACCTGAGGCGGGTAGGGATATTGATCAGCCTTGGACGGCATTGTCTGATGCATGTGAGGTAAAAGTGGATCGGAATCAACTATGCGTAGCTCTGATTGATTCTGTTTTGGTTTGTCTTGAATCATATAAATCTGAGGGCTTTCTTGGTTTGAAAGGATTGTGGGATAAGTATGATTTGCTAAAAGGGCGAAAGGTGTTGGTTTTTAGCGGAAATGAGTGTTGGAGTGGGGAATATTTGGGTGTTTCCAATGACGGCTATGCGCTTGTTCGCGGGGAGGATGGGCGGCTCAGATCCCTTGTTGGGGGAGAGATTACAGTTAGGCCTGTTTCATGAGGGAGCTTGATTTTGATGCGGGCAACTCAGGGCTTAAATGGCGTCTGATTGAATCGGGGAGAGTCCTCGCTCGTGGGAGTATTGGCTACGGCCCGACCTCGGGAAAATGGAATATTCCTACCGAGGGAGTTGATAGGGCTCTAGTTAGTAGTGTTGCCTCGAAAGAGGTTAATGACACTCTGCGAGAGGTTCTCAAAAATATTGCAAATGTATTCTGGGCGAAAACGGCTCCGTCATATGGCCGATTAGTTAATGCTTATACGGATTATGCGACCTTAGGAGTTGATCGATGGTTGGCTTTGGTTGCAGCCTACAATAAGTACCCCGAGGATTTGTGTGTTGTTGATTGTGGCACCGCGGTTACGGTGGACTATGTCGATAGATTTGGGGTGCATAAAGGGGGGTATATTGCTCCTGGGGCTGCGCTAATGTTGAATGCTTTGAATGTGAGTACTGCGGCGCTTAAAGGGAGTTATGGCGTTGACTCTGAGATTGCTCCGGGCGGTTCCACCAGGGAATGTATTGAGAGGGGGGTGTTTTCAATGCAGAAAGCTTTTGTTCTAAGTGTGACCCGCAAGTTTGCCGAAAGCCGAGTTGTCTGCACTGGCGGAGGTGTGAGTGCTTTATTAGGGGATGACCGGGCTTATGTCTACATAGAAGAGCTGGTTTTGGATGGGTTGCGAATTGTCGGTAATGGCGTTCCTGTAAACTGATTGGGGTTGAACCTGTGCGCTGGATCTTTATTTCTCTGCTTATGTTGAATGGGCTTGTTTTCGCTGTTCAATGGCTCGAACTGCAAAAACGAGAAGGGTTGGAAGAAGTTCGTAATAGGGCGGCTTTATCTGAAACTGGCGCTAACCTCTTAACTTTACTTAGTGAAGTGGATGTGAGGGAAGAAAAGGTAGTTGTTGAGCCTGGCGTAGAAAAGGCTCCCGAAACTCCTGTCTCGAAAGGCGAGAAGCTTTGCCTTTTGATGGGGCCTTTTGAGGAGGATGCTCTTGCTCAGGGCTTGAGAATGGCTTTGGCAAAAAGGAGTGTGGAGTCGGTTGCATTTCCAAAGGACATCAGTCTAGCGCCTGAGTATTGGGTCTATTTGGAGCCAATGGAAAGTCGTAAGACGGCGATAATAAAGCTGCGGGAACTTCAGGTGAGGAAGATTGATAGCTACCTGATTAGTCAGGGGGAGTTGCGAAATGGTATTTCTTTGGGCTTATTCAAAAATGTAGACTCGGCGAATCGCTTGCTTAAGCAAAGAATTAGCGAAGGTTATGACGCTAAGATTAAAGAAGTTCCAAAGGGGAGGCTCGAGTATTGGGTGGCCACAAAGGATGAGGTTAACCTTCAAACTATGGCGAGAGTAGATAAAGTTTTAGATGAAAAAAACGTAAAGACAAATAAAAGACAAATTTTTTGTAAAAGTGTTGCATCGGGTGTGGAACTTCCCTAATATAGCGGCCTCGCGAAACAGGCGAGATGTAGAGCTGGTGTAGCTCAGTTGGTAGAGCAGCTGACTTGTAATCAGCAGGTCGGGGGTTCGATTCCGTCCACCAGCTCCATTTTTTTTAGGGTTTCACTTTGTGGTGGGTGAGCCTGTTCTGGGAGGGGTTCCCGAGTGGCCAAAGGGATCAGACTGTAAATCTGACGCGCAAGCTTCGCTGGTTCGAATCCAGCCCCCTCCACCACTTATTCAAGCGCGGGCATCGTATAGTGGCTATTACCTCAGCCTTCCAAGCTGATGACGCGGGTTCGATTCCCGCTGCCCGCTCCACGCTTTGTGGTATTGGTTTTGCTCATGTAGCTCAGTCGGTAGAGCACATCCTTGGTAAGGATGAGGTCACCGGTTCAATTCCGGTCATGAGCTCCACTAATTAATTCACTGAAGTCTCGGCTGCTGCATTTCTTTAGGGGATGGTCAAATGGCAAAAGAAAAGTTTGAGCGTAGTAAGCCTCACGTAAACGTAGGCACCATTGGTCACGTTGACCACGGTAAGACTACTTTGACAGCGGCCTTGACCCGCGTGTGTTCTGAAGTTTGGGGTGGTCAGGCGGTAGCGTTTGACGGTATCGATAATGCTCCAGAAGAAAAGGCGCGTGGTATCACTATCGCGACTTCTCACGTTGAGTACGAATCTCCCATTCGTCACTATGCGCACGTTGACTGCCCTGGGCACGCTGACTATGTGAAAAACATGATCACTGGTGCGGCGCAGATGGATGGCGCTATTCTGGTATGTTCCGCGGCTGACGGCCCTATGCCTCAGACTCGTGAGCACATCCTGCTGGCGCGTCAGGTTGGTGTTCCATACATCGTTGTGTTCCTGAACAAAGCGGACATGGTTGACGACGAAGAGTTGTTGGAACTGGTTGAGATGGAAGTTCGCGACCTGTTGAGCCAATACGAATTCCCCGGTGACGATACTCCAATTATCGTTGGTTCTGCGCTGTTGGCGTTGGAAGGTAAAGACGATAACGGTATGGGCACCAGCGCTGTTAAGAAGCTGGTGGAAACTCTGGATGCATACATCCCAGAGCCTGAGCGTGCAATTGACAAGCCGTTCCTGATGCCGATCGAAGACGTATTCTCTATCTCTGGTCGCGGCACAGTTGTAACTGGTCGTGTAGAGCGCGGCATCGTCAGGGTTGGTGAGGAAGTTGAGATTGTTGGTATCAAAGATACTACTAAGACTACCTGTACTGGCGTTGAGATGTTCCGTAAGCTGCTGGACGAAGGTCGTGCAGGTGAGAACGTTGGTGTGTTGTTGCGCGGCACTAAGCGTGATGACGTAGAGCGTGGTCAGGTACTGGCCAAGCCAGGAACTATTACTCCGCACACTGTGTTTGAGTCAGAAGTATACGTTCTGAGCAAAGACGAAGGTGGACGTCATACTCCTTTCTTCAAAGGCTACCGTCCTCAGTTCTACTTCCGTACAACGGATGTGACTGGTGCGTGTGAACTGCCAGAAGGCGTCGAGATGGTTATGCCTGGCGACAACGTAAAAATGAAAGTCAGTCTGATCGCTCCAATCGCGATGGAAGAAGGTTTGCGCTTCGCAATTCGTGAAGGCGGCCGTACAGTTGGCGCTGGCGTTGTTGCTAAAATTTTCGAGTAACCTTTTTTAAGGTAGGCCAGTAGCTCAATTGGCAGAGCGGCGGTCTCCAAAACCGCAGGTTGGGGGTTCGATTCCCTCCTGGCCTGCCACCTTAAATTTTGGGTTTGGGTGGTTATGTCTTCAAACGTAGAGAAAAGTTCTGGAGCTTTCGATAAGCTGAAGTGGCTGCTTGTTGTTGCTTTGGTTGCCGTAGGGGTTGTTGGTAACTCCTTTTACGCTGATCAGTCGCTTCTTTATCGTGTGCTTGCTCTGGTAGCTTTGGCTCTGGTTGCGGGTTTTGTGGCAGTGCAGACTGAGAAAGGTAAGTCCTTTCTGGTTTTGCTTAAAGAAGCTCGTATGGAGATAAGGAAAGTGGTTTGGCCAACCAGGCCCGAGTTGACTCAGACAACCCTGATAGTAGTTGTTTTTGTCCTTGTTGTGGCGTTGTTGCTATGGGTCATTGATTCCCTGATCAGCTGGCTCGTGTCAGGCTTAATAGGGTAGGAGAAGGCCTTTGTCTAAGCGATGGTTTGTTGTTCAAGCCTATTCCGGCTTCGAGAAGCATGTTATGCGCTCCCTTAAGGAGCGTATAGTGCTTAAAGGGATGGAAGATCAGTTTGGTGAGATCTTGGTTCCTACCGAAGAAGTTGTGGAGATGAGAGAAGGGAAGAAGCGTAAAAGTGAGCGCAAATTCTACCCGGGCTATGTGCTTGTCCAAATGGAAATGAATGACGACACTTGGCATTTGGTTAAGTCCACGTCTCGTGTGCTGGGCTTTATAGGTGGTACTCCTGATAAACCGGCGCCAATAAGCGATAAAGAAGCTGAAGCAATTCTTCGTCGAGTTGAAAGTGGCGCTGATAAGCCCAAGCCGAAGACGTTGTTTGAAGCCGGTGAAGTTGTTCGTGTTATTGATGGTCCTTTTGCCGACTTTAATGGTGTCGTTGAGGAAGTCGACTACGAAAAGAGTCGAGTGAAGGTGGCGGTTCTCATTTTTGGTCGTTCAACGCCAGTCGACTTGGAGTTTAGTCAGGTCGAAAAAGATTAATGATTGCATGACGACTGCTCGCTTCGCCTTAGGTGGGGCGAGCTTTTTGTGTCTGTTCGGGGAGCACTAAGTGCGTTACACCCATTAGGAGGAAAAATGGCTAAGAAAGTTAATGCCTATATTAAGTTGCAAGTAAAAGCCGGTCAGGCTAACCCTAGTCCACCTGTTGGTCCTGCATTGGGGCAGCATGGTGTGAATATCATGGAATTCTGTAAGGCATTCAACGCCAAGACGCAAAATCTTGAGCCTGGTTTGCCGACTCCGGTTGTAATTACCGTATACAGTGACCGTAGTTTCACGTTTATTACAAAAACTCCACCTGCTTCAGTGCTGCTTAAGAAAGCTGCTGGTATTAAGAGCGGCTCTGGTCGTCCGAATACAGAAAAGGTAGGTACAGTGAATCGTGCGCAGTTAGAAGAAATTGCGAATGTTAAAATGCCTGACTTGTCTGCGGGTAGCCTCGACGCTGCTGTTCGAACTATCGCTGGCACAGCTAGAAGCATGGGTCTGAACGTAGAGGAGTAAAACGTGGCTAAGTTGACTAAGCGCCAAAAGGCGATGCGTGAAAAAGTACAAGCTGGTAAGGCGTACAGTGTAGAAGAGGCTGTGACTCTTCTAGCTGAGTTGTCCGGCTCTGTGAAATTTAAAGAATCTATTGATGTTTCTGTGAACCTTGGTGTAGATGCTCGTAAATCGGACCAAGTGGTCCGCAGCTCTACTGTATTGCCAAACGGGACGGGAAAAACTGTTCGCGTTGCGGTGTTCACTCAGGGCGCAAATGCCGATAAAGCAAAAGCAGCCGGCGCAGATATCGTAGGTATGGACGACTTGGCTGAAGAAGTTAAGAAAGGCAACCTGGATTTTGACGTTGTTATCGCAACTCCAGACGCTATGCGGGTTGTTGGCCAGCTGGGTCAGATTTTAGGCCCTCGCGGTCTTATGCCTAACCCTAAAGTGGGCACCGTAACTGCTGATGTTGAATCGGCGGTTAAGAATGCTAAAGCAGGCCAGATTCGTTACAGAACTGATAAAAACGGCATCATTCACGCTCCTCTGGGCAATGTTGAGTTCTCTGCGGAACACATTAAACAGAACTTGGAAGCGTTGATTGCTGATTTGAAAAAGATTAAGCCTTCTTCAGCGAAAGGTGTTTACCTCAAGAAGGTTACTATTTCATCAACAATGGGCCCGGGCCTGTTGATTGATCAAAATAGCTTGGCAGTATGAATATGAAGATTTTGGTAGTCTTTCGGCATAAGCCGTAGGCTGTCCAAGACCGCAGGCTTTTCCCGGCGTAAGCCAGGAAGATTAAAGGTTCCTGCGCAGACGGCTGGTAGTAGTTTTCCTGCTTAAAAGCCGTAAACGTCTCAGTGAGACATAGTACGACTAACCGGCTTGGCCGGTACACATAGGAGAAATCCGGTGGCAATTAGACTCGAAGACAAGAAAGCGATTGTCGCTGAAGTCAATGAGACTGCCAGTAAGGCCTTGTCATTGGTGATTGCCGACTATAGAGGCGTAACCTCAAATAAAATGTCTGAACTGCGCGCAAAAGCTCGTGCAGAAAGCGTTTCTTTGAGGGTTGTGCGTAACACTCTGGCTCGCCGTGCTGTTGAAGGCACTGAGTATGAGTGCGCGCGTGAAGCTTTTGTTGGCCCCACAATCTTGGCGTTTTCAATGGAAGATCCTGGAGCGGCAGCTCGTCTGCTCAAGGATTATGCAAAGGAAAACGACAAGTTTGAAATCAAGGCTCTTGCTGTTGGTGGTGAGATGCTTGCTGCTGATCAAATTGATCGTCTGGCCAAACTCCCGACAAGGGATCAGGCACTGGCGATGTTGATGAGCGTAATGCAGGCTCCCGTCACCAAGCTTGCACGTACACTGAACGAAATTCCTTCGAAAGTGACTCGTGCGGTTGCGGCAGTTCGCGACAAGAAGCAAGAAGCGGCATAACGGTTTTTTATTTTTGGCTTTTAGGAGATTTTAGAAATGGCTCTGTCAAAAGACGATATCCTTAATGCAATCGCAGAAATGAGCGTAATGGACGTAGTTGCGCTTGTTGAAGCAATGGAAGAAAAGTTCGGCGTTTCCGCTGCAGCTGCAGTAGCAGTAGCAGCAGCACCTGTTGGTGAAGCGGCAGCTGTTGAAGAAAAAACCGAATTTGACGTAATTCTGCAGTCTGCAGGCGAGAAGAAAGTGAACGTGATCAAAGTAGTTCGCGGTATCACTGGTCTGGGTCTGAAAGAAGCTAAAGATCTGGTTGACGGCGCGCCTTCAACTGTTAAAGAAGCTCTTTCCAAAGACGACGCAGAAAAAGCTAAGAAAGAACTTGAAGAAGCCGGCGCTACGGTTGAACTCAAGTAAAACTTTGCTAGCTTTAGGCTATTAAAGAAGAATTCGGCTGGCGTTTATTCAACGTCAGCCGTTTTCCGTTGTGCAAGCTATAACTTTGCGACCAAAATTTCGCACGAACCGTAATAAGCATTTGCGGTTGTCGAACTCCTTCGAGCACACCAGAGTCAGTTTGAAGAAAGCTGGGGAATATCGATGACATACTCCTATACCGAGAAAAAACGAATTCGTAAAGACTTCGGAAAGCTTCCAGCAGTAATGGACGTTCCGTACCTCCTGTCCATACAGCTAGACTCCTATCATGATTTTTTACAGCAAAGCGTAGCAATCGAAGACCGGCAGGAAGTCGGCTTACACGCTGCGTTCAAGTCGGTATTTCCAATTGTCAGCTTTTCGGGAAATGCGGCCCTAGAATATGTAAGTTACCGGCTGGGCCAGCCCGTATTTGATGTAGCTGAATGTCAGCTGCGAGGCGTAACCTATGCAGCGCCCCTAAGAGTTAAAGTTCGCTTGATTATCTATGATAAAGAGTCGTCCACCAAGGCGATTAAGGATATCAAGGAACAAGAAGTGTATATGGGCGAAGTTCCGTTAATGACCGAGAACGGGACTTTTGTTATCAATGGGACTGAGCGTGTCATCGTATCTCAGCTCCATCGATCTCCAGGCGTATTTTTCGACCACGATAAAGGTAAGACCCACTCATCGGGCAAATTGCTTTACTCTGCGCGCATAATTCCTTATCGCGGTTCTTGGCTTGACTTTGAGTTCGATCCTAAGGACTGCGTGTTCGTTCGTATTGACCGTCGTAGAAAGCTTCCAGCGACAATACTTTTGCGCGCTTTGGGATATGCTGCTGACGAAATGCTCGAAATGTTCTTCGAGAACAGCCTGTTTGAAGTAGAAGGCGGCGAATACTTTTTAGATTTGGTTCCTAGCCGTTTGCGCGGCGATATCGCTATCTTTGAAATTAAAGATGACGAAGGCAACCTCATCGTAGAAGAAGGGCGTAGGGTTACGGCCAGGCATATTCGTCAAATGGAAAAGGCGGGCCTTAAGCGTCTGCGCGTTCCAAGCTCCTATCTATTAGGCAAAGTTACTGCAACTAATATTGCTGACCCGTCAACTGGGGAAGTTATTGTTGAGTGTAATACTGAGATTACTGACGACGTTATCGAGAAGTTTGAAAAAGCGGGCATTAAGAGAATTGAGACGCTTTATACCAACGACTTGGATTGCGGACCCTTCGTTTCTGATACTCTGAGAATCGATGCAACGCGTTCTCAGTTAGAGGCCTTGGTCGAAATCTATCGCATGATGCGTCCGGGTGAGCCACCGACGAAAGAATCAGCGGAAAATCTATTCAACAATCTGTTCTTTTCTGAAGAGCGCTATGACCTCTCTGCCGTCGGACGTATGAAGTTCAACCGTAGACTGGGGCGTGAAGAAACAGAGGGGCTGGGCGTCCTGAGTCATTCAGATATTATTGATGTTTTGAGAACATTGATAGATATCCGTAACGGTAGGGGCGTGGTGGATGATATCGACCACCTTGGTAACCGTCGTGTTCGTTCCGTCGGCGAGATGGCTGAGAACCAGTTCCGTGTAGGGCTGGTTCGCGTTGAGCGTGCGGTGAAAGAGCGTCTGAGCATGGCTGAGTCTGAAGGGCTTATGCCTCAAGATTTGATCAACGCCAAGCCGGTTGCCGCAGCAGTAAAAGAGTTTTTCGGATCCAGTCAGCTGTCTCAATTTATGGATCAGAACAACCCTCTGTCTGAAGTGACGCATAAGCGTCGGGTTTCTGCTTTGGGGCCGGGTGGTTTGACTCGTGAGCGCGCAGGCTTTGAAGTGCGCGACGTACATCCGACTCACTACGGGCGTGTTTGTCCTATCGAGACGCCTGAAGGTCCAAACATCGGTTTGATCAACTCTTTGGCGACCTATGCTCGCACAAATGCCTACGGTTTCTTGGAAAGCCCGTATCGTAAGGTTGTTGATGGCTTGGTGACTGACGACATTGAGTACCTGTCGGCTATTGAAGAGAGCGATTATGTCATTGCTCAGGCAAGTGCTGCAGTTGACGAAAACGGTCGTTTGATTGATGAGTTGGTGACAGTTCGTCATAAGAATGAATTTACCGTAATGCCGCCGGAAAAAGTGACTCTGATGGATGTATCTCCCCGTCAGGTTGTATCTGTGGCGGCGTCTTTGATCCCGTTCTTGGAGCACGATGATGCTAACCGAGCTTTGATGGGATCGAACATGCAACGGCAGGCAGTGCCTACGCTGAAGGCGGAAAAGCCTTTGGTTGGTACAGGTATGGAGCGTTACGTGGCGCAGGACTCTGGCGTGTGCGTGGTTGCGCGGCGCGGTGGGGTTGTTGTTAGCGTTGACGCTGCTCGTATCGTTGTTCGCGTGAGCGATGATGAAACTGAGGCTGGAGATGCTGGGGTTGATATCTACAACCTCACCAAATACCAGCGCTCCAACCAGAATACCTGCATTAATCAGCGCTCTCTGGTAATGGAAGGTGATGAAGTTGCGCGTGGCGACGTACTTGCCGATGGCCCATCTGTTGATTTGGGTGAGCTGGCTCTGGGGCAAAACATGCGTATCGCGTTTATGCCGTGGAATGGTTACAACTTCGAGGACTCCATCCTTGTTTCCGAGCGAGTTGTACAGGAGGACCGGTTCACCACGATTCACATTCAGGAACTAACCTGCGTTGCAAGGGATACCAAGCTGGGGCCAGAAGAAGTCACGGCGGATATTCCCAATGTAGGTGAAAGTGCGCTGGCGAAGTTGGACGATTCCGGAATTATCTACATCGGAGCTGAGGTTGAGCCAGGCGATATCTTGGTTGGTAAGGTAACGCCGAAAGGTGAGACGCAGTTGACTCCAGAAGAGAAGCTGCTGCGCGCTATCTTTGGTGAGAAGGCGTCTGATGTGAAGGATACTTCCTTGCGTGTATCGACTGGTATGCGTGGAACAGTTATCGATGTGCAGGTCTTCACTCGTGATGGCGTTGAGAAAGATCAGCGTGCGAAGGAAATCGAGCAGACTGAACTGAATAAGTTCCGTAAAGACCTTAACGACGAGTACAAAATTGTTGAGGGCGCAACGTTCGAGCGCTTGCGGTCCGCGTTGCTTGGGCAGTCTGTAATTGGTGGTCCTGGTCTGAAGAAAGGGGATGCGCTGACAGAGGTTCACTTCAACGCATTCGAGAAAGAGGAATGGTTCAAGCTGAACATGGCGGACGAGCAACTGAATGAGCTGCTTGAAAAGGCGGAAGGTCAGTTGCAAGAGCGTCGCAAGAGTATTGAAGACCGTTACGAAGATAAGAAGCGCAAGCTGCAGTCTGGCGATGACTTGGCTCCAGGCGTTTTGAAAATCGTCAAGGTATATGTTGCTGTGAAGCGTCGTATTCAGCCTGGTGACAAAATGGCGGGAAGACACGGGAACAAAGGTGTTATCTCTGCGATCAAGCCAGTTGAAGATATGCCTTACGATGAGCAGGGCAACCCGGTCGATATCGTATTGAACCCGTTGGGCGTACCATCTCGTATGAACGTGGGGCAGGTTCTTGAGACTCACTTGGGTGCAGCGGCGAAAGGGCTTGGTGATAAAATCAACAGGATGCTGGCGGAGCAGAAGCAAGCTGCGGAAATTCGCAAGTTCCTGCACGAGATTTATAACGGAATCGGTGGGCGCAACGAAGATTTGGACTCATTGTCCGACTCCGAAGTTTTGGTTTTGGCGGCCAACCTGAAGAAAGGCGTGCCTATGGCTACACCTGTTTTCGATGGCGCCAAAGAGAAAGAAATCAAAGAGATGCTGCGTCTTGCAGACATGGATGATAGCGGACAGGTTTGGCTGTATGACGGCCGTACCGGTGAGCGTTTCGAGCGTCAAGTAACTGTGGGCTATATGTACATGCTGAAGTTGAACCACTTGGTCGACGATAAAATGCATGCTCGTTCTACCGGCTCTTACAGTTTGGTTACGCAGCAGCCGTTGGGCGGTAAAGCTCAATTCGGTGGACAAAGGTTCGGGGAAATGGAGGTCTGGGCACTGGAAGCATATGGCGCAGCGTATACGTTGCAGGAAATGCTTACGGTTAAATCCGATGACGTTAATGGCCGTACGAAGATGTACAAGAACATCGTTGACGGTGATCACCGTATGGAGCCGGGTATGCCAGAGTCCTTTAACGTATTGGTTAAAGAGATCCGCTCTTTGGGTATCGATATCGAGCTCGAGGCCAACTAAGACGTGGCATGAACCTTCACAAACACCCGCAACTGAAGTAAGGAGCGGGTGTTTGCTGCGAACCGAATTAACTAAGGGGCGAGAAAATCGCTTCTATTGATCAGTCAGAGGCCTTAGCCAATGAAAGATTTGCTGAACTTACTTAAAAATCAGAACTACGCTCACGAGTTTGACTCGATTCGTATCTCCTTGGCGTCGCCTGATATGATCCGTTCATGGTCATTTGGTGAAGTCAAAAAGCCCGAAACTATTAATTACAGAACTTTCAAGCCGGAAAGGGATGGGCTTTTTTGCGCCAAAATTTTCGGCCCAATCAAAGATTATGAATGTCTTTGTGGGAAGTATAAGCGTCTCAAGCATAGGGGCGTTATTTGTGAGAAGTGCGGCGTAGAAGTCGCTCCGGCCAATGTTCGTCGTGAGCGTATGGGTCATATTGAATTGGCCTCGCCAGTTGCGCATATCTGGTTTTTGAAATCTTTGCCTTCGCGTATCGGCTTGCTGCTGGATATGACCCTGCGAGATATCGAGCGCGTTTTGTATTTCGAATCATTTATCGTTATTGATCCAGGTATGACGACCCTTGAAAAGGGGCAGCTACTTTCGGATGAGCAGTATTACGAAGCGTTGGAGGAGTTCGGCGATGAGTTTGATGCACGCATGGGCGCTGAAGCAATTCAAGGGCTGCTGGCTGATTTGGAGTTAGAGGACGAAATTGAACGTCTTCGTGAAGAGATTCCTAATACTAACTCCGAGACTAAAATCAAAAAGCTGTCCAAGCGTTTGAAGCTTATGGAAGCTTTTGCTGAGTCTGGAAACCATCCGGAATGGATGATCCTTACTGTATTGCCAGTTCTGCCGCCTGATTTGCGTCCGTTGGTGCCTCTTGACGGCGGTCGATTTGCTACAAGCGACCTGAATGACCTGTATCGTCGTGTCATCAACCGAAATAATCGTCTGAAGCGCCTGTTGGAGCTTAATGCTCCCGACATCATCGTGCGTAACGAGAAGCGGATGTTGCAGGAGTCTGTGGATGCACTATTGGATAACGGTCGTCGTGGTCGTGCGATTACTGGGTCCAATAAGCGCCCGTTGAAGTCTTTGGCTGACATGATCAAAGGTAAGCAGGGCCGTTTCCGTCAGAACCTTCTTGGTAAGCGGGTTGACTACTCTGGTCGTTCCGTAATCGTTGTGGGGCCGACGTTGCGTCTGCACCAGTGCGGTTTGCCCAAGAAAATGGCGCTGGAGCTATTTAAGCCGTTTATTTTCTCCAAGCTTGAGCATCGTGGTTTGGCTACAACGATTAAAGCCGCCAAGAAGATGGTCGAGCGTGAAGAGGCTGTGGTTTGGGATATTCTGGATGAAGTTATCCGGGAACACCCTGTTATGTTGAACCGCGCGCCAACTCTTCACCGTTTGGGTATTCAGGCGTTTGAACCTGTTCTTATCGAAGGTAAGGCGATACAGCTGCATCCGCTTGTATGTACAGCATATAACGCTGACTTTGACGGTGACCAGATGGCTGTTCACGTGCCTTTGACGCTGGAAGCTCAGCTGGAGGCGCGGGCGTTGATGATGTCTACAAACAACATCCTTTCGCCAGCTAACGGGGATCCTATTATTGTTCCTTCGCAGGACGTTGTTCTTGGTCTCTACTTTATGAGCAGAGAGCGAATTAATGCAAAGGGCGAGGGAATGGTTTTCTCTGATATTAAAGAGGTCCAGCGCGCCTACGGAGCTAAGAAAGTTGATCTCCAAGCGAAGGTCAAAGTTCGGATTCGCGACGTCGTAATTGACGAAGATCGTAATAAGACCGTTACTGTGTCTGTACTGGATACGACCGTTGGTCGAGCGCTACTGTTTGATATTTTCCCTGAAGGTCTCGCGTTCTCGCTAGTTAACCAGAACATGACCCAAAAGGCGATTTC
Organism: Hahella sp. KA22; assembly: GCF_004135205.1. Classification (NCBI taxonomy): domain Bacteria; kingdom Pseudomonadati; phylum Pseudomonadota; class Gammaproteobacteria; order Oceanospirillales; family Hahellaceae; genus Hahella; species Hahella sp. KA22. The sequence continues at coordinate 6,646,174 of NZ_CP035490.1, read as the reverse complement.
GCGTTTGATAAACGCTTGCTATCGTCGAGTTGGTCTAAAGGAAACGGTCATTTTTGCTGACCAGATCATGTACACGGGCTTTTATTACGCGACTCTCTCTGGCGCATCAATTGGTGTGAATGACTTCGTTATTCCTGATGAGAAGGCGAAGATTATTGACGCTGCGGAAAATGAAGTTAAAGAGATTGAGTCGCAGTTTGCTTCCGGTCTGCTAACTCAAGGTGAGAAGTACAACAAGGTTATCGATATTTGGTCGCGCGCCAACGATAAAGTTTCCAAAGCGATGATGGATCGTCTTGGGAAAGAAAAAGTCGTTAATAAAGATGGTAAAGAAGTCGATCAGGATTCCTTTAACTCCGTTTATATCATGGCTGACTCTGGTGCGCGGGGTTCTGCGGCTCAGATTCGTCAGTTGGCTGGTATGCGTGGCCTGATGGCGAAGCCCGATGGATCTATCATCGAGACGCCGATTACGGCTAACTTCCGGGAAGGTCTGAACGTTCTCCAGTACTTTATTTCTACGCACGGTGCGCGTAAGGGTTTGGCGGATACTGCATTGAAGACTGCTAACTCTGGATATTTGACTCGTCGTTTGGTTGACGTCGCCCAAGACTTGGTTGTAACTGATTTGGATTGCGGCACTTCCGAAGGTCTGCTGGTTACTCCTCATATCGAAGGGGGGGATGTTGTTGTTCCTTTGGGTGATCGAGTGCTGGGGCGTGTCACGGCAAGTGATGTGTACTCTGCATCCGACAACCAAAATGTTGTTGTTCCAGCGGGAACATTGCTTGACGAGACTACCGTAGAAACGCTTGAAAAGGCCGGTGTTGACGAGATTTTGGTTCGTTCACCTATTACTTGCGAAACCAAATATGGCGTCTGTGCAAGCTGCTATGGTCGTGATCTGGCGCGTGGTCACTTGGTGAATGTAGGCGAAGCTATTGGTGTAATCGCTGCTCAGTCTATCGGTGAGCCTGGAACCCAGCTTACAATGCGTACGTTCCACATCGGTGGTGCTGCATCTAGGGCATCTGCAGTCGATAACATTCAAGTTAAGCATGGCGGAACTGTTCGCTTGCATAACCTTAAGCACATCGAGAGAAAGAATGGCAATTTGGTTGTTGTCTCTCGGTCATCGGCCTTGGCTATTGCAGACGAAGCTGGTCGGGAAAGGGAGTGGTATAAGCTTCCATACGGTGTTGAGCTGAGTGTGAAGCAGGGTCAGCAGGTTGCGGCAGGCGAGATCGTCGCCAAGTGGGACCCGCATACGCACCCGATTATCACAGAGGTTGGCGGTAAAGCGATTTTTGTTGGCGTTGAAGAAGGTATTACTGTTAAGACCCAGACAGATGAAATTACAGGTCTGTCTAACATCGAGGTAATGGATCCGAAAGATCGCCCGGCTTCTGGAAAAGATATTCGTCCGATGCTGCAATTGCTGGATGCTAATGGCAAAGAGATGAAGTTCCCGGGCACCGATACGCCTGTACAGTACTTCCTGCCTCCCAACTCATTGTTCAGCTTGAAGAATGGGGATACTGTTGAAGTTGGTGATGTAATTGCGAGGATTCCGCAAGAGTCATCGAAGACGCGCGACATCACAGGTGGTTTGCCGCGAGTTGCTGACTTGTTCGAGGCTCGTAAGCCTAAAGAGCCATCAATTCTTGCTGAAATTTCAGGGATCGTTTCGTTTGGTAAAGAAACCAAAGGCAAGAAGCGTCTTGTTATCACACCAACCGATAATACTGATCCGTTTGAGATTTTGATTCCTAAATGGCGTCAGCTAAACGTATTTGAAGGCGAGAGCGTAGAGAGAGGAGAGGTTATCTCTGACGGCCCATCTAATCCGCACGACATCTTAAGATTGTTGGGCGTCGGTGAGTTGGCCAAGTACATCATTAACGAAATTCAAGACGTATACCGTCTCCAGGGCGTTGTTATTAACGATAAACATATTGAAGTTATCGTACGCCAAATGATTCGTAAGGTTGATGTATTGAGTTCCGGAGACACCACCCTCATTAAAGGCGACCAGGTTGAACTGGTAAAAGTTCTGGAAGAAAACGAGAAAGCTGAAGAAGAAACGAAGATGCCTGCGCGTTACGAGCGAGTATTGCTGGGTATAACTAAAGCATCTTTGGCGACAGAAAGCTTCATTTCCGCTGCATCATTCCAGGAGACTACTCGTGTTCTGACTGAGGCGGCTGTAACTGGTAAGCAGGACCACCTGCGTGGTCTGAAAGAGAACGTGGTTGTAGGTCGACTTATTCCTGCTGGAACCGGGTCTGCGTACCACCAAGAGAGAAGACGCAAGCGTATGCAGAAGGAAGGCGGCGTTAGCGCGGCAGATGTTGTTCAGGCGTTGAGCGCAGAACTGAATAAATAATCTGCAATGTCGAAGGCGGCTGGTGGTTTTTTAGCCTCGGTCGCCTTGACTCGTTGAAAGGGCGTCAGTACACTTGGCGCCCTTATTATAGTTGGGCACTAAATATCTATCTGTTGTTAACGGAGTAAGCTTGAATGGCAACCATTAACCAATTGGTACGCAAGCCTAGAAGCCGCAAAGTCGCGAAAAGCGATGTTCCTGCGCTTCAAGGTTGTCCGCAGCGTCGCGGCGTATGTACCCGTGTGTATACGACTACCCCGAAAAAGCCGAACTCAGCTTTGCGGAAAGTATGTCGTGTTCGTTTAACAAATGGCTATGAAGTAACTTCCTACATTGGTGGTGAAGGTCATAACCTGCAAGAACACAGCGTTGTGCTGATTCGTGGCGGCCGGGTAAAAGACTTGCCAGGCGTACGTTATCACACTGTACGTGGAACTTTGGATACTGCTGGCGTAAACGATCGTAGACAAGGTCGTTCTAAATACGGCGCCAAGCGTCCGAAGTCTTGATCATAGTTGTTGGATAAGAGTAAGGCTGGCTGGCTTGGAGTCATGTCAGATTTACCTGAAGACCTTTTTTATTTTTGAGGGCTTATCATGCCAAGAAGAAGAGTCGCTGCGAAGCGTGAAATCCTGCCGGATCCTAAATTCGGAAGTAAGAAGCTGGCTAAGTTTATTAACCATGTAATGGAAAGTGGTAAGAAGTCAGTGGCGGAGCGTATTGTTTATGGTGCTCTGGATATTGTGTCCAACAAAGCCAAAAAAGAGCCGATTGAAACATTTGAGCTTGCTCTGGAAAACATTCAGCCTCTGGTTGAGGTCAAATCCCGCCGTGTGGGTGGCGCTACATATCAGGTGCCTGTAGAAGTTCGTCCATCTCGTCAAATGGCGCTTTCAATGCGCTGGTTGGTTGAGTACTCCCGTAAGCGTGGTGAGAAGTCTATGGCTGCTCGTCTGGCGGCTGAGATGTTGGAAGCTGCTGAAGGTCGTGGAGCTGCTGTCAAGAAGCGTGAAGACGTTCATCGTATGGCGGAAGCTAACAAGGCTTTCTCCCATTACCGTTTTTAATCTTTGGAGTAATTAATCGTGGCACGTAAAACTCCCATAGAGCGCTACCGTAATATCGGTATCTGTGCTCACGTTGACGCAGGTAAAACCACGACAACTGAGCGTGTTCTGTTTTATACCGGTCTTTCTCATAAGATTGGTGAGGTGCACGACGGCGCAGCAACGATGGACTGGATGGAGCAGGAGCAGGAGCGGGGTATTACTATTACCTCTGCGGCGACAACTTGTTTCTGGGCTGGTATGCAGCAGCAGTTTGATCAGCATCGCGTCAATATCATAGATACTCCAGGGCACGTTGACTTTACGATTGAAGTTGAGCGTTCTTTGCGTGTTCTGGACGGTGCAGTAGTCGTACTTTGTGGTTCTTCCGGTGTTCAGCCGCAAACTGAGACCGTCTGGCGTCAGGCTAATAAGTACGAAGTTCCTCGCATGGTGTTCGTAAATAAAATGGACCGTGCAGGCGCTAACTTCGAGCGTGTTGTTAAGCAGTTGAAAGATCGTCTGGGCGCCACCCCGGTTCCTCTTCAGATGACTATTGGTGCTGAAGACGAGTTTAAGGGTGTGGTCGACTTGGTTAAAATGAAGTCGATTATCTGGAATGAAGCTGACCAAGGCATGACTTTTGAGTACCAGGATATTCCTGCGGACCTTCAAGAGAAGTGCGCCAAGCTTCGTGAGCAATTGGTTGAGGCTGCTGCCGAAGCTAATGACGACTACATGAACAAATATTTGGAAGAAGGCGAGTTAACCGAGGAAGAAATCAAAGCAGGCATTCGTGCCCGCACCTTGGCTAATGAAATTGTTCCAGTGCTCGGTGGTTCCGCATTTAAGAATAAGGGTGTTCAGGCGGTGCTTGACGCCGTTATTGAGTATCTGCCTTCGCCAACAGAAGTTAAGGCGATCGAAGGTATTTTGGATGATGGGGAAACTGTCGCAGTACGTAAGTCTGACGATAATGAGCCTTTCTCTGCGTTAGCATTTAAGATTGCTACGGATCCATTCGTTGGCACGCTTACCTTTATTCGTGTTTATTCTGGTGTTCTGGAATCTGGTACGGGCGTTTATAACCCGGTTAAAAGTAAGAAAGAGCGGATCGGTCGAATGGTGCAAATGCACTCTAATAACCGTGAAGAGATCAAAGAGGTTCGCGCTGGTGACATCGCGGCAATGATTGGTCTTAAGGATGTTACAACCGGTGATACTTTGTGTGATCCGAATAACATTATTACTCTGGAGCGCATGGAATTCCCAGATCCAGTAATCTCTGTTGCAGTGGAGCCTAAGTCTAAAGCGGATCAAGAGAAAATGGGTATTGCTCTGGGTAAATTGGCTCAGGAAGATCCATCTTTCCGTGTTAAGACGGACGAAGAGACTGGGCAAACCATTATCTCGGGAATGGGTGAGTTGCACCTTGATATTATCGTTGACCGTATGCGTCGCGAGTTCAAGGTTGAAGCGAATATTGGTAAGCCTCAGGTTGCGTACCGTGAAGCTATTCGCAATACCTGCGAAATCGAAGGTAAATTTGTTCGTCAGTCAGGCGGTCGTGGTCAGTATGGTCACGTATGGATCAAATTTGAGCCGCGCGCAGAAGGCGAGGGGCTGGAGTTTGTGAATGAGATTGTGGGTGGTGTGGTTCCGAAGGAATATGTTCCCGCAATTCAGAAAGGGATTGAGGAGCAGATGCAGAACGGTATCCTTGCTGGCTATCCCTTGTTGGCTTTAAAGGCGACTGTTTTTGATGGATCCTACCACGACGTTGACTCTAATGAGATGGCGTTTAAAATTGCCGCCAGCATGGCTACCAAGCAGCTTGCAGGCAAAGGTGGTGCCGTACTGCTTGAGCCTATTATGAAGGTTGAGGTGGTCACTCCTGAAGAAAATATGGGTGACGTAGTGGGTGATTTGAACCGACGTCGCGGCTTGATTCAGGGTATGGATGAAAGCGTGTCTGGTAAGGTTGTGAATGCAGAAGTGCCTTTGGCCGAGATGTTTGGCTATGCCACTGATCTGCGCTCAGCAACTCAGGGTCGTGCAACATATACTATGGAGTTCGCCCAGTATGCGGAGGCTCCAAACAATGTTGCTGAAGCTATTATTAGTGCACGTAGCAAATAGTTTAATCATTCGTAGTTGAAACTTTTTAGAATAGTGATTTAGAGAGGAACTGACTGTGGCAAAAGAAAAGTTTGAACGCAGCAAGCCGCACGTAAACGTAGGCACCATTGGTCACGTTGACCACGGTAAGACTACTTTGACAGCGGCCTTGACCCGCGTGTGTTCTGAAGTTTGGGGTGGTCAGGCGGTAGCGTTTGACGGTATCGATAATGCTCCAGAAGAAAAGGCGCGTGGTATCACTATCGCGACTTCTCACGTTGAGTACGAATCTCCCATTCGTCACTATGCGCACGTTGACTGCCCTGGGCACGCTGACTATGTGAAAAACATGATCACTGGTGCGGCGCAGATGGATGGCGCTATTCTGGTATGTTCCGCGGCTGACGGCCCTATGCCTCAGACTCGTGAGCACATCCTGCTGGCGCGTCAGGTTGGTGTTCCATACATCGTTGTGTTCCTGAACAAAGCGGACATGGTTGACGACGAAGAGTTGTTGGAACTGGTTGAGATGGAAGTTCGCGACCTGTTGAGCCAATACGAATTCCCCGGTGACGATACTCCAATTATCGTTGGTTCTGCGCTGTTGGCGTTGGAAGGTAAAGACGATAACGGTATGGGCACCAGCGCTGTTAAGAAGCTGGTGGAAACTCTGGATGCGTACATCCCAGAGCCTGAGCGTGCAATTGACAAGCCGTTCCTGATGCCGATCGAAGACGTATTCTCTATCTCTGGTCGCGGCACAGTTGTAACTGGTCGTGTAGAGCGCGGCATCGTCAGGGTTGGTGAGGAAGTTGAGATTGTTGGTATCAAAGATACTACTAAGACTACCTGTACTGGCGTTGAGATGTTCCGTAAGCTGCTGGACGAAGGTCGTGCAGGTGAGAACGTTGGTGTGTTGTTGCGCGGCACTAAGCGTGATGACGTAGAGCGTGGTCAGGTACTGGCCAAGCCAGGAACTATTACTCCGCACACTGTGTTTGAGTCAGAAGTATACGTTCTGAGCAAAGACGAAGGTGGACGTCATACTCCTTTCTTCAAAGGCTACCGTCCTCAGTTCTACTTCCGTACAACGGATGTGACTGGTGCGTGTGAACTGCCAGAAGGCGTCGAGATGGTTATGCCTGGCGACAACGTAAAAATGAAAGTCAGTCTGATCGCTCCAATCGCGATGGAAGAAGGTTTGCGCTTCGCAATTCGTGAAGGCGGCCGTACAGTTGGCGCTGGCGTTGTTGCTAAAATTTTCGAGTAAGTCTAGCCAGTCGTAAGGTAAAGGGGGAGTTTGCTCCCCCTTTTTTATTGAGCTGTTTAAAAAGTGCTCTTGACAGGAAGTGGCCAGCTGCTTAAAATGCGGCTCCTTTTTGTAGGGTATGGCTGTCTTCCGTCGTTGGATTCGGAGTAAATAAATGCAAGGCCAGAAAATTAGAATCAGGCTAAAAGCGTTCGACTATCGTTTGATCGATCAGTCTACGCAAGAGATCGTTGATACGGCAAAACGTACTGGTGCGCAAGTTCGCGGGCCGATTCCTTTGCCAACCAAAAAAGAGCGCTTTACGGTGTTGATATCTCCGCACGTAAATAAAGATGCGCGCGATCAGTATGAGATTCGCACTCATAAGCGCTTGTTGGATATTGTTGAGCCTACAGAAAAAACTGTAGACGCACTAATGAAGCTGGATCTTGCTGCGGGCGTTGATGTCCAAATTAGCCTAGGCTAAGCAAGGTTGACGCATATTGCGTCGCTTCATTGGTGTAACACTTTTGTATGTGGCCATAGAGGGTAAAAGCCCCGTGCACTAAGAGGTGAAAAATGGCGATTGGTTTGGTCGGCCGTAAGGCTGGCATGACTCGTTTGTTTGAAGATGACGGCGCAGCCGTCCCGGTCACTGTGATTCAGGTCGAGAAAAACGTCATTGCTCAGGTTAAAAGTCTTGAGGTTGACGGTTATCGGGCAATTCAGGTGGCTTCTGGTTCAGTGAAAGCGTCACGCGTAAATAAGCCCATGGCGGGCCATTTTGCTAAAGCTGGCGTTGAAGCTGGGCGTGTTGTTTGTGAATTTACTTTGGACGCCACTGACTCTGCTGAGTACAAGGTTGGCGACGAAGTTCCCGTCACTATCTTTGAAGCCGGACAAAAAGTTGATGTGTCTGGACGTTCAAAGGGTAAAGGTTTTGCTGGCGTTATCAAACGCTGGAACTTCTCTACTCAAGATGCCACTCACGGTAACTCTCTTTCTCATCGCGCTCCTGGCTCTATTGGTCAGAACCAGTCTCCTGGACGAGTGTTCAAAGGCAAGAAAATGGCTGGCCAGATGGGCAATAAAAACGTCACTGTGCAGACTCTTAAAATTGTAAGAGTCGACGAGGAGAAAGGTTTGCTTCTGATTAAGGGCGCAGTTCCTGGAGCGACCGGCGCAGACGTGGTTATCAAGCCCGCGGTTAAAGCATAAGAGGGGTGAGAGATGGAGTTAACGATTAATGGTGCGGGTAAGGGTACTGTTTCAGTATCTGACGTGGCCTTTGCAAGAGATTTTAACGAAGCTCTGGTTCACCAAGTAGTTACTGCTTATTTGGCTGGTGGTCGTCAGGGTTCGAAAGCCCAGAAGACACGTTCCCAAGTGAGCGGCGGTGGAAAAAAACCATGGCGTCAAAAGGGTAGTGGCCGTGCTCGTGCAGGCACTATTCGCAGCCCTATCTGGAGAGGCGGCGGCAAGACATTTGCTGCTACGCCGTTGGATCACTCTCAGAAAGTGAACAAAAAGATGTACCGCGCAGCAATGCAGTCAATTCTGTCTGAGCTTGTTAGGCAGGAGCGTTTGGTTGTTGTTGAGGAAATGTCTGTAGATGCTCCAAAGACCAAGCAGTTCAATGCGAAGTTGAAGGGCCTTGGGCTGGAGAATGTATTAATAGTAGCGGATGCGGTTGATCAAAACCTGTATTTGGCATCCCGTAACATTCCGCATGTCGATGTGTGTGACGCTGTTGCTATTAACCCTGTCAGCCTTATCGCGCATGACAAGGTGCTAGTTACTGTCTCTGCGCTTAAGAAAATTGAGGAGATGTTGGGATGAACCAAGAAAGGCTCTATAAGGTTTTGCTTGGGCCCCATATTTCGGAAAAGGCCACATTGTTAGCGGAAATCAACAATCAAGTGGTCTTCCGTGTGGCGGCCGATGCCAAAAAGCCCGAGATTAAAAAAGCGGTTGAAGCTTTGTTTGATGTTAAGGTTGAGTCGGTGCAGGTTGTGAATATCAAGGGTAAAACCAAGCGTACCGCACGTGGTATGGGTAAGCGCAATGATATTCGTAAGGCATATGTTCGTCTTGCCTCCGGTCAATCTATCGATTTTGTAGATGTCGAGTAAGGGGGGAGCGAATAATGCCAGTTGTTAAAACTAAACCAACATCTCCCGGTCGTAGACATGTAGTGGCTGTTACAAATCCATCACTGCATAAAGGCGCTCCTTTGGCGTCGTTGACTGAGAAAAAACGTAAGAACGGCGGACGCAACAACGCAGGTCGAATTACTGTGCGCCATCAGGGCGGCGGTCATAAGCAGTTGTATCGTGTTGTCGACTTTAAGCGCACCAAGGATGGCATTCCTGCTGTTGTTGAGCGCTTGGAATATGACCCTAACCGTACCGCGCATATTGCTTTGTTGAAATATGCCGACGGAGAGCGTCGTTACATTATTGCTCCTAAGGGCGTATCTGTAGGTGACGCAATCGCTTCCGGACAAGAAGCTCCGATTCGCGTGGGAAGCTGCTTGCCTCTGAGAAACATTCCCGTAGGTTCTGTCGTTCATTGTATCGAAATGAAGCCAGGCAAGGGCGCCCAGATTGCTAGAAGCGCTGGCGCTTCGGCCCAGGTCGTTGCTCGTGAAGGGGCATATGCAACAATCCGTTTGCGCTCCGGCGAGATGCGTAAGGTGCTTGTAGAGTGTCGCGCTACATTGGGCGAAGTATCCAATAGCGAGAACAACCTGCGTGTATACGGAAAAGCTGGTGCTAAACGCTGGCGTGGGGTAAGACCTACCGTTCGTGGTACTGCGATGAACCCAGTTGACCACCCGCATGGTGGTGGTGAAGGGCGTAACTTCGGTAAGCACCCGGTTACTCCTTGGGGTGTTCCTACGAAGGGTTACAAAACTCGTAAGAACAAGCGTACAGACAAAATGATTGTGCGTCGTCGCAAAGCTAAGTAAGGGGGTCTCTCGTGCCACGTTCCTTAAAGAAAGGTCCATTTATTGATCTTCACCTTCTCAAGAAAGTGGAGACAGCGGTAGAAGTCAAAGACAAGAAGCCAATTAAAACTTGGTCTCGTCGTTCCACTATTTTTCCGGAAATGGTTGGCTTGACTATCGCAGTTCATAACGGTCGTCAACATGTTCCTGTCTATGTGACTGAAGACATGGTCGGCCATAAACTGGGTGAATTTGCAGCCACACGTACTTATCGCGGACACGCTGCAGACAAGAAAGCTAAACGGTAAGAGGGTATAGAGATGGAAGTAGCGGCAAAATTATTTGGTGCTCGCTTATCTGCTCAGAAAGCTCGTTTAGTTGCAGATCAGGTGCGCGGTAAGCGGGTTGAAGAAGCGTTGGACATATTGACCTTTAGTCCCAAAAAGGCTTCTAGCATTATCAAGAAGGTGCTGGAGTCAGCTATCGCCAATGCTGAGCATAACGAAGGGCTGGATGTTGATGAGCTGAAGGTGGCCACTATCTGCGTAGACGAAGGTCCTACAATGAAGCGGATTAAGCCTAGAGCGAAAGGCCGGGCGGATCGCATTTTCAAGCGGACTTGCCATATCACCGTCAAGGTAGCCGAAGAGTAGGAGATAGCAGATGGGTCAAAAGGTTAATCCGGTCGGTATTCGGCTGGGGATCGTTAAAGATCACAATTCAGTCTGGTACGCAGACAAAAAGAACTATTCAGATCATTTGCTGACTGATATCAAGGTTCGCGAGTTTCTGATGAAGAAGCTTGAAAAAGCTTCCGTGAGCAAAGTTATCATTGAGCGTCCACCTCAAAACGCCAAGATTACTATTCATACAGCCCGTCCGGGTATTGTAATCGGTAAGAAAGGTGAAGACGTAGATAGACTGCGTCAGGAAGTAGGCGAGTTGATGAAAGTGCCTGTGCACATCAACATAGAAGAGATTCGTAAGCCTGATTTGGACGCTAAACTGGTTGCTGCTGGCGTTGCTGGCCAATTGGAGCGCCGCGTTATGTTCCGTCGTGCAATGAAGCGCGCAGTTCAGAATGCGATGCGTCAAGGCGCCAAAGGTATCAAAATTCAAGTTGGCGGCCGTTTGGGCGGTGCAGAAATTGCCCGTACCGAATGGTACCGTGAAGGTCGCGTACCTTTGCACACTCTTCGTGCGGATATCGACTACGCTACGCACGAAGCGCATACCACTTACGGTGTCATCGGTGTGAAGGTTTGGATCTTTAAGGGCGAAATCCTGGGTGGTATTGAGCAGGTTCGCGCTGAAAAGAAAGCAGCTAAAAAGAAAAGTTCTAAGTAGGGGGCAGTGAAATGTTGCAACCTAAGCGTACGAAATTCCGCAAAGTTCACAAAGGCCGTAACACTGGCTTGGCGCAACGCGGAAACAAAGTAAGTTTTGGTGAATTTGGTTTAAAAGCGACTGGACGTGGACGCATAACTGCCCGACAAATCGAAGCAGCGCGTCGTACTATGACTCGTCGTATTAAGCGTGGCGGTAAGATCTGGATTCGTATATTCCCGGATAAGCCGATTACCAAGAAACCTCTAGAAGTCCGTATGGGTAAAGGTAAAGGTCCAGTTGAGTACTGGGTGGCGGAGATAGAGCCAGGCCGTATGCTGTACGAGATGGAAGGGGTAAGTGAGGAATTGGCCCGCGAGGCGTTTGCGCTTGCAGCGGCTAAACTTCCTGTCGCAACTACTTTTGTGACAAGAACGGTGATGTAAATGAAAGCTGCAGAATTGAGAAACAAAACTCAGGAAGAGCTCAGTAATGAACTGATCTCTTTGTTGAAAGAGCAATTCAACTTGCGGATGCGCAAGGCGACGGGCCAATTAAATCAAGTCCATCTTCTGCGTAAAGTGCGTCGTGACATTGCTCGTGTCAAGACAGTCTTAAATCAGAAGGCAGGTGAGTGATATGACCGCGAACGAGAAAAGCGTGCGCACTGAGACCGGTAAGGTCGTTAGTGACAAAATGGATAAGTCCATTGTGGTCTTGGTTGAGCGTCGCGTGAAGCATCCCCTGTACGGCAAGTATGTTAAGCGCTCAAGCAAGCTTCATGCTCATGACGAGAACAACGAGTGTCGCATTGGCGATACCGTTCAAGTTCAAGAGTCTCGTCCTCTTTCCAAGACTAAGTCATGGAAGCTTGTGAACATTGTTGAGCGGGCCGAAAAAGTCTAGTCAAGCAAAGCTGTTAGGTGGAGATAACCGATGATTCAGACGCAAACCGTGCTTGACGTGGCCGACAACAGCGGAGCCCGTCGAGTAATGTGTATTAAAGTGCTGGGTGGTTCACACCGTCGTTACGCAAGTATCGGCGACGTGATTAAAGTTTCTGTTAAAGAAGCTATTCCCCGCGGAAAAGTAAAGAAAGGTCAGGTTCTTAAAGCTGTCGTAGTTCGCACTCGTAAGGGCGTACGTAGACAGGATGGTTCCTTGATTCGATTTGATGGCAATGCCGCTGTTCTTTTGAATAACCAGGAACAGCCCATCGGTACTCGTATCTTCGGGCCGGTGACACGGGAACTGCGTGGCGAGAAATTTATGAAAATTATCTCGCTGGCCCCGGAAGTGCTATAGGAGTCAGACCAGATATGAACAAGATCAGAAAAGGCGACGAAGTTGTCGTCATAGCAGGCAGAGATAAAGGGAAGCGCGGTAAAGTAAATCGCGTCCAGAAAGACGGCAAGCTGGTTGTCAGCGGCGTCAATATGGTTAAGCGTCATACCAAGCCAAACCCTATGTTGGGTACTGCTGGCGGCATCGTCGAGAAAGAGGCGCCCATTCAAGCTTCAAACGTGGCGATCTTTAATTCAGCCACCGATAAGCCTGATCGTATTGGCTTTAAGATTCTTGAAGACGGTAAGAAAGTGCGCATCTTCAAGTCGACAAACGAACTTGTCGATAACTAAAGGTTAGGTGGTTGATTATGCCAAAGTATAAAGAGGTATATCAGAAAGAGGTTATTCCTGCGCTGATGAAGGAAATGTCCTACAGCAGCGTTATGCAGGTGCCTCGTATTGAGAAGATTACCCTTAACATGGGGGTCGGCGAAGCTCTTGGCGATAAAAAGCAGATCGAAGCGGCGGCGGCAGATTTGGAAGCTATTACCGGTCAGAAGGTTGTGGTAACCAAAGCTCGCAAATCCGTAGCTGGCTTTAAAATTCGTCAAGGTTTTCCTATCGGTTGCAAAGTTACTTTGCGTGGCGATCGTATGTGGGAATTCTTTGAGCGTCTTGTTGATGTAGCTATTCCTCGTGTACGTGACTTCCGTGGTTTGAACCAGAAGTCATTCGACGGACGTGGAAACTACTCTATGGGCGTGAAAGAGCAGATTATCTTCCCGGAGATCGATTACGATAAAATCGATAAAGTCCGCGGAATGGATATCACCATTACGACCTCCGCAAACACTGACGACGAAGGCAGAGCGTTGCTTAGCGCGTTCAGCTTCCCGTTCAGAAAATAAGGTGAACTGATATGGCAAAAGTTGGAATGCGTGAGCGTGAGCTCAAGCGTGAAAAAACCGTAGCGAAATACGCTGAAAAGCGCGCTGCGTTGAAGGCCATTATTGCAAATCCGAACGTCTCTGATGAAGAGCGTTGGGAAGCGCAGATGAAGTTGCAGAAGCTACCGAGAGACGCTAGTCCTTCAAGACTGCGCAATCGCTGCCAAGTAACTGGTCGTCCGCATGCGGTATTGAGAAAGTTCCGTCTGTCCCGAATTAAACTTCGCGAAGCCGCAATGCGTGGTGATGTGCCTGGTTTGAAAAAGGCAAGCTGGTAACGCTCGACCGTTGGTAAGCGTCTTTCGGCCGTTAGGCCGAAAGCGCTGCACAACTAAAATGTTTGGAGCTATTAAATGAGTATGCAAGATACCTTGGCGGATATGTTTACCCGTATCCGTAACGCACAGATGGCGGAAAAAGAGACTGTGCGTATGCCCTCCTCAAAGATGAAGGTCGCTGTGGCCAACGTCTTGAAAGAAGAAGGTTTTATCACTGACTTTCAAGCTAGTGAAGAAGTAAAACCTGTTCTTGAGATCACACTGAAGTACTACCAAGGCACTCCGGTTATTGAGAATATTAGCCGAGTGAGCCGTCCAGGTTTGCGCCAGTACAAAGCCGCTAATGACCTGCCTACCGTAAATGGTGGTTTGGGTATCGCGATCGTATCCACTTCCAAAGGCGTTATGACTGATAGAGCAGCTCGTAAAGCCGGCGTTGGTGGTGAAGTTATTTGTACCGTCTTCTAGGAGTGAATCATGTCTAGGGTAGCAAAAAATCCAGTACAGATTCCCGCTGGCGTAGAGGTTAAGTTCGACGGTCGGCTGGTAAATATCAAGGGCGGCAAAGGCGCTCTTTCTTTGTCTGTTCATCCTTCTGTTGAAGTGAAGCAGGAAGATGGCGCATTGACGTTTGGTCCAAAAGAAGGCTCCAACCAAGCACGTGCATTGGCTGGAACCACGCGTGCGTTGATCAACAACATGGTTCTCGGCGTTACTCAAGGTTTTGAGCGCAAGTTGGAACTGATTGGCGTAGGTTATAGAGCGCAGGCTCAAGGCAAGGCGATCAACCTGACTCTTGGCTTTTCTCACCCTGTAGTATTCGAAATTCCCGAGGGAATTACAGCTGAGACTCCCACCCAAACTGAAATTGTGATTCGTGGTATCGATAAGCAAAAAGTTGGGCAGGTTGCTGCTGAAATCCGTAGTATCAGACCGCCTGAACCATATAAAGGAAAGGGTGTTCGCTACTCCGGCGAGCAAGTTCGAGTTAAAGAAGCTAAGAAGAAGTAGGGCGCGGCTATGAGTGACAAAAAGATTTCTCGGTTACGTCGGGCTAAGAAAACCCGTTATAAAATTCGTGAACTCGGTGTCGACAGATTGAGTATCAATCGGACGCCGCGTCATATCTACGCGCAAATTATCAGCGCGGATGGAAGCAAGGTTTTGGCTACAGCTTCCACTCTGGATAAAGATTTGCGTGCAGGAGCTACCGGTAACGTAGACGCTGCAGGTAAAGTTGGCGCAATGATCGCGGAAAGAGCTAAGGCTGCAGGCATTACCAAAGTGGCTTTTGACCGTTCCGGCTTCAAGTACCATGGTCGTGTAAAAGCGTTAGCTGATGCTGCGCGGGAAAACGGACTCGAGTTTTAAGAGGTTGAATATATGACAAATAACGAGCAGCAAAAGGGAGCAGAGCTCCAAGAGAAGCTTGTTCAGGTCAACCGCGTGGCTAAGGTTGTTAAAGGTGGTCGTATTTTCGGCTTCACAGCTTTGACCGTAGTTGGCGATGGGAACGGTAAAGTAGGTTTTGGTCGTGGTAAAGCGCGTGAAGTGCCTGTTGCGATTCAGAAAGCTATGGACGCGGCCCGCAAGAACATGATTACCGTAACCTTGAACGGCAATACCTTGCAGTATCCAGTCAAGGCGCGTCATGGCTCCGCTAAGGTGTTTATGCAGCCTGCTTCTGAGGGTACTGGTATTATCGCAGGCGGTGCAATGCGCGCTGTATTGGAAGTAGCTGGCGTACAAAACGTATTGGCTAAGTGTTACGGCTCAACCAACCCTGTTAACGTTGTTCGCGCCACGTTCGAAGGCTTAAAAGCCATGCAAGCTCCTGAGGAGATTGCAGCTAAGCGTGGTAAGACTGTGGAAGAGATTCTGGGGTAAGTCATGGCCAATGCAGCAAAGACTATTAAGGTAACTCTGGTAAAGAGTACTATCGGAATCCTGCCCAAGCACAAGGACTGCGTTCGCGGTTTGGGTTTGAGAAAAATTAATCATACTGTAGAACTAGAAGATACAGCTTCAGTAAGAGGTATGATTAACAAGGTTAACTATCTGGTGAAGGTGGAAGGAGAGTAATATGAAAATGAATACTCTCAAGCCGGCCGAAGGTTCCAAGCAGTCTCCTAAAAGATTGGGGCGTGGAATCGGTAGCGGGCTGGGTAAAACCGGTGGCCGTGGTCACAAAGGTCAAACTTCCCGCTCTGGCGGAACTATCAGACCTGGCTTTGAAGGCGGTCAACAGCCTTTGCAGCGTCGTCTGCCCAAGTTCGGCTTCACCTCAAGGGTTGGCCGTTACTCTGAAGAAGTTAGACTGAGTGAAATCGACAGCCTTGGTACTGATGTTATCGATTTGGCGGCTTTGAAAGCGGCTAGCATCGTTGCTCAACAGGCTAAGCAGGTCAAGGTTATTCTGTCCGGAGAGATTACCCGTGCGGTGACTGTTAAAGGACTGAAAGTGACCAAAGGCGCGCAAGAAGCAATCCAAGCCGCAGGTGGCAAAGTCGAGGAATAAATGGCCAAACTAAACGCATTACCCGCAGGTGCAGGTAAAGGCCTTGCCGAGCTTCGTGCTCGGCTTTGGTTTGTACTGTTGGCGATACTCGTATATCGAGTTGGCGCCCACATACCTGTACCAGGAATTAATCCCGATAGACTCGCGGCGCTCTTTGATCAGAATCAAGGCACTATCTTGAGCTTGTTTAATATGTTTTCAGGGGGAGCCCTGGAGCGTATGAGTATCTTTGCTCTTGGTATCATGCCTTATATTTCTGCATCGATCATTATGCAGTTGTTGACTGTCGTTAGTCCGCAACTGGAGCAACTGAAGAAAGAGGGTGAAGCGGGGAGGCGCAAAATCAGTCAGTACACTAGATATGGTACAGTGCTGCTTGCGACCGTTCAGGCGTTTGGTATTTCCGTCGGTCTGGCGAATCAAGGTGTCACCTTTACAACCGGACCGAGCTTCTTCTTTGTCGCTGTCGTTACCTTCGTTTGTGGCGCCGTATTTTTGATGTGGGTTGGCGAGCAAATTACTGAGAGGGGGATCGGTAACGGGATTTCGTTGCTGATTTTTTCTGGTATCGTTGCAGGTTTACCTGGTGCGGTTGGTCAGACATTCGAGCAAGCGCGTCTTGGCGAATTGAGTGTTCTGACATTAATTGCAGTTGCAGTATTCGCAGTAGCAATTATCGCGTTCGTGGTTTTCATGGAGCGCGGGCAACGCCGTATCACTATCAACTATGCGCGTCGTCAACAAGGCCGCAAGGTATATGCTCAGCAAAGCAGCCATCTTCCCTTGAAGGTGAATATGGCTGGTGTAATTCCTCCTATATTCGCTTCTAGTATTCTTTTGTTTCCAGCATCACTGGGGCAATGGTTTGGCAAGGGCGAAGGAATGGAGTGGTTGCAGGTTGTTTCGCAGGCGCTTGGTCCAAGCCAACCGCTATACATTATTCTGTTTGCGATAGCAGTGGTATTCTTCTGCTTCTTCTACACAGCATTAATGTATAACCCCAAGGAAGTTGCCGACAATTTGAAGCGTTCTGGCGCATTTGTTCCTGGTATTCGTCCTGGGGAAAACACTGCTAAATATATTGATGGCGTTCTTACCCGCTTAACGGTGTTCGGCGCTTTGTATATTGCAGCTGTGGCGTTACTGCCACAGTTTTTAGTGGTGTCTTGGAATGTTCCTTTCTATTTTGGCGGAACTTCCTTGTTAATTGTTGTAGTTGTGGTCATGGATTTCATGGCCCAGGTTCAGTCGCACCTCATGTCGCATCAATATGATTCGCTCATGAAGAAGTCGAACCTGAAGAATTACGGCAAAAGCGGTTTGGTCCGATAGTCGAGCAAGTTTTAAAGTAATCGGCGTGAGACTGGAGAATAGCAATGAAAGTTAGAGCATCAGTAAAGAAAATGTGTCGTGGGTGCAAAATTATCCGTCGTAATGGCGCGGTAATGGTAATCTGCAGCACAGAACCAAGACACAAGCAGAAACAAGGCTAATATTTAGCTCTGTTGCTTGATTTGTATACACGAAGGCGCTATCATTCTGCGCCTTTTAATTTGTTGGTAATTATTACCAATAACATTTATGCGGAGTAAGATGGATGGCACGTATAGCGGGTGTCAATATCCCCGATAACAAGCACACAGAAGTGTCCCTGACCTATATTTATGGGATCGGGCGCACCACTTCACGTGGCCTTTGTGAGAGAACCGGCATCAGCCCTCAATCTAAGGTTAAAGACCTGTCTGAGGAGCAGCTGGACGTACTGAGGAACGAAATTGCCAAGATGGTTGTTGAAGGCGATTTGCGTCGTGAAGTGCAAATGAACATTAAACGGCTGAAGGATCTCGGCTGCTATCGCGGTTTACGTCACCGTCATAGCTTGCCGGTACGAGGGCAGCGCACTAAGACAAATGCGCGCACCCGCAAAGGTCCTCGTAAGCCTATTCGTAAATAAGTATCAGGAATAGAGCATGGCAAAACCAGGTACACGTACCCGTAAAAAGGTGAAAAAGACTGTTGTTGACGGCGTAGCGCATATCCACGCTTCATTCAACAACACTATCGTAACCATTACCGACCGTCAGGGTAACGCTCTAAGCTGGGCGACTTCTGGTGGTTCAGGATTCCGTGGTTCCAGAAAGAGCACACCTTTTGCTGCGCAGGTAGCAGCTGAAAGAGCCGGTAATGCGGCTGCTGAATACGGCCTAAAAAACCTAGATGTTTTGGTTAAAGGACCTGGACCCGGTCGCGAGTCCGCAATTCGTGCATTGAACGCATGTGGGTATAAGATCACTAACATCACTGATGTTACTCCGATCCCACATAACGGATGCCGTCCTCCCAAAAAGCGTCGAGTTTAAAGAGGAAGAAGTCTAATGGCTCGTTATATTGGACCGAAGTGTAAATTGTCTCGCCGTGAAGGCACAGACCTGTTTTTAAAGAGCGGAGCTCGCGCACTTGATAGCAAGTGCAACATGGAGACCGCTCCTGGGCAACATGGCCAACGTCGTGGTCGTCTATCCGACTATGGTCTACAGTTGCGTGAGAAGCAAAAAGTACGTCGTATGTACGGAGTTCTGGAAAAGCAATTCCGTAGCTACTACAAAGAAGCAGCCCGCATTAAAGGCGCTACAGGCGAGAACCTGCTCCAGTTGTTAGAGCGTCGTCTGGATAATGTTGTATACCGTATGGGATTCGGCTCCACCCGCTCCGAAGCCCGTCAGTTGGTGTCACACAAGGCGATTCTGGTGAATGGTAAGGCTGTAAATATTCCGTCCTATCAGGTCAAGCCTGGCGATGTAGTAAGCATTCGCGAGAAATCAAAGAATCAGCTTCGCATTAAAGGCTCTCTTGAGTTGGCCGCACAGCGTGCAACTCTGGAGTGGATT
The DNA here is from genome assembly GCF_004135205.1 of Hahella sp. KA22. Taxonomy (NCBI): domain Bacteria; kingdom Pseudomonadati; phylum Pseudomonadota; class Gammaproteobacteria; order Oceanospirillales; family Hahellaceae; genus Hahella; species Hahella sp. KA22. The sequence continues at coordinate 6,627,182 of NZ_CP035490.1, read as the reverse complement.
GAAGTTGATGCTGCGAAGATGTCTGGAACCTTCAAATCAGTTCCTGAGCGTACTGATCTGTCTCCAGATATTAACGAAAACCTGATTGTGGAGCTCTACTCTAAGTAAGGCCAGCAACTAATTCAGCCAGTAGGGGCGTCTATGCAGCGTTCATTAAACGAATTTCTTACACCTCGTACTATCGAGGTGAATCAAATCAATGCGACTCACGCAAAGGTGACCCTGGAACCGCTCGAACGCGGTTTCGGGCATACTTTAGGAAGTGCATTACGCCGCATTTTGCTGTCTTCAATGCCGGGTTGCGCTGTCGTCGAAGTTGAGATCGATGGCGTTCTTCACGAGTACAGCACCGTTGAAGGTGTGCAGGAAGATGTTATCGAAATTCTTCTGAACCTGAAGAATCTCGCCATCAAAATGCACAACCGTGATGAAGCAACGTTGTCCCTGAACAAGAAGGGCGCTGGTCCAGTATTGGCTAGCGATATCCAACTTGATCATGATGTTGAGATTGCGAACCCAGACATGGTTATTTGCAATCTTAACTCGAATGGCGACGTTAAGATGAAACTGAAAGTGGCTCGTGGGCGTGGTTATGAGCCTGCGGATCAGCGGAACTCAGCTGATGACGAAACAAGAGCAATTGGAAGATTGCAGCTTGATTCTTCTTTCAGCCCAGTGCTCCGTGTTGCTTATAACGTTGAAAGCGCTCGGGTTGAGCAGCGTACCGATTTGGACAAGTTGGTTATCGACTTGGAGACAAACGGAACGATTGATCCTGAGGAAGCAATCCGTAGGGCAGCGACAATTCTGCAACAGCAGCTTGCTGTCTTTGTAGATTTTGATCAGCAAAATGAGCCAGAAAAAGTTGAAGAGCAAGAAGAAATCGATCCGATTCTTCTGCGGCCGGTTGATGATTTAGAACTGACTGTGCGTTCAGCGAACTGCTTAAAAGCTGAGAACATCTACTATATCGGTGATCTCATTCAACGCACTGAGGTGGAGCTTTTGAAGACTCCTAACCTAGGCAAGAAATCATTAACCGAAATTAAAGACGTGCTTGCTTCACGCGGCTTGTCTTTAGGTATGCGTCTTGAAAACTGGCCTCCGGCCAGCATTCGGGGCGATGATCGGGTATTAGGCGGCTAATGCGCGCCAACAGTGTAGTTGAAGGATAAAGAAGATGCGTCATCGTAAAAGTGGTCGTAAATTTAACCGGACTAGCGCGCATCGCAAGTCGATGTTCCGGAATATGGCGGCATCGTTGGTAGAGCATGAGCTGATCAAAACCACGGTGCCCAAAGCGAAAGAACTGAGAAGAGTGGCTGAGCCTCTGATCACTTTGGCTAAAAGTGATTCTGTAGCTAACCGCCGTCTTGCTTTCTCTCGTCTGAGAAGCAGAGATGCAGTGACCAAGCTGTTCGAAGAGATTGGTCCTCGTTACAAAGATCGCCCTGGCGGCTATCTGCGTATTCTCAAGTGTGGTCTGAGACCGGGTGACAGTGCTCCAATGGCTTTTGTAGAGCTAGTGGACCGTCCGGTAGTTGAAGCCGAAGGCGACAACGAAGAGTAAGATCTTCTTGGATATTAAAAAGCCGCTTTTAGCGGCTTTTTTTGTGCCTGTGCCATATGCAGGCCTTTTTCGAGATAAGGGAGCGTTGATTTCTCGCAGCTCCTTTATCATTTTTTACCAGCTAGCTTTCCAGAATGCGTTTCAAGAAATGAGCGGTATGCGACTTGTCATTGTCTTTGACTGTTTCTGGAGCGCCTTCGGCGATAATCAATCCGCCCCGGCTTCCTCCCTCTGGGCCAAGGTCGATGATCCAATCCGCTGTTTTAATCACATCAAGGTTATGCTCGATTACAACAATGGTATTTCCGTGATCACGCAGGCGATGTAGTACCTTAAGCAGCTGATCAATATCAAAGAAATGCAGACCAGTCGTAGGTTCGTCAAGAATGTACAGAGTTTTACCTGTATCTCGCTTAGACAGTTCTCGTGAAAGCTTGACGCGTTGAGCTTCGCCTCCCGATAAGGTGACTGCGCTTTGGCCTAGGCGGATGTAAGAAAGACCAACATCAATCAACGTCTGTAGCTTTTTGGCGATGGCTGGAATGGCGTCGAAAAACTCCCGAGCATCCTCAACCGTCATCTCCAGAACGTCATGAATGGACTTTCCTTTGTAGGTGACTTCAAGAGTTTCACGGTTATAGCGTTTTCCTTTACATACATCGCAGGGAACATAAAGATCGGGTAAGAAGTGCATTTCTACTTTGATAACGCCGTCACCCTGGCAGGCCTCACAGCGTCCCCCCCGTACGTTAAAGCTGAATCTTCCCGGTTTGTAGCCGCGAGATCTCGCTTCTTGAGTCGCTGCAAAAAGTTCTCTTATGGGGGTGAATATGCCGGTGTAGGTCGCGGGGTTGGATCTTGGAGTACGTCCTATTGGGCTTTGGTCGATATCAATAACTTTATCGAAATGATCCAGTCCCTCAATAGATCCATAGGGCTCAGGGGTAAGGGTGGTCGCCATGTTGAGCTTGGTGGCGGCGATTGGATAGAGCGTACTATTGATCAGCGTGGATTTACCTGATCCCGACACCCCAGTGATGCAGGTAAACAGTCCCACTGGGACTTTAAGCGTGACGGACTGCAGGTTGTTCCCGGTCGCCCCGGTAATAATCAGCTGCTTGTCAGGGTCCGGTTGCACTCTTTGTTCCGGCACAGCAATGCAGCGCGTTCCCTTCAGATATTGGCCTGTGATGGACTTATCACTTTCCATCACCTGTTCAGGAGAGCCGTGGGCGACGATTTCTCCGCCATGTACTCCCGCTCCTGGCCCGATGTCTACGACATAGTCCGCCATGCGGATGGCGTCTTCGTCGTGCTCAACCACGATTACTGTGTTGCCGAGATCCCGCAAGTGGGTCAGCGTGGCCAACAGACGGTCATTGTCTCTCTGGTGCAGGCCAATAGAAGGTTCGTCAAGCACATACATGACCCCAACCAGACCCGCGCCTATCTGACTGGCCAATCTGATACGCTGGGCTTCTCCTCCAGAAAGAGTCTCTGCGCTGCGATCCAGAGTCAGATAATCCAGTCCGACGTTAACAAGAAATTGCAGGCGTAGCTGGATTTCCTTAACGATTTTCGCCGCGATCTCTCCTTTGCGACCAGGCAAAGATAGATGGTGAAAGAAGCTGGACGCGTCGCCGATGGCCATGCGGGATGTATCCGGCAGGCTCTTATTGTCGATAAACACATGACGAGACGAACGCTTTAGCCGACTGCCGTGGCAGTCTGGGCAGGACTTCTGGGTGAGGAACTTGGACAGTTCGTCTCGCACCATTTGCGAGTCCGTTTCCCGATAGCGACGTTCAATATTGGGCAATATGCCTTCGAATGGGTGCTCTCTGAAGACTATATCTCCGCGGCTATTCACATATTTAAACTTTATATCGGTGCGTCCGCTGCCTTTTAGCAGCGCATTTTGAAAAGATTCCGGAAGCGCTTCAAAAGGCGTTTCAATGTCGACTTCATAATGGTCCGCAAGGCTGGTCAGCATTTGAAAGTAGAATACGCTGCGCCTATCCCATCCTTTTATAGCGCCTTCAGCCAATGTCAGCTCTGGACGTTCTACGAGTTTATCGGGGTCAAAATACTGCTTTACGCCAAGTCCATCACAACTTGGGCAGGCTCCAGCTGGATTGTTGAAAGAGAAGACTCTCGGTTCGAGTTCGCTGACGCTGTACCCACACTCAGGACAGGCGAATAGTGCTGAAAAGATCAGTTCTTCGCCGTCTCCGTCCATTGGCGCGGCGATAACGACGCCTTCGGCTAACTCAATACAGGTTTCGATCGACTCGGCCAATCGTGTCTGAATATCTGCGCGGATTTTGAGTCGGTCTACTACAACCTCTATGGTGTGCTTACGTTTCTTGTCCAGCTGGGGGACGTCGTCGAGGTCAGTCACGATGCCGTCGATGCGCGCACGAATGAAGCCTTGCGCGCGTAGTCCCTCGATCACATGCAGGTGTTCGCCTTTACGATTACGTATGACTGGAGCCAGCAACATCCACTTGCTTTCCTGAGGCAACTCAAGGATTCGGTCAACCATCTGGCTGACCGTTTGGGCTTCGAGCACGATGTCGTGATCCGGGCAGCGAGGCTCGCCAGCGCGTGCGAACAGCAGACGCAGGTAATCATAGATTTCTGTAATGGTGCCGACAGTGGAGCGAGGGTTATGGGAGGTGGACTTCTGCTCGATGGAAATGGCGGGGGAGAGACCCTCTATATGGTCAACATCCGGCTTCTCCATCATGGACAGAAACTGTCTGGCGTAAGTAGACAGCGACTCCACATAGCGCCGCTGTCCCTCCGCGTACAGCGTATCAAAAGCCAGGGATGACTTTCCGGAGCCTGATAGCCCGGTAATGACGATGAGCTTGTCTCTCGGCAAGTCCAGGTCGACATTCTTAAGATTGTGAGTTCGGGCTCCGCGGACTTGGATCGTGTCCATAAAATTCTTTTTCACCTCCGGAATTTACAGCCGGTCATTATATAAGTAGGGAAACAGGATGAGCAAAGCGACAGCGAATCGATTAATAAGTGGCTGGTCAAATGCTACAATGTGCGCTTTTTGATGGACTGGTACGGTAGTTAAATGCAAAAGACGCAGAGGTTTATGCCCCAGGAGCGCCGCGCTGTCTCCGCGCTGGCTTCGTTGTACGCCATGCGAATGCTTGGGCTGTTTATGGTGCTGCCGGTTTTCATGGTGCTGGGCAGAGAGCTTGAAGGCGCAACGCCCGCGCTGCTGGGCCTGGCCATAGGCGTTTACGGCTTGAGCCAGGCAGTCATGCAGGTGCCTTTTGGAGCGCTGTCTGATCGTTTTGGTCGGAAGAAACTGATATTGATTGGATTGGGATTGTTCTGCCTTGGAAGTGTCGTTGCTGCATTGAGCGATCATATTTATGGGGTTATCTGTGGTCGTCTGTTGCAAGGAGCGGGCGCCATCGCCAGCGTATTAATGGCGTTGCTCAGTGATTTGACGCAGGAAGAGAACCGCACCAAGGCGATGGCGACCGTTGGAATGACGATTGGGCTGTCATTTGCGCTGGCGTTGGTGCTGGGACCATTCATCTCAGGCTTTGCAGGATTGTCTGGACTGTTTTGGGCGACGGCGTGCATGGCGTTGTCAGGAATGGTTTTGTTGTATAAAGTGCCGACCCCGTTGCAGCAGCGGCGTAACTTGGAAACGATAGTGCTTCGCTCCGCCTTGCGGGATGTCTTTCAGCATAAAGAGCTGATGCGTCTGAACTGGGGAATATTTTCGCTGCATATGATACTGACGGCGATGTTCGTCGCAATGCCGGTTACATTGGCGGATAAATTTAATATGGCCGCGGATCGACATGGCTGGTTTTATCTGGCGGTGATGGGCGGAGCCTTCGTATTCATGATTCCGCTGATCATCATTGGTGAGAAAAAGCGGCTTTTGCGACAGGTTTTCACCGGAGCTGTCTGGTTAATGGCGGCGGCTCTCATGATTGTAATGAAAGGGGTGAACGACTTTATCGGGTTTACCCTGGCTGTATTCGGCTTTTTCTTGGCTTTCAACTTCTTGGAAGCGACTCTGCCTTCTTTGGTTAGCAAGGTGGCCCCTGCGGGAATGCGGGGAACAGCGATGGGAGTGTACTCCAGCTCGCAGTTCTTCGGCGCCTTTCTAGGGGGCGTCCTAGGTGGACTGGCTTACCAGAAGTTTGGTTTGATGGGAGTGTATGGTCTTTGTACAGTGATGGCGGTAGTATGGGGCGGAGTGTCCCTGTTCATGCCTGATCCTCCCTATACAGCGAGTTATGTGCTGCCGCTGCAGCCGTTCAATGTGGACGCAGCGGATAAGATAGCGCAGGAACTGACGCAAATTCATGGTGTTGAAGACGTCACTCTGGTGATTGAAGAACACTTGGCGTATTTAAAGATTGATAGACAGCGCTTTGATGAGAAAGCGCTGGTAAATTACCCTCTCACCGCCCAGGTTGAGGGATAACGTTTGGAGAGCGATATGGCGCGTGGTGTAAATAAAGTAATTCTAATTGGTAATTTGGGTAGCGATCCGGAAACACGTTATACCCCCTCCGGCAGCGCGATTTCCAACCTGAGGTTGGCGACTGACGAGAGCTATAAAGACAAGCAGACGGGACAACTGGTGCCTCGTACAGAATGGCACCGGGTTGTGCTGTTCGGCAAGCTGGCGGAGATTGCCGCTCAGTACCTGAGAAAAGGCTCCAAAGTATATATTGAAGGTCGTCTGCAAACGCGCAAATGGCAGGACCAGTCTGGACAGGATCGTTACAGCACAGAGATTGTTGTCGACATGCAAGGTCAGATGCAGATGCTCGACAGCCGCAGTGGCGGCGGTGGTATGGATAACTCGCAAGGTTACAACGACGGTTGGCAGCAATCCGCTCCTTCCGGCGATAGCTACGGCGGCGCTCCAGCCGCTGCGCCTGCCGGTAACTATGGCGGCGCTCCCTCCAACAACAATTATGGCGGCGCTTCCAATAACAACTATGGCGCCTCAAGCGGCGGCTATTCCGCTCCGAACCAGGGGCAACAACGCCCACAACAGCCTCAGCAACCAAAGCCGCCCATGCCAGAGCCTATGGACGACTTTGACGACGATATTCCATTTTAACTTGAAAGCTAAAGAATATTTAAGATATAGAGCTGTGACAGCCTGACTTGAAAGCCCCATTATTTTGGGGCTTTTTTGTTTTTACGTCTGGGGTGAGGAGAATAAGGACCATGAAAATCGCGGTATTATTCGGCGGCACGAGTGAGGAGCGGGACGTCTCAATCGCCAGCGCCGCGCAAATTATTCCGGCGCTGCGAAGTCTGGGGCATGAGGTCTTTTCTGTGGATACGGCTACTGGGCGGCTATCTGCAGCGGATGAAGCGCGTCTTTTGCAAGCCGGTGTGGGGCCAGAGCCGCCGTCGACTTCGGTTATCGCTGATGTGAGGGGGCGGGCCATTGCTTTGTCTGCGGAGGCTTTCAATATTCGTGACGTTGATGTCGTTTTTCTGGCGTTGCATGGCGGCCCCGGAGAAGACGGGCGGATTCAGGCGATGCTGAACCTGGCGGGACTTGCCTATACCGGCAGCAATCATATTGCGAGCGCGGCGGCCATGGATAAGGACCTGAGTAAGCGCCTATTTCGGGCCGCAGGCGTACCCACGCCGGATTGGCTGATGGCGCCGGCAAGCAGCGATGAGGTCGCGGAGAAATTGGGCTGGCCAGTAGTGGTCAAGCCCAGTAAACAAGGCTCCACCGTTGGCTTAAGCGTAGTGCGCGAAGCGTCTGAACTGGCGCGAGCGATAGCGCTTGCCAGTGAATACGACGATGAAGTGATGATTGAAAAGTTTGTCCCCGGACGAGAATTCACGGTCGGAATATTGGAAGGACAGGCATTGCCGGTTGGAGAGATTATCGCCCCTAACGAGATTTTCGATTACCAGGCTAAATATCAGGTAGGCGGCGCCCGTGAGATATTTCCGGCAGAGATTTCCGAGGCTGACGCCATCGTCATGCAGGAAATGGCATTGCGGGCTCATGCGGCGCTGAAGCTGGGCGTATACAGCCGGATTGACTTCCGTGTCGAAGATAACGGCGCAGTGTGGTGCCTGGAGGGGAACTCCTTGCCGGGTATGACCGCGAATAGTCTATTGCCGCAAGCAGCGAAGGCCGCAGGTATTGAGTTTGCCGAGCTATTGGAGCGAATCTGCCGCGGCGCCGTGCGTTGAACATTGCCTGGAGTAGGGAGGGTGAGCCACTGAAAGGTAACTGTGGCGAAACCAGGTGGGGAGCATGCGGCCAAATCTATCGTTATAGTATGTCATAATGCTGGAGACAGGCCGTCAAGGCGCGACGGTCTTATTAGAAAAATTAACAGCAGAAACAAGGGAGTAGGATATGACTACAATTTTGGATATCGCAAAAAAAGACTTTGAGACCGGCACGGAATATCAAGTGGAATTGATCACTAAGGAAGGCTCTAAAAATGGTAAGCCTTCGCCGTGTCTGGAAGTTTGGGAAAGAGCGAGAGGGACTCGCACAATCCTGGGTAGAGTCTTTCAGATTGATATGGAAGAAGCGCTATATCATGCGTCTAAAAATGGCGCTGAAGAAGTTCTCATCGGCAAACGCGGTAAAGATGACGTTGCTTTCTCAGAAGGTAAGATCGTGCTCGAAGGCGGCGCCCCGGCGAAATTGATGCTGGCGCTGAAAGTCACTTCTTCACCCGCACCGGAGGTGAAAGAAGCCGCATATCCCTGGTAAGTCGGTGTGATACCTCAAGGCGAAGCGGTGTAGTGGCGCTTCGCTATCCCTTGTAAACCTCTCCTACCTCTGATGTGACTGAATCCAATGCAAATCCACCCGTTCATTGGACTCCGCCAATAAGTCTCCTTCGTGAGAATACAGCTGAATCGTGAAATGATGGCCTCCCAGTAGATCCTGAGCGGTTGTTACATCGGTGTGATAGCCGTCGTTATTCGCTTTATCGGCTAGCGCGGTAATGAGGATGGCGCGTTCCTTTTCCCAGTCGAAGCCTGCTAAAGTTTTTAACTGCTCACGAAAAATCTGACTGTCGCTTTGCGCTGCGACTAATACTGCATGCTCGATCGGAAATGCTTCCCCGTAACAGGTATGAATGTCTTGCCGCAGACTGGTGATTCGGTACTCGCAAGAGGAGGCGTCGTAAAAGCGGACAGGTTGAGAGTACGTGGCGCAACCCAGAATACTGGCGTTCAGGGCGATGGCCAGCGCCAGCTTTATTATGCTTTTCATATTGTCTTCCCTTTGGTGATTTGAGGCCTCCCGCAGCATCGTTGTTGCAGGGCGACAGACATGCTTTTTATTGGCTATTTTAGCGTTGCATATCTTAATAAAAGAAGACTATGACTCACTCGTTGCAACATATCCTTCTGAATTTATTGCTGTTTGTTTGAGTATGGTTACGGCGGCCGCTATACCCCCCGTTTTTACAAATTGTTTCTTTTTTGATCACTTCCATCCTTATATGATGCCCTCGCCAAATGTCCGTGTTCAGGCAGTTGCGGGCGATGGATTGCATGTTTGCCGGTAGGTCCGGCGCTGAAGTTATGGGATGAACTATGTTGTTGCGAACTTATCAATGGTCTGAGGCATTGGTGCGATCAGGCCTCATGGCGGCGAGATTATTACTAGCGACTCTATTTTTGACTCTATGCGCTTGTGGTGGCGGTGGCGGAAGTACTGATAACGGCTCCGGCTCAAATGGGGAGGTTGTGGATACCCAAAGCGCCCCCTCGGCCAGCATCGATCCAGACGACCTGGAACCAACAGGCAATGGGAATAGCGATGGCGATGTCGGACAGGACGATATCGTCGATGATTCCGGGCGCACCGAACCACCGAAAACCTACGAGCTGGCGGGTATCTACTGCAGTTGCGGTCCCACTAACAGCACCTCCTCCTCAGTGTTTAACAATATCGAAGAAGCGGCCTATCTGGATGGCGTATTGGTGCGTATTCCCTGGGCGGAAATGGAGCCATCTCCCGGCGTCTATGACTGGACATTGCTGGATCAGCAGTTGGGCAAAGCCAAGGCGCAGGGGCTGCATGTCACCTTCGCGCTGCTAAATGGATACGCCGCGCCGCCCTGGCTGGAATCCGAAGGCGCGGACATGCTGGATTACATCTTTCGCGGGGACATTCCCCGGCGGCTGCCGATTCCCTGGGATGAAACCTATCTGCGTTACCTGACAAACTTTATTACGGCCTTGGGCGCTCGCTATAGTGGCGAGGAGGCGCTGCAGTTGGTGCATATGACTAACTCCACCACCAATGGCTTTGAAATGCAGTATTTTTTTGATGCTCAGGCGGAGGCGGACTTCTACGCGAAAGGATACAGCGAGTCTGTGTTAATAAATTCATGGAAGCGGATTCTGGATGCATACAGCCAAGCTTTTGATGACACGCGTCTGGATCTGGATGTGCATCCGGTACTGGGTTCGCCGACGGTGGCGGAGCAGGTTGTCGCCTATGGGCAAGCCGCCATTGGGGCGCGCTTTGGCGTATTCGGGGCTTGGTGGAGTCGTCGCAATGCGGAGGTGGCGTACCCGGAAATGTATAGCCTGCTGTTGTCCGGCGCAGCATCCAGCTTTGCTGGCGTGCAACTGGTCGGCACGGCTTCCACCCGGGCTTATAACGAAATTACCCGGGAAGATTTGCTCGACGCCATCAAGTTTGCCCTGCAATCGGGCATTTACTATATCGAAGTCTGGAACCAGGACTTATTGAATACGGATATATCACTTCAAATGGGCGGCTTTCACACCAGCGTGAACAATGCGATCAAGTAAGCGGCCAACCCGGAGGCGAGGCCTCCGGGTCCTGTACTGGAATTAGCTGGTGACGGCGTTCAGAGTACGGGTGTGAGCGCTTTCCGGCAGCAGTATTTTCAATGGCGGCATGGCGTCTATTTTTGCGGCCACATCGCCGTAGATCAGCTGCAGCCCTTCAATGATGCGTGAAGGCTGATCCACCCAGGAAGAATTACGACGTTTCAATTCGAACGGTTCCTCGCATTGGAAAAACTCCAGCACCTTGTCGATGGTCGAACCCAGGCTCTCGTATTTGATCAGGATAGTCGGGTGTTTGGGGGACAGATTGCTGACCCAATTATCAAACTGGCGCTCGATATTGAACTCATCCACGCCTCTTTCCAGATACTCTTCCAGCGTCATGCCGCGCAGCGAACGCGCCGGAGTGGGGCTGTTCACGTTCATGGCTTTCGCGTGCATGTCCTGATAATTGCGGCGAAACAGTGAGAGCACCGCGTCGTAAGGATTGCCGAACATGTAACCGAGCCGGATATCGACCTCATCGTCATACACGTCGGGCGTATAGGCGTGTTCGCGGATGGTTTTATCGGAGATGGAGCCGATATGACGCGCCAGGGCGGTGGAGCCGACGCCGCCCATTGAGCACATGGCGCAGCGCACAGCGGCCTTTTTTCGGAACAGCTTTACTCGGGAGAGGAGTTGCGGTATGTCCAACATAATCGTGTCCTTGTCAGTTTGTGTGAGTTCCAGTTCAGGCGGCGGCTTCGCCAAAGATCGCGTCTTCCACGATACCGCAGATAATGTGTCCGATCATGATGTGGCATTCCTGAATTCTTGGCGTATGTGTGGAGGGCACGTTGATGACGTGCTCCGCCAGCGCCTGCACTTTGCCGCCGGAACCGGCGAAGGCGGCGGTGATCAGGTCCATTTCTTTGGCGCTTTCCAGAGCGACCAATATGTTCTTGGAATTACCGGATGTAGTGATGCCGATGAACAGGTCGCCGGGTTTGGCGTTAGCCTCCACCTGGCGTGCGAAAACCCGTTCGTAGCCGTAATCATTGCCGATGGCCGTGAGCATGGACGTATCCGTCGTCACCGCCAGGGCGGGCAGGCCGGGGCGGTCGAATTCAAAGCGGCTGACGAACTCCGCCGCGATATGCTGCGCGTCCGCCGCGCTGCCGCCATTGCCCGCCAGGATAACCTTGTTGCCCCTTTTATAAACCTCCACGCAGACTTGTCCCAGACGGAGCACTTTCTCCATCAATGGTTCGTCCGCGAGCAGGCGTTGTTTGACTGCAATCGAATCTCTGATGCGTTCTTTTACATAGTCCATGTCAATGTTCATTGGTCATCCTCCTGGTTGTCCGGGCTCAGTTACTGAGCGCAGAAAGGGTAGCTTTCCGCTGGGGAAAGAACTGTTCCTTGTGAGCGCATAAAAAGTCATAGTCTTCGGGTATGCCGATATCGATAAAGGGGCCGGCTTTGGTATAGGCGTATAACCCTCCGCCCACCAGCGCCGGAAAGGCGGTTTGTTCGAAGGAAAACGCGCCTTGTTGCGGACAATGTTTATGTAAGAACTCGGCGCTGAGGAAATAGACGCCGGCGTTAATCAGGCCGGGGCCGGCGTTCGGCTTTTTCTCCTCAATCATGATCACTTTGCCGCTGTGTTTGTGTACGGTGAGCTTGCCGTAACGGGAGCAATCAGGCTGTAGCGCGGCCAGCATGCCGTTGGTGAACTCGCTGCGATAGACGGAGGAAATAAAGTCCTGTAAATCGGTATCGCAGAAACTGTCGCCATTGAGCACCAGATAATAGGGTGCGGGATGCTGTTCCGCCGCCATGCGAATAGCGCCGCCGGTGCCCATGGGCGCGTCTTCAATTACGAAATTCAGGCGCTGAGTGGCGCGGGGACGCTCCTCAAAATAGCGGACGATGTGCTCGCTTTTGTAGCCGAGAGACAGCACGATATCGTGGATATTCTGGTGTTCCAGCTGATCCAGCAGCAGCTCCAGAAACGGGCGATCAGCCACCGGCGCCATGGGTTTTGGCAGATCCGCAACCCGCGAGCGCAGCCGGGCGCCTTTACCGCCGGCAAGAATGATGCAACGTACATGCGTTGCTCTGGCTTCCATGTTCATTTCATTCCCCTTGTTTATTTCTGCCATAAAAAGAGTCTGGCGTCGTAACTCTCATCCACCACGCGCATGCTGCGTTGGACGAATTGCAAGGTGTCCGCGTCGATGACCAGTGTCATCGCATTCCAGGGGGAGGCCACCAGCCAGACACGATTATTCTGGTTCAGCACGTCCTGTAGCTCCCTGTCGCTGCGAAGCACCACCGTGCCCAGAAACTTGTCCCGATAGAAGGGGGAATCCAGGTTACGGTCGTAGACGATCTTGCGATCGGTAATGGTCTGCAGGAAATAGTCCGGCGTAATCCCGGAATACAGCTTGGTTGGCATTGGCGCCATGCTGATGACTTTATCGCCTTCGCGATAGCCCTGTTTTAACGTGGCGGACACTTTGCGATAGTCCACGCCGGCGAAGCCGTCCCGATAGTCAGAACGAAAGCCCAGGTGGCCCAGGTTGCCGATGCTGTAAAAATGAATCAGGTTTGAGTTCATCGACATCACCGCCATCAATAAGAGCGCCGCCAGATTGAAGCTGGCGACTGCTGTCGCCGCCGGAGCTTTCACCCGGCTGGTGAGGCGCGTTACGTCCTCAATCAAAAACGTAAGAATGGCGCCGACGCTGATGATGAAAAACGGATAGATGAAGAACACGTAGTGGGCGTTGTAGAACAGTAAAAAATTACTGAGGCACAGAAGCGTGATGAGGAACACCAGATAGTAAAAACGCAGCGTCGGACGCTTCCAGGCGTAGTAAGCGCCGAGCAGGAAAATGGCGCCAGTGATGAGATGGGTTTCCATGCCAAAGAAGTTGATAAAGTAAAAGCCTGGCTCCCAACTGTCCTTAAGAAAGCCCAGCTGCGGCAGACTGACATCGCCTTTGCCGGAACCCAGCATCAGGTGCGGCTGCTGCAGCACTACCCGACGCACGCCTTGGGCGACCAGCGTTAATATCACCAGCAGATACATCACCCAGAGATTGCGCTGGAAGATCCAGACCAGATTGTCCCGTTTGAAGATAAGCACGATGACGGCCATTACTGGAAGCAGAAACCCGGAGCCTTCCCAGCTCAAATAGGTCACAGTGAATAGCGCCCAGACTAATAACGCGAATCGCAGGCGAACCCGTTCCTGCTGTAACAGATGGTAGACCGCCGTGGCGGTGAGCAGAGTAAAGAACTGTGTCTGCGCCGGGTGAAATGCGTTCTGCGACCAGTAGATAGACCAGGTTGAAAGGCTGTACAAGAGACCAGCGATAATCGCCGCCGCCAAGCCAAAGCGGCGCAGGCTGATCCAGAAAATCAGGCTCAATACGCCAGTGGAGAATAGCAGCGCCGGCAGGCGCAAGGTGAACTCGGAAAAACCGCCCAACTTGACCGATAGGGCCAAGAAATATGGCACCAGTTCGTAGGTGGCCAATGGCACTTCCATGGTGCTGACGTAGATATAGGGATAGCCCTTATCTAATACGCCTTCTACAAAACTGGCGATAGTGGCTTCGTCGATAGTGAGCGCGCGCGCCTCCAGGCCGCCGATGCGCAGACTGAAAGAGAGAGCAATCAGCACTGTGGCGATCAGTATGATTACCGGAAAGGAATTAGCCTTGGCGCGCATCAGCGGCCATTTCACCCATTGCGACTCAGCGCGGCTGTTCATAGGCTTTTCTCCAGAACTTTGGCGGCTCCGCTGACATAGGCGGTTGCGCAACTTTCGCGCCCGATGGCAAAGCGTGATGAGCGCAACTGCAGCGCTGACAGGGCCTGGGCCAGGAGCGCCGCGCCGAACAAGGCGGTGACGACGCCCAGATTAAACAGGCTGGTCGTAAGCAGGCGCGCATCCAGGGCGAGCGCGCAGAGCAAGGCGCCGGAGCAGGTAAGTGAGGTCTGCAGCAGATTGATCGCCGCGATAAGACGGGGCAGACCTCCCAGCGCCAACAACAGTCCTGTGCTGGTAAGAACGTTGAGCAATAACCAGATTGCACACCATTTCAGCGCACGCAAAATCAATTCGGGGTAACTGATTTGCCGCATGACCTCCAGGCTGGGGTCTTCGAAACGAATTGGCGCGCTTTCCGCTGACTCCGTCGCTACCTGACGGATATGTGGCGTATAGGCGGGGCGCTCGTATTGCGCCGGCGCATCCGTAGCGCTGACCGGACTGACGCGCCAGTCTATGCCGGGAAAACTGATGAAGCGATCTTCCCCGGTCTGTACGACGGCCTGCAAGCCCATACCCAGGGCCGGGTCGCAATCCGCGAACACTTCAATCTGGTTAGCGGGCGCGGCGCCTAGCGGTTGAAACAAGTTAATGACTTTGATCTGCGGATAGTCGCTGGCGTAGTCGCCCAAACGGCGTTGATTAACGTTAACCTTGAAGGCGCCGTTGCATTGCGCCATCAACCAGGCGTTTTGCAGCGCGGCGCGAGAGAAGGGCAATGTCAGCACAAAACGGGCTTCCGACGCATTATCGCCAGCGCCGCTGCGCCAGACTGGCTGCAGCGCGCTGGTGCGGCTCCACAGGAAATAGCCGTAATCCACATTGCCGCTAATCGCAGGCGGCTTTAACCCATTAGCTAACTGCGGCGCCCGCCAGTCCTCGTCATAAAACCCGTATTGATACCAAACCCGGGCGTCGGCGCCGCCATTGGCGGGGGTGAAGGACGCCTTCCAGGCGTTATCGCTGACCAGACGCTGCTCCTGTCCTTGGCTGTCTTGAACATGCAGGGAAAGTATCATCGCCGGCGCGGCGCCGAGAGTGGATTTTTCCACCCGAACGGCGACGACGTTTTTACCGGGGCGTAAGTACGACTCCACTGCGCCGAGCCAGATGGGCTCAGAGGTGGCGGCGGATTTCACGGCAACTTCCACGCCGTTGATATAGAGCTTGTAATTTTCCGTCCCCGCTAGCTTCAAGAAGGCTTTATAGGGCGCGGCGCGCACGATGAATATCTTGCGGAAATAGCTGACGGCGCGAGCGTCTGGCGCAGTGATCCACTGGGCTCCATCCCAGTTCAAGCGCACGCCTTGCTGGTTCTTTAGCTCCAGTGCGTAAGTCGTCATCAGTCCCAGCAACAGGGAAAAAGCCAGCAACGCCGGAAAGATTTTGCGGCTCGCCTGCAGTCCCTGTCGCGCGCTTCGCCACAGCATTGTCATGACCCGCTGAGTCCGCGTACGGCGCGCAGATTGCGCACGCTGTCCGCGTCAATGGAAAGCTGGAATGACTCCCGCGCCTGATCCACTTTACCCATCATCATCAGGCATTCTCCCTGGGTCGCCAGCAAGTCGGCGCGCAGGCTGGAGCCTTGAATTCGTTCGAGCGAAGTGGAAACGCTGGACAGGCAGCTTTCCGGCACGCCCTGGCGGATATAGGCGAGGCTGGCCATCGCCCGCAAAGTGTCGCTTTCTGGATAGACCCGCAGCATTTCCTGCAACGCCAGCAAGGCCTCATCCCATTGCTCGTGACGGTAATTGCGGCTGATCACCCGGTCAGTCAGGATAGCGAGCCGGCGCTTGGTATGGTGCGCCACATAAGGGAAAAACTCATCTTCGCGCCGGTGTTGCAGCGCTGTATGCAGCGCGTCCAGCGCTTCCTGGCGCTTGCCAGCGGTTTCCAGTTGCGCTGACTGGTACAGCGCAGCAGCCGGGTTTTCCGGTTTGAACACCATCGCGTTCAATTGTGAGAAAAGCCGGCTGGCCTGCTCGGAGTATGTCAGTAGTGGGTCGAGCTTGAAGGCGATGACCATGGCGCCAAAAGCGGAGGCCGGCGCGCCCTCGGTCAATCGCCATTGCGCATCCTGTTTGTATTTGGTCGCTTGCATGGTCGGGTAGAGCGTCAGCGCCGGCGGCGTGATCAGAATGAGCAGCGCAATGGGATAAAAGCGCAGGCGCGCTTTGGACAGCGTCATCATGAAGAGAATGGCGGCGGCGCCCGTGGCGATATACCAGCCCCATTCCAGACACAGGAACGCCAGCTCCAGGCGACCGCCCAATGAATCAAAGTTGGCGGTGTCGGGGAGTGCGATAGCCTGGCCTTTATTGGGTGTGAAGAAGGAATTGAAGAACCGCTTCAACGTCCGGTAGTCCTCAATATTGTCGGCGTAGGTTGGCAACGTATGGGGGTCGAGGGCGACGAGGTAACCAGGCACGCACGCCAGGAACGCGAGGACGAAGGCGGCGCTTGTCAAAGCAAGATTCGGCTTGTTGAAGTGGACGCTGATCACCAGCAACGGTGCGGCGATTAAAAGTAATAAGGCGGGGCCCAGCATGTCAGGGTGAGACAGCGCCATCGAAGCGGCGTACTGGACGCCGGACTCGCCGCCGGCGAAGGGCAGATTGATCCAGGGAGCAAGGAACGCGCCCAGCATCGCCAGAATCAGACCCGCCTGCACTCCCGCCAGCATCTTCATAGGATTATTGCATCCCTTTGCCGACAGGACGACGCTTTATCAGCGCCGTCAGGAAAGCCAGCTCGCGCTGATCGAGTGTCTTGCTGACTAGAATCAGAATCAGATAGGCGACGGCGAACAGCAGTGACGCCAGGATAAACTGCAGCAGACCCGGGGAGGCGAAAGCCGCGTTCACTGCGTAGCCCGCCAGCAGCGCGGCCAGTAACGGCTTGTAAGACATGCGCGCCCATTGCACCGGCACAGACTGGCGATACAGGAACCAGAGCGATCCAGCGATAAACAACGCTTCCGCCGTCACTGTGCCCACCGCCGCGCCAAAGGCGTGTAGATGTGGAATCAGCAGAATATCCAAGATGGCGTTGGTGGCCAGGGTGGCGATGGAGATCAACGTGAACAGGCGTTGCCGTCCCATGGCGGAATACACGTAAATCATGATGGAGGAGGGAAAAATAAAGAAGATCGCCACCGCCAGCGCTTGCAGAATATTGGCGGAAGAAGCGAACTCCGGCGTATACATCAATCCAATAATGTCCTCGGCGAAGACAAACACGTAAGCCACAATGGGCAGTGACAAAATGGCGTAGAACTTCAGCACCTGATTGAGAAAACGACTGAATTCCGCTTTATCGCCAAGAGCCAGGCGCGCCAGTTTGGGATAGATCGGAATAGACAACGTGAAAGGCAGCATTTCGATGATCTGTATCACCCGATAGGCGGCGTTGAACAGCCCCAGGGCGAGTGGCGCCGCCATCGCTTTCAGGATAAGCGTGTCCACGTGCAGGGTGGCGCGACGACACATCATGGATAAACCGATAGGAACGGACTCGAACAGCACGTATTTCCACAGACCGGGATCAAAGCGCCAGGGAATGCGTTTGAAAACCGCCAGGCTGCAGGCGTAAAACAGCAGGAACTGACAGACATTCGCCAGCAAATAGTAACCGCACAGCGCCAGAATGCTGGGATCGTGGTCGCGCCAATACAGGGTGAGCGCCAATAGAATCACTTTGTGTATGACGAAAATGGCGGCGTTGAATTCCATGCGTTCGAAGGCGCGAAACAGCGCGCCATAGATCACGCTGTGAAATACGATCAACGCGGCGACCGTCATAATAAAAAGACTCATTCCGAAGTCGCGGTCCTCCAGAATCAACAGGCAGACAACAGCAGTGGGCGCAGTGGCCACCAGGGTGACCGCCCAGGCCAGCAGGCGCACATTGCCGAAGAAGTGCTTGTATTGCTCCGCCTTCTGCGCGATTTCCCGCACCAACAGGTTGGTGACGCCCATGTCGGTGACCAGCTGCAACAGGCCGACAAACGCCAGAATGAAGGCGAAGTCGCCGAAGGATTCCGGACCCAGAGTGCGGGCGATCAAGACGATGACATAGATGTTGAGCAGCGCCCCCACGCCCTCGCCGAGCAGGGTGGCGATGATATTGCGGAAAATCTTCTTATTCGAAGACATTGATTAATCTCCCTCTACGGAGCAGGACCATCGCGCGCCCGGCGTCAGCCGGAATTGCAGCAGCCACAGCTTGGCGTAGGCGTCCAATTTGCCCAGCTCAATTTGTCGGATATCGGAACGGGATTCGATCACCTCACTGACGCCCACCTTGCCCAGTCGAAACAGCTCCTGGTTCTTCTCCAGTTCGGATCTGGCGCGATCCAGGGCGCTGAGCGAGTTTTTCAGGGTCAGTAATTGCTGTTGATAGTCCCGATAATTTTGCAGGGTGACGATGCGTTGATTCGCCCTGATCAGATCCAACTGCCTCTGTTCTTTTTCCACCTGCAGCGCCCAATAGCGAGACTTGCCGCTGGCGCGCAGGGTGTCTTGCAGCTTCACCTCAAGACTGACTCCCACTGTGGTGAGATGCTTGCTCTCGCCAAAGTCTTCGTCCGCCACCCCGCGGACGGAACCGCTCAAGCCGAACGCCACGCCGTTATCATGGCGCGCCTGATCGTACTGGCGACGGGCGATGGCGAGTTGGGTTTGCTGCAGAATGACGTCGATGCTGCCGTTCTCCGCCGCATTAACGAGGGTTTCCAGGTCTCCGGCGGGAGGCAGGGATTCCAGTTTGAAGTCCGGCGTCGGCATGGCGTCGGCGGTTTGCGCCAGGAAGGCGAACTTCTGGCTCAGATAGTCACGGTTATTCGCGGTTTGTTGTAGCTCGCCTTCCAGTTCAGAGACGGCGCCTTCCGCTTCCAGCAGATCTGAGCGTTCGATCAAACGAGCGCGGGCGGCATTACGTGCAATGTCCAATTGCGACTGGGCGTCCGCCAACAGTTCCTGTAGCAGAATTTCCTGTTGCTGCGCCTGTTGCAGAGACACCAGTACCTCCACCAGCTCCAGCAGGCTTTCCTGAAACAGCTTCTGATGCTTGGCGGTTTCATACTCGATGCGCTGCCGTAGAATCGCGGCGTCGTCGGTTTCCTGTCCCACCCAACGGCTATTGCGATAGATCGGCGCGTCCAACGCCACTTTGGCCTGATTCACAAACCCGGAGCGGCGTCCGCTGACGGAGGTTTCATTGTCTGAGTCGATGAAGGCGCTCTGATTCTGCTCGAAGGCGAAGTTCCCCACGGATTCGCCTTCATAGTACTGCGGGCCTGCGCTCAGAGTCACTTCTGGATACCACGCCTGTCCCGACGTGTATTCAAATTCTTTGCGTAAAGACGCGATTTCCAGTCGCTGCACCTGCAATTGCGGGCTGGTGCGGCACATTTTACTCAACAGGGCTTTAAACTCGGGGCGGTCTTCAAAGCCATGACAAACTCCCGCACTCAACGTCATGCAGACGCCGGCGGCGAGTGATAGCGACAACCTGGCTGACATCATGAATTCCTTATCCTTTTACCTTATCTCCGGCTTTCAGACTCTGCTGTCCCGCCACCACGATTTCATCCCCCACATGCAGACCTTCAATGATTTCCACATAGCCGTCGCCGGAGATGCCTACCTTCACTGGGGTTAACTCCGCTGCGCCGGACTCGCTGACCCGAAACACCACCGCGTCGTCGTCAAAGCGATTGATCAGGGCGATGGAAGGGATGCGCACGGTGTTTTTGTTCTGTTCCAGATACACCGTGCCGGTCATGCCGGGCTTTACGATCAGCTCGGGATTAGGCGCCTGCACGTAGACTCGGGCGGCGCCCTGGCTTTCATCCAATTCTGGGTCCACCCGATAGATCGTTCCGTGCAGAGTGGTGCTGGTGAAGGCGGACAGGCGTATATCTACGGCTTTGCCCAGTGAGAAGTTGCCCAGTTCTTTTTCCGGCAGCAGAATCTTGAACAGAATTGGGTCGATGGAATTGATGACCAGCGCTTCTTCGCCCTTCTTGATATAGACGCCGGGGAAGCTCTTTACTTCGCTGACGACGCCGGAGATCGGCGAGGAAACCTGGGTTTGTTTAAGTTCCTGGCTGGCGTTGTTGAATTGGTGAGTGGCTTCGGCGAGGCTGCTTTGCGACTGGGTGAAGTTGAGAAACGCGGTCTTATACTGCTCCTGAGAAATATATTCGCCTTCCAGCAGACTCTTCATTTCACTGAGATTGGCGCTGTAGTAGTCCAGCAAGGTTTTGCGGTTTTCCACCAGGGATTTCGCCAGGGTGTAGTTGGATTTATAGAGTGTATCGTCCAGTCGGAACAACTCTTGGCCCTCGACCACCAGATCGCCCAGTTTGACCGGCTGCGCCCTGATAGCGCCTTCGATTTGCGGACGTATCGCGACGGAGACCCCTTCCGTGGCGACGGCGGTGGCGGCGAAGCGCGAGGTGACGTCGCCTGCGCCAACCTTGTGCAGTTCCACTGGCGCGGCGTTCCCCACATTGCGGGCGATTTCCGTGTTGGTGATTTCCATATGCTTCTTGGCGGACAGCAGCAGGTAGCCGATCAACCCGACGATCGCCACGATGAATACGGAAAATACGAAATTGCGCTTCATGATGTTCAGCATGCGTCCAGTCATTTGAATCCTTCTATGGTGTTGCGGGCCCCGCGCGCCTGCCGCCAAAGCAACCAGGTGAGCGGCGCGAACAGCAATAATTCGGACGCCACCGCCCACACATTGCGCCAGCCGACAAAGCGGGCCAGGGTGTCGTGGTGAGGTCCAATCAATAAAGTGAACGGCGCGGAGATACGCGCATCGCTTAACGGCCAAAGCAGCGGCGCGCCAAAACTGCTGTGCAGCCCCCGTTGCGGGCCGGTGAAAAAGTCCAGCACGGTGTGGCTGAGCAGGGCGCAGGCGATCACTGCGAAGCGTTGCGTGTAGCCAGACCAGAGCTTCAGCAGTTTCCAGCGCGGGCACGCCAATAAGGCGGCCAAAGCCCATAACGTCGCTGGCGCATGAGATGCGCGACTGTGGTAGGCGAGATGGTCGCCGCTGACCACATATCCGACCAGCATATCCAGATCCGGCGCATTGCCGAGCAGTGCGAAAAACGCCAGTGCGGCCGCCCCGGGCGCAGGCGCACCGCCACGCAGCGCATGGGCCGCCAGGAGACAGTCGATACCGCAAAGTGCGTGGGCCACAGTGGTCGCCATAAGTACGCCGTCAACTCTTGGGCTGTTTGAACTTCAGATAACTGCTGGTGTTGTTGCGCGAAACGATTCGGGCCGGCGCGCCGACGACAGTGCAGTTGTCCGGAACTGAATCAATCACCAGCGCGTTGGAGGCGATTACTACGTTATCGCCGATGTCGATGTCTCCCAGAACCTTGGCGCCGGAGCCAATAAAGACATTGTCGCCGAGCCGGGGGCGGCCTTTGCGTTGATAGTCCGGGCCGACAGTGACGCATTGGTTGACGGTGCAGTCTTCGCCCACGATTTCCGCGTCGATAAAAACGCCGGAGAAATTATGAATGACCAGACCGGGGCCGATAGCGACCCGGGGAGGAATGCGAATGCCGGTAATGGAGCCCAGCAGAAACTCGGTCGGAAAATATAAAAGCCACGCCGCCAGCTTTAACAAGGGATTGCGCGCGCGCGCGGCGTAGTGCCCCAGACGGTACGAGCACAGATAGAGCGTGCCCAGCTGGAACGTGATTTTCAGGTACTTGTTGACGAAATTGTCGATGCGCACATAGTGTGAACGCTTCCTGCGGATATCCGCCGCCAGTAAACCGGCCATGGTTACCTAACCTCCATATAAATCGGCTGCAAGAGCCTGTTCCCTGGGCTGGCGCTGACGCCAGGCCCCACCGGCGTGACGCGGACGCCGGCTTCGCCGTTGCATGTGGGCGAATGGGCAGATTGCCAGAATCCGCGCATTCGCGCCAGCGTTTCAATGACGTTGGAAAAGGACGGTTCGCTCCCTTGCCGCACTACATTCCTTTTATACACTTCAAGATCTTACGTCGTTTGGAGAGTAGGTCTCCAGAATGAACTCACGCAGCTTTTCCTTGGGCGCGCGTTCTCCACCCGTATACAAATGTTCGTACAGCACCTCAATGCCTTGCGCCAACTGTCGCCAGGTGTAGAACTTGTCCACGACTTGACGGGCGGCTTGTCCCAGACGCTGGCGCTTGGCGTCGTCGTCCAATAGTTGAATCGCCGCGTCGGCGAGCGCGTCGCAGTCATGGTTATCCACGATCAGCGCATTGCTCTCATGAGTCAGTCCTTTGGCGCCGCCGCGAAAGCCGGCGATTGCGACGCCGGCGGACATGTAATTCAACACTTTCACCGGGTGTCCCGGGCACTCCGGACGGGGAATCACCGCCACATCGGCGACCGCCAGATAATCTGGCAGTTCATCCAGGGGCACCTGATCACAGAACAACACCTGCTGGGCGATGCCGAGTTCCTCCGCCATGCGCTGGTATTTGCGGTGGGCTTCCGGGTTGGAGATATTGCCTACCAATAGCAGCTTCACGTCATCGCGGCGGGCGGCTACTCGCGCCATTGTCTCCAGCAGGTAGTCGATTCGCTGAAAGGCGTCTAGACTGCCTGTGTAAATCAGATAGTGGTCGTCTTTGCTTAGCTGGTGACGGGCGTAGATACGCTCGGGATTGGGGTTATCAAACATCTCCGGTACGACCCCGGCGGGCAGTACGGTGACTTTGTCCGCGTCCACGCCCAGTTCCACCAGAAAGTGTTTGAGATCATCAGACACGGCGGTGACATGGTCGCCTTTGAAGGGCAGGGTTTTGTCCAGAAAAGTCGCCAGCTTGCGGGCGAAATCTTTGTTTTTGAAGAAGTCGTAGGTAGGCAACTCGTCGGTCATACTGTTGACCGCGTTATACAGCAATGGCCGGCGCGTGATCAGCTTGGCCAGCCAGCCGATCAGCACGCCTTCATAATTGTGGGCGTGAATAATGTCGATATCGTATTTGAGGATGACGCGTATGAGCTTGAACACCATCAGCGGGTTGAACAGAAACTTTTCAGGAGAAGGGCCGACCCGTATGGCGTTTTTCCTGAAACCTGGAACCCGCACTCGATGTATGTGGGGCCCGACGACGGGAATATCCTCTTTAATAGGGTAGGTGACGATATGGACTTCATTGCCCAGGCTCACCAGCGCTTCCGACATTTCCCTTATGGAGGCTGGCGATCCATGATTGGCGGGGAAAGGGCAGGCCGCCACCATGGCGATTTTAAATTTCCTTTTTTCTGGCTTCACTTTGTATGCATTCCTTCTAAAAGTGACGTAGATCCTGGCTGAAAAGCAAACAGGCTTAACCTGTTATTAACTCCGAAAAAGGCAATATTCGAGCCAAAGGAGGAGGGGCAGGATGACAGGTTTGTAAAATGAAAACCCGTGGCGATGACGATAAATGAGCGCAAATTCTCCTTTTTGACGCCAGCTTTTTCTCGCCGAAATACCCGATTTATAGAGGCTGTGGGCTGGAAACCCTTTAATGGCGCGGGATATGGCGAATAAGCTGACTGGGTGGTCAAAAGTGGTGCAAAAACGAAGTGTAAAAAATATCAACGCTTCCGGTTTTGTTTGTCGTTAAAAGTAATCAAAACATTTACAGAGATTAATAAGTGAACAGAGAAAGTGGCCAAAGCGTAAACTGAATCGACATTCATCTTATTATTTTCTTTACACCCAGCGCATAAGCGGCTGCCCTTTTTTCCCTATCGGCGCCCTCAAATGAATCAAAAATTGACGTAAAAATCGGGCTGTTTTCATTCCGGTACGTGAGAAAAAATTCATTTTTTCTAGGTGTTTTATACGGAGGCGGAGGCTCAAAGTCGTGATCTCTTATCTCGACTTCTTCCCGCGTAGGTCATCGTTAAACCGGTCTTAAGTGGAAGATAAAACAGCTCTTTATTTGTTCAGATCGTAACCGGCGCTCGTCGGCTTTGCGATTTCCTCTGACTGTCATATAAGCGTCATCTGCGCTTTTTCCTTGTTTTGGGCCTTGCTCGGGCATGCTTTTTGCCTCGCTGAGGACATTGGGCTGCTGCTTTACTCTGCTGAGATTGCTCCCACGGATAAGGAAATGAACGCGGATTTGCGTTTCGCATATGGCTTCAGGAGTACGACGGTGGCTAAGGAATATACAATAAAGTCTGGGAATGACGTCTGCGCCGACATTGTCTGGCATCAGCACAAAATCAGTAAATCCCAGCCTGCGTCCATCAAGACGCAAAAGCCTTGTCTACTGTGGTTCACCGGCCTTAGCGGAGCAGGCAAATCCACGATCGCCAATGCGGTGGAGGCGCAGCTGTTTGAGTTGCAGCGCCACACCTATCTGTTGGACGGTGACAACGTCCGTTATGGGCTGAACAAAGACCTGGGTTTCTCCGACGAATCCCGGGTTGAGAACATCCGCCGAATAGGCGAAGTCGCCAAGCTGTTTGTCGACAGCGGCATGATCGTTCTGAGCGCTTTCATCTTCCCCTTCCGCGAAGATAGAAAAATGGTGCGTCAAATGCTGGAGCCCGGCGAATTTGTCGAGGTCCATGTTTCGACGCCTCTCAACGTATGTGAACAACGCGACCCCAAAGGCCTCTACAAACAAGCCCGCGCAGGCCGTATAGAAAAGTTCACCGGCGTTGATTCTCCTTATGAACCGCCAGTCAATCCGGAATTGACTCTGAATACTGATGCAGTATCCCTGTCCGAATGCGTGGAGAGGGTTATCGGTTATCTCATTGCACAGCAATTTATTGTTGAAAGGGACGCAACACTGTATCGCGCTTCCTGAGCGCAAGGACTGCAGTTTGTTGTAACTGGACGTATTCAAAATGATTAGGTTACAAAACTAGGGAAAGGACTACTTTATGTTTTACCGATCAAAAGCTCCGCTAAGGATCAGCTTCGCCGGAGGCGGCACCGATATCGCCAGCTACTCCGACATTTATGGCGGCAATGTTCTGAACGTCACCATAAACAAATACGCATACACCCATCTGGAGTTGCGGGAAGTTCCGCAAATAGAAATCTACTCGCAGGATTTCGAAAGCATCACTCGCATCAAAGCCAACAAGGACCTTCAATTCAATGGCGAGAGCGATCTGGCCAAAGGTGTGATCAAGCGCTTTTACGAAGGTTCCGCCGGTTTACGCATAGTCACCCACAATGACGCCCCGCCAGGTTCCGGTCTGGGCTCTTCGTCAGCTATGGTGGTGTCGTTAATCGGCGCTTTCCGGGAACTCAAAAACCTGGCGTTAAGCCCTTATGACATCGCCCGTCGCGCCTGTGAAATCGAGCGCGGCGACCTGGGGATTCTGGGGGGCATGCAGGATCAGTACGCCAGCGCTTTCGGCGGCTTCAACTTCATGGAGTTCCAGAAAGACCATGTCATCGTCAACTCGCTGCGCATCGATCCCTGGGTTATTCATGAACTCGAATACAACCTGATTCTGGCGTACACCAGAAAGAACCGGTTGTCCTCGCGCATCATCGAATCTCAGGTCAAGAACGTGGAGCGCAACGATCAGGCGAGCCTGAACGCCATGCACAACCTCAAGGCGCATGCCGTAGAGATGAAAAAAGCGCTGCTGACCGGTCGCCCGAATGAATTCGGCAAGCTGCTGGATTACGCATGGCAAGAGAAGAAGAAAATGGCGGCGACCATTTCCAACGGTCAACTCGACCAGATTTATGAAGACGCGATTAAAGCCGGCGCCTTGGGCGGTAAAGTCAGCGGCGCGGGCGGCGGCGGCTTCATGATGTTCTATTGTGAGTCCACCCGTAAACGTCGGGTGATGGAAGCGCTGGTAAAAGCTGGCGTGGAAGTGATGTCTTTCAACTTTGAACTATCTGGCGTGCAGTCCTGGCGCAGTTCCCGTGAGCTGCGAACGCCGCAAACGGTGTTCACCAAGGACAAATTTCTGGCTGCGTGATTTACGGGTAGTTAAGTCAACGCCGCAATGGAATAACCCAGCGAAACAAAGGACAGTTCAATGGAAGCGGACATCATATTACGTAAGGTGGATAAGGCGCCCAGAGAGGATGCCCAGACGGAAGCTTCGGTTTCCCCGCAAAATAAGAAATTATCTAGCGTATCTGTTGTATTTCCCGCCTATAACGAAGAAACGAATATAGAAATGACGGTCCTGAAGGCGATAGGAGCGTTTAAGAGGCATTTTGAAACCGTAGAGGTCATTGTCGTCAATGACGGCAGCTCCGATGGCACGCGGGATATCCTGGAACGCCTGCGTCAGGAGCATGAGGAAGTGCGCCCCATTCACCATGTGCAGAACAAGGGATATGGCGGCGCGGTCAGGACCGGTCTGAAGTCGGGGCGAGGAGATTTTATTTTCTTCTCCGATTCTGATGGTCAGTTTGACCTGGAGGAAGTCGACCTGCTGCTGCGGCACATCAACGATTACGACATCGTGGTGGGTTACCGGGCGCAGCGCGCCGATCCCTGGCATCGCAAGCTGAACGCATACTGTTGGGGAACCCTGGTGCGCTACCTGTTCGGTATTCGGGTGCGGGATATTGATTGCGCCTTCAAGATTTTTCGGCGCGACTTTATCCAGAGCATTCGAATTGAGGCGGAAGGCGCCATGATCAACACAGAGATTCTGGCCCAGGCGGGCATGATGCATTGCTCTATCAAGCAAGTGCCCGTCAGCCACTATCCCAGGTTGTCAGGCTCCGCCACCGGCGCCAATCCCTTAGTCATCTTCAAGGCGTTTGTAGAGCTGTTCAATCTCTACGGCAAATTGAAGGCCACCGGCTATAAAGAGCTGCAAACCAAAGCATAGAGTGAAGTCGTAAGCATATGTTATTTGCACGTTTTGTTGAGCAGGCGCAACGGTTTCCCGAAAAGGAAGCCGTTGTTTGGCGCGAGACTTCCTATAGTTATCGCGAAATGATCAGCGCCGCCGTCGGATACGCCCGCGTATTGCGGGCGGCTGGCGTCGGTCCCGGCGAGGCGGTGGCGGCGCTGGTTCCCAACTCCATTTACTTCGTGGCGACCTCGCTGGCGGTCTGGGCCAACGGCGGCGTACTGTTACCGTTAAACGTGGCTTACACGCAGGAGGAAACTGCGCTGTACCTCGACAACGCCCGAGTGCGCTTCGCCTTTGTCGTTCCTGAAGCGGAAGCGAAGCTGCCCGCTGAAATGGCTCGTTGTGTGATTGGCTTGGATGATCCCTTGCCCGTGGCGGATGAGGCCGCGTCGGAAAGCGGTTATCCGGGAGAGGCGGACGCGGTCATTATGTTTTCGTCCGGCTCCACCGGCGCGCCCAAACAAGTGGTGCGCACGCAGGCGCAGGTGCTGGCGGAAGTGGAAGGCTCCGCCGCGACGCTGAGCATCACCCATGAAGATGTTATTGCCTGCAGCGTACCGCTGTTTCACGCCCATGGCTTTGGCAACTGTTTCCTGGCGGCGTTGATGAATGGCGGAACTCTGTTGATTCATCATGGCGAGTTCAATGCGCGAAAAATGATGCGGCTGGTGTCGGAGCATCAGGCGACCTTGCTGCCTTCCGTGCCGTTTATGTGCAAAATGATGGCGATGACGCCATTCAAGCAGGCGCCGGATCTGAGTCGATTGCGTTTGGCGTATACGGCTGGAGCGCCCCTGGAGGCAGACATATTCACTGGCTTTCGCGAGGCCTTCGGTATTTCTCTGGGGCAATTGTACGGCTCTACAGAAACCGGCGCCGCTGCGGTGAATGCAAATGTCTCGGTCGCCAATTTCCGTTCTGTCGGCAAGCCGGTGTCTGGCTCCGTTATCCGTCTGGTGGACGATGAGGGAGTGACTGTCGCGGCCGGACAGGAAGGCGAGGTGGTGATCGACTCCCCGGCCATGACCCATGAGTACCGGGGGCTGCCGGAATTAAGTGCGGAAACCTTTCGTAAAGACGGTTACCATACGGGAGACTTGGGGCGTCTGGATGAGGAAGGCAATCTGATCATTGTTGGGCGCAAAAAGCTGATGATCAATGTGGCCGGTCATAAAGTCGATCCCGCGGATGTCGAGGAAGTGATCCGGCGTATTCCCGGTGTGTTGGAAGTGGTGGCTTTGGGCAAACCCGACGGGATGTACGGCGAGATGGTCAAGGTGGCGGTGAAGGCCGGCGCCGGCGTCACCAGGGAGATGGTGGCGGCCTGCTGCGCGGAGCGCCTGGCGGCCTATAAAACGCCGAAAATTATCGAGTTCGTAGACGAAATTCCAAAGAGTCCTCTGGGCAAGGTGCTCAGAAAATATCTTTAAATCCGCAAAGTTAAGTACAAGGTGGAGAGCATGTTAGATTGTTTTAAAGCAAAGGGATATATTGCTGGCGGCATCATTACCAACAAGCGCGATGAGAGTCTCGACATCGCTGCGATGCCGCCGATTTTGCGGACGCTGCTGGTCACCGACGGCACCGTGACCAAAACACTGGAAGCCTATTATTGGGAGCCGTTGATGGTCGAGCAACTCGGCCAGAGCGAACAGGCGTTGGAAGAAGACGTGGAAGAGATGTCCTGCCACAAAGGCGACACCGTACTGCGACGCAACGTCTGCATCCGCGGCGTGGACAGCGGCGACATATACGCCTACGCCACTTCAATCATCAAAACCCAAGACCTTCCCGAGCAAATCAGCGATCAATTACTGCAGGGTAAAATCGGTATTGGCGAGCTGCTGCGGGAAATGGGGCTGGAAACCTATCGTCAGGTCGCGGACATCTACCGTGAAATCAAACAGGAAGTGGTCCCGGGCAGCTCCAGTTACTACTGCGGAGAACTGATCTGCCGCACCTACTATATCTACGTGGGGCACAATCCGGTGATTCAGGTGACGGAGAAATTCCCCTACCGCCTGTATATCAAAAAGGGCTGACGCTTCGTCGCGCAGTCCGCAGGAAGGGTTACGGAAACAAAGGCTTAAACGGAAGTGAACATGGAGAAAATAATATGAGCCAATCGGATACGCTAGAACGCTTGAAGTCAGTCGTAGGCGGCGTCACCCGCGTCGATTATGAAGGAGTGGGTCTCGACGAGCCTCTGAATCTGGATTCCATTCAGCGCATTTCGCTGATTGTGGCGTTGGAAGGGGAGTTCGATATCGAGATCGACAGTGAGAGTCTGGAGCCGGAAACGTTCGACACCTTCGGCGCCATGGCGACCTATGTGGCGGGGTGCGTAGCGGAATCCGCCGGCGTCTGAGCAACGGACAGCAAAAGGACTTATGCAAAAGATGGGACTTATCAGCCTGATCAAGGCGGACGTCAAATTCAAGCAGCAATGGTTTCTCAGCCAGAAAAGCTGGTTCACCCGTAACGTGCGGGTATTTCTGGAGCCGGGCACCATCGCCGTCATCGTCTATCGTTACGGGAGCTGGGCGCGCACCATCAAGCCCGCTCTGCTGCGTATTCCTCTGTATATTCCCTACGCTCTGGGCAAGGTCCTGGTGGTGCTGGGATTCGGCATCTACATTCCCTCCAAGGCCAAAATCGGCCCGGGACTCGTCATTCACAACTTTTCCAACATCTTCATCAGCGAAGGCGAAATAGGCAGCAACTGCATCGTGTTCCAGGGTGTGACCACCGGTCACCTGCGTGAACAGCCGGAGCCGCCGAAGCTGGGGAACAATGTGTTTCTCGGCGCCGGCGCCAAGGTGTTGGGCAGTGTAAAGATCGGCGATAACGTCGTAGTCGGCGCCAATTCGGTGGTGATCTCCGACGTGCCGGATAACTGCACGGTGATGGGGAACCCCGCCCGCATTATCTCCCGGGAAACCAACTGGATGGCGGAGAAGCGGGAAGGCAAGAAGGTGGTCAATTACTGAAGACGGAACATGATAACGAACATTAAACAGGATGTGAGGCGCAAGGCGGAGCTGCTCTACGGCGACGCCTCCACCGCCAATTGTCTGCGCGCATTGCCGCACAGAGGGACGCTCGCGGCGATAGTGTATCGCTTTGGGAGACAGGCGGCCGCCGTCAAATTCAAACCCTTGTCGTTGCTGCTGAAAGTAGCGTACTTCGTTTTGTTTTATCTGGTGCAAATGTTCACTGGCATCAGCATCCAGAGCTACGCGCGGATCGGCAAAGGCATGGTGGTGTGCAACTTCTCCGGCATCTTTGTGCTGGCGGAGGAAATCGGCGAGAACTTCACCGTGTATGAAGGCGTCACCGTCGGCAACATTCGCGGCAAGCCGCGTCTGGCGATCATTGGCGACAACGTCACGCTGGAGCCCGGATGCAAGGTGCTGGGCGACGTCACTATCGGCGATAACGTGGTGGTGCGCGCCAACAGTCTGGTGATCACGGACGTGCCCGCCAACTCGATCGCGATTGGCAATCCCGCGCGCATCGTTCCCATGAAGACTGAGGAAAAAGTGGAAGAGCCCAAGGAGAGGATGGCGCAACATGGCTAAACCATTCAACGTCGATTTTATCGGCATCGGTTCAGGAAAATGCGGGTCCACCTGGTTTTTCGAAAATTTGGTGCAACACCCGGAAATATTCGACGGCAACCCGAAAGAAATTAACTATTTCAGCGATTTGTACGATCAGCATGAATTAGCCTGGTATGAGTCGCAGTTCAAAGGCTGCGACGACCGCCTGTTGAAAGGAGAGTTCTCGGTAACGTACATGTATCGGCCGGGAACAGCGGAGCGCATACGCCGCCATTTCCCGGAGGCCAAGATCATCGCGATTGTGCGCGATCCGGTGCAGCGCACGTTTTCCGATTATCTGCATGCTATCCGCAAAGGCGATATCGCCGGCAGCACCTCTTTCGCGGAGTTTATCCGCAATGAGGAGCACCTGAAGTTCGGCTGCTACACCCAGTATCTGGAGCCTTTTTTTGCTAGCTTCCCCAAGGAGCAGATCAAAATCATCGTGCTGGAGGATTTCAACAAGGACTACGCCAGAGGTTTTCGGGAAGTCTACGAATTCCTCGGCTGCCAGGACGTGAACTTCCTGCCCGAAGGCGTGGAGCAGCGCAGAAACCAGGCGCGCTCCTACCGTTTTCTGTTTCTGGAAAACATCATGGTGCGCACCTATCGAATGCTGGCTAAATCCGGCTATACCCGTCTGACGGAAGTCATCAAGCGCACTGGCGTGCCTGAGCTGTTGCGGCGTTTGAACGTGAGTTCCAGACCGCTGCCTAAAATCGACCCGGACAGCCGGGAAGTGCTCAGCAGCTACTACTCCGGCGAGAAGAAATTCGTCGCCGAATTGACCGGTAGTAATCTGTCGGCCTGGCAGTAAAAAACTCTTGTTTGCATCTTCGCCCGTAAGGGCTTTCAAGGGGCGCGGCGGCGCCCCTTTTTTGTTGCGGCGCCTAACGTTTGCGTATCGCGCGCGCTGAAACGGCTATCGCAATGCGCCTTCTCAACGCGAATTCTTCACTTGGCTGAAAGCCCTTAAATGGCGTTGCATGTCACTGCTCGGGACGCCCGGAAAACGCCGTTTTTGTCAAATCCTTTTTTACACTTTTACATTTGCAACAATAAGTTAGTGGTCTAAGCTGAAGTTATGTAAAAACTAGGATCAGTGTGCCCGTTGTAAGGATACCGGCCGTTAAATATCACTCTGTGATGCGGCTGTCGGCGCTTAAAACGAGGTATTAGATTGCTTTCATGGCTTTCCTTTTCCAAAGGCAAAAAAGGGCTGGTCGGCATTGAAGTACGGCCGGACGGAATGGCTATCGCCGTCTCGGAGCCGGCCGGCGGGCAATCACAAATCCGCGTCATCGACTATCTGGACGCCCGCGCTGCGCAGCGGGCGGCTGCGCTCAAGGCTTTCGTGAGCGAGCGCAAACTGGAGAAAATGGCCTGCAATCTGGTGTTGCCGCCGGAAATGTACGCCCTGCATCAAATCGAACGACCCAGCGTTGAAGAAAGCGAACTGCGCGAAGCGGTGCGCTGGAAAGTGAAAGATCTGCTGGATTACGCCATCGACGACGCCATCGTGGATGTATTTGAGTATCCCAGCGACGCCCTGCGCGGCAGAGCCGCCCAGATTAACGTGGTGACCGCCCGTAAATCCCTGCTGAAAGAACTGATTCGCGTCATCAACGACAGCGGTCTGGTGTTGTCCTCCATTGATATCACGGAGCTGGCGCTGCGCAATCTGGCGCAGCCTTTCGAAGAAGACGGCAAATCCCTTGGTCTGATGATGATGCGGGAAAACACCGGCCTTATGCTGTTAATCAAAAACGGCTCTGTCTACCTGTCCCGTCGTCTCGATGCGGACATGGAAGCGCTGGCCGACCCTGAGCGTAAATCCTGGGTGGGGCAGCAACTGGCGTTGGAAGTGCAGCGCTCCTTTGACTATTTCGAAAGCCAGATGGGCCAGGCGCCCCCCCGCCGACTGATGGCGGGCTCCGTGGTGAATGAAGCGGAACTCTTGTCGCAATTGGATGAAGCGCTGGGACTGACCGTACAAACCTTGCAGGAAGACAAAGTCGGACTGCCGGACGATCAACTCGCATCGGCCATTCACTGGGTGGCCTGCGGCGCCGCCATGCGCAAAGCCGTCGGGGGAAGGAAAAGCGTCTGATGCAGCAGGTCAACTTATACGTTGAAGAGTTCCGCCCGCGGCGAGATCTGCTCTCCATCCCCGTGATGATCGCCGCTGTGGTGGCGGTGATGGTGATATGCGGCTGTTACACCGGCTATCTGGTATGGCGCAGCGCCGACGTGACCATGAGCCAGTTAACCGCCGAATCCCGCAAACAGGCGTTGGGAGTGGAAATAGACAGCATGCGCAAGCAACTCGAAGCTCGCGCCAGAGATACCCGTCTGCAGTCGGACAATGACCGTCTGCGCCTGCAAATGCAGAACACCGAGGCGTTGCTGGCGGCGCTGGAATCCGGCCTGAAAGCGGATGGCGGCGCCATGTCCTACAGCGAGCTGATGATCGCCCTGGCGCGGCATCGCCAGGAACCTTTGTGGTTGCAGCGTATTCGGATTCAACAAGGAGGCGAACGTCTGATTTTCAGCGGGACCACCGTGCAACCGGACTTACTTCCCGCTTATCTGCAGGCGCTGGGGGATGAGCCTGCGTTACGCGGTCGCGCCTTCAATATGCTGACCTTGAAGCCGGAACAGGAAAGCGCCAGCGCCCGGTTATTCGAAGTGGACACCTATGTGGAGACGCCCGAGGCGGAAGCGCAGGCGTCCCGTCCTGCGGCGGGCGGCCGTGCGCTGAATCAACCCGTGGTCAGCGCGGGAGGCAAACAGCCATGATGAAGAAATGGATCTCCCGGGTGAACCGCTTCAGCTTGCGGGAAAGAGCCATCCTGCTGGCGACAGTCATTGTCGCGCTGATATTGCTGTACGCCCAGTTCGCCTGGGACCCGCTGTGGCGCAGTAATCGCTCGGCGGAGCAGGCGATAGCCGCCGCCAATCTGGAGCTGCTGGACCTTAGCGCTCAGGCGGACGTGCTGCGCAAGCAATTGGCGCAGGACCCGGACGCCGCGCTGCGAAAAGAGAACGAGCGTTTGCGCAATCAACTCAACGCCCGCCAGGAACGATTAAAGCAAAGCCTTTCCCGTCTGGTGGCCCCGGAAGAAATGCCCGAATTGCTGATGGAGTTGTTGCGCAAACATCCCGGTTTGCAGGTGGTGGCTGTCGCCAAACTGCCGCCGCGGAAAATTCAGCATGGCGAAGGCGAAGCCGCGGCGGTGTTGTTCAGTCACCGGGTGAAAGTGGTGCTCACCGGCGGCTACTTCGACACTCTGCAATACATTCAGAAGATTGAGCGCAATGAATCCCGTCTACGCATTGTGGACATGGATTACAAGGTGGACGCCTATCCCAGGGCGGAAGTGACGCTGGAGTTCGAAACGCTGGGGCTGGATGAGAGGTGGCTGGGTGTTTGAAGTTAAGAAATGGTCGCTGAGTCTATTGCTGTTGGGCGTTGCGATGCTTGGCCGCGCAGAGAGCTTCCGGCTGCCGGATGGCGAAGTCCTGGCGGACCCCACACGGCCCATGGGATGGCGCGCGGATGGCGTGATGGTCAGCGGGGCGCCCAGTCGTCCGGCGATCAGTGTGGATTCGATCCTGTATTCCTCCACCCGCAAGGTGGCGACGATTAACGGCGTCGCCCTGGCGGAAGGGCAGCAAACCGGCTCCGTGCGCGTGGTGAAAATCGAGGCGCGCAGGGTGTTATTGGACTGGCGCGGTCAGCGCTGGTACGAAAGTGTGCAAGGCGCGTCCCAGGATGCGCTGATTATTCGGAGATAAGAATGAGAAGTCTTTGGCGGACCTTGTTGTCAGTTTGGGTCGGCTTCGGTCTGGCGGCGTGCGCCAGTCAGCCTGCTACGCCCAAGAAGGATGAGCCCGAGCCGCCGCCGACCAGCGCGCAGGCGATCGGGCAGGCGATGCAGGAAGCCGAAGACGCCATGGCGCAGGCGCAGCAGCCCGCGCCGCCGCCGGACGTCATGCAGGCGCTGCTGCCGACCATGCCGGCGGCTGAGACAATGCAGGCGGCGGAGCGTTTTGACATTACCGTCAATAACGCGCCGGCCAGAGATTTCTTCATGGGACTGGTAAAAGGCACCGGCTACAACATGGTGGTGCATCCAGCTGTGGAAGGGGCGATTTCCCTGGACCTGAAAAACGTCACCCTGGATGAAGTGATGGAAATCGTCCAGCAGCTCTATGGCTATGAATACCAGCGTAAGGGCAATCTCTTCAAAGTCTTGCCCGGCGGCGTGCAAACCCGCATCTTTCAGATCGACTACCTGAACGTCAAACGCAAGGGCGCGTCGGACATCATGGTCAGCTCCGGACAGCTGTCCAACTCCTCGGGCTCTTCTTCCAGCAGTTCCAGCAACAGTAATAGTAACAACAACAGCAATAATTCCGGCGGCTCCACCAATGCAGTGCTGTCGCGCATCACCACGCAAACCGATTCGGATTTCTGGACCGCACTGCAGGAGACCCTGATTACGATTGTCGGTAATGAAGAGGGCCGCAAAGTCGTGACGAACGGCGGCGCGGGCATTGTGGTGGTGCGGGCGACGCCGAGTGAACTGACGGCGGTGCAGGAGTATCTCGATAAGGCGCAGCTGATTATGCAGCGGCAGGTGATTCTGGAAGTAAAAATTCTGGAAGTGGTGCTGAACAAAGGCTTTGAGCAAGGCGTGAACTGGTCTTACTTCGATGAATTCACTTCCAAAGTGGACGCTTCCGGCGATCCCACCAAAAGTCTGACGCTGGGACAGACTTCCAGAAGCATCACCAACCCGGGATTTGAAGGCGTTTTCAGCGCAGCGCTGCGCATCAACGACTTCACGACCCTGCTGCAGCTGCTGGGCGAGCAGGGCACGGTACAGGTGCTGTCCAGCCCTCGCATTTCCACCATTAACAACCAGAAAGCCGTGATCAAGGTAGGGGATGACGAGTTCTTCGTCACGGGCATTGAGACTAACGACGCCACCACCACCAGCGGAACCAGCAACCTGATTTCGGAAGTGGAGATCACGCCGTTTTTCTCGGGTATCGCCCTGGACGTCACCCCGCAGATTGGCGAGAACGGCGACGTGACGCTGCACGTGCACCCGACGGTGAGCGATGTGGAGGATCAGACCAAGACTATCTCTCTGGGCTCCAATGATCTGGTGCTGCCGTTGGCGTTCAGTTCCGTGCGGGAGACCGACAGTGTCATCAAGGCCCGTAATGGGCAGGTGGTGGTGATTGGCGGCCTGATTCGCAATCTGACGGAAAAAAAGCAGGCGAAAGTGCCGCTGTTAGGGGATATCCCATTGCTGGGGCAGGCGTTCAGACAGAAACGCGACACCGAACTAAAGAGCGAGCTGGTGATTCTGATCCGGCCGATTATCGCCGACAGCGAAAGTTACCGTCAGGATCTGCGCGGCAGCCGTCAGCGCATGGACAAACTGCAACACCGGGCGAGCGAGCAATTCTGACCGGCGAAAGGAGGGCGTATGTACGAAACACATTTCGGATTGCGCGAGGCGCCGTTTTCCCTCACGCCCAATACGCATTTTTATCTGGACGCGTCCACTCACCGTAACGCCTTTGAAACGGTGCGCGCCGCGCTGGAGAGCATGGAAGGCTTTATCAAAGTGGTCGGCGAGGTAGGCACGGGGAAAACCCTGCTGTGCCGTCGCTTGTTGAATTTTCTCGATGGCGATTACGTGTCCGCCTACATTCCCAATCCGCGCCTGTCGCCACAGGATCTGTATTTGGCCCTGGCGGACGAACTGCAGGTGGACCTGGGCGAACTGAATGGCGGTCGTCATCAATTGTTGAAGCTCATCAATGAACAACTGATCGCCCACTGCGCGGAAGGCCGGCGCGTTGTGCTGGTGATCGATGAAGCACAGGCGATGCCCGAGCAGACAATCGAGGCGCTGCGTTTACTGACCAATCTGGAAACCGAATCGCGAAAGTTGCTGCAAGTCGTGTTGTTCGGGCAGCCGGAACTGGACGTCATGCTGTCGGAGCCGCAATTGCGGCAGCTGAAGCAACGCATCACGTTTCAGGAATATATCCGTCCGCTGGATAAATATTCGGTGGAGCAATATCTACGGCACCGCCTGATGGCCGCCGGTTACAACGGCGACAGCCTGTTTCGCGCCGACGCCGCCAAGCTCATATTTCGCGCCAGCGGAGGCGTCCCCAGGTTGGTGAACGTACTGGCGCATAAGGCCATGCTCGCCGCCTACGGCGATGGCGATAAAACCGTCGCGCCGGGCCATGTGCGGCGCGCGGTGAAGGATACGGAAAGCGCCCGCCCGCTCAGGTTCGCCTGGTTGGGAGGTTGGGCGTGAGCTTACTCAACGATGTGCTCAGAGATCTGGACAAACGGGAGTCGGCGCCGCGGACGCCAGTCCCGCACAGCTTGCAGAAAGCGTCCCCAGGCGCGACCCGACGTTGGCCTGGCGTGCTCGCATTAGCGCTGGTGACGGCGGGACTGGCCGGCGGTTACTGGTGGATGAAAGCGCCAGCGGAACCGCCGACGCCAGTGGTGTCCCAGGTGGCGATGGTGAATACATTATCGGCGCGGGATGAGAAGCCAAGTGCGCCTGATCACAGGATAGAGACTCCATCTGAAGTGACGGAATTGGATACGCCTGTTGTCGCAGAGGTTGCGCCGCCTGTCAGAGAAATAGCGCCGCAGCCGGCTTCCCAGGCTGTCGTCGCGGCGCCGCAATACGCTCAGGAACCGGCGCGACAAACACAACTCAAGCAAGAGCCAGTCGTGATCGTCGAGGACGCTCCGCTGCAACCCATGACGACGACGCAGAAAGCGCCTTCCACCGTCAAGCAGGAAAGCCCGGTCCTCAGTGAAGCGAAGATGAATGGCGCCAATGTTGATAGTGAGCCCAAGGAGCAAGCCAGGACGGCGCCGGCTTTTCGTAATGAGCTGGAGGAGGCTCATGCGCCGCTTGCGGTGGCGCCGGAACCAGCTGCAGAAACGCCAGCTACGCTGACGCGCCACATTGATATCGCCGCAACTCCGGCGGAAGAGGCGGCGCCCTCTTCAGCCGCGATGAACATTGCGCCGTCGCAAACCCCGGAAGCAATCGCCGCCCGCGCTTTGCAGCAGGCGCGGGAGTCTTATCGCCAGGGAGAGGTTGAGGCGGCTAGACAACGTTTGCGGGATTTGCTGACGTCGATGCCAGAACATGAAGCCAGCCGTTATCAGTTGGCGACCTGGCTGATCGGCGCTGGAGATTACCCTCAGGCGCTGCAAGTAATGCAGAGCGTTGACGCGTACAGCAGCGTGGACTTTAAGTTGATGAAAGCGCGTACTTTGGCGGCGACTGGGATGGCGGCGCAGGCCATCGCGCTGTTGGAAAGCGAGGCCCCGAAAGTGGAGGCGGCGCCGGATTATCACAGTCTGTTGGCCGGCCTTTACCACCAGGCGCGTCGTTATGAAGACGCCATCGCTACTTATGCGGCTCTGATTGAAGCACATCCACATAAGGGTGACTGGTGGGCGGGTCTGGGCATCGCCCTGGATCAGACCGGGCGCAGCCAATCCGCATTGCAAGCCTATCGTCAGGCGGTGGGCGATCCGGAATTACAGACGACTCTGGCGCAGTACGCCAGCCGCCGCATCCAACAGTTGGAGCCGGGCGGCGGAGGCGGCTGACACCGCAAGCGCAGCGGAGAGATAGAGAGTAATTATGGTCGAACCGAAAAAGAAAATACGTTTGGGCGATTTGCTGGTGCAAAACGGCGTCATCACGGAAGAGCAATTGATGACGGCGCTGAGCGAGCAGAAGAAGGC
This sequence comes from Hahella sp. KA22, assembly GCF_004135205.1. NCBI lineage: Bacteria > Pseudomonadati > Pseudomonadota > Gammaproteobacteria > Oceanospirillales > Hahellaceae > Hahella > Hahella sp. KA22. Next base: position 6,588,655 of record NZ_CP035490.1, on the reverse strand, counting down.
GGGCCGCAAGCTCGGCCGCACCCTGATTGACTTGGGGTATATGGACGAGGACAGCCTGCTGCGTTTTCTATCGCAGCAAATGGGGATTCCTTTCGTGCAACTGCGCCATTACCAATTCAATCAGGAGCTGATCAAACGCCTGCCGGAAACCGCCGCGCGCCGTTTCCGCGCGATTGTGCTGTCGGAAGAGAAAGGCGAGTTGCTGGTGGGCATGTCGGACCCCATGGATATCTTCGGCTACGACGAACTGGTGCGGGTGCTGAAACAACCCATACGCCAGGCGGTAGTTCGCGAAAGCGAGCTGCTGGACACGCTGGATCTGGTGTATCGGCGCACGGAGGAAATCGCCAGCATCGCCGGCGAACTGGAAGATGAGTTGGGCGAAGACGCCTTTGACCTGGCGGAACTGGCGGCGGGGGGCGATGACACCGAAGCGCCGGTGGTGCGTCTGTTGCAATCCATATTTGAAGACGCCGTGGTGGCGCGCGCATCAGATATTCACATCGAACCGGACGAAAACGTGGTGCGTCTGCGTCAGCGTATCGACGGCGTGCTGCACGAACAGGTGATGAAGGAGAGGCGCGTCAACGCGGCGCTGGTGCTGCGTCTGAAACTGATGTCAGGCCTTAATATTTCCGAAAAACGTCTGCCCCAGGACGGCCGTTTTAACGTGCGGGTTAAAGGCCGCTCCATCGATGTGCGTCTGTCCACCATGCCGGTGCAGTATGGCGAGTCGGTGGTCATGCGTTTGCTGGATCAGACCGAAGGCATGTTGAACCTGGAAGCCACCGGGATGCCGAAAAAACTGCTGGACAGGCTACGCATTCTGATCAAACGGCCCCATGGCATTCTGCTGGTTACCGGGCCTACCGGCAGCGGCAAAACCACCACGCTGTACGGCGCCTTGACGGAGTTAAATCGACCGGAAGTGAAGGTCATCACTGCGGAAGACCCGGTGGAATACCGCTTGCCCCGGGTGACCCAGGTGCAGGTGAATCCAAAAATCGGATTGGACTTTGCGTCGGTGCTGCGCGCCGCGCTGCGGCAAGACCCGGATGTGGTGCTGGTGGGAGAAATGCGCGATCAGGAAACCGCTGAAATCGGTTTGCGCGCCGCCATGACCGGTCACTTTGTGTTATCCACGCTGCACACCAACGATTCCATCTCCAGCGCCATGCGCCTGATCGACATGGGCGCGGAACCCTACCTGGTGGCCAGTGCGCTGACGGCGGTGGTGGCGCAGCGTCTGGTGAAACGTATTTGCGATAACTGCAAGCAGCCCTATCAGGCCAGTGAACAGGAGAAAATCTGGCTGCACGCCATGACGCAGGAATCCCTGCCCACGCATTTCTTCAAGGGCGCAGGCTGTTATCAATGCGGCAACTCCGGTTATCGCGGTCGTATCGGGGTCTACGAACTACTGGAAATGAGCGACGCGCTATTGGACGCGCTGCGTAAGAATGACCAGAGCGCTTTCACTCACGCCGCCAGACGTTCGCTGCATTACCGCCCACTCGCGCTCAGCGCGTTGGACTATGCGCGTGAAGGCGTCACCACACTGGATGAAGTGTTCCGCATTTCGGCGTCGCTGGGCGATCTGCCGCACTCACCGAGCCATTTGGAGTTCAGCTGACGTGGCGAATTTTGCATTCAAAGGGCGGGACAGCAAGGGCGCGCTGATCGAAGGCGTGCAGGAGGCCGTCAACCGGGAGGCGCTGGCGAATGAACTGCTGCGCAAAGGCGTGACGCCCACCAGCATTCAGGAACAGGAAGCGCAAACTGATGTGCTGCTGTGGCTGAAGAAACTGCCCATCTTCCGTAAAAAAGTGACGCTGGATGAGCTGGTGATTCTCTGTCGTCAGATGCATGCGCTCAGTCGCGCCGGTATTCCTATTATTCGCGCTATTCGCGGGTTGGCGGAGTCTACTCGCTCCGAGACACTGGCGGAAGTGCTGGACGATGTGGCGCGGCGTCTGGAGGGCGGGGTGAATCTGGCTACCGCCATGCGCGCCCATCCCCGCACCTTCAATGAATTGTTCGTCTCCATGATTCTGGTGGGAGAAAACACCGGGCAACTGGAAGAGTCATTTCGTCAGCTGGGGGAAAATATCGAGCTGGAGCGAGATACCCGTAAGCGGGTGGCGCAGGCGGTGCGATATCCCATCATGGTGGTGGTGGCGATCACCATTGCGCTACTGGTGGTTAACTTTTTCGTGATTCCCGCCTTCGCCGGCGTATTCGCCAAATTCGGCGCCGACCTGCCGCTACCCACCAAGATTCTGGTGGCGACGTCCAGCTTTCTGATCAATTACGGCTGGTTCGTGGCGGCGGGGTTGGCGGCCGCGATTTATGGATTCATCCGCTGGAAAAAAACGCCTCAGGGCGCCTATCGCTGGGACCGTTTCAAGCTGCGTATTCCCATCGTCGGTCCTTTGTTTGAACTGGTGGCGTTGTCCCGCTTCTCCCGTAACTTTTCTATGATGCTGGCGGCGGGGCTACCGGTGACTTCCGCGCTGACCCTGGTGGCGGAAGCGGTGGACAACAAATATGTGGGCTCCGCTATTGCCGACATGCGCAACGGTATTGAGCGCGGCGACACCCTGGTGCGTACGGCGCGCGCCACCAACATGTTCTCGCCATTGGTCATGCAGATGCTGGCGGTGGGAGAGGAAACCGGCGCAGTGGACAGTCTGCTGGTGGAAGTGGCGAATTTCTATGACGAGGAAATTGAATACTCCCTGAAACGCCTGGCGGAATCCATTGAGCCCATTCTTTTGGTGGTGATGGGCGTGATGGTGCTGATTCTGGCGCTGGGCGTGTTTCTGCCCATGTGGAGTCTGGGGCAGGCGGCGCTGGGTAAATAATCATGGCGGGACGTTGGCTGAACCAGTTTCTGCGAGTGGAGATATGGTTGATTGGAGCGCTGATCGCTGTGCTGATAGCTGTGTTTCTGCGTTCCATGGATAACCTGGTGGATAACGCCGGCGAGTTGCGCGCGCAGCAGCTGAAGGCCGCGTTTCTCACCAGTTTGCGACTGGCCCATACCACCTGGCTGGCGAAAGGCGGACGCTCAGACTCGGTTGAGTTGGGGACGCTGGCGGCGGGGGCGGATTTCAGTCCCGAAGATTTTCAGGAACAGGGCGGCGGCATATTGAGAATGAACGCGCAGGGGTGGCCGGTCGATGTTGGCGATAGCCATCCCGTAGCGGCGGCGATGACGGATGAAAGCTGCCGGCGTTTGTATTCCACACTGCTGTTGCGCCGCAGCGGCGCAACGGAGGCGGCCTTGCAGGAGAAGGTGGAAGCATTGGCTGTAGGAACGGTTTGCGCCTATCAGATTGGCGTACAGGGGAAGGACTTTTTTTCATTGCTGTATAACGCCGAAAGCGGCGAAGTGAGGCTGTCCATACAACGCAAAAGCGCTGATAACGATTGAAATATTTAACTATTTTACAAACAGAAGAATAACTTGGCGTCTATACTTGATTAAAAGCTTATATGTTCTCGTGGAGGGACAACTATGCAAAAGCAGATAAAGACACAGCAGTCGGGCTTTACGCTGATCGAGCTGGTCATGGTTATCGTTATTCTGGGAATACTGGCGGCGTTTGCACTGCCGAAATTTGCGGATTTATCTTCTCAGGCTGAGGCGGCGACCCGCTCCGGCATAGAAGGGTCAGTAAGGTCAGCATCAGCGATTATTCATGCCGCTTGTTTGGCTACTACAACTTGCGATGATCAGGCTGCAACCAGTACGGTGACTGTAGATGGAACATCGATTGATGTCGTGTTTGGATATCCGGCTGGCACCGCGACGGGAATAGAAGCTGCATCGCAAGTTGATGGCGGAAATGTCTCGGTCGCCCACTCGGGCGGAACCACTACCGTGACTGTCGCGACCAACTGTACCGTTACTTACGCGCAATCCGCGGCAGCAAATACCGCTCCTGTTATTGGCGGTACGACCACTTGCCCTTGATCGTTACCTTAAGCTGAGTCAGGTCCGTGTGTGAAGGTATTCCGACGGCGAAGGGGAGGCAAAGCTCTCAATAGCGGTTTCACCATGATCGAGATGATCATGGTGATGATCTTGCTCGGAATTCTGTCCGTCACGGCCATTAGTCTTTTCGCCACACGGGACGCATATTCGGCCCGTGTGGTCGCCGATCAAATCCTTTCTCAGGCGCGTTTGGCGGAGCAAGTCGCCATTGGCCGCCGCGCGGCAACCACCACCACTCTGACCCTGTCGCTGTCCGGCGCTGACTTTTCTGGCGTGGTGGCTCAGGGCGGCTATGTTTCGCAACGGGATGTCGACGCTTCCGGCGTCAGCATCAACTGGAGCCAGAGCGCCACCACCTCCTGTGCGGGAAGCGCTTTGCCGGCGACCATCACCTTTAATCAGGATGGCGACGTGATCAATCCTGCCTCCAGCGGAACAACCAACACGCTCATCTGCGTCAGCGGCGATACGGTTTACCCGATTTGCATCACCACCTTGGGGTACGCCTATGAAGGCTTTTGCGAATCCTGAGCGACAACGCGGCGTTACCCTGGTTGAGCTGGTGATCACCATTATCGTGATTGGCATTGCCTTGGTGGCGATCGTCACGGCCATGAGCGGCAGCATCGGTCGCAGCAGTGACGTACTGTTGCGCAATCGCACGATTCAATTGGCGCAGGCGTATCTGGATGAAATTCTCGGCAAACGTTATGACGAGGCGACCCCATCCGGCGGCGTGCCGCCAGTGACCAGTTGCAATATCGTCACCGAGGAGGGCAGTCGCGACGAGTATGACGATGTGGACGACTACGACGGCATCGTCAATGAAGCGCCGCGCTCGCAGACTGATGCGGATTTTAATAATTATCCCGGCTATCTGGTGAGCGTGTCTGTGACCTGCGCGGGGGCGGACATTGGTTTGTCGGCGTCGAACGCCAAGCTGGTGAGGGTGACGATAACGCCGCCTTCCGGTCCGGCGATGACCTTTTCCGCCTATCGGGCCAATTTTTGAGGCGTAGTATGAAGACAGGACGCTCCCACGGGTTTACATTGATTGAATTGGTGATGGTCATCGTCATCGTCAGCGTGCTGGCGGTGGGTGTGACTCGTTTTATCACCGCGACCGTGGGAGGTTATGTGGACACGGCGGAACGTCAGCAAATGGCGACGGCGGGGTTGATCGCAGCGGAAAAAATGTCGCGCGCGATCCGTTCTGCGCTGCCCAATTCGGTGCGGGTCGCTAGCGGTTGCATCGAGTTCATTCCGGTGATCGCCGGCACGGACTATGTCAGCGCTCCCATTTCCAGTCCCGCCGCCAGCATTGACGCAGTGGGCGCTCGTCTGGATAACGCGGTGATTGGACGAGCGGCTATTTATCCTATTGATCAGACTGAGCTGTACAACCCACAAAGTCCGGGGCCCAACTCTTTATCCGAGGCGCTGGCGCAACTGCCCACGGGTTCTGATAACGTCACAGTTACTTTGTCGGCGAATCACCAGTTTCCTACGGATTCTCCCGCACGCCGAATGTATCTGGTGGGAACGCCAGTGGCTTACTGCCAGTCAGGTACGGCGATTTATCGCTATGTGAATTATGGTTTCAACGCCACGCCGGACCTGCCTCCTTCCAGTGGCGCGGTGCGGGAAATGCTGATCAATCTGGTGGCGGCGGGCACGACGGATTTCAATTACACCCCGTCGTCTCTGGTGCGCAATGCGGTGGTGCAGATGAGCTTCCGGGTCTCCGATAGCGGTGAAAGCTTCGACATCCAGCAGGAGGTGAACATTCGCAATGTGCCCTGATCGTCGCCTCATCCATCCGATACGTCGCCAGCGGCAGGCGGGCCTGGGCTTGCCTGCGGCGCTGTTTGTCATCGTGATTCTGGGGTTATTGGTGGTGGCGATCACTGAGTTGGAGCGCTCTACGGCGGAAGGCGTGTCGATGGACATTCTCTCCACACGGGCTTTTTATGCGGCGGAAACCGGCGCACAGGCGGCGTTGGGTCGATTATTTCCGGCTGGCGGGACCGATAACAATTGTTCCGTGGGGTTTCCCGATTTAAATTTTACTGCAGATGGTTTGGCGGGATGTTCCGCGTCGGTGGTGTGCCTGACGGACTCCGCTGGCGGGGATGACTATTTCACCCTGCGCAGTACGGGAAGCTGTGGCGGCGGCGATGAAACGGCCTCACGCACCATTGAAGTGAGGGCGCACTGATGCTTCGGCGGCGCCAGACTCTGCTAACGTTCATGGCGTTGTTCTGCTTATGCGTCGCCAGCGCGCGTACGTATGCCGCCTATGTGGTGGAAACGGTGTCCGGCACGGCCTTTGACTCGACTTCGTCGACCGTCACCTGGAATCGGGACAGCTCATTGACCGGTTATCCGCGTGACGACGACTTCCAACTGGTGAATATTGGTTTTACGTTTTACCTGGGACAAACCGGCTACACCCAGGTGCGTATTCTCTCCAACGGCGCATTGCACTTCGGCGCCGACCAAGGATTTTATAAAGACTACACCAATGAAGCGCTGCCAATCGAAGGCGCTTGTACAGGTACTTGTCCGGGTTATGAAGAGCCCGCCGACAGGGCCATATTGGGCTATTGGGATGATCTGGAGCCCTCTCTGGGAGGCAGCGTCACATACAGTACCTTAGGCAGCGCCCCCAACCGGCGCTTTGTCGCATCCTGGAATGGAGTGCCTCGCTACAACGGGGCGGGCACCAGTTACTCCCTGCAAATCGTGCTATATGAAAACGGCAATGTGCTGTTCCGATACGGCAATGACAACGCCAATGGCGCCAGCGCGACCATCGGCATCGAGGTGGATAACTCCGACTATACCCAATACTCCTTTGACACGGTTTCCGTCAACGACGCCACAGATTTGCTATGGCGGCGGGAGTTTCCCGCCTTGTCCGCCGCGGCGGCCAGCTGTACGACGCCCAACCAGGTCACGGTGGATTTCGCCGCTCCGGTGTCGCCGGCGCGGGCGGTCGACGTATCCAATTACAGCCTGGACAACGGCGCGTCGGTCTTGAGCGCGTCTCTGGTGGACTCAGATACGGTGCTGCTCACCACCAGTTCGTTGAGCTTGGGCGTTACCTATACGCTGCAAACCACCTATCCCACTCAGAGCCTGTCCTTTAGTCTGGACGATCCCACCAGCGCAGATTTTAGCGACGATTTTAGCTCCGGCGGCTACAGCGGCGGCTCTGGAGCCTGGAGCGGCAGCTGGCAGGAAGTGGATGACAACGGCAGCGCCAGTTCTGGCTTTGTTCGGGTTAGCGGAGGCGCAGCCCGCTTTAATGGTTACTTCAGCTTCGGCTATCCCGGGTTATACCGGGAAGTGGATCTTTCGTCCTATTCGTCAGCGACGCTGACCTACAGTTACAGCACCACCAACAATCTGGAAGGTTCGGACAGCTTTGGCGTGGAGGTTTCCGCCAACGGCGGCTCCAGTTATACGGTGGTGGCGTCCTATTCCAATGAGGCGAGCGGAACCGCGACGATTGATCTGACGCCTTATCTTTCCGCCAATACCCGCATTCGCTTCCGCATCAGCAGTAATTACAACAACTACGATGAGTTCATGTACATCGATAACGTGACCATCGCCGCCCGTGGGGCGCCCAGTGCGTGCGGATTTTCCGCCATCGCCATCTGGCGCATGGAAGATGAGGTCTGGAACGGCTCCGCCGGCGAAGTCAGTGACGCCAGCGGCAACAACCTGAGCGGCCGCGCCTATAACGGCGCGCAGACATTGGATGCAGCCCCGGCGATCGCCAGTGATCCCGGCACCTGCGCCTACGCTGAATTTGACGGCAGCTCGCAGTATATCGAAATCGCCGATAACAACCTGCTGGACATCACCGATAACCTGACTGTTAGCGCCTGGGTATACCCCACGCAGATCCCCACATCGGAACTGAAAACCATTCTTTCCAAAGATGAAAACTACGAGTTCCATATCGATAGTTCCGGTGAGATCTACTGGTGGTGGAACGACAGCAGCGGAACGTCGCGTTCGATCACCACCAGCGGCGCCAATATGGTCGCCAACGCCTGGCGTCATGTGGTCATCACTTATGAAAGCGGAGCGCAAAGAGTCTATGTGGATGGTGTGGTGCGCGGCTCCTCTTCCTATACCGGGACGTTGTTGACCAACTCCGATCCGCTGCAGATCGGACAGGACCAGGGCTACTCCGTGCGCTACTTCAGCGGGCGTATCGACGAAGTGCAGATATACAACAAGACGTTGTCCGCAACAGACGTTGGTGATCTTTATGTCGAAACACACCCCTGTGAGGGCAGCGGCGCCTGTCTCGGAACATTCCCGGACGCCATCTCCAGTCACTCCACTGGAACCATCAGCTTTGGCTATAACTCTCAGGTGATCGACAGCCCCGATAACATTCTGGAAGCAGGAACCGTATCGGTGACCGGCAGCTCCTCGGTGTTGAGTTGCACCTCCACCACCTGTGTGGCTTCCGGTGGCGCTGTGGATGCGCTGAATCCGGGAACCTTTCCCGACACCAGCGTCTATGTGACGGACTTGAGTGTGAGCGGGGCGGGCACGCTGGGCGGCGCCACTAATCAATATCGTACGGTCTCCGTCAGCGACGCTTCGGTCATGAACGTATCGAGCGCTTATTCCGAGTACTTTATCAATCAATTGAGCATTGGCTATCAGGGCAAGGTTAACCTGCAACCGGGCGACTACTGGATTAACCAGCTTACGTTAGGCAGTGAAGTGGAAATCAATGTGACGGGATCGGGGACGGCGCGCCTTTTCGTCAATCAGTCCTTGTCAATTGGTTACCAGGACTATCTGAACGCCCCCGGCGGCTCACCTTCCAACGCCAGCCGATTGTTGCTGTACGCCTATGGCAATGTGATATTCAGCTCCGCAGTGACATTTTCCGGCGTGCTCTATAGCGCTGGAGATGTGAGTCTGGGTTATCAGAACAAGATCTACGGCGCGATCACGGCGGAGGATGTAAGCAGCAACAGTGACGTCGACGTCACTTACAATTCCGGCAGTGTGTCTGCGTTGGATTATGGCGCACTTTGCAGCGTTGGCGCCTTGAATCGTTTTATCATCACCACCGGCTCCACCGCCAGCACCTGTCTTCCGCATACTGTGCGCATCGAAGCCCAGGATTCCAGCGGCGCCACCTTATCGACCTATGCCGGTACGGTGGCGTTGAGCACCTCTCGCTCTCGCGGAGTCTGGGCGGTGCAGACCGGCGCGGGAACCTTGTCGCCTGATCCCGATAGCAGCGACGATGGCGCTGCCGCCTACACATTCTCTGCGGCGGACGCCGGTGTGGCGGAACTTACCCTCAGCAATAATCTGGCGGAGTCGCTGACCCTGTCGGCAACGGATACAGACGCCTCCATCAGCGGCGTGGGCGGCCCTATCCAGTTCCTCGACAATATTCTGTATATCGAGGAGAACGACAGCCTCGATTACGACCTGATTGCGGGACGTCGCCATAATTTCAAAGTCTCCCTGATCGCCAAGGACCCCGGCGCCGCCGGTAGTTGTGGGCCGGTGGAGGAATACGATGGGGGCGTCAACCTGAAGGCCTGGCTGACGCGCAGTAGCGCTGATCCGGCGGGCGTAGCGCCGCAGATAGTGGGCAATAGCACTGCAACGCTCCCTGACAGTCAGCCTGCCAGCGCTAATCTCAATCTCAGTTTCACCAGTGGCGAAGCGACCTTTGCCTGGGATACGTCCGATGTGGGCGCTTATGTGTTGAACCTGCGGGATGACAGCAGCGGACTGATTCTGGATGAGTCGGATAATCCTCTGACCATCGCCAGCGACAACGCCTCTGCGCCCTGGATTGTCAGGCCGTTCGTCATTCGGGTTGATGCGGTGGGCAATCCCGCCGCCACTGGGCCCAGTGGCGGGGCATATCGTAAAGCCGGGGCGGACTTTACCCTGAATGTGGGCGGCCTGCTGTATCAGACAGCGGATGACCTGGATGGCGATGGACAGGCGGACGCTGGCGCGGACTTGTCCGGCAATGGCCTGGCGCCTGCCTTTGGCAATGAAGGGGAGACGGTGCAGCTGTCCGTATCGAGTATTGCGCCGGCGCCCAATGGCGCATTATCTGGAGACTTGAGTCTGCCGGGAGGCTCGACCTTATTCAGTGGCGGCCAGGCCAGCGGCGTCTATCAGTTCAGCGAAGTAGGCGTGATAAATCTGAGCGCCGTTATCGACGACAGTAACTATCTGGGCGCCGGCTCCGCCAGAACCGCGAAAATCAGCGGCGCCAGCGGCGATATCGGACGCTTTTACCCCGCCTATCTGGCGGTATCCGCCAACACGCCCACATTTACGCCACCCTGGGCTTGCGCGTTCACCTATCAGGATCAGAGTTTCCCTTATGACGTGAGTCCGGTGTTGACCCTGGTTGGTAAAAACGTTGCGGGGGCCACGACACTGAACTATGACGCGGCCTACTTTAAATTCAGCAACACGTTGCAAAGCAATAGAAGCTACAGCGACGCCAGCGGGCGCAGTTCGATACTCAGCTTCGATAGCAGCGGCGCGTCGCTGTCCTTGAGCACCGGCGCGGCTTATGACGGCTCTGGAACCCTGTCCCTGTCAGGCGATGTGTTTACTTATCAGAAAACCAACTCACCGCCCTTGGCGGACGACGATCCTTTCGCCGCCAATGTGAATCTTACTTTCGCTGCAACGGACCTGCAGGACAGCGATGGCGCCTGTTACAAAACCAGTGACGCGGACGCCTGCCTGGACTTCGCCATCACTGGCATCGCCGGAACCGAAATCCGTTATGGCCGCCTGCGCATGGAAAACGCCTATGGGCCGGAAACATCCAGCCTGGAACTGCCCATGTACATCGAACATTGGAACGGCGCCCGTTTCGTCGAGAACGCCTCAGACAGCTGCACTAGCTACAGCAGCAGTCCCGCAACCCTGGCGATGAGTAGTTACAGCGGCAATCTCAACTCCGGCGAAACCCGGGCGGAAGTGGCCGGTAACCCCGGCGCCGGCGGCGCCTTCGCCTCAGCTGTATACCCTGATGGACAGGAGGTTTACCTGACCAGTCCCGGCATCGGCAACGAAGGGACTGTAGGCCTGCGCTACAACACCGATCTATGGCTCCGCTTCGACTGGGATGGCGACAACAGCCTCGACAACCCCTCCGCCACCGCCACCTTCGGGCAATACCGGGGCCACGACCGCATCATCTACTGGCGGGAAGTAACCCAGTAAAGAAAAAAACCGTCCCAACCCGTTTTTACTCTCCACCGTTCGTCCTGAGCCTGTCGAAGGACTTCCCAGAACGCCAGACCTACTTCAGTGGGGTAACCATTGATACGTCTGTAGTGCATAACGCCCTTCGACAAGCTCAGGGCGAACGGGGTGCATGTTATCAGTGCCCGATTCGCTGGTGTTTCTTGGTTGGTATGGAATGTGTGTTTGACGAGGAGGGATTCGGAGGGGATTCGCGTGCTACGGTTAACTCACCATTAATGCATGTTCGAACAATAATAGACCACCGCCCCTAAATTTCCCCCGTTCGTCCTGAGCCTGTCGAAGGACTTCCCAGAGCGCCAAACCTAGCTACTGGTTTCTTCAGTAAATTTTAGCCTGGGTTAACCATTGATACGTCTGTATTGCATAGCGCCCTTCGACAGGCTCAGGGCGAACGGAGTAGGAGGGGTAGTGCTCTCTGGCGTTCTCGGTTGGTTTTAATCGAGCGGGTTGAGGTGTAGGGGGAATTCAAAGCAAAGGCGGCGGGCCTTGATTGGCCGCCGCCATGTCGGTATCGAGACAGGGCTCAGTCCGCCGGGACGCAGCGGGCGGCGGCCCAGGCGCGCAGGGCCAGCATGTCTTCCGCCATTACGACGGAGAGAGGTTGGGTATTGCTGATTTCCTCCAGCACCAGTTCTGTGGTCAGCGGCTGTCCCAGGGCGGCGGCGGAGTAGAGGGCGGATACCACCGCTTGCTCGATTTCCGCGCCGGTGAAGCCATCGGTGGACTCCGCCAGCAACTTCGCGTCGAAGTTGGCGGGGGAGAGTCCGCGTTTTTGTAAATGAATGTCGAAAATAATCTGACGTACATCCAGGGTGGGCAGGTCTACGAAGAAGATCTCGTCAATACGGCCCTTGCGCATCAGCTCCGGCGGCAGCGATTTGATATTGTTGGCCGTGGCGACCAGGAAGACCGGATGTTTGTTCTCCGACATCCAGGTAAGCAACGTGCCAAGCACCCGCTTGGAGACGCCCTGGTCGTTGCCGTCCTGTCCCAGGCCTTTTTCGATCTCATCAATCCACAGCACGCAGGGCGACATCAACTCCGCCAGCTGCAGCGCTTCGCGCATATTTCTTTCGGTTTCACCGAAGAATTTGTTGTACAGCGCGCCCATGTCCATGCGCAACAGCGGTAGGCCCCACATTCCTGCGACGGCTTTGGCGGCGAGACTCTTACCGCCGCCCTGCACGCCCAGCAGCATAATGCCCTTGGGCGGGTCCAGTTGCGCTTCCGATTTACCTTCGACGAAAGCGACCCGGCGTTGCTGCAACCATTTCTTCAGCGACTCCAGTCCCCCCACATCGGTGAATTTGGCAGTGTCGTATTCAAAACTCAACACGCCTTCCATTTCCATCAGCTCGAACTTGGCCCGATTGACTTCAGGAATGTCCGACTGCGTGATGGCGCCATCATCGAAGATGGCGCCGCGAGCCAGCCGCCGGGCTTCTTCGAAGGTGACGCCGGACATATTGCGCACCAGCTGCTGCAGGGTTTTGTTGTCGGTTTTCACCTTCTCGCCATAATGCTGCTGCGACCAGCGGGCGGCCTCTTCACGCACGATATTGATCAACTGGTCGGCGTTGGGCAGCCGCATCTTGAAGTTGGCGCTCAGATGTTTGAGTTCCCCCGGAATCTCCAGAGAGTGACTCAGCAGGATCACTGTGTGCCCATTGTTGCGATGGGTGAGGGCGATGTCCTTGAGCAGACGGATATGTTTAGGCTCATCGTCCAGGAATGGGTGGTAATCGCAAAGAACAAAGATACTGGCGGTATGGCTGCGCTTGATGTGCTCCAGAATCTTTTCTGGATCTTTCAGCTTATCCTCCTGTTCCAGATCAAAGCCGAAACCCATCCGCTTCAGGCCGTCCGTGACGGTCCAGGCGAACAGCGGCAGGCTTTTCTTGATCGCCAGACGGGTGACGGTGTCCAGCACCCGGGTCTCCTCATGGCTTTGAATCACTATCAGGGGGATTCGGGAATCAATCATCAGTCCCAGGTCATGTACTTCGGGCATAGGCGCCTCTGCTCTCTGCGGTATCGTCAAGGTTGTGTTTATCCTGAAAGCAAGATTACCATAGCCCCAGCCTCGGCATGAACCGCCGCGCGCAGCCAGTTCAGTAAACGCACGGAAACAGTCACGTATAAGGCTCTCCAATGGGAAGCCGTAGAAGGATACGCATTCATGTCCGCCCGCCACCCCATTATCGCTCTGACCGGATCTTCCGGCGCCGGCACTACTACCGCCAGCCGCACCATGCAAAAGATCTTCGTGGAAGAGGGCGTGAATGTCGCTATTGTGGAAGGCGACAGCTTTCATCGCTATACCCGCGAGCAGATGGCGGAGCTGGCCCAGCAGGGGCGCTATGGTCAGTGGAATCACTTTTCTCTGGCCGCCAACCATATCGATAAACTGGAAGAGCTGTTCTGCGATTACGGTCAGAACGGCCAGGGTCGCTTTCGTCATTATATTCATGACGACGATATGGACCTGATCCGGGGCGGTGGCGCGCCAGGCACGTTTACTCCCTGGCAATCGTTGCCCAAGCAGACGGACTGTCTGTTTTATGAAGGACTGCATGGGGGCGTCAGCACTGACGATTACGATATCGCCAGCCATGTGGACTTACTGATCGGCGTGACGCCGATTGTTAATCTGGAGTGGATTCAGAAGATTCACCGCGACACTCATGACCGCGGTTATAGCCAGGAAGCGGTGGTGGCGACGATTCTCAATCGTATGGAGGACTATGTGCGTTGCATCGTGCCGCAGTTCTCTCAGACCCATATCAATTTCCAGCGGGTGCCGACGGTGGATACATCCAATCCTTTCATCATGCGGGAGATTCCCAGTCATGATGAAAGTTTTGTGGTGATCCGTTTCCGCAATCCCCGGGAAGTGGACTTTCCTTATCTGATCAACATGATCGCCAACGCCTTCGCGTCCCGTCACGATACCCTGGTGGTGCCCGGCAACAAGCTGGCGCTGGCCATCGACCTGATTATCCGGCCCATGGTGCTGGAGATGATTGAGCGCAGTCGGACGTAGCCCTGAAAAGCGCTCCAGGGCTGACGCGCTCTTAGCGAAACTTCCCGAGAAAGCGGACGACTACGGCGATAATCACGCCGCTGAAATAGCCGAGCAGGTGGGCCTGTTCCGCTACGGGGCCGCCAATCAGGCGCGCTATCTGGCCTTCATCGTAGTAGGGCGTTTGTTCCCAGATAATCTTGGCGGTGACGCCGACGAACAGCGCGATTAATACCCAGCGCGGAAAGCGCCCGCCCGCCAGTACGCCGAGCACAAGCAGTCCGTGTAATACGCCGGATAGACCGACATAGGTGCGGGTGGTCTTGTAAAACAGCAATAATCCGATGGATATCAAAAGACTCAGCAGTCCCAGATAGAGAGGAAAACGCCAGTTTTTGAAATTGTGGTCGAAAGAGTCGTAAATCAGATAGGCCGCAACAGCGTTCAGGGCCAGATGAATCCAGCTCAGATGTACGAAATGGCCGCTGATCAGACGCCAATAATCGCCGCTCATGATCTCCGGGCGATTGAAATTGAGCAGGTAGCCGTACCAGTGAGAGATGACTTGCATTAAAACAAGAAGGGCTGCGAAAAGCAGCCCAATCTTGTTCAACGTCAGGGATAAAGATACGCGATTACTCATTTATGCCTGTTCCGTCGAACTTACGCCTGTCCTGATTGAATGAATCAGTAAGGCATATTGCGGGAATAGAAAATCTCCAGCATTTCCTTTTGCAGACGTTCCCTGATGTTGGAGGCTTCGTTGGCGTTCAGTTCGCTGACGCCGGTTCCGAACAGATAATTATCCAGGTTAAATTCCTTCAGAATCATCTTGGTATGGAACAGGTTCTCCTGATACACGTTCACGTCAATCATCTGATAGGCTTCCTGAGTGTCTTCACTGAGGAAGTTCTGAATCGAGTTGATGTCGTGATCGATGTACAGCTTGGCGCCGTCGATGTCACGGGTGAAACCGCGTACGCGGTAGTCGACGGTGACAATGTCGGAATCGAAGCTGTGAATCAGGTAGTTCAGCGCCTTCAACGGAGAGATCAGACCGCAGGTGGACACGTCAATGTCCGCGCGGAATGTGCTGATGCCGTTGTCGGGGTGGCTTTCCGGATAGGTGTGCACGGTCACATGGCTTTTATCCAGGTGAGCAACCACTGCGTCGGGGAGCGGTCCGGGCGATTCTTCGCTGGAGTCCGCTGGCGGAGGCACTTCGTGTTCGGCGATCAGCATGGTGACGCTGGCGCCGTGTGGATCATAATCCTGCCTGGATACGTTTAGAATGTGGGCTCCGATAATTTCCACAACGTCGGTCAGAATTTGTGTGAGGCGCTCGGCATTATATTGCTCATCGATATAAGCAATATATTCCTGTCGGTGTTTCTCCGATTGCGCGTAGCAAATGTCGTAAATATTGAAACTTAGCGATTTCGTCAGATTGTTGAAACCGTGGAGTTTGAGCTTTTCAGACATCTCAGACCCTCAGTAGATTTGCTGTTCAACACATCGCCGGAAGATCCGGCGCCTACATTCACACAGTGTTCAGACCTGCTCTTCAGACAATCCGGCGAAACCGGAGAATGCGCCGGACGACTGCCCGGAAAAGAGGTCCCGGACGGCATTTGTCCCGGCTGCGGAAAAGCCGCATATTATGCAGGCTAAGATAGCCGTTGGATAGTGCAATTTAATGTCGCGTTTATGAGTTTTTCTTATCAAAACCCGAGCGGGCGATTATCAACTTCATTAAACGGGCGGCGTATTGCGCCCGTATAAAGAGTAATCGATGGTGACAGTGTAAATATTTGAGGAAGGTGGGGTTTTATTAAAGTGGCAATGATATTGGCATGTTAATCATCAGGCGCATGGACGCGCCTGCGCGGCGTTAAGCCGCGGGAGACAGGGCCTGACATGTGCAGGCCCTGTCGTTGCAGACAAATAGAAGGAAGCTATTTGTCTGCCTGATTAATAATAAACCGTTTACTGGGCGTCCTCAGGGGCGCGAATTTCAAAGTCGTGGGTGATTTCCACGCCGCCTTTCTCCAGCATGATGGAGGCTGAACAGTATTTCTCGGCGGACAGGTCCACAGCGCGTTTCACCACTGGATCGCGCAGATCCCGACCGGTGACGACGAAATGGATATGAATCTTGGTGAAGACCGCAGGAACGGCGTCGGCGCGCTCGGCCGTGATTTCCGCTACACAGTTGGTAACGTCGGCGCGGGCTTTGGTCAGAATGCTCATGACGTCAAAAGAAGTGCAGCCGCCAAGTCCCAGCAACAACATTTCCATCGGGCGCGGGCCTTGATTCTGACCGCCGTGATCGGGAGGGCCGTCCATCACCACGTCATGGCCGGAGCCGGTCGTTCCAATGAATTTGGCGTCGCCGCCCCAGGTAATGGTCGCTTTCATCTCATACTCCCACTGGATTTTCTGACTCGCTATAGCCGCAACTGGGCGGGGCGGTCAGAGTAGCATAACTCCTTGTCGTGGAAAATATTTCACAAAAGATGGTCTATACTTGTGGGTAGTAGTAACCCGCAGTAAACGCCTGCAGGCGGATATTTACGCCTGAGCGTCGCATGACGGTGAAACGCAATCACCGGCGTCCGGCAAACTGAAATGTTGAAATAACCGAAATATGTTGAAATAAAAGATGGCCGGCGGACGAGATATTCACACTTATGTGATGCAGGCCGCATTGACGCCCCATGACCTGCGTCAGGCGCAGGGGGAAGGGCGGGGCGTCTCTTGCCTAAAGTGATTATTCGTGCTTAATTTAAGGAACATCTTGATAATTAAGCGGTTGCGGCCAAGCGCCGATCGGCTTCGGAGCGACTCCAAAGCGCCGGATACCGGAGTCGAAACGCCTGTGATGGTTATTAAACAATTAGAAAAACGTTATACCGAACTCAGCGAAACATCCAAGGCGGATAAGTTTCTGCGCCTAAGGTAATGAATGGGACATTAACATGGTCACGATTGCTAAACCGGTCGAGCATAAAACCAAACATCTGGATTATTTCCTGTCGCAGTGCC
This sequence comes from Hahella sp. KA22, assembly GCF_004135205.1. Lineage (NCBI taxonomy): Bacteria > Pseudomonadati > Pseudomonadota > Gammaproteobacteria > Oceanospirillales > Hahellaceae > Hahella > Hahella sp. KA22. The sequence continues at coordinate 6,571,286 of NZ_CP035490.1, read as the reverse complement.
ATCGTCGCCGCTATCCCAGCAAAAGCACCATTATTTATGCTGGCGATAAGAGCGATTCACTGTTTTACATCGTCAAAGGGTCCGTGACGGTCATCATCGAAGACGACGACGGTCGTGAAATGATCATGGCGTATCTGAACGCCGGAGACTTTTTTGGCGAGATGGGATTGTTCGATCAGGATCAAATGGGCTCCCGCAGCGCCTGGGTCAAAGCCAAGACCGAGTGCGAAGTGGCGGAGATCAGCTACACGAAGTTTCGTGAAATCGCTCAAGAAGACCCCCGCGTACTGTATTTCATCGGCGAGCAAATGGCCTCGCGCTTGCGCCAGACCACTCGGAAAGTGGGAGATCTCGCGTTTCTCGACGTGACGGGCCGGGTCGCGCGCACCCTGCTTGATCTGTGTAAGGAACCTGACGCGATGACGCACCCGGACGGGATGCAAATCAAAATCACCCGTCAGGAAATCGGTCGCATCGTGGGCTGTTCCCGGGAAATGGTTGGCCGCGTGCTGAAGGCGCTGGAGGATCAGGGGCTGGTGCAGGTCAAAGGGAAAACCATGGTGGTGTACGGCACCCGGTAACTCTCTTCAGACAAGTGGAACCTCAAAAAACGGCGCAATGCGCCGTTTTTTTTCGCTTAACCTTTTCTCTAGCACGCCTTTGTGAGGCGGGTTGAGAAGCGTAAACCCAAGAGTCCCAGCAATAGAAGAACCAGTGCGGGGGGCTCAGGAACATTGCGAGGATCGTCTGGACCGGGGACGTCAAAGATAATGTCGTCGAAGCCTATGCCCGCCGGATCGGTGTTATAGATAGAAATCCCGGCGATATCCTGAAGCCCGCCTTCCCGGGCGAAGCCGAAATAGTCTGTGCCCAGGCTGGTGGGCATGATGGTGTCCAAGAGCGAACCATCGCGAGCCCAGAACTCAAATACGGCTGATCCGAGGTTGCCGCCCACCGACTGGAATCCGAATTCGGACTGGTCGTTGTCGAACAGAATGGCGACAGCGCCTTCGCCGATGGCGTCGAAATTTGGCCATCCCAGATGTCCGAGACCGGTGAGAACATTACCGTCGCCGCCATAGGTGAAGACGTTGAGGTTACGGCCGGCGGCTCCGACAGATAAGGTCAACGCCCCGCCTGTTGGCGTGCCGCTGAGAATATCCGAATTGCCGCTGGTGGAAAGTGTTTGACCGTCAAACTTTTCGGCGAACGACGCGCCGACCAAGTCAATGACGCCATCGTAATTCGTTCCTGGCGCTGCGCCGCCTGCAACGGATTCAAAATCAATGAGGACATTGCCGGAAAGGCTGAAATAATCCACCTGATTGATCATCGCCGCGTGGGTTACGGTCGCCGATAGGAATAGCACGGAGGTCGCCGCATAGGCTTTGAGGTTGGTTTTCATTGTCACTGCACTCCCTAATAAAACAGATGCCTGCAAAGGCATTTATTAATAGAGCGGTGTAAGGCGTTGACGCGGAGGGGCCAACGAAAGTCGTTATATTTGTTGATGCAAACAAGCACGGCGCGCTTGCCTGACAAATAGTAAGTATAGGCGCTCTACAGCGGAGAGGTTAAAAAATGTGCTAAGTTTTTCGGAGGTAGACGGCAGTTGCCTGTCTGAAAGGGAGTTATTTTGTGAGCCTGTCAGTTACAGGCGGCCTCTCTTGGCGCTGCGTCAACGAAACCGGCGTTCCCTTGCCGGTGGAGTGGGAATTCAGCAATGCTCAATTTCTCCAGAAGGGTTTGTTGGCTTCTTGCCGGCGATCCTCTTCGGTAATTCCCAGATCTCTGAGCAGGTGGTCATTCAAGCTGGCAAGTTCGCGACGGGTTCTGGCCTGCTTTCTCCATTGCTGTGTTAAATTTTTCAGTCTTGTTAGGAAATCTAATGACTCTGCTTGCTGTGCGTTCTGTGCTAATCTGATTGCGGTTTTCATATCTGGCCTCCTTTGTTTTGGAAATAGTACGGCGGCTAGACTTGGCGTTAAAACGATATGTCCTAATTCATGGATTAGTAAAACTTATGAGTAGGTTGGTTCATCAGTTGAAGTCCCTGTGGGTGTTGGATGTGGTGTTGCGCACGGGCTCATTCACTGCGGCGGCGGAAAGACTGAATGTGACTCAGTCGGCGGTCAGTCAGCATGTTAAAGCGCTGGAGGAGGAGTTCGGTCCCTTGTTTGAGCGCGGCGCGAGGAGTCTGGCGCCTACGCAGACGGCGCTGCGATTAGGTCCGCACCTGCGCAAGGGTTTCGATCACCTGGAGGAGGGCGTAGAGGCGATTCGCCGCTGCTGCAACCAGATTACCGTCAGCGTATTGCCGTCTTTCGCCAGCGCCTGGCTGATTCCCCGATTGCATAAATTCAACGCTGAGTTTCCCGACATTGATATCCGCATCACCATGTCCAATGACGTTGTGGACTTTCGTGACGCAGATGTGGACGCAGGCATACGTTTCAGCTCCCGCACCTTTCCCGAACTGATCGTGAAAGACCTGGCGGGAGAGGAAATCTTTCTCGCCGCGAGCCCGGAGCTGGCCAAAGGTATTGGTAGTGACCTTCGCGTACTGAAAGATCATGTACTGGTGGATTCAGATGCGCCGGACAGCTTCAACTGGAGCGCCTGGAAGAAAGCGGCGGGACACCCGGAGCTGGAGCCACGTCGCCGTATTATCATCTCTGACTCCAGTCAGGTGATTCGCCTTGCCCTGGCGGGGCAGGCGGTCGCACTAGTGCGCAGGATACTGGTGCAGGAAGAGCTGAGTGCGGGACGTTTGGTAAAGCTGTTCGATTTTAGTTTGCAGATAGATCAGCGCTATTTGCTGGTCATGCCTACGCGCTCCCGCGGTAATGCGGCGTTAAGGCATTTCACCCAGTGGCTGCAACAGGAGATTGAAGCGGCGTCAGCGCCGCAGCAAGGCGGCGCGTAGCAGATAAGAAGCCAGCGCGGCTGGGCTTACAGAAACAGCTCGCGCAATTTCGCTCCAGGGTCGTCCGCGCGCATGAAGGACTCGCCCACCAGGAACGTATTGACCCGGTGGTGCTGCATCAAGGCCACATCTTCTGGCGTATGGATGCCGCTCTCCGTCACAACGATACGATCTTCCGGGATGCGATCCAGCAGCTTGATCGTTGTATCAAGGGAAACGTCAAAGGTGTGCAGGTCGCGATTATTGATGCCCACCAGCGGCGTATTCAATTCCAGAGCGTATTCCAGCTCCTGAGCGTTATGTACTTCCACCAGTACGTCCAGGTCGATCTCTCTGGCTTTGGCGCAGTAGCTCATCATCTGTTGGGGTGTCAACGCCGCGGCGATCAACAGAATACAGTCCGCGTTGAGCAGGCGGCTTTCATACACCTGATACTCATCCACGATGAAATCCTTGCGCAGCACTGGCAGAGACGTGGCGTTGCGAGCCTGAATCAGGTACTGGTCGGCGCCCTGAAAGAAATCAATATCGGTGAGGACGGAAAGACAGGCAGCGCCGCCTTGTTCATAGCTCTTGGCGATGGCTTCGGGATCGAAGTTTTCCCGGATCACCCCTTTGCTGGGAGAGGCCTTCTTGATCTCAGCGATCACCGCTGGAGCATTGTGCTGAATCCGCTTTTCGATGGCGCGGGCGAATCCGCGCACGGGGCCCGCCCGGTGCAAGCTGTCTTTCAGAACGGACAAAGGCTGGCGCATCTTGCGCGCTTCCACTTCCTGTTTTTTACGGTCAATGATCTTTCTCAGAATCGTAGGCGTGTCGTTCATAGGTTGACCTTTATTCCTCTTCCTTAAAGCAGGCCGAAAAACTGGCCAGCTCTTTTAGTTTAGCAAAGGCCAGCCCGGAACCAATCGCATCCTGGGCCATTTCCACGCCTTCTTGGAAGGAGCGGGCCAGGTCTGCGGCGTAAATCGCCGCCCCAGCGTTAAGGGCGACAATGTCCCGAGCTTTTTGTGACGTTTGATCCGTCGCTTTGGTCAGCGCTGCTTCAATCAGTTTCAGGCTTTCCTCTGCGCTGGTCACGGTCAGGCCGTCCAGAGAGCGGCGCATGATTCCTGCGTCTTCTGGAGTAAGCGTGTATTCGGAGATTTTACCGTCTTTCAGCTCCGCTACATGGGTTTCGCAGGCGAGACTGATTTCGTCCAGGCCGTCCGCGGCGGAAACAACCAGGACATGAGTGCTGCCCAGGCGTTGCAGTACTTCCGCCAGAGGCAGGCACAACAAGGGGTTGAACACGCCGATGACCTGCTTGGTCACGCCAGCGGGGTTGGTCAGAGGCCCCAGCATATTGAAGATGGTGCGGATGCCCATTTCCCGGCGCGGCCCGATCGCGTGCTTCATCGCGCTGTGATGGGCGGGCGCGAATAGAAAGCCGACGCCGATTTCCTTGATGGCGCGGGCGACTTGTTCGGTAGACATGTCCAGGTTGATGCCGGCGGCTTCCAGCACATCGGCGCTGCCTGACCGGCTGCTGACGCTGCGGTTGCCGTGCTTGGCGACTTTACCGCCCGCAGCGGCCACGACAAAGGCGGCGGCGGTGCTGACATTAAACAGATTGGAGCCGTCGCCCCCGGTGCCGCAGGTGTCTACCAGATGCGGGTCGTCAATATCGACTTTGCTGGCCAGCTGGCGCATGACCTGGGCGGCGCCGGTAATTTCGCCGACGCTTTCACTTTTGAATCTCAGCGCCATCAAGAACCCGCCAATCTGTGCGGGAGTGGCCTGTCCGGTCATGATCTGCTGCATGACCTCAATCATTTCTTCGGTGGTGAGGTCTTTTCTATCGACAACTTTGGCGATAGCGGCTTTGATATCCATGGCGCAATTCCTCGTAGTTTTTAGACTATGTTGTTTTCTTTTCCGGCGCGCAATTAAACCTAAGCTTACGCCGTTGGCTGATCTCTGACTTAGCGGCTGACCGATTGCTGCAAGAAGTTGCGCAGTAAGTCGTGGCCCTGCTCCGTAAGAATGGACTCCGGGTGGAATTGCACGCCTTCTATCGCCAGTTCCTTGTGACGCACGCCCATGATTTCTTCCAGACCACCGTCTTCATTCTGGGTCCAGGCGGTCACTTCCAGACAATCCGGCAGTGTGTCCGCGCGGATGACCAGTGAATGGTAGCGGGTCGCCTCAAACGGATTGTTGAGACCTTTGAATACGCCGATGTCGTTGTGATACACCTTGGAGGTTTTGCCATGCATGACTTTTCCGGCGCGAATCACTTCGCCGCCGAACGCCTGGCCGATGCTTTGATGGCCCAGGCATACGCCCAGGATAGGAAGTTTACCGGCGAAATGTTTGATCGCCGCGACGGATATCCCTGCTTCATTGGGCGTGCAGGGTCCGGGAGAGACCACCAGGTGCTGCGGTTGCAGCGCCTCAATTTCTTCTATCGTGATCTCATCGTTGCGATAGACGCGCACGTCTGCGCCCAGCTCGCCCAGATACTGCACGACGTTGTAGGTAAAAGAGTCGTAATTATCAATCATCACCAACATGTTCAAACCCTCAAAATTCTGTCTGTGTATTTGCCGTCATGTGATCGCAGGCTCATAGCCCTTTTTGCGCCATAGCCACAGCGCGGAACACGGCGCGGCCTTTGTTGAGGGTTTCCTTCCATTCCAGGCGCGGCACGGAATCGGCGACTACGCCGGCTCCAGCCTGAATATAAAGCGTCTTATCCTTGATAACCGCTGTGCGAATGGCGATGGCGGTATCCATGTTGCCGTTCCAGGACAGATATCCGATGGCGCCGCCGTAGACGCCGCGTTTAACTGGCTCAAGTTCGTCGATGATCTCCATGGCGCGAATTTTCGGGGCGCCGCTCAGCGTACCTGCGGGCAAGGTGGCGCGCAGTACGTCAATGGCGCTCAAGCCCTGGCGTAGTTTGCCGGTGACGTTGGAGACAATGTGCATTACATGAGAGTAGCGTTCGATCACCATCTTGTCGGTCAGTTCGACGCTGCCGATATCACTGACGCGGCCAACATCGTTGCGACCCAGATCGATCAGCATCAAATGCTCGGCGAGTTCTTTGGGGTCCGCCAGCAGCTCTTCTTCCAACGCCTTGTCTTCCGCCTCGGTGGCGCCCCGCTTACGAGTGCCGGCGATAGGCCGCACGGTGGCGACGCCGTCTTCCAGGTGGGCGAGGATTTCCGGTGAGGAGCCGACGACATGAAAATCGCCGAGATCCAGATGGTACATGTAAGGTGAAGGGTTGAGGCAGCGGAGAGAACGATACAGGTTGATGGGTTCGGCGGTGAAGGGGACGGACATGCGTTGTGATATCACTGTCTGCATGACGTCTCCCGCCAGTACGTATTCTTTTATCTTCTCCACGGCGGCTTCGAAGTTCGGTTGTGTGAAGCCGGAAGCGAAATCCTCCTCGGCAATCTGCAGGTCTTGCTGGACATGCAGGTTGTGCTCGGGAATGGGGCGTCGCAACAGGGTTTCCAGTTCATCCAGACGGGCCTGGGCGCGTTCGCTGGCTTCCGCTGCGCCAGGATCGACATGATGTATCAACATCAGACGTCCGCTCAGGTTATCGAACACCACCAGCTCATCCGACACCATCAACAGAATATCCGGCGTGCCCAGAGGGTCTGGCGGCGTGCTTTTGGCCAGCTTCGGTTCAATGTAGCGAATGGTGTCGTAGCCGAAGTAGCCCACCAGTCCGCCGTTGAAACGGGGCAGGCCGTCTACGTCCGGCACTTTGAAACGTTGCTGGAAGGTCTCGATGTAGGCCAGCGGATCAGCGCTTTCAGTGGACTCGACGAGCCCATTGTCTTCATAGAAATTGATCTGATGGCCGTTAACCTTCAACACGCTGCGACAGGGCAGACCAATGATGGAGTAACGCCCCCATTTGTCGCCGCCCTGAACGGATTCCAGTAAGTAGGTATAGGGCGCGTTGGCCAGTTTCAGATAGGTGGACAACGGAGTGTCCAGGTCCGCCATTACTTCGCGGACGACCGGGACGCGGTTATATCCCGCCTGATGATAGGCGGCCAATTGTTCGGGTGTCATGATGAATCTTGCCTCCGAGCTCGAATAAGCTAAGCACTAAAATACAAAGATTTGAAATATAGGCATGCCGATGAAACGGCAAAAAAAGATGTGCGGCGCCTAGCGCCATCGAGTCCAGACGGAGGAGGGAAGAAAGATGTTCAGGACGTTTTTTATATTCACTGAAACCTGGGTCTCTGGTGCATGAACAATATCGTAACCGCCCAGTAGCTTACAAAAGCTCTGGCGGTGAATCAACAGGCAAAATCCCCGGCGTTATTTTTTACGCAGGGGAGCCGCCTGTTCTTCACGTCCCATTGCCAGCAGAACCGGATCGGCGCTTTGTCTCGTGGAGAAGCTGTGTTTATCTTCGACGCTGCGCCAGTGGATGCGCGCCATGGTTTGCGCCACTGAGCCGCCCAGGGTGTCGCCAGGGCCAAGCACGACGATGCGATCCGGAGAAAATTCTTTCAGCGTGACTTCTACCGCTTTGGTGAAATCATAGGCCTCAACGACCTGATGACCCAGCGTGTAATCCCACAATGCCTGCGTGTCCGTGCTCCAGGGCGTCCAGATGACGCCGCGACCATCCACCAGCGGCGTCTGCGGCGCGCGGAACGGCGCTGTTGGAAGTTCCCGACGCGCCTGTTGCATAACGGGATTTTGCAAAGGCGTATGGAACGCGGCGTGGTTGTGCAGCTTCATGGGAAAACGTTCCTGCTCCGGCGGCAACTGCGCCATCATCATTTTGCAGGCGCGATCGCTGCCGGCCAGCACCAGCATACCGCCCAGTTCAATGGAGACAAAGGCTTCTTCTGCGCCTAGCTCGTCATTGATGTCGTTTAGCAGCGCCAGAACCTGTTCGCGCCGACCGGGAAGCGGATTCCATTGCGGGTCGAGCAGGGTGTAGACCAACTGGCCGCCAATAAGCGCGTTGTGCATCGCCAACCCCATGTAGTTGATCAGATGCAGGGCGTCCATCGGCGCTAGCGCGCCGGCGCACGCGAGGGCGATATACCAGCCCATACTGTTGCCGGTGACGGCGACAATGTCGTAGCGGTCATGGTCGATACTGAGGAAGTCCGCGTAGGCGCAAGCGTAAATGAGAGCGGACGCGTTGTCTCCGGAAGAATGCTCTTTCAAGGAATACTTGTCGCGGCCATCCAGGTCGCTGAGCGTCACCTGTCCCTGTTGCGCCCGATAGGCGTCGAACTCGCTGAGCAAAGAGATTTTGTCGGCGTGATTGCGCTTCAGATAACCCAGTTCATTCTGGTTGTAGGTCCCGCGACCGGGGCAGACAATGGCGATTCTTTCTTTCATGTTATGTTCCGCACGCTGTTAATCGTCTCTGCGAGTTATCCGATTATTTCCACTTATTCCGCTTTCGTCCGACTATTCCGCTTTCGCTAGTAGGATATGGCCGAGCAGAGACCTGGCCGCCTCGACGATGCCGTTTCTGTCGGGCAGTGTGCAGGTGGCGGCGCGACCCAGGGGGATGAAGGAGTCTTCCGCGCACAGACGACTGACTTGCGTACGATCCCAGCCGGACTCCATGAGCAGAGTCATGATTTCCTCGCTGACAGATCCTGTGCGTCGGCACTCATCCACCACTAAAATTCGCTCACAGCCATCAATGGCTTCCAACAATGCGTCCTCGGGTAGCGGTAACAGCCAGCGCAGGTCGATAATACGCAGGCGAACGCCATCCTGCTCCAGCGTTTTCGCCGCCTGACGGCTCAGGTAGTAGCCATTGCCGTAGGTGATGATCGCCAGGTCCTTGCCTTTGCCCCACTGGCCGATTTGCCCGAAACCAATGTGCTGATTTTCCTGCGGCGGTAAGTAGGGGAAAGTCCATTGTCCATCGCCTTCTTCGTGTAAATCGCGAGTCATGTACAGGGCGATGGGCTCAAGGAATATCACCACGCGTTGCTCTTCCCGCGCCAGGCGGACGGATTCTCGCAGCATGGACACTGCATCCCAGCCGTTGGACGGACAGGCCACAACCAGACCGGGGATATCGCGAAACACATTAAAGGAGTTGTCGTTATGGAAGTGTCCGCCAAACCCTTTCTGATAGGCCAGACCTGCAATGCGCACCACCATGGGGTTGGTGAACTGTCCCTGCGAGAAGAAACTCAGAGTGGCGGCTTCCCCGCGCAGTTGGTCTTCGGCGTTGTGTACGTATGCGAGAAACTGGATTTCCACGATGGGCAGCAAACGGTTGTGGGCGACGCCAATACCCAGACCGAGAATGCTTTGCTCGTCCAACAGCGTGTCGATGACGCGATGGGAGCCGAACTTCTCCTGCAGCTTCTGGGTGACCCCGTATACACCGCCTTTGCGCCCGACATCTTCACCGGCGAGGATGATGTCGGTGTGGCTCAGCATTAAGTCGCTAAGCGCCCAGTTAATCAGGCGGGCGGTATGTTGCGGCGACTCCATCTGCACGCGCTCGCGGGCGAATATGCGCTCGCGCGCTTCCTGGTAAGCGTCGTCGTATTCCGTTTGAGGCGCGGTTGCGCGGCGCGGCGGCGTCAGGCTGGCCATTACAGATTTGCTGGTCAGTAATTTGGGGCGCTTGATGGCTTCCTCCGCCACCTTCACCACGCGCTCTGTCGTGCTCTGATACATCTCGATAATGTCGTGGGCGCTCAATATCCCATGCTCAATGAGAATACGCGCCGAGTGCAGTAAGGGGTCCTGCGCTTCATGGGCTTCGATTTCTTTCATGCTCAGATAAGCCTGCTGGGCGTCAGAGCCCGCATGCCCCATCAAACGTACGCAGGACATATGTAGAAATGCAGGTTCACGACGCTTTCTGACGAAGCTCTCAGCACGGTGGGCCGTAGCGTAGACATCCGCAAAATTCAGTCCGTCGCAGCGCAGATAATGCAGACCGGGACGGCGACTCATATTCGCCTCCACCCAGCCCTGGGGGGTGCGTACGGAAATGCCGATGCCGTTATCTTCGCAGACCCACAATAAGGGCAGCGGCACGCGCTGGTAAGCGGTCCAGCATGAGGTGTTAATGGCCCCCTGAGCGGTTGAGTGGTTCAGCGACGCGTCGCCAAAACTGCACAGAACCACCGCGTCGTCAGGCATTTCGCCATTGAGCTTGAGGCGGCGGTTGAGTCCGATGCTGTATGCCGCCCCTACTGCTTTCGGCAGGTGTGAGGCGATGGTGCTGGTTTGCGGCGGAATGAACAGTGATTTCGAGCCCAGCACTTTATGCCGTCCGCCAGCGATAGGATCTTCTGCGGATGCGGCGAAGCTAAGCAAGAAGTCCCAGGCGATAGTCTGCCCGGGAACCTGCTTGCTGCGTTGAATCATAAAAGCGGCGTCCCGGTAATGCAGAAAGGCCATGTCGTTGTGCCGGAACGCCGCAGCAATGGCGGCGTTGCCCTCATGACCCGAGCTGCCGATGGTGTAGAAACTTTCTCCCCGGGACTGCAACTTGCGCGAGTGCAGATCCAGAATGCGCGAGAGCGCCTGGGATTCGAATATCGCCGCCGCCTGCGCCGGACTTAAGCCGGCCTGTTGTGGCGATGTGTCGGACAGCGGGGCGGGTAGATCCCCTGTGCTGACGCGACGAAGAAAGTTTTGTTCCACCACTTCAGCCCGGTTTTGCATGAAGAGCTACCTCAGCCTGATTCAGTTCTTGGAAAAGCTGTTTATGTCTTGACGGCGTAGAGCCGGCGCTTAAGCGCCGGTGAATGCCTGAATGCCAGTTTGCGCACGCCCCAAAATCAGAGCGTGGATATCATGCGTGCCCTCGTAGGTGTTCACTGCCTCCAGGTTGCACACATGGCGTATGACGTGGAATTCGTCGGCGATGCCGTTGCCGCCGTGCATATCGCGGGCGATGCGGGCGATATCCAGGGCTTTGCCGCAGGAGTTGCGTTTGATCAGGGAGATCAGCTCTGGCGCGCAGCGGCCTTCGTCCATCAGGCGACCGGCCTGTAAGCAGCCCTGCAAACCAATGCCAATTTCTGTTTGCATATTGGCGAGTTTCAGTTGAATAAGCTGATTCGCCGCCAACGGACGGCCAAACTGTTTGCGGTCAAGGCAATACTGGCGCGCCTGGGTCCAGCAAAATTCCGCAGCGCCCAAAGCGCCCCAGGCAATGCCGTAGCGAGCTTTGTTAAGACAACCGAAGGGGCCTTTCAAGCCGGAAGCGTTGGGTAGCATGTTGGCTTCAGGAACGAAGACGTCGTCCATCACTATCTCGCCGGTAATCGACGCACGCAGGGAGAACTTGCCCTCAATTTTTGGCGCGGTCAGGCCTTTCATGCCTTTTTCCAAAATGAAGCCGCGGATCTCGCCATCCAGCTTCGCCCATACCACCATCACATCGGCGATAGGGGAGTTGGTGATCCACATTTTGGTTCCTTTGAGCAGGTAACCATCGGCGATCCGTTCAGCGCGGGTGCGCATGCTGCCGGGATCGGAGCCGGAATCGGGCTCTGTCAGGCCGAAGCAGCCCACCCACTCGCCGGACGCCAGCTTGGGCAGGTATTTCTTGCGTTGCTCTTCGCTGCCGTAGGCGTAAATAGGATGCATCACCAGTGAAGACTGCACGCTCATAGCGGAGCGATAGCCGCTGTCCACTCGTTCGACCTCGCGCGCCACCAGTCCGTAGCTAACATAGTTGGCGCCGGCGCAGCCATATTCTTCGGGCAAAGTGCAGCCCAATAGACCCAATTCGCCCAACTCGCTCATGATCTCGCGATGGAAGATCTCCTTACGGTTGGCTTCAAGGATGCGAGACATCAGTTTTTCCTGCGCATAGTTACGCGCCGTGTCCCGAATCATGCGCTCGTCGTCGGTCAGCTGGGTCTCCAGCAGAAACGGATCGCTCCAGTCGAATTGGGGTTTGCTTGCGCTCATTGGATCACCTTTTCCTGAATTGGGTTCGCGCCATACGCGCGCCATTTTAGGTCTAGCATACGAGCGCTTTTGGTAAAGTAGAAATATTATTTATATGCATGTGATATAGTTAATTCCTATATCAAAAGCCGGAACGCTCACTATGGATTTACGAGAACTGCGGTACTTCATTGCGGTGTATGAGTTGGGCTCTATCTCCGCCGCTGCAAGGCGTTGTTATGTGGCGCAGCCTTCTATCTCCGCCGCTATTCAGCATTTGGAGGCGCATCTGGATACGATGCTGTTTTCCCGTCACAGTAAAGGCGTTTATCCCAGTGACTCGGCGCAACGACTTTATCCTCTGGCGAAAAAGCTCACTAGCGAAGCATTGGCGATATCTCAATTATTTCGCAACAAGCCGCAACCCATGCCCTTTTCCCTCGGGCTGATGCGGTCTTTGGGGGCGGAGCGCATGAGTTTTTTGCTGAAAGAGCTGATTCAGTCGGTGGAGTCGCTGGAACTGAGTCTGGTGAACCCCGAGGAGCCCTGCGACGCCCGCATTATCACGCCGGCCTATTTGCGTGAAGACGAACGCTTTCAACCTATCTGGCTCGACCGTTATCTGTTGGCGCTGCCAGCGGGGCATTCGCTCAGTCTGCAGGAACAGGTGACATTGGAGGAACTGGATAATCTGCCCTTTATTCATCGTAGTCCATGTGACGCCCTGGAAAGCCTGCAGCAGGAATTACGGCATCGCAAAATCAGTTTTCTGACACGGGCGAATATTCGCACGATTGAGTACGCGTTGGGCCTGGTCAGCGCTGGCGTAGGCGCCGCGCTGGCGCCGGACTGGCCGGAAACCCGTGAGCGTAAGGACATCGTATTGCGCCCTCTGGTCGATGTGAAGCTGGAGCTGGAAATTGGTCTGGCGTATCCGAAGAAGCGCGCCATGGAAGGGCCCTTGGCCTGTCTGCAAGGACTGTGTCTAAGGCGCTGGGAAGAAGCGGGGACCCAGGAACGCGCTGGCGGATGACGGGTTCTGAGTAAAAACGCCGCTTGGTTTGGCTGTGCTATCGCCTAAAAATGCGCAGGGCGTATCGACATGCAAAACAGAGCCTATGTTTGAGGATAGGGCTCTGCTAAGTTTAGACATGCTCTTTCTAAACATTCCCACCTTTATCTTGACCAACGGATGAGAAGTTATGGCGTTTTCCAAACTTGAACAGAACATATTGAAAGCGAAAGGCCTCAGCGAAGACAACATTCAGTCCTTGGTGGACGCAGGCATTGAAAGCAAACAGGACTTTCAGACCGTCGGCGACGCCGCAACTCTGGCTGCATTGTCCGGACTTGAGCAAAGTGTCGCTGCTGAAGTGATGGCCTGGGCGGTTGGTCCACAAGCGGCCTCTACGTCCTCCTCTTCCTCAACTTCTTCCGCATCTGTATTAAACCCTTCCGTTGTTGTTGAAAGCGCGGACATCGTGAAGTGCGCCCATTGTCAGCAGCGCCAGCCCAAAGACTATAAAAGCGGCGACCTTTGCGTTTCCTGTGGACGTCAGGTAGAGCGCTTCGCTACCTGTCACTGGTGCGCGGCGTCCGGCCCCGGCAATTTCTGCCGCTCATGCGGCGCAGAGTTCGTACCGGTAGCGGATTTTGAAATCGCAGTATTGCTCAAGCGAGAAGGCGTCGCCAAAGATCAGATTGCACAGCGAGTCCGAGACATGTCCGCAGATGAAAAAGATACCCTGTGGGGACGGATTCGTAGCCTGCGCGGCCACTCTTAACTGCTGGCGAACTAGCTTCTCTGCGCAGCGCTCATGCGCTGCGTCTCTATTTTGCATCATCGATTGACGTGAAGCGGGCTGCGTCATGATTCAGTACAGGTGTTTCCAATGGATGTAATGTATTGCGAGCAATGTCATGCGAAGCAACCCAATGACTGGCGCGCCGGCGACAGTTGCGTGGAATGCGGCGGCATTGTGCGCTCCGATGTGCGCTGTGGCTGGTGCGCGAAACTGACCGCGCCGGGCAAGTTCTGTCGGCAATGCGGCTTTGAAATGACCAACGCGGAGCATTACGGCGTCGCTCGTATGCTGAAGCAGGCCGGGGTGGATCAACTGCAGTTAAGGGAACGTTTGCTGAGCCTGCCGCAGGATCGCATCGACCATTACAACAGCCTGTACAATCAGCATCTCACTCTGGCTTTGAACCGCATTGACGAGCTGCGTCTATGTCAGCGTTATCTGACGTTCAAGGAACATGTTTTCAATCTGGAAAATGAGCTGATCGGCCATTTGCCATGGAATGACCAACAGTCCACTCTGATGAAATCGGGACCGCAAGGGCCATTCGAAAATCAGATTGAACGACTTTCCGAAATCGCGGCTGCAAGTCCCTTGTCGTCTACCCGAATCCTCGCTTTTATTGCGTGGGTGCGCTGCCCGACAATTGAAATCAATGAAGAGTTGGAAGCGCACTGGTTCGACGCGGTTTTGGCCGGTGTGCAAACAGGCGGCGTCATTGCCAGGGAGGCTTTTCATGCCCTCGGTCATTGGCGGACGCAGGGGCGTCTGGCCGAGTCTGGGCCGCTAAAGCAGCCTGAGCGCGCGCAGGAATGTCTGCAGGCCATGTTCAGATTATGGAAGACGCAGCCAGACACTGGACGTCCCTGGCTGGCCTGCGCACTTTTGCATCTTTCCAGACTCTGCGAGTTGGACCTGCCTCAAGCCGAGCAGGACGACGTTATTTCCCTGGTCAGCGAGGCCTTGACGTCTGCGGAGGCTGACCTTCGTTGCTCGGCCGCTTTGTTGCTGGAGGATGAAGCAGTGCTTGCCGAATGCCTCAATTCGCCGCTGTCCTCCCTTGTATGCAAAGCAATTGTCGTATTGGCGCGCCAAGGCTCAGCCTCGCTGGCTGCTTATGTGTCCCGTCGAGGCGATCACTGTGAGTTTTTGTTGTGGCGTTTGATTGAGGAAAGACGTTCAGCTTTGCCGGCGGCGCTGACGTTATCCCTTTGGGGATTATTGGAGGACGAAACAGTAGGAGAGAACTCGCGTCGATACGCCATTCAGATACTCCTGGCGCTACCCCAGGAAAAACGGGATGACTCTCGTATAGCCGCGATTTGTCAGCGCAGCCAATTGTTGGATGGATTGTACACGATGCTGGCTATTGGCGACGCAGGAGCGCAACGCTGCGCCCTGGAGGCGATGGGGGAATATCCGCTGGCGCCGCAGTATTTGGAGGCTATCGCCTATGCGGCGTCCCGCACGCCCATGCCGCTGAATATGATCGAGGCCTGGCGCAAATTTATACTTGAGGCGATTGGCGCTGGAACGCTGGATCAATACAGCAAAGCGTTGGGACAGATTCTGTGTGGGCAGATTAATCTGGATGGCCATGAAGGTTTTCTGTGTTTGCGCTTTATTTTGCAGCAGAGCTTTAACGCCAAAGCTCCACTTTATGCAAACGCCTGTTTCCAGCTATTGCGCGATTCAGCGGGAACGCGCATGACCTATCGTTCTCCCGAAGACGGCTCTATGACGGAGTTGGAGATGGGGCCAGAGTTCGCGCGTCACTTCTTTGGCTCCGCTGACCTGTTCGCCACCATGTTCTGTGAACTCATTTCCCGGGCGGACGATATGCTCGTGTGGAACTGGGCGCTGGAGCAGTTGGATCGTTCGAAGTTCGACGGCGTCCAGGATAGTATCTGGATGCACATTACGCCTTCCAAACATATGTTGCTTGAACGACTCGCTATGCAGCTGATAGGACGCGCAGGGCAAGGAGATTATGATCGCAGAAAGATCGCCAGATTTATGTTTCAAGCGCCAAGCGGAATAATTTCTCCTCTGGTCCAAGCATTGGAAAAATTGAGCATCGACGCTAACAACCTGGAAGCAATTATGGATGGCGAAGATTGTGGAGAGTACTCCGCCAGAATGGTGGAAAAAATCTTTGAATTCGCCTTAACCCAGGAAAATGAAGAGACGGATCGCGCAATAGCCAAGTTTGCTGAATATCAGGCCTATCGGCGTGGAGTGGGGTCTTATCATGTCCTGCGCACGTTGCTGACGATGGCGCTGACCTATGAGTCCTCAACCTTGACACGTCGCGCAGCGAGATGGGCGCGTAACCTTTCGTTGTCCTTGCACCGCTACCGAATTTCCCCTGATGGCGAAGAACGCCCTTGCAGGCTCAGCGCGCAGTGGATCGCGGATATGTTTCATGATGAAGGTCACTTCCTGCAAAGCCTCATTAATCTGTTCTATGCGCCGCAACCGCCCATCTCGGCCGCCTGGTTTGTGGAGAAAGTAGTGCGAGAAGACGAGGACAATTATCTGTCGACCTTGCTGGCGGAGCGCCCCAACGCCGCTATCTACTTTATGTGCGCAGCGCTGAATCTGCTGCGCTTCAAAGATCTGGATGAAGACAACACGCATTGGCGCAATTACCTCAGTCGCGCCACGCAAAAAGCCTTTGATGAAAGTTATGTTTCGGAAGAACTTATCTGGCGGTTGTCGACGTTGCCGGATATCACTTCAGACATGCATTACTACATGGAAAATATGTTGGCCCGCTCACTGCGCTGGCTTGCGGAGCAAGATCCGCAGACCTGCGCTAACATGACCCAGGCCTTAATGGAGCATCCAGCAGTTAACTCAAGTCTGTTGTATGTGCTCAAGGACTTTTGGGCGGAGTGGGGAGAGGCATGGATGGCGTCTCAGCCGCAGGCGGCGGAAGCAGCGCCGGTCGAAGAGCCCGTTGAAGATTCGATTGAAGAGACGGCCTGCGAGGAAGAAACACAGGAAGACGCTCCTGCTTCATTAATTGAGCTCGCCGCTTGTTGTGATGCGTCAGAAACCTGGCTGACGGAAGTCGTAGAACGCTTGTTCGCTCCGGAGGATGAAGCCTTGCCTGTGTTGCTCGGCAGCATGCACGGGCAGGTCGACGAGTTGAAGCAGACGGTAACCCATTCTCCTGGCGTAGCGAATACGCTGTTCGCTCAATTAACTCGGTTGGTGGCCCATGCTGGCGATTTGCCGGAAGACGAGGGCATGACGGTTTTTTATCAAGCGCTGACCTTGTTTCAGCAATTGGCGGAGGGCAGTCCCTTTCGTTATCCCTACATGTTGCAATTGGCGGAGTTCCATCAGGCCCGAGAGCGTGGGCAAGTTTATGAGTTTAACCTGAACCAGATGTTTGAGGCCCTGTCCGACGATACTTGGCGGGCGATGTCGCAACAGTACAAGGGAACGCTGCAATGATAAACCACAACCAAATCAGCGAAACGGTTATTGAGCGAGTTGTGGATGATCCGCTACTGCAGGCCTATTGGCTGGTATGTCCGGCTGAAAATATTCCTTATCAGCGAGTGGGGCAGGTGTCGCTAGGTCTGCATACAATCCGCTGGCAATACAATCTGGAAAAAGGGCAGTACTATCTGCTGCCTTTACGGGTGGACGGCGCTTTGTTTCTGGAATGGTTGAGCAGTGACGCGACCATGGGCTGCATTTTATGGACGCATTGCGACCTGGAAACCGTGGCGAAGCATCTCCGCTTTCGTCGCGACGCCGGTGAAGAAGAATGGCTGGCGACGGATATGCGGCATTGGGCCTGGACGATGGACGGACTCACGCCGCAAGGCCTCGGTCGATTTCTCGGGCCGATAGAGGCGCTTTGGTCGCATCACCCTGACGGAGACTGGCGTGTTTTCACCAACTCAGCCCCGGATAGCGGCAATGACTCCCCACGCAGAACACCTTCTGATAAACCCTTGTCTGACGTTCAACTCTGGGGATTGGCGGTTTCCGCTATCTTGACTGAGTTCAATCGAGCCAGGCATGACTTGCTGGGGAGTGAAGTGACGACGCCGGAAAGCGTGCAGGCCTGGAAGGAGGGGTTGCAGGAATGGTGGTCGGTGACGGACAGAGACAGCCTGTTGGAGACATTGGACTTTTTACTCGAAGGCGGCCATCGGGCGGGCTTTGATAAGCTGCGTGAGCAGGTCATGCCGCTGACGGCGGAGCAATACAAAGCCGCCTGGGAAGCGAATGAAGATGAAGCGCTTCGCGCTAATATGAAAATCATCCGTCGTTTTTCCAACGCATTGGGCGAAGCTGGCATCGCCGCCTGGGATATCGCGCGCTATATTTCCCTGTGCCGCTGGGGGTATTTGGTAGGCATGATGTCCGAAGAGGAGGCCTGGGAGCGTATCCTGCACGCGTCGCGGGCGGTGCAGAGCATGTACCATAGCTGGCGGCAAATGGGCCTGGGATACGTCGTCGGGCGCATGTACTGGCAATCCGACGCCAGCGATGAGCATATGACAAGGTTTTTCAATCTGCTGCGACGTCAGACAGTCAGTCCTGACAGCTATTGGGTGAAGTTGCCCTGGGACCTTGATCTAGGCGGCGAAGAAGAGGAAAACCATGGCGCGGTGCACTAGCCGCGCCTGTTTCCTACTGGGTTCATTGCTTTATTCCTGTCACGCAATCGTCAACTCCTGTCGTTTTACTCTGGCATAATTTCGTCTCTTCATAGCAATGAAATTGACGGCGGGAACGCCGTTGCAGTTTGTCATTTTTATGGTTGATAGAGGCGGGTGATCAAAATATAATCCGCCCCCGCTCACCCATCGTTAGTTGTCATGGTAGTCAGGATGTCTGAAAAAAATTCCACAGGGAGGTTGGATACCGGCCTCGCTGCGTTGGTGATGTTGGCCCGGTTTCACCAGGTCGCCGCCGATCCCGCCCAGATTCAACACCACTTCGGTACTCACGAAAACGCCTTTACTGAACAGGCGCTTATCCGTGCTTCCCGGCATCTGAAATTGAAAGCCAAAGCCTTTACTTCTTCCTGGGAGAAGCTGGCTCATATCGCTTTACCGGCTATAGCTGCGACGCAAGATGGACGCTATGTCGTGCTTGCTCGCGCGGCGGAAGACAAAGTTCTGATTCAGGACCCGGCAAGTCAGGGCCCGCAGACTTTATCCAAAGATGAGTTTATGGCGCTTTGGTCAGGACGGTTAATCCTCATTACGAAACGTTCAGTGTTGCCAGGCATGAGCGGGAAGTTTGATATCAGCTGGTTTATTCCCGCCATCCTCAAATATAAGTCCCTGTTGCGGGATGTAATCATCGCCTCGTTTTTTATCCAGCTTTTTGCGTTGATTACGCCTCTGTTTTTCCAGGTAATCATTGATAAAGTGCTGGTGCATAAGGGCTTAACCACACTGGATGTGCTCGCTTTCGGGCTGATTGTCCTCTCTATATTTGATGTGGTGTTGAACGGCCTGCGGAACTATGTGTTCAGTCATACCACCAACCGGGTTGATGTGACCCTTGGCTCTAAGTTGTATCACCACCTGATTCATCTGCCGATTTCCTACTTCCTGATGCGCCAAGTGGGCAATACCGTAGCCAGGGTGCGGGAGCTGGACACGATTCGGAACTTTATCACCAGTTCTGCGTTGACTCTGGTGATTGATCTATTTTTCACCATCGTCTTTTTTGTGGTGATGTACTTTTACAGCCCGACCCTGACATGGGTAGTGCTGGGCTCGATACCTTTCTATGTGGCGCTGTCCGTCTATATCACGCCAATCCTGCGCAACCGTCTGGATGAGAAGTTCAAGCGCGGGGCCGAAAACCAGGCGTTTCTAACAGAGTCCGTGTCCGGCATGGAAACTGTGAAAGCCATGGCTGTGGAGCCGCAGATGCAGCGTCGCTGGGAGGAGAATCTGGCGGCATATGTCGCGGCGTCTTTTAAAGCCAGTAACCTGGGCAATATCGCCAGCCAGTCCGCACAGCTAATCAATAAAATTGTAACGGTGTTGATTCTGTGGATTGGCGCCACATTGGTCATGCAGAACGATTTGAGCATCGGTCAGCTTATCGCTTTCAACATGATCGCGGGGCGCGTTAGCGGTCCAATTCTGAAGCTCGTGCAACTGTGGCAGGACTTCCAGCAGGCGGGTATCTCCATTGCGCGACTAGGCGACATTCTCAATACTCCGACGGAGCCTGGGCATAATCCCAACCGCACCACCTTGCCGCAAATCCAGGGACAAGTCAGCCTAGAGAATGTCTCCTTCCGTTATAGCCCTGATCAGCCTCATATCTTGCGCAACCTGTCTCTGGACGTGAAGCCGGGCGAAGTTATCGGCATCGTTGGTCGTTCCGGTTCTGGCAAAAGTACGCTGACCAAGCTGGTGCAGCGTCTCTATGTCCCACAAGCTGGGAGAGTATTGGTTGATGGCGTGGATCTGGCGCAAATGGAGCCCGCCTGGCTGCGCCGTCAGGTTGGCGTTGTATTGCAGGAGAACCGGCTATTTAACCGGTCGGTGAAAGACAATATAGCCCTGGTCGACCCAAGCTTACCCATGGAGCGGGTTATTCAGGCTGCGAAACTGGCCGGCGCTCATGAGTTCATCGTGCAGCTGCCGCAGGGATACGACACGGTTGTGGGCGAGCAGGGCGCGTCTCTGTCTGGAGGTCAGCGTCAGCGCATCGCCATCGCCCGGGCGTTGATCTGTAATCCGCGCATTCTGATTTTTGATGAAGCCACCAGCGCTTTGGATTATGAGTCTGAGCGAGTCATTCAGGAAAACATGCGCCATATGTGTCGCGGCCGTACTGTGTTCATTATCGCGCACCGGCTTTCCACCGTTCGTCAGGCGGATCGTATTATCGTGGTGGATAAAGGCGAAATCGTGGAAAGCGGTAATCATGACCAACTGCTGCAGCAGGGTGGCTACTACACCAAGCTCTACAGCTATCAGAATCATACTCCCGCAATACGTAAAGTGGAGACGACTGCGCCAATCGAAGCCGTTATCGGTAATGCTGAGAAGGGAGGCGCACAATGAGTCAGACGCAACCCCAACCGCAAAAAAAAGAAATTCTTTCCCAGCAGGAAATTCTGGAGTTTCTGCCGGCGGCGATTGAGATCGAGCAAACGCCTGCGTCTCCGTTGGGGAGAGCCATTCTTTGGGCGATTGTCCTGTTATTCAGCATCGCCGTGGTCTGGGCGTGCTTCGGCAAGATCGACATCGTCGCCGTTACGCAGGGCAAAGTCATTCCCAGTGAACGAGTTAAAACAATTCAGCCCTTGGAAACTGCTGTCATATCTAAAATTCATGTTGGCGACGGTCAACTGGTCAAGGCTGGCGACTTGCTGATAACCCTGGATGGGGCGCAGGCGGAAGCGGACTTGCGTCGATTGGACGGCGAGTGGCGGGAAAGCGCGGCTCAGGCGCAACGCTACAAAGCCATGGCTGACTGGCTGCAGCAGGAGCGTAAAGACGTTCCTGTCATGCCTGAAGATGAAACGCTGCCAGCCATTCTGCAGCAGCAACATCGCAACTTGCTGCAACAGGAAGCGGCCGAATTTATTGCCCGTTTGAACGCCTTGGAGCGCGAGGCGGCCCGGCTGAACGCGGAGCATGACATGACCGTGGCCGAGATCACCAAGCAAAGCCGTATTCTGGAAGTGCTGCGGGAGCGGGTGAATGCCTTGGATATCATGCAAAACCGTAAGCTAGGCTCGCGTGTTCAGTATCTGGAGCTTAAACAGGAGCTAATTGAAGTCGAACAGGATCTGGCGGTGCAGCAAGCGCGCTTGAAGCAGCTTGGCGCCTCTCTCGCCGCCAATGAAGCTCAGCAAGAAACCCTGTTGCATGAACAGTATAAAAATACACTGGCGCAATGGCGGGAAGCGGACACCCGCGCCGCCTCGCTGCAGGAAGAACGCATCAAGGCGGAACAGCGTAGTCGTCAAACCCGCCTGACCGCACCCATTGATGGAACCGTCCAGCAATTAGCGGTGCATACGGTTGGCGGCGTTGTGACCCCGGCTCAGGAATTGATGCTAATCGTACCGGAACACAGTGAAATGGAAGTTGAGGCGTTAGTGCTTAACAAAGACATCGGCTTCGTTCAGGAAGGGCAATCCGCAGAAGTAAAAGTAGACACCTTCAACTTCACCAAGTATGGCGTTATCGACGCGGAACTCGTCGACCTATCCGACGACGCCATCCAGGACGAAAACCTCGGCTTGGTATACAAAGCCAGACTCAAACTCAAACAAGATGGACTGACGGTGGAAAACAAATACGTCCGCCTAAGCCCCGGCATGTCCGTCACCAGCGAAATTAAAACAGGTCAAAGACGATTAATTGAATACTTCCTGTCTCCGTTGTTGCGGTATAAGCAGGAGAGTTTGGGGGAGAGGTGATATGAAAAACTTAGTATTAATCCTGATCTTGTCGGGTGTTGCGCATTTCGCTTGGAATAAAGTAACTGAAGAAAAACCAGACTGGTTTCTGGATTTTGTCGCTGACTCAATACTATTTGATTCAACTGTTAATATAAATCTTAGTGCAGATCCAGGATGGACGGAGAACCAATTGGTTCAGCAATTTGACCACCTTTATCTTGTTTGTCAGAACGAATCTTCAGACTTGGGAGATCGGGTATGTTGGACGCGTATATCGTCACTCAATGGCGTTCCCGCCAAGGACATTGCTTTTTTCTTTCGAGATGACAGGTATCGCTTCCTTAGAGTAACGTTCGATGTGGAAAAGCACAGAGACCTTAAGTCTTATTTGGATGATAACTTTCGTTATGTCGGGATTTCACCTGGATCCAAAGAGAAAGTCGGTCAAGAGTTAGGTGTATGGAAAACGCTAAAAAGTACATTGGCGACTTATGTGGAAGCGCCTAGGGGAGAAGATGAAGTTATGTTGACTTGGTCTGTGTACTGAATCATTTAATCATCTTATTGACTGGTTTTTTGGCGGTAAATGGATGAAATATTTCTAACTGCTATATAGACGAAAGGCCTGAAAAGACAGGTATGCTGTTAGAGAGAAGCGGCGGTCGCTGTTGTTTGGCGGCTTGGATAGAGCAGGGGCAAGTTTTGTCTCCTGGGAGGTCATATGGCAAGCGGGCATTATAGAATGCTCGCTTGATAGATTCTTATGATATTGAACCTCTGATCCTCATGGTTTTTATGTATGTAAAATAGCAAAACGCTATATAGAAAATATTTATACTTAGGAGTTGTAAGTGAGCGCAGGAATTAATATTGGAACTGATGGAAGTGTAACCATAAATGATGGTGCTGGAGGCTCTATTCAGATTTCTCCAGATGGCAAGGTCGACATCAGTGGCGAGAATGGAAAAGTTCACTTTGGTGATGGAAATGCTAGCGGAACTATTAAGTTTGGCGATAGTGAAATCAGTATTAGTAGTGATGGAAAGATCTCTTTAGACGCTTCTTTGGGGGCCACCTCTAATCTTAAGCTTGATGCGACTATTGGCCCAAATGGCGTGCAACTGGATAAGGTCCGGTATGATAGTCCAGACTTTGGTGTCAGTACCCGATTATATGGAATTATTCCCGTTGGTATAAAGGGTGAATTAGTTCTTGAGTATACGCCGGATAAAGGGCTTGAATTATCTGTAGATGTTGGTTTCACCGCTTTCGAAATGACAGTCGAGGAGTGGGCTGATAAGGCTTATGATGTGATAGAGGGCTCTTTTACTGGGCAACTATTCGCCACAAGAGCTGCTTGGAATGAAGCATTTGTCAATGGCGAAACTACGCTGTCGCACACAGAGTGGTTGAAACAGAAAATGAGGGCGGGAATAGATCCGGAATCCAATAATGAGTTTCATAAAGGAAAGAGCTGGGTTCAACGTAAAGATCCGTTGATTTTGGATCTAGATGGAGACGGTATAGAAACAACTCCAGCGGATGGCTCTGTCCTTTTCGATCATGATGGCGATGGCATTAAGAATGCGTCAGGCTGGATTAAGTCCGATGATGGCATATTAGTTCTTGATCGTAACGGCAATGGCGTTGTGGATAATGGCTCCGAGTTGTTTGGAGATAACACCATCAAGACTAATGGAGATAAAGCCAAGAACGGCTTTGACGCGTTGGCTGATATGGATAGCAACGGTGACGGTGTTGTTAATGCAAGTGACGCCCAGTTTGGGGGTCTTCGTGTATGGAGAGATTTGAATCAGGACGGCGAAAGTCAGGCCAATGAACTTTTCAAACTGTCAGATTTGGGTATCACTGCAATTGGTACATCCCATAAGGAAGGGACAATTAATGTTGGCAATGGCAACCAGTCAATAGCGCAAGGTCAATTTACGAAGTCTGATGGAACAACTGGGGAAACGGGAGCGGCGGAAAGCTTAAACCTGTCATCGAATAATTTTTATAGAGAATTCACGGACACGATTGCGATCCCTGAAGCCCTTCAAGGGTTGCCTGATATGGCAGGGTCAGGCGCCGTGCGCGACCTGATCGAGGCTGCGGCATTAAATTCAGACCTGGCGGAAGTGCTAACAGAATATGCAAATGCATCGACTAGAGATGCGCAACTCGGGTTGCTGGATAAGCTGATCGACGTATGGGCGGATAGCGCCGACTTCGATGACTGGTTGGAGCGCATCGCTGACGCCAAGATGGGAATTCGGGATGTTGAGTTTAGAATATCGAGTCCTGAGTCTACAAATACTGCAGATGTATGGATTGTTGATAAAGATAGCAATAGCAGTTCTGGAGGTACATCGGATAGGCCTAATTACCTTAATACTATCTCAGGATATGACTTGAAAGTCGGAGACTATGCAGCTGATGTTCAGCTAAACACTCTGGCTAAGATTCGAGTTCTGGAAGTATTTAATGGTGAAAACTTTTTTGAATTCGGATTTGAAGAAGATCAAAAGAACGGAATATCAGATGTGAGCCTGAAAGTTGGAAGTACAGGACGCAGATATAGAATGGGGGTAGCTTTTGGACCCATTATTATTACGCAAAAAGCCTTTGGTTTTAGTGAGCAGCAAATAGTCTTTATAGACAAATCTTATCAGTTATTATCATCTTCGATATATTCCTCATTGGCAAATCAGACTCGCCTTAGGCCTTATCTGGATAAGTTGCAGCTTAACGTCAATGATAATGGCGAACTAGGTGTGGACTTCAGCGGCCTAGAAGAATTTATAAAGCAGAAAGAGAGTGCGGATTTATTAAACGCTACTTATGACGTTGCTGAGTTATTCCACTTTAATGGAGAAAGGCTTTTTAAAGCTGGGTGGCGCAATGGCGTCGCCATACTTGAGTCTCAACTGGAGCGCTTGCGGAGAGTAAATGGCGAGGCGGCGGTTGATGAGTTAATTCAGCATATCAATAGATTTAGCGGTGATATCTCCAACTTATCCGATGCAGATACCACAGAAAAAGGCGACTCTGGCTTCAATATATTAATTGGCTTAGCTGGTAATGACCGTTTGGAAGGCGGTGGTGACGACGACGTGCTGCTGGGCGGCGCGGGTGATGACGTGCTGGTGGGCGGCACAGGCGCGGATGTGTTGCACGGCGGCGCAGGCAATGACGTGCTGAATGGAGAGCGTGGCGCGGACGTCTTTGAGTTCAACCTGGGCGACGGCCAGGACCTGATTCACAACTATGACGATGATCATAGCTTGATGAACCGCTTGAAACTGGGAGCGGGGATCAAGAAAGAGGACCTGAGCTTTACGCGTCATGGAGCGGACCTGGTGATGACGATTGGAACCGGCGGTGAGCAGGTGACGATCAAGAACCACTATTCTCGCGATGTTTATCAGATCGAAGAGATCGAGATCGAAGGAACGGCGATGCTGCTGCAGGATCTGTTGAAAGAGCAGAGCGAAGTGAAGATCGCGGGCCTAACGGAAGGAAACGACACGGTGTATGGAACGCACGAGCGCAATCGCATGGAGGGGTTGGGCGGGAACGACACCCTGATAGGCGAAGGCGGCGATGACGAGCTGCTGGGCGGCGCCGGCGACGATACGCTGAATGGCGGCTTGGGCGACGACCGTCTGGAAGGCGGGGAAGGAAACGACCGCTTGGAAGGAAAAGAGGGCGACGACGTGCTGCTGGGCGGCGCGGGCGACGATGTGCTGGTGGGCGGCACAGGCGCGGATGTGTTGCACGGCGGCGCAGGCAATGACGTGCTGAACGGCGAGCAGGGCGCGGACGTCTTTGAATTCAATCTGGGCGATGGCCAGGATCAGATCTTCAACTATGACGATACGTCTAGCGTGATGAACCGCCTGAAACTGGGCGCGGGGATCAAGAAAGAAGACTTGAGCTTTACGCGTCATGGAGTGGACTTGGTGATGACGATAGGAACCGGCGGCGAGCAGGTGACGATCAAGAACCACTATTCTCGTGATGTTTATCAGATCGAAGAGATCGAGATCGAAGGCGCGGCGATGCTGCTGCAGGATCTGTTGAAAGAGCAGAGCGAAGTGAAGATCGCGGGCCTGACGGAAGGAAACGACACGGTGTATGGAACGCACGAGCGCAATCGCATGGAGGGGTTGGGCGGGAACGACATCCTGATGGGCGAAGGCGGCGATGACGAGCTGCTGGGCGGCGCCGGCGACGATACGCTGAATGGCGGCTTGGGCGATGACCGTCTGGAAGGAGGGGAAGGGAATGACCGCCTGGAAGGGAAAGACGGCGACGACGTGCTGCAGGGCGGTGCGGGGAACGATACGCTGATCGGCGGCACGGGCGCGGATGTCCTGCACGGCGGCGCAGGCAATGACGTGCTGAATGGAGAGCGTGGCGCGGACGTCTTTGAATTCAATCTGGGCGATGGCCAGGATCAGATCTTCAACTATGACGATACGTCTAGCGTGATGAACCGCCTGAAACTGGGCGCGGGGATCAAGAACGAAGACTTGAGCTTTACGCGTCATGGAGCGGACCTGGTGATGACGATTGGAACCGGCGGTGAGCAGGTGACGATCAAGAACCACTATTCTCGCGATGTTTATCAGATCGAAGAGATCGAGATCGAAGGAACGGCGATGCTGCTGCAGGATCTGTTGAAAGAGCAGAGCGAAGTGAAGATCGCGGGCCTGACGGAAGGAAACGACACGGTGTATGGAACGCACGAGCGCAATCGCATGGAGGGGTTGGGCGGGAACGACATCCTGATGGGCGAAGGCGGCGATGACGAGCTGCTGGGCGGCGCCGGCGACGATACGCTGAATGGCGGCTTGGGCGATGACCGTCTGGAAGGAGGGGAAGGGAATGACCGCCTGGAAGGGAAAGACGGCGACGACGTGCTGCAGGGCGGTGCGGGGAACGATACGCTGATCGGCGGCACGGGCGCGGATGTCCTGCACGGCGGCGCAGGCAATGACGTGCTGAACGGCGAGCAGGGCGCGGACGTCTTTGAATTCAATCTGGGCGATGGCCAGGATCAGATCTTCAACTATGACGATACGTCTAGCGTGATGAACCGCCTGAAACTGGGCGCGGGGATCAAGAAAGAAGACTTGAGCTTTACGCGTCATGGAGCGGACTTGGTGATGACGATAGGAACCGGCGGCGAGCAGGTGACGATCAAGAACCACTATTCTCGCGATGTTTATCAGATCGAAGAGATCGAGATCGAAGGCGCGGCGATGCTGCTGCAGGATCTGTTGAAAGAGCAGAGCGAAGTGAAGATCGCGGGCCTAACGGAAGGAAACGACACGGTGTATGGAACGCACGAGCGCAATCGCATGGAGGGGTTGGGCGGGAACGACATCCTGATGGGCGAAGGCGGCGATGACGAGCTGCTGGGCGGAGCCGGCGACGATACGCTGAATGGCGGATTGGGCGACGACCGTCTGGAAGGAGGGGAAGGGAATGACCGCCTGGAAGGGAAAGACGGCGACGACGTGCTGCAGGGCGGTGCGGGGAACGATACGCTGATCGGCGGCACGGGCGCGGATGTCCTGCACGGCGGCGCAGGCAATGACGTGCTGAACGGCGAGCAGGGCGCGGACGTCTTTGAATTCAATCTGGGCGATGGCCAGGATCAGATCTTCAACTATGACGATACGTCTAGCGTGATGAACCGCCTGAAACTGGGCGCGGGGATCAAGAAAGAAGACTTGAGCTTTACGCGTCATGGAGCGGACTTGGTGATGACGATAGGAACCGGCGGCGAGCAGGTGACGATCAAGAACCACTATTCTCGTGATGTTTATCAGATCGAAGAGATCGAGATCGAAGGCGCGGCGATGCTGCTGCAGGATCTGTTGAAAGAGCAGAGCGAAGTGAAGATCGCGGGCCTGACGGAAGGGAACGACACGGTGTATGGAACGCACGAACGCAATCGCATGGAAGGGCTAGGCGGGAACGACATCCTGATGGGCGAAGGCGGCGATGACGAGCTGCTGGGCGGAGCCGGCGACGATACGCTGAATGGCGGATTGGGCGACGACCGTCTGGAAGGAGGGGAAGGGAATGACCGCCTGGAAGGGAAAGACGGCGACGACGTGCTGCAGGGCGGTGCGGGGAACGATACGCTGATCGGCGGCACGGGCGCGGATGTCCTGCACGGCGGCGCAGGCAATGACGTGCTGAACGGCGAGCAGGGCGCGGATGTCTTCGAGTTCAACCTGGGCGACGGCCAGGATCAGATCCATAACTACGATGACGATCACAGTTTGACAAACCGTCTTAACCTTGGAGAGGGAATCGAAGCTGAAAACCTTTGGCTTACCCGCAATGGTAATGCTCTTGATATCGCCTTGCTGGGTTCTTCTGGTGACAGTGTTCGTATCAATAACTGGTACTTAAAGAGTCATTACCAAATCGAAGAAATCCACACCCAGGACGCCATGCTTGACCACTCCAAAGTGGAGGCGCTAGTCAACGCTATGGCTGCTTTCGGCGCGCCATCAGGCGGAGAGATTACGTTGACCGATGAAGAGCGTAGTCAGGTGAATGCCGCGATCGCTGCCGCTTGGCAATCCATCTAATCACACCGCGGGACTTTAAGTCCCGCTTGTAACTTAACTATCCCATATAGAGCTATTTGGGATTGAGTTATTTATCGAAAGCTATAAATGGCTTTTCGGTGACTGCTTACCTATGACGTAAGTCGTGCATAAAGAAAACAGTTCCAGCAATGAGGGGTTCCCATTGCTGGAAGTATATGATGCTTAATCTTTGGTGAAGTTGAAAATGGAAGGCAATAAAAATTCTGCTCAATTATCGAACTCAAAAATGGGTGCAACGAGCTCAACTATTAATCCATTTAATCACGAGTTCAGATTACCAGAAGGAAGTAGGCAGGCATTTATTGGTGAGTCTGATCTTGAAGGAGACTGGACATTAGAAGTACTTGTTAAACGTGCGCCGGATGAAGATGGCGCCTCTGTGTTATTGAATTCACCTTCTACATCAATACGTCTCTCTCAATGGGGTAGTAACGGCAAAGTAGGAATAACCTCCTATGGAGACAAAGACCACCAGTTTGATTATTCCGCTCCTGTGAATGAGTGGGTCAGTTTGACCATCGTTCGTGCAAAAAGTAAGACTTATCTGTATGAAAATGGTGTCTTGAAGGATTCTCTTAATGTTGGCGTTAATTTGCCTCTATCAACACTTTCTAAAGACAACAGAGTTGCTGACCTTGATGGAAGCTTAGGTGAACTTCGTATTTGGCGTTATGCAAAAAATGCTAACGAAGTTGCGAATACATGGAACACAACCCTAAATGGGAATGAAGAGGAACTCTATCTGTGGTACGACTTTCGAGAAGGTGAAGGGACAATTGTCCACGATCAAAGTGGAAACGGGTGTCATGCAAAACTGGCGCTAGGTAGCATGAACAATGTTTGGGGAGATGAAATACCTGGCACTGGGGACACTCATAACAGTTACTCTTTTGGCTATGGTTCTGGCCAGGTTGAGATACAAGTTATAGAGGGCTCGAATGCTGAGACAACAAAGCTTCACTTTGGTCAAGGCGTCTATTTGGATAAGTTGGAGTTTAAGAAGGCAGGTAGTGACCTGATTATCGGGCTCACAGACAGTGAAGATCAGATCACGCTCTTGCGTTGGTTCGAGGGCGCGCAACATCGCATAGAGAGATTCGTGTTCGAAGATCGTTGGAATGGCAGAGTGGAATATAGTGCGGAAGAGATGCTGTCGTGGCTTACGATCGTTTCTGAAGGCGGGCCTGGGAATGATGTTCTGGTGGGTTTTGAGGGAATTGATTCCTTGCTTGGCGGTGACGGTGACGATGAACTTGTCGGACTGGAGGGCGATGACACGTTAGATGGAGCCGCGGGCGCTGACGTGCTTAAAGGGGGGGGCGGAAACGACTATCTTTTTGGAGGCGCTGACGACGATGTGCTTAAGGGCGGAGAGGGAGATGACTCTCTGACTGGAGGTGCTGGCGATGACATATTAGAGGGGGGCGTTGGCAACGATGAATACACATTTGGATATGGCTCTGGCCGAGACACGTTGATTGAGAATAGTGAGGATAGAGGCGACTCTTTAGTATTTGATATGGAAGTCGAGCTGAATAATCTGGAGTTTAAGAAGGTCGGCAATGACTTGGTAATTGGGCTCACAAACAGTGAAGATCAGATCACCCTCTTGCGTTGGTTCGAGGGGGCGCAACATCGCATAGAGAGATTCGTGTTCGAAGATCGTTGGAATGGCAGAGTGGAATATAGTGCGGAAGAGATGCTGTCGTGGCTTACGATCGTTTCTGAAGGCGGGCATGGGAATGATGTTTTAGTGGGTTTTGAGGGCGTAGACTCCTTGCTTGGTGGCGACGGTGACGATGAACTTGTCGGACTGGAGGGCGATGACACGTTGGACGGAGGCGCGGGCGCTGACGTGCTTAAAGGGGGGGACGGAAACGACTATCTGTTTGGAGGTGCTGGCGATGATATATTAGAGGGCGGCGTTGGCAACGATGAATACACATTTGGATATGGCTCTGGCCGAGACACGTTGATCGAGAATAGTGAGGATAGCGGCGACTCTTTAGTATTTGATATGGAAGTCGAGCTGAATAATCTGGAGTTTAAGAAGGTCGGCAATGACTTGGTAATTGGGCTCACAGACAGTGAAGATCAGATCACCCTCTTGCGTTGGTTCGAGGGGGCGCACCATCGCATAGAGAGATTCGTGCTCGAAGATCGTTGGAATGGCAGAGTGGAATATAGTGCGGAAGAGATGCTGTCGTGGCTTACGATCGTTTCTGAAGGCGGGCTTGGGAATGATGTTTTAGTGGGTTTTGAGGGAGTAGATTCCTTGCTCGGCGGCGATGGTGACGATGAACTTGTCGGACTGGAGGGTGATGACACGTTAGATGGAGGCGCTGGCGCTGACGTGCTTAAAGGGGGAGGCGGAAACGACTATCTGTTTGGAGGCGCTGACGACGATGTGCTTGAGGGCGGAGAGGGGGATGACTCTCTGACTGGAGGCGCTGGCGATGACATATTAGAGGGTGGTGCAGGAAACGATGTTTACAGATTTGGGTATGGGGCTGGCCGAGACACGTTGATCGAGAATAGTGAGGATAGCGACGACTCTTTAGTATTTGATATGGAAGTCGAGCTAAATAATCTGGAGTTTAAGAAGGTCGGCAATGACTTGGTGATTGGGCTCACAGACAGTGAAGATCAGATCACGCTCCTGCGTTGGTTTGAAGGGCCGCAATACCGTATAGAAAAATTTGTGACCGAAGACCGTTGGAATAACAGAGTGGAATACGATGCAGAAGAGATGGTGTCGTGGCGCACAGTCCTTTCTGAAGGCGGGCTTGGGGATGATGTTTTAGTGGGTTTTGAGGGCGTAGATTCCTTGCTTGGCGGTGACGATGAACTTGTAGGCCTGGAAGGCCATGACACGTTAGACGGAGGCGCTGGCAATGACGTGCTTAAAGGCGGAGAGGGAGATGACTCACTGATTGGTGGCGCTGGCGATGACACTTTATACGGAGGGCTTGGCAGTGATAGCTATATTTTTGAGCACGGCACTGGTCGGGATTTTGTTATTGAAGATGGCGGAGCCAATGGCATTGACGATACAGATAAGCTGATGTTTGGAGAGAGTATTAAGGCAACTGATCTATGGCTGGCTCGGGATGGGAATCATCTGGATATTCAGCTCTTGGGGTCATCAGAAGATCATGTCAGTATAGTCAACTGGTATGTCAACGACTCATTCCAAATCGAAGAAATCCACACCCAAGACGCCATGCTTGACCACTCCAAAGTGGAGGCGCTTGTCAACGCCATGGCCGCTTTCGGCGCGCCATCAGGCGGAGAGATGACGTTGACCGATGAGGAGCGTAGTCAGGTGAACGCGGCGATCGCTGCCGCTTGGCAACCTTCCTGATCTATCTCGTTTAAAA
This sequence comes from Hahella sp. KA22, assembly GCF_004135205.1. NCBI lineage: Bacteria > Pseudomonadati > Pseudomonadota > Gammaproteobacteria > Oceanospirillales > Hahellaceae > Hahella > Hahella sp. KA22. The sequence continues at coordinate 6,539,199 of NZ_CP035490.1, read as the reverse complement.
CAGGCGCTTTAGCGCCTGTTTCTCTCGGCAAACTGCAAATAAAAAAGGCCGTCCTCTGCAAATGCAGCATGGACGGCCTTTTGCTTTTCTGATCGTGAATCTTGGTTTGAGTTACTTCAACTCAATGAGCGAGTCCATGACCCAATCCGGATTGGCGTCGCGGATGTCTTCGCCATGGTTGTAGCCATAGGTGACGCAGGCGATTTTCATTCCCGCGCGGCGGGCGGCCTGGACGTCATTGATGGAGTCGCCGATCATCAGAGTAGTCTGCGGTTGAGCCTGTAGGGCTTCGCATGCATGCAGGAGGGGAGCTGGATCTGGCTTTTTGACGGGCAGGGAGTCGCCGGACAAACTGATGGCGAAGTACTGCTCCAGTTTGAGGGCCTGCAGTATCGGCTGAGTAAAGCGGGCGGGTTTATTGGTGACCACCCCCATCGTTACCCCCTGATCACGCCAATGTTGCAACAACTCTTTTGCGCCAGGATAAATGCGAGTACGCACGCAGCAGTATTCGTCATAGCGATCGTAGAAGATCGCCGCCGCGGCCTGAAATTGCGTATCTGCGACCTGTTGCGGGTCTTCCAGCTCCAGTGCATACGCCAATGCGCGTTTGATCAGCATCGGCGCGCCATTGCCGACCCATTCACGCACTAATGCTTCTCCCGCCGCCCTAAAACCGGATTGCTCCAGCATGTAATCCACCGCATCCGCCAAATCCGGCGCGGAATCGATCAACGTGCCGTCCAGGTCGAATAACGCCAATTGCGGCAGGCCGTCCTCGTAGGTTGGGCTCAAAAGGTCTGGCATTCTTCCGTAACGTCCTAGCTGTTTAAGGTTAAACGGACTGCGCCAAGGCGATCTGGTCGCGCATTTTGGCGATGGTCGCTGCGTAGTCGTCGGTATTGAAGATGGCGGAGCCGGCGACGAAGGTGTCTGCCCCCGCTGCAGCGATCTCGCGAATGTTGTCCACTTTTACGCCGCCGTCGATTTCCAGGCGAATCGGTAATCCACTGGCGTCAATCTTGGCGCGGGCTTCACGCAACTTGTCCAGCGTGGCGGGGATGAAGGCCTGTCCGCCAAAGCCTGGGTTGACTGACATTAACAGCACCATGTCCACCTTATCCATCACGTAATCCAGGTAGTGCAAGGGCGTAGCGGGGTTGAACACCAGACCGGCTTTGCAGCCGCCGTCACGAATCAATTGCAGGGAGCGATCAATGTGCTCGGAAGCTTCCGGGTGGAAGGTGATATAAGTGGCGCCGGCTTCAATGAAAGATGCGATCATTGCGTCAACCGGCTTGACCATCAAATGCACGTCGATGGGGGCCGTCACGCCATGCTTCCTTAGGGCTGAACACACCATCGGGCCAATAGTGAGGTTTGGAACGTAGTGATTGTCCATGACATCGAAGTGCACGATGTCCGCTCCCGCCTCCAGCACGTTAACAACTTCTTCGCCCAATCTGGCGAAGTCTGCGGACAGAATCGAAGGAGCGATCAATGGATCAGCCATGGGGAAAGTCTCCGGTATGATTGAGGCGCCGTCGCCGCATTGGCGTCCGGTCGCGGTCGCTTGAAATGCGGGGTATTGTATCGTGCTATGCTTTTAAAACCCAGATCGGCGCGGGGCTCCGACTGAAATGTGCTAATAGGCGTATGGGCGCTGTTTTATGGCGAGAATCATTACTGGAATCATTGTGGGATGCCTGCTTTTGGGCGCAGTTCCCGCGCAGGCGGAGGAAAAAGCCGCCGCTGAGAGCGGCGGGCAGACTGCGCCTGAACCTGCGCCACAGAGGAAACCGGCGTTGAACCCGCAGGTCAGTATGCTGCTTTCTCTGGCGAAAGACCTTCCTGGCAGTCAGGTGTTGTGGCTCAATGGCAAACAGGGTGACGCCAGCGCCATGCTGGCTTTATATAAGCCGGCAAATGTGGCGGAGCAGCAAGGCGCGGTCATGCTGCTGCATGATCGCGGACAGCACCCAGACTGGCCACAATTTATCCATTCGTTGCGAAATGAGCTGCCGGATGAAGGCTGGCACACACTGTCTATTGCACTGACTCCCCCGGCTGAAGCTAAAACGCCCAAGCGCGTTTTGTTATCTGCTAGTGATAAAGAATTCCCCTATGCGTCGAAGCAGCCGGCGGCCGGAGACGCTCCAGAGAAAACCGGTTCACGCCAGTTGGAAACGTTAACGCCGGAACAACTGGCGGAGACTAATGAAGCGACTGAACAGCTGGAACAGCAGCAGGCGTCTGAAGGCGTGGATATTGATGTCAGCGGGGAGGGGAGCACGACTGCTGAAGCCGCCGAAAAAACTGCAGAAGCGAGGGTTGGAAATACCGAAAGGATCGAGCTGGGCATGCAGCAGCTCAGCGCGTTCGGGCAGGAGAACAAGGTGCTGCTGGGCGTCGGCAGTGGCGTTGACGCTATGCTGCGTTATGTATTGGCGAATCCGCAGAGCATGGCGTCAGGGTTGTCCATGGTATGGATCAATGCCGAGGTCAGTGAGGGGCTGTTGGAAGAAATTAAAGAAAAGGCGCCGACCTTTTTCTCATTGCAAGTGCTTGATCTGTATGACTCCACTCTGGACCTGCAAAGCCGAAACGCCATGCTGAGGCGGGATTTCGCACGACGCAACAGCATGGAAGGCTATCGCGTGGAGGGGATGAGCGGCTTGAGCCTGATTCCATCGTCAGAGGACGGTCAGGTCACCCGTAAAGTAGAGAGTTGGCTGACCTTCCATGCGCCGGGGGTGAAGAAGCAGCCTAAACGGCTTTGAGCGTACTTTTTATTTGCGCGTAGGCCTGCTGTATTTGCTGTGCAACTTCTTTGGCGCGCTCCACTTCAGTCATCGACGCTCCACGCGCCATTAATTTATCGGGATGAAACTGATTCATCAGGCGGCGGTAGGCTTGCTTTATCTGCTGGGCGTCTGCGTTTTCGCTGACGCCCAGGGTGCGATACGCGTCCCTCAGGGGGGCTCTATGTGAATGGCCCTGTTGGCGGCGAGCCTTGAGAATTTCCTGAAAGATATACTCAAACTCGCTGCGACTTATTCCCAGGCCCTGGCGAAGGGTTTCCAGGGCGTCGCGCGAGGCGGCCCCTGGTTCTCCCTCAGCTATCGATATCTGGATGGCCAGATTCAGCAATAAAGCGATATTGTACGGCTGGAATCGGTTCGCCTGACGAAACTCGCGCGCATCCCCCATTAAGTTAAAGTCATGGGAGGTTCCTCTGAAAAAGGCTTCGCGGCAGCGTTTATGACGAACTTCATCCAGGTCGAGAAAGTGGGCGAGACTCACAAGGCGGGCTTCCAGTAGGGGCTGAAGATCGTCTTTATGCGCTTCCGTCGACGCGCTGAGGTTTCCCAATATACGGAACAGTCCGTTCAGCACCCTGGCGCTATGGTGATCATTAAAGTTGAGCCGCCACCCAGGGGCGAATGGCTGCAGGGTCTGGTCGAACTTATCGCCCAGCCAGATGCCGAAGGCGGCGCCGAAAGGGCCGCCGGACATGAATCCCATTACACTGCCGAAAAACTTACCCCACCACATCGTGCGCTCCTGTGCGTGATTGCGGTTATGGCGTTTACAGCTGCGCCTGAATGAATCCTTTAAAAGTGCTTGTGCAGAATGCGGTTAAAGGGCGGCCTTCGTCAACTGCTCATCCAGCCATTGCAGGCGGTCTGGCGTCCCGATATCAAACCATAACCCATTGAAACGCTCTCCGCTGACTTTGCCTTTGGCGATCGCCGCGCGCAGAACGGGCGCCAATGGGTAAACGCCATTGGGTACGCTGGCGAACAGGCTGGGGCGGTATACGCCTATGCCTGAAAAGGTCAGTTTGCTTGGGCCGCGGGGAAGAACTCGCTCGTCGTCGCCGAGTTGGAAATCGCCGGTTTGGTTGTGGGGAGGATTATCCACCAGCACCAGATGGGCAAGGTCATCGCTGGCGAACGGGCGGTTAACCAAGCCGGAAAAATTGTAGTTGCTCCATATATCGCCGTTCACCACTACGAATGGAGTGTCCGCGCCGTCGTCCAATAGCGGTAAGGCTTTCTTGATGCCGCCGGCGGTTTCCAGCGGCGAACCCTCAGGGGAGTAGTGAATGCTTACACCAAAACCGGCCCCGTCACCCAGAAACTGCTCCAGTTTATCTCCGTGCCAGGCGTGATTGATAACGAGCTCAGTGACGCCGGCGCGCTTCAACGCCTCGATAATGTGCTCGATCAGGGTCTTATCTCCCGCCTGTAGCAGCGGTTTGGGTAGATTTTCGGTCAATGGCCGCATGCGCGTTCCGAGACCTGCGGCTAGAATCATTGCGCGCATAGGACAACCTCCGGGTTGCTTTCCAGTAGTCTGACAGCGGGAACCAGACGCTCCTGGATCCATTCGTTGATTTCGGTGAACTCGTCGTATTTGCTCGCCACCTCAATAATGTAGTTGAGCGTGCGCGGGATATCGGCCAGGTAGCCATGTTTGCCGTCTCGAAGCGAAAGGCGGGCGAAGATGCCAGCGGCTTTCAGGTGACGTTGCACGCCAATCCAGTCAAACCAGCGGGTGAAGGTGGCGAAGTCCGCGCCATTTAATAAAGCGGGGTCGACTTGTTCGTAATAATAACGGCTCCAAGCCTCTACGTTTTCACGGGGCCATTTAACGTAGCAATCTCTCAGCAGTGAAGCCAGGTCATAAGCCAGGGGGCCTTTGACCGCGCCCTGAAAATCGATGATTCCTAGGTCGCCCTCCTCGGAAACAAGCAGGTTGCGGGAGTGATAGTCGCGGTGAGTGACCACCACTGGCTGCTCCAAAGCGCTTTCCACCAGACGATTCATGCAGTGGTCGAGGTATTCCGTTTCGGTGGGGTCGAGGTTGAAGCCCAGTTTTTTCTCCAGTAGCCACTCCCGGAATATGCTCATTTCAAAGCGCAGCATGGCTTCGTCATAAGAGGGGAGCGCGTAACCCTGTATGTCGGCGGCTTTCTGTATAGGAAGCAGGGCGTCAATCGCCTGTCGATACAATGGGTCTACCTGCAACTCCGGCGCGTCTGCTATGACGCTTCCGAACAAGTTGTCGCCAAAATCCTCCAACAATAAAAAGCCGTCTTTGAGGTTTTCCGCATAAATCTCAGGAACCCGAATGCCTTTGGCGCGCCAGCTGCGGGCGATGGCGATGAATGGGCGGCAGTCTTCCTGCGCCGGTGGGGCGTCCATCAATACAAACACGCGCTGTTCGCGGGTAACGCGAAAGTAACGTCTGAAACTGGCGTCGCCGGATAAAAAGCTGACGTCGAACTGGTCGTCGCCGAAGTAGGTGGCGAGCCAGTGGCGGATTAGGTCAGGACGCTGGGTCATGGAATCTCTTGAAGTTCTAAAGGTGTACAACTGCTACCGGGCATGCAGGCCAAAGGCCCCAGATTATGCCGCTTTTCCGGGCGGCTGCAACTGGCGGCGCTTACTGACTGAAAAAATTCTCTATCTGCCGGGCATGGGCCTGCGCGTCCTGATAGCCGAGTTTAATCAGGTCCCGCATAAACGGGCCTTCAAACAGCAAGTAGCTGGCGAGGCTGGCTCCGCCTTCCTGGTTAGGTTTGCCCTGGCCCAGAAACTGGCGCACTGCTTTCGGCAGCTCTCCTGCATGCCGGGCGGCGATTTCATCAATAGGTTGGCTGGGGGAAATCACCAGCATCTCCAAAGGACGCATGCTGATGCCGGCCTCGCGCAAGCTTTCCTCTGGAGCGAGTTTTAACAGCTGATTAATAATGAGGGCGCGGTCGATGTCATTCTCCATGGTGTCGATGAATGCGCCGTTCAGCATGTGTTCCATGATCTGCGCCAAAGACGGATATTTGCCGCTAGTGCGGCGCACGGGCGCGCAGACCCGGTTGGCGCTGACGCCGATGACCAGTATGCGGTCACATCCCAGATGCACGGCCGGGCTAAGCGGCGCCATATTGCGGACAACGCCATCGCCAAAGTACTCGCGGTTGATTTTCACAGGAGGAAAAATAGTCGGGATCGCTGCAGACGCCAGCAGGTGGTCGACTCCCAGCTCACAACGCACGCCAACCCGTTGCCCCAAGTGCCAGCCCTGGACGTCAGGCGGCGCCTCGAAAAAGCTGACGCTTTGGCCACTGCGATAGCCGCAGGCGGTGAGACAGACGGCGCGAATGCCTTCTGGACTGGCGAGGGCTTCCCGCAGACGGTTGAAGTCAGTATGCGTGTTAAGGAAGTCGCGTAGAGGGGCGTTATCCAGCATGGAGGCGGGAATCTCTTTATCATCGCCGCTTAGAAAGGACTTTACAAAGTGCCCCATACGCTTGGCCATGCCCCAGAAGTCGGAGCGATACACCTGTTCAGTGCGTAACTCACTCCACAAATTCTCCAGGCGTTCGACGCTATGCCGGAATATATCGCCGCTGCTGGCGAGGCCTACCGCGTTGATACCGCCGGCGGAGGTGCCGCAAATGACCGGAAACGGATAATGAAGATCCGGTAACTGATCGGAAATGGCTTTCAATACCCCTACCTGATAAGCTGCTCGCGCTCCACCGCCGGTTAACACCAAGCCCGCGGTTTGTGAGGTTTGAGACACAGCGCCCCCTAAACGTATGGTTGTTTGTTTTTGTCCGTTGCTTAGAAATTAGCATAACACAATGCATCTGGATGCTATCTTTAAGGTTTTGTTGGACGCCGCGATACTCGCCGGCTTACCGAATATTGCGGCTGTACTGACGTTGCCTGCGCCGCTATCATGTCCGGTTCCAAATTACAGCTGCCGTCATCGGGGGATATCGTTGGGTGGCGGGCATTTCCAAAAATGAATCAAGGGGTTTTATGAAGGAAGGGCGGAAGCGTCTGCGCGCCGGCTATTGTTACATGCTCGCCGGAGTGGTCGGCATGGCTTCGACAGGGTCCTCGCGTGCGGATTCCGCACTGCAGTCCGCGGCCATGCTGGACTGGCGAATGCGTGAGTTCCTGACCCCACAGCAAATGACGACATTAGAGCCTCAATGCAGAGGAACCTATGTTGAGCCGGAGTACGGTTTCGTCAATGCTCCTTCTACTGCCACTCAGTCTGATAACGAGGCGCTAAGGGCCCGTTCCGACTCCCTGGTCTCGCCCAGCGAATCCGCCATGCGTCTGCAGGGCAATGTCAAAGCTCAGCAAGGCGCCTGGTGGCTGGAAGCGGATCAGGTCGAGCTGGATCGCCAGACCAATGTGGTGGATTTACAGGGCTTGAAGGCCGCCCGGGCTCCCGGGCTGCTGCTGCACGGGGATACGGCCCGCTACAACCTGGACAGCAAAGACTTTAGCCTGTCCGACGCCAGTTACTTAATACACCAGCGCCACGCCCGCGGCGATGCTGAGCGGATAAGCAGCGCCGACGCTCAGCTGGTGCGTATCGAAGACGGCAGCTATACCACCTGTGATCCGATGCATAACGACTGGTCTATCGCCGCCAGCGAGATCATTCTGGATCGTGAGCAAGGTGAAGGGACCGCCAAGCACATGACATTGCGGGTCAAAGACGTCCCGGTGATGTATTTTCCCTATCTGCGCTTTCCCATCGATGACCGCCGTAAGAGCGGCTTCCTGTATCCGACCATTGGCACATCGAACACCGGGCGGGGCATGTCTTTCGGCATTCCTTACTATTTCAACCTGGCGCCTGACTATGACGCGACCTATTCGCCTTTATATATGCACGGTCGCGGCTTGCTGTCTGAGCTGGAAGGACGTTGGCTGACAGAAGACACGTACAGCGAAATGCGTCTTGGCTATATCGCCCATGATAGCGAGTTCAGCAAAGAGAACCCGGACGAACGCGGCCGCCGCTGGGCGTTGGACTTCACCAACCGTTATGACGTGAGTGAGAACTGGCGCTCCACTATCGATTACAACGTGGTGAGCGACAAGGACTATCTCAACGACCTGAACCGCACTCTGGAGATTCAACAGGAAACCCATATCAAGCGTTCCTGGGATGTCGCTTATCTGGGCGGCGGATACAGCTTCAAGAGCCACGTGCAGGGCTATCAGACTGTCGACGATGATATCGTGGATAACGACCGCCCTTATATGCTGTTGCCGCAGTTGAGCTTTGGATGGGCGCGCGACTTTGATCCGGTGGCGTTTGGCCTGGAGTCGGAGTTCACCTATTTCTGGCGTGACGACGAAAACCTCGATCCGGCCAAGGATCAACAGGTAGTGGGCGCCCGCTGGCGTACGCAACCGAGTCTCAAGCTACCTCTGTCAACAACCTGGGGCTACCTGACGCCCAAACTGCGTCTTGATCACACTGATTATCAGCTGGAGCAGCGCGCTGACGGGCTGGATGAGTCCATCAGCCGCACCGTGCCTTTTTACAGCCTGGATGCGGGCATGTATTTCGATCGTACGCTGAGCTTGTTTGGCGATGAGTACAACCAGAGCCTTGAGCCACGTTTGTTTTATGTTTACTCCCCAGAGCAGGATCAGGACGATATTCCTGACTTCGACACCTCCGTAGCGACGTTCAGTTATTCCCAGCTCTATAAAGACGACCGTTTTGTCGGCGGCGACCGCGTCGGCGATAACAATCGTCTAACTCTGGGCGTCACCTCGCGTTTCAACGACCGCGCCACCGGCGCCGAGCGCCTCCGCGCCAGCGTCGGTCAGATCTTCTACTATGAGGACCAGCAAGTCGGCCTGGGGACGGAGGGACTCAGCGGTGAAAGTGAATCGCCCTGGGCGGGTGAATTGGTCTGGCGTCCGACCGACAGATTAGATTTCAAAGTGGAAGGGCTGTGGGACTGGCAGGAGCGTCAAACCGAGAAAGGCGCCACCACGTTGGCGTTCCATGATCCGGAATATCGCAAGCTGCTCAACCTGAGCCACAGATACACCCATAACGATCTGGAGCAGACGGATGTGTCGGTGCTTTTCCCGGTGACCGATTCCGTCAGCGTGTTGGGTCGCTGGTTTTTTGACCTGGTCAATCACCGTACCATCGGTACTATGGCCGGTGTAGAATACAACGACTGCTGCTGGCGCTTTCAGGTTATCGCCAGAAGCTTCCTGAAAGATGCGGACGATACCGAAAACAGCGAGCTGGATCATGGCGTCTTTCTGCGCTTCCAATTGCGCGGCCTGGGTAACATAGGCAGCCGCTTCGAAGATGTGATGGCCAAGGAAATGCGCAACTTCAACGAGCGCGAAACCTACCGCACGGAGCGTTATCAATGGTAGGACCGCATTGCGGGTCTATCTTCCGCCGTAGTGACGGACGGCGATGAACAGAGTTGATCAAAGTACAGTTTTATTCAGATATACAGGGTTTCATGAAAACGCTAAGACATAATTTCAGATCCGCCATACTCAACGCGCTGGGCGCGCTGTTACTGCTCCAGGGATGCTTGGTCCACGCTCAGGTGCAGGAGCTTGATCGCGTAGTGGCGGTAGTTAACGATGACATCGTGCTGTACTCCGAGCTGCAAGACCGCGCCAGTCGCATCAAAGACAAGTTACGTCAACAAAAGACCTCCCTGCCGCCTGAGTCAGTATTGCAGGAGAAAGTGCTGGATCAGCTGGTGCTGGAAAGCATCCAGATGCAGATGGCGGACCGCGGAGGCATCCGGATCAGCGATTCACAACTGAACCAGACCATGCAGAATATCGCCAAGCAGAACGGCATGACCTTGGACCAGTTCCAGCAGGCGCTGAGTGAAGAAGGCGTGACCTATCAAAACGCCCGTGAGCAGATCCGCCGTGAAATGATCATCTCCCGCGTTCAACAGCGCAGTGTGGACAGCCGGGTTCGAGTGACAGAGAAAGAGGTGAACGATTTTCTTAAGTCCGCTTCCGCCAAACAGCAGCGCGCGGAAGAATATCACCTGGCCCATATCCTGATCGCCTTGTCGGAAAACGCGTCTGAGGCTCAGCGTAAAGAGGCGGAGAGCAAGGTCGAGAAGATCCTCAGTCAGCTTGACCAAGGCGTGGATTTTAAACAACTGGCGATCACTTATTCCGACGCATCGACCGCCACAGAGGGGGGCGATCTGGGATGGCGTAAGCCGGATCAGGTGCCGTCCCTGTTTGCCGACGTCGCTCCCAAACTGGCTCCAGGCCAGACTTCGGAACCCATTCGCAACAGCAGTGGCGTGCATTTCGTTTCTATGCTGGAAAAGCGCGGCGGCGCCAGCAAAGTGGTTGAGCAGTCCAAGGTCAGGCATATTCTGGTGCAGCAAAATGAGTTACGCGACGACATCGCTGCGAAAAAGCTGATTGAAGAAATCTATGACAAAGTGCAGGCAGGCGAAGACTTCGCTGAACTGGCCAAGGCCTATTCCGACGACGCTGTCAGCGCAGCCGCTGGCGGCAGCCTGGACTGGGTGAGCCCTGGCGACATGGTGCCTGAGTTTGATCAGATGATGCGGGAAACCACGGTCGGCGCTGTCAGTAAGCCGTTCCAGAGCACTTTTGGTTGGCACATCCTGCAGGTGCAGGATCGTCGCGAGGCGGATATCGGCGACCGGCTGATGGCGAGTCAGGCCAGACAGGTGCTGCATCGTCGTAAGTATGAAGAAGAGTTGCAGAACTGGTTGAATGAAATTCGCGACGAAGCGTTCGTTCAACTCAAGCTTTAACACATTGACCCTGCGCTTCCTCTTCCTGGGAAGCGCTACTGACGGCGACGGACAGGAGCCAGACGTTGAAAATAGCGATCACCCCGGGAGAACCGGCGGGCATCGGGCCGGATATTTGCGTCACCCTGGCGCAAAAGTGCTGGCCGGCCGATTTGGTGTTTGTGTGTGACCCGGAAGTGCTGCTCAAACGGGCTGAAAGCCTGGGGCTTCCGCTACAAGTGACAATCTACTCGCCAGGGGATGATAGCCCGCCTCATGCCCGTCAGCCGGGATCGGTGTTGGTGTTGCCCGTATCCTGCGGCGCGCCAGTCACTCAAGGCGAACTGAATCCCGCCAACTCCCAATATGTGTTGAATACCCTGCGTCGGGCTATTACTGGCTGTCTGCAGCGGGAGTTTGACGCCATGGTCACGGCGCCGGTGCATAAGGGCGTAATCAATGACGCAGGCGTCGCCTTTTCCGGGCATACCGAGTATTTGCAGCAGCTCAGCAATGTGTCGCAAGTAGTGATGATGCTGGCCTCGGACGCCATGAAAGTGGCGCTGGTCACAACACATCTGCCACTGTCGCAGGTCGCCCGCAGCATCACTGATGAGCGCCTGGAGCGGGTGATCACCGTCCTGCATAAAGATCTGCGATACAAATTCGGCATTGCTGATCCGCGCATTATTGTGGCGGGGCTTAATCCCCATGCGGGGGAGGGCGGCCATATGGGACGCGAGGAAATTGACATTATCCAGCCCGCGCTGGAGCGTTTACGCGGCCAGGGGATGAATCTCATTGGCCCGTTGCCGGCGGACACGCTGTTTACGCCCAAAGTCCTGGAGACGGGCGACGCCGTGCTGGCTATGTATCACGATCAGGGGTTGCCGGTGTTGAAGTACCAGGGCTTTGGGCGCGCCGCGAACATTACGCTGGGCCTGCCCTTTATCCGTACTTCCGTTGATCACGGCACCGCGCTGGATCTTGCCGGGACGGGTAAGGCGGACGGCGGCAGTCTGGAAACCGCTTTGGAATACGCAATTAATATGGTTGAGCGCAGTCGGGGAAGCATTCATGGGAAGGCATAACGAGAACATCGGGCATCAGGCGCGAAAGCGTTTTGGGCAGAACTTCCTGCATGATCAGGGCGTCATTGACCGCATCGTGCGGTCCATTAATCCCAAACCAGATCAGAATCTGGTGGAAATCGGGCCGGGGCTTGGCGCATTGACGGAAGAGCTGCTGAAAAGCGGCGGCTCTGTGACCGCGGTGGAGCTGGACCGAGACCTGACGCCCATTCTGCGTACAAAGTTTTTTAATTATCCGCAGTTCAATGTCATTGAGGCCGATGCGCTGAAATTCGACTTCACGCAACTGGCCACGCCGGAACGACCAATGCGTTTGGTGGGCAATCTGCCGTACAACATTTCCACTCCCCTTATTTTTCATCTGCTGACTTTTCGCGAGCTGGTGCAGGATATGTACTTCATGCTGCAGAAGGAAGTAGTGGACCGTCTGGCGGCGAAGCCTGGCGATGATGCTTATGGCCGCTTGGGCGTGATGGCGCAGTACCACTGCAAGGTGGAATCTCTGTTTAATGTCGGCCCCGGCGCTTTTCAGCCTGCGCCCAAAGTCTGGTCGGCCATAGTCCGGCTGACGCCCTACACGGAGCCCCCTGTCTCCTGCAAGGATGTCAGTACGTTCGCCATGGTAGTGCGTCAAGCGTTCGCAATGCGCCGTAAAACGCTGCGCAATACGCTCAAGCAGTTGATTACCGTAGAGGCGCTGCAATCACTGGACATTGACCCTCAAATTCGGCCGGAACGACTGGGTCTGCCTGAGTTTGTGAGAATCGCGGACTATGTATATGATCACCCGCTGGAAAACGAATCATAAGAATATCAGCGCCAGCGTGTAATCCGCTGAGCATAAGGGACCAGGCAGATGAGTGAGACGTCTTTGTATGATATTCGGGTAACTGTCCGCACGCAGTTTATCGCGTCACAATCGGACCCGGACAATAACCGCTTTGTGTTCGCCTATCACATCACTATCCTTAATGAAGGCGAGCGTGCGGCGCAGCTTTTGCGGCGGCGCTGGCTGATCATTGACGGCGACAACAAGGAGCAGGAGGTTACCGGCGATGGTGTGGTGGGGCAGCAGCCGGTGATTCAACCCGGCGCGAGCTATGAATATTCCAGCGGCTGCGTATTGGATACGGAAGTTGGCGCGATGGAAGGGCATTACGAGATGCTGGCTGACGATGGCCATCTGTTCAACGCGGAGATTCCCCGTTTTATACTCGCCGCGCCCCGCGTTCTGCATTAGGCGCTTTCGCGCCGTTCGAAGGGCATTCTTAAACCTAACGACAAAGATGTGACTCCTGGTTATGGCGATCTATGCGATCGGAGACATACAGGGCTGTTATGAGCCCTTACTACGCTTACTGGATAAGTTGAGTTTTGATCCCGCAGTGGATTCACTCTGGTTTGCGGGGGACCTGATCAACCGGGGGCCGCAGTCCCTGGAATGTCTGCGCTACATTAAAAGCCTGGGCGACAGCGCGCTTAGCGTGCTTGGCAATCACGACCTGCATGCCCTGGCGGTGTATTACGGTGGTGAAAAGCTAAAACGTAAAGACACCTTCCAAAGCATCCTGCAAGCGCCGGACTGCGAGGAGCTGATGCAATGGTTACTGCGCCATCCGCTTGCATACTATGATTCCGGCCGCGATATTTTTATGAGCCATGCCGGACTACCGCCACAATGGAGCGTCGCCCAGGCGTTAACCTTGGCGGAGGAGTTGCAACAGGCATTGCTTGGCCCTGACGCCAAGACCTACTTTCAAAATATGTACGGTAATGAACCGGCCAGCTGGCGGGATGACCTGACAGGGCTGGAGCGTTTACGTTGCATTACCAACTATTTCACGCGCATGCGCTTTCTGGATGCAGAAGGCGGTCTTGAGTTTAAGCACAAAGAGAAAATTGAAACCGCCCCGCCGGGATATGCGCCCTGGTTTAGCTATCCAAGGCAAGACGATACGACGATTCTGTTTGGCCACTGGGCGGCTTTGCAAGGACATACCGGGCGGCCCCGGTTTGTGGCGTTGGATACGGGGTGCGTATGGGGAGGAACCCTGCGCGCGGTCAATCTGGGCACAATGGAAATGACCGAGGTGGCGCATGCGTGAGGAAGATAAACATGGCGGTTCCGGTATCCTGGCGGTCGGCCTGATTCTGATGGGGCTGTCGGTGGCCATGGGCGCAGTCGGCGCGCATCTGGTCGCGCATTATCATCCCGAGGCGATAGGCAGTTTTGAAACGGCCGTACGCTACCACTCACTCCATGCGATGGGACTGATTATTCTGGCGCTGTCACGGGGATTTTGGTCGCGTAAGGCTTATGGTATTGTGGCGGCCTTTTTCGCCGCAGGGCTGGTTTTGTTTTGTGGCGGACTGTACGCCAAGACTTTATTGCAGTTCAGTTTCCCCAATGGATTCATACCCTCTGGAGGCATGGCCTTTATTCTGGGATGGCTGATTTGGGGAGCTGAAGCGATACGCCTGAAATGGGGCAGGCGTGAGCGGGCGTTATAAGGGAACCAACGCACCGCGCTATCTAGATCCGTAGTTTGGTTGTGTTGTATTTGACCAAGGAGAACCTGGGAAAAATGAGTAAAGATCGGAACAATCGTAAAGAACAAATTCTGCAATGCCTCGCGCAAATGCTGCAGGACGAGCCGGGGGAACGCATAACCACGGCCAAGCTGGCGAAGACCGTCGGCGTTTCGGAAGCTGCTTTGTACCGACACTTCCCCAGCAAAGGGAGGATGTTCGAGGGACTGTTTGAATTCATTGAAGAGAGCATTTTTTCCCGCATCAAGCTGATCCGTTCTGAGGAAATCAGCACCGCCCAGAAAATCAATAAATCCGTACTGTTGTGCTTGACCTTCGCCCAGCGCAATCCTGGCATGTGCCGTCTTTTGCTCGGCGATGCGCTGCAAGGAGAAAAAGATAAATTGCGCGCTCGCGCAGCCTCTTTCTTCGAGCGTTTGGAAACTGAGTTTCGCAGTATGCTGCGGGATGGGGACGTGCTGCATGGTCAACGTACCCAGTTGACTCAATTAGACAGCGCACAACTCTTTCTGAGTCTGATCGAAGGGAATATGCACCGCTTTATCCGTTCCGGCTTCCGCATCGACCCGCTGCAAGGCTGGGATGAGCACTGGGGCTTTATCTCTCAACACCTGTTCGTTTGAAAGCAGCTATTCTTTTAACTATGTTAAAGTGAGCTCGAAGCGCTCCTATTGTTCGTTTGTAGTACAAACGGGTTATGGATTACTTTGGGCTGGACTGAGACTATTGTACAAGAATGTAATGGGCTGCGTGGTACACTCTCCCGCCATAAGTACAACCAAATACAGGTTTTTGGAAATCGCCAGTGACGGGTTTTTATCGATTGCACGCTGCATTATGCAGCGTGTTTGTTTTGTGGTTGGGGTTCACCGGGCCGGCTATGGGTGCGGAAGCGCCTGCTGAAGAAGGCAAAACGGTCCGTATCGCCACCGGCGAATGGTTGCCTTACGTCAGTGAGACACAGCCTTATTGGGGCGCTTTGGGTCACATCATCACGACCGCTTTTAACCGCGCGGGTTATCAGGTGAAGTTTCAGAATTTTCCCTGGGCGAGGGGATATCAGCTGGTCAAGGATGGCGTTTGGGATGCGACCATGCCTTACTACTGCTCACCGGAGCGCGAGCAGGAATTCTATTGCAGCAATCCTTTGGTTAGTGGCGAGCAGGTGTTCTTTCACCTGAAAGAGGTGCCTGTTCAGTGGGAGCAGCTATCTGACCTGAAAGGATATTCAATCGGCGCCACGCTTGGCTATTACTACGGAGAGGCCTTTGAACAGGCGGAGATTAGCGGCGAACTGATGGTGAAACGCATCGCCAGTGATGAAAAAAACATGCAATTGCTGCTGATGGGGCGCATTAAGCTGTTTCCTCAGGACAAAGAAGTCGGTTACAGCACGGTTCGTCACATGTATCCACATCAAAAAGAGTTGCTGACCCACCATCCCAGGCCCATTCACACTAAAACTCTGCACCTTATTTTTCCGCGGGATAACCCTTCCAGCCCAGAGCTGTTGAAAGTCTTCAACGCACAGTTAGTCGAGTTAAAGCGCGAGGGTATTTGGGATCAGTACATGCGGGCCATGCGTGATGGGGATTACGAGAAACCCGCCAGTGAGATCAAGCCGCCAGCGGGCAAAGAACATTAAAACAAATGGATTACAGGGTTTTTAGCAGAATGTCCGCCAAAGGCTGATACAGCGCCGGGCTGGCGATGAGCAAATCCTTGCTGTTTAATTCCTCTGGCATGCCCTCCGGCGCCACTGTCAAATTGCCGCAACTTGCGCCCGCTTCCTGAGCGATCAGACGCGCTGCCGCACAGTCCCATGGGCTGACGGTTTCGTAATAAGCGTCAAGGCGTCCCATGGCCACCCAACAGATATCCAGCGCCGCCGAGCCGATACGGCGAATATCCTGGCACTCCATCATCACCGCCTGCAGCCGTTGAATCAGTTCCGGCAGTCGGCTTTTATCGTAAGGAAAACCTGTTGCAACCAGCGCTTGCCGCAAATTAGTTGCGCCGCTGACCTGGATCGGCTTGTGGTTGCGCAGTGAATACTGGCCGCGCATGGCGTGAAAGGTTTCGTTCTGAAACGGGCAATGCACCACGCCGATTTTGGCTTCACCTCCTTCAAAATAGGCGATGGATACCGCCACCTGATAATGGCCGTGAGCGAAATTAACGGTGCCGTCGATGGGGTCGATGACCCACAGTGGGCCGTTGAGGTCGCCCACTTTGCTTATGTCGGACATATTCTCTTCCGACAAAATGGCGTGATCAGGATAGTTGGCGCGGATGCGCTTGTGTATCAGTTCATCGACTTTCAGGTCAACGGAAGTCACCAGCTCCTGGTGATTTTTGAAGCTGCTCTCATACTGTGCGTTGCGCTGCTCTTTTTCCATTAACTCGCCAGCCAGCAACGCCAGATCCACCGCGAACGTTGAAATGTCGTGTAGGGAATGTGTCATGTGTTCAATCACCTTGATCAGAGTTACGGAAGGCCTGCCGCGCAGGCGAGCCCGGGAGCGCTAGTCGTGAAAGCTGCGGCTGGCGCGCATGGGGTGAGCCCGGTATGTGCCCAGCATGCGGATATCCTCAGCGAAGAAAGTCAGCTCTTCCAAGGCCAGCTTCATATTCGGCGAGTCGATATGCCCCTCAATGTCCACGTGGAATTGACTGGCGTTCAAAGTGCCGCCGGGCATATAACTTTCCAGTTTCACCAGATTGACGCCGTTGGTGGCGAACCCGCCCAAAGCCTTGTATAGCGCGGCGGGAATATTGCGCACCCGAAAGAGCAGCGAAGTGATGTACTTCACACCCGGCTCAAGGGGAGGGAGTCTGTTTTCGTGGGAGAGGATAATAAAACGAGTGGTATTGCCGGTTTTGTCCTGAAAATTTTCTTTCAGAATCTCCAGCCCATACAGCTCCGCCGCCAGGCTGGACGCGATGGCGGCTCTGGTTTTATCGCCGCTCTGGCTGACCTCAAGGGCTGCGCCGGCGGTATCCAACGTGGCGACTGGGTCTAGTCCCAGCTCGCGGATGTGGTCGGCGCATTGCGCCAGCGCCTGGGGGTGTGAGCCGACGATGCGCAGATCTTCCAGATGCG
Organism: Hahella sp. KA22; assembly: GCF_004135205.1. Lineage (NCBI taxonomy): Bacteria > Pseudomonadati > Pseudomonadota > Gammaproteobacteria > Oceanospirillales > Hahellaceae > Hahella > Hahella sp. KA22. Next base: position 6,521,852 of record NZ_CP035490.1, on the reverse strand, counting down.
CCCCGGGAAGCGCCATGAGGCAGTGGTTTACCGCTTCGAAGTGTTCTTCCTGAATGTGCAGGCTCATTTGCGGAATTAAGCGGTAAATCTCCTCCACACGTCCAGCGGTGGAGTTTTCCAGAGGGATCATCGCCAGTTCCGCTTTGCCTTGCTCCACTTCTTCCATGGCTGCGCGAAACGAGCCGCAAGCCCGCGCTTCGCGATCGGGAAATACATGCTTGCACGCCAGATGGGAGTAAGCGCCCTCATGACCTTGATAGACAATCACCTTGAACCTCGTAACTATGCGCCGGACGAAAAGCGGGACGCCGCGTGTCTGAACTGACTCTGGCCCCAAGCGTCGCCGGGAGTGTTGGCGTTTGGAAATAGAAAAGCATGTACTCTAAGGACTTCCCGTTAAGTTTTCTAATAGTTTGTGGGAGAAGAGTCCGCGATTACATTAATTTTGCCGTCGGCGTCGCCGCTTAAGCGCTTAACCTGCAATACTTTTTAGTATATTTAACAGATAAGCGGTTTGCGGAGGCAATGAGATGAATAAGACGCCAGCGAGACCGAATGCGCCGCCGGCAAGCAGACAGGCGATCCAGCACTTTCTGCAAAAGGTCAAGACAACGCCTTTGGCGGACTCTCCTGGGAGCGGCCGCTTTATATTCGCCGTTGACGCCACCATGAGTCGTCAGCGGCTCTGGGATCAGGCGAGTCAACTGCAGACCGAAATGTTTCTGAGCGCCGGTGACGTGAAAGGGCTGCAGGTGCAGTTTGTCTATTACCGGGGATTCCGGGAGTTTAATTGTTCGGATTGGGTGAGTGACGCAAATGCTTTGGTGCGGGCGATGACCTCCGTATATTGTATGGCGGGCCAAACACAGATTGGCCGAGTGCTGGCGCATGGAAAGGCAGAGTCCTTGAAGCGTAGAGTGCAGGCGTTGGTGTTTGTTGGTGATGCGCTGGAGGAAGACGCTCCCGGGTTATTGAGACAAGCGGGGGAGCTTGGCATTATCGGCGCGCCGGTCTTTATGTTCCAGGAAGGTTATGATGCAGGTGTGGAGTCGGTGTACAGAGACATCGCCCGACTCTCCGGCGGCGCCTGGTGTCGGTTTGACGAAGGTAGCGCAGAACAGCTAAAGGAACTGCTTGGCGCTGTTGCCGAGTATGCGCGTGGCGGCTTGCCTGCGCTGGATGTCTACAGTCGTCGAGGCGGCCCTCGTTTGCTGGAACTGAGGCGACAACTTCCCGGGCCGAAAATAGATACAAAAACGCCCTGACATAGCGGCGACAATAAGGAAAGAGAAGTGCAACTGATATTGGGGTTCTTGCTGGCGTTAATTTTTTTCTGGTTGCTGCAGCATGTATTTCAGGCTCCGCCGGAAAAAAGAAAGAAAAATCTGACCTATCTCGCACTGGGTATTGGCGGAGCCGCTATTCTATTGCTGGTGGTGACCGGCCGATTGAATATTATTGCTGCTTTGTTTGCGGCGCTCCTGTTGCTGTTTAAACGTCTTCCTTCCGTCTTGCAATGGCTGCCCTTGCTGCGCAAACTTTTCAACGCCGGACGTAACGCTGTGACGGGAAGCGATGGGCAATCCAGTATCGAAACCAGCCTGTTGCGTATGACGCTGGATCACCGTAGCGGCAAGATGGATGGAGAGGTCCTGGCGGACCGTTACTCAGGGCAGAACCTGCAGGCTATGGATGTGAGCAGCCTGGCGAATCTCTATCGCTCAGCAGTGAGAGATTATCAAGACTCTATTGAGATTCTGGAGACCTACTTTGAACGAGTCTATGGCGTGCATTGGCGGACCCAGTTCTCCGTGGACGATGTGGATAACGTTCCAACCCATGATGAGGCGATGACGCTGGCTGACGCCAAAGACGTGCTTGGCCTGACGGATCATGATTTGAGTGAAGATGAGGTCGTGGAGGCGCATCGCCGACTGATGCAAAAGTTTCACCCTGATCGCGGCGGCAGTAATTATCTGGCGGCGAAAATCAACGAAGCCAAACGCATACTACTGGCCCATCTGCGCAGCCAGAGATACCAATAAATTGAAACCAGTGGTCGATAACGGGTAAGGAGAGGGGAAATGAAAAAAGATCTGACGTTGTATGAAACCCGTGTGGTCGGGGTCTTGCTGGAAAAAGAAATCGCTACGCCGGACCAATATCCGCTGTCATTGAATGCGCTGGTGAACGCCTGTAATCAGAAGAGCAACCGCCATCCAGTGCTGGAATTGGATGAAGCGACTGTCCGCCAGACTCTGGAAGCGTTGCAGCGCAAAGACCTGGTGAAAGGCAGCAGTTATGGAAGCCGGGTGGAAAAGTACCATCATCGTTTTTGTAACACAGAGTTTGGCGAACTTAAGCTGGATGCGCAGCAAGTCGCGGTGGTATGTGAACTCCTGCTCCGGGGCGCGCAAACGCCGGGAGAGCTGCGCTCACGCGCCAGCAGAATGGCGGAGTTCACCGATGTCCTGGCTGTGGAAGCGACGCTGAAACGGCTGCTGGAACACAAGCAGGGACCGCTGGTCGCGATGTTGCCCCGTGAGCCAGGCAAGAGAGAGTCGCGATACATGCACATGTTCAGCAGCGACATAGAGCCGATAGAAACGGCGGCCCCTTCTGACTCCGGCAACATTTCCGCCTACAAGGCGAGGATTACGGATTTGGAGGCGCGTCTGGAGGCGCTGCAGGAGGAAAACGAGGCATTGAAGAAGAAGCTAAGGCAGTTGGGGCAGGTGGTGTAAGGCGTCGAAAGGGAGGCGTTATTGGCGCCTTCGAACTTTTTTCCCGTTTGCAGTTGCTTTTTGTTAAAACCGCAGGTTAGTATTTAGTCCATGAATACGCACAACACTCTCAACATTTCCAAATCTTTCTCCGGCAACGCAGCGGTTGCTGGCGTTCGTGCGTATTTTAGCGGTTGGCATTTTTGGTTTTATTTTTATAACCATCGTTAACGAGCCCCCGCATACATAGGTTTACAGGAAGGCGCGTTTAACGAAACTGCCTTCCGGAAGAACTCTCAAAGAAGCTCCGAAGGCAAACGTCTCCGGGGCTTTTTTTATACCCTCGCGAGACTGGAAGCTGCGAATCAACAAGGTGTCGTTGGCAGTTGGATTGAAGCAAACAGGTAATCAATAGGGTAAGGTCATGACGGGTAATCAGTCGTATACTAATGAGGACAGGGAACCGGCGCCGGCGCTTCAACATAGTGATGTGTGCGGTCGCTTTCTGCCTAGATGGTGGTGTCAGTCTCGATTTAGTTATTGATTTTAAAACTGAATCACTAACTAACGAATCGAATGCAGACACAGAGTAATACCGGGAGAGAACCAATGAACCAGGCAGCGACAGTCAAAGAATCCGGCGTAAAGTCGATGGGAATCAAGGCAAGAGCAGTTATCGACGAGACATTGAAACATATGGAGCCACCAATACAGCCGATGGGCGATATCCTGCCCTCCGCCAATCAACTTCGGCACCGCTATCCCGTTAACGCGTACTTGGCCACACAGCTTGAGAATGCGCGGACAGCGATCAATAATATTGTGCACGGCGATGACCCGCGTCTGTTGGTTGTTGTCGGACCTTGCTCCGTACACGACACCGATGGCGTGCTGGAGTACGGTCGCCGCTTGGCTGAACTGAAGCCGCAATTGGACGACCGCATGCAGATCGTTATGCGCGCCTACGTAGAAAAGCCTCGCACTACCGTCGGCTGGAAAGGTCTGGTGTATGACCCTCTGCTGGACGGTTCTCACCATATGGCTTACGGCTTGGACAAAGCCAGAAGGCTGATGGTTGAACTGGCGCATCTCGGTCTGCCTTTGGCGACTGAGGCGTTGAGTCCGATTGTGTCGGACTACTTGCAGGATTTGGTGTCCTGGACAGCAATTGGCGCTCGCACCACAGAGAGTCAATTGCACAGAGAGATGGCCAGCGGCCTGACCTCCGCAGTCGGATTCAAGAACGGAACGGACGGCGGTGTGGAAGTGGCGATACAAGCCATGCAATCCAGCCGCTCTCCTCACTGTTACCCCACCTTGTCCACCTGCGGACGTCCCCAAATGCGCAAAACCCTCGGCAACCCCCACGTTCACTTAGTGTTGCGCGGCGGCAGAGGAAAACCTAACTATGATGAAGATAGCGTAAGAGAGTACAGCGAAGCGCTGGAAAAACACGGCCTTCCCGTGCGTTTGATGGTGGACTGCAGCCACGACAACAGCCGGAAAGATTTCCGTAACCAGTCCAAAGTGCTGAATGAAGTCGCGCGTCAGTTGAAAACAGGTAGCTCCACGGTCATGGGCGTCATGCTGGAAAGTTATCTGCAAGAAGGAACTCAGAAAGTACATCCTGACAGACCGCTGCAGTATGGCGTCTCCATCACGGATGGTTGCATTGGTTGGGATGAAACGGAGCGTTTGCTGACTGATCTGTACGGACAGTTGCCAGCCAGGTAAGAATCAGGAATTAAAAACTCTGTGTACGCCTCGACGCTTAATCGTCGCGTCGAGGTCAGAGAGGCGAGACTTCCCGCTCGCCTCTCTGTGCTTCTTGTCGCGGTATTAGCGCGTTCTCAGTCCCGGGTCGCCGCGAACAGTCTTGCCGCGAGACCAAATAACACCACTCCCATCACTCGCTCAATCCAGTGTGAACAGCGCTGGAATACTCTGCGTACGCGCTCTCCAGAAAGGAAGAAACTGAAACCGCAGAACCACAGCGTAGTGGCCACGAACATCCAGCCGCCATAAATGCCTTGAACCCACTTGGGCGTATCCGGGCTGATCACGACGGAAAACAAGGCGACAAAGAACAAAGTGGCTTTAGGGTTAAGCACGTTGGTTAAAAAGCCCAGTCGAAACGCCTGCCAGGCAGACTCGCTAGGCAGTGCTTGTTGCAGCGGTTCGTCAGAAGGCGCTTGAGGTTTGGCGCGCAAACACTGGAAGCCCACCCAGATTAAATAAGCGGCGCCAATCCACTTCAATACGTTGAATGCGACCACGGACTGAGAAATCAGCAGCCCAATACCCAATAATGAATAAGTGATGTGAAGAAGTATGCCTGAGCCAATTCCCGTACTGGTCCATAACGCGGGTTTCAGTCCTCGACACAGGCTTTGGCGCATCACCACGGCGAAATCCGGTCCGGGGCTGGCGACGGCCAATAGGTGGGCGAGGGCGACAGTAAGAAACTCAGTCCAGTACTCATGCATGGGCATACTCCTTGGATATTGAATGCGCTGGCGATCAGAAAAGCATAATCGTACGCTGGAGCGGCGGATTCAAGCCTTTCTGATGCATGAGCTTATGGAGCCTACTCCAGTTTAGGCGTTTCCTGCTCGTCTTCAGAAAAAAGAAACGCGGGCAAGCTGATATTGAAGTACACGCCGGCGAGTCGTGACGCCAGCGTGACCGCCATGCCGGACAACGCAGCGACGTCCGAGTCTATGCCGAAGTAGCTCAAAGTCAGGTATAAAAATGAGCCGGCGATGGCGGGCGTCGCATAGATTTCGCGATGGAAAATCAGCGGGATTTCGTTACAGATAATATCGCGTAAAACACCGCCAGCAACGCCAGTCATGATGCCCATCAATAGGCAAATTTCGAAGCTGTGGCCCAGCGCTTGCGCTTTTTGCGTACCGGCGATCGTGAAAAAGGCCAGCCCGATGGCGTCGCAAACTTCCAGCATATGAAGAGGGATTCGTTTGAGCCTGACCAGTACGAACGTGGCGAGGGCGGAAATAATGCCTACGCCAAGATAGGTTGTGTTGGCGATCCAGACGACGGGGTGAGCGTTCAATACGAGATCGCGCAGAGTGCCGCCACCGAGGCAGGTTACCAGGGCGACCACAAGCACGCCGAAAACGTCCAGTTTCTTGTGTCCGGCGACAAGCGCGCCGGAAATGGCGAATACAGCGATACCAAAGAAATCCAGAAACACGTACATGGAAGCTCCGCAAAGGGCTGGGTTGACGAAAAGAGCGCGAATTATACAGATTATGGCCAAAAAGTGAGTAATGACTGTCCGCAACTGAAGCATGCGACACAAGTACAATCACAACTGGGACGGCGATAATTTTGTGTTATGATCGCGCACAGTTTACGAGGTTAAGTTTTAAGCAGCGATGACGCACAAAAACAAGCATATAGTCGTTGTGGACGACGATTTGGAAATTCGGCAATTGCTGAGCCAGTATCTTTCCAAAAACGGCTTTGACGTATCTCCGGCTGAGGATGGCGAGACGCTGTTCAAGCTGCTGGAGGGCGAGACGCCGGATCTGATTATTCTGGACATCATGCTGCCCGGCGACGATGGCTTCACTATCTGCCAGCGTTTGCGTAAGTCGTCCACCGTTCCCATCATCATGTTGACCGCCAATGCGGATGACACGGATCGTATCGTCGGTCTCGAAATGGGGGCTGATGACTATATCGCCAAACCTTTCAATCCTCGGGAGTTGCTGGCGCGGATGAAAGCGATCCTGCGTCGGGTGCAGCCCAAGCAGAGCGCGCCTTCCGGGCAACCCAAAATCTACCGTTTCGGCAATCTGGTTCTGGACACTACGTCCCGCATGCTGTTGCAACCTAACGGCGACAAGAGCGCCATTAGCGGCGCTGACTACACTTTATTGTGTCTGTTTTTGGAAAAGGGCAATGAGGTGTTAAGCCGGGATGAAATTTCCGACGTGCTGCACGGGCGCGAGTGCTCGCCATTAGACCGTAGCATTGACGTACATATGAGTCGATTGCGGCAGCGTTTAGGCGACGACGCCAAAAATCCCACGCTGATCAAGACTGTGCGCGGCTCCGGTTATGTTTTAGCAGTGCCGGTTGAGCGCGAATATGGGGATTAAGCGAGGCGCTCGCCGGGGCCTGGCGCGCTTGGTTCCACAGTCTTTATTGTCGCGTATGGTGATTGTCCTGGTCATTGCCGTTCTCGCGGCGCAAGCCCTGTCCAGCTTGATTTGGGTGGCGCAGATAAAAACCCGTAACCAGGAAAATGTGCTGAGCATGTCCAATCATTTGGCGTTCAGCATCGCCTCTACGGTGCGCTTCTTCAAATCTCTGCCGGTTGAATACCGTCATATTGTCCTCGATCAGTTACGGCGCATGGGCGGCTCGCGGTTCTTCGTCACTTTCAACAGTGAGCTCATTAATATCAGTCCGACGCCGGACGCCGACCTGAAGCGCTGGGTTTTAGAAGAAGTGGACTCTGTTCTGCAACGGGAGCTGGGCCGTCAGGTGGAGATCATCTCCGAGTTCTCTTTCGCCGAGTCCCTGCATGTTTTTAACAATGACATTCGCCTGTTGGATCTGCCGCCTGGATGGGGGCACCACAGCCTGTTGTTACACCCGCAAAAGACTCCGATCCTGGTGGTGCAGATAGGATTGGAGAAAGACGAGTGGCTGTATCTGGCTACGCTGTTGCCCACGCCTGACGGCCTGATTGAGGGCGATTATCTACCCGCCGAGCGTCTTTGGTTTATGGGAATTACGGTGGTTCTAGTGGTGCTGTCGTTGTTTGTGGTGGTGCGTTGGCTGACGCGCCCGCTGAAATTGCTATCGCGGGCGGCGGATGAATTAGGTAAGGATATCGAGCGTCCTCCGCTACCGGAAGAAGGCAGCACGGAAGTGGTCGCGGCGGCGCGCACCTTTAACGCTATGCAAGAGCGCATTCAGCGTTATATTCAGGATCGGGAAACGTTGTTCTCCGCTATCTCCCATGACCTCAAAACGCCGATCACCCGCCTGCGACTACGGGCGGAAATGCTGGACGACGACCAGTTGCGGGGTAAGTTCATTCAAGACCTGGAAGATCTCGATCATATGGTGCATGGCGCCTTGCAGTGCGTTAAAGACACCACTGTTCATGAAAATCCGGTGAATATCGATCTACACTATTTATTGCAGCAAATTTGCGAGGGCGCGGATCTGCAGCGCAAGAAAGTAGTGCTGACCGGCGTGTTGGAACAGCCGTTCTGGGGTAAGCCGCTGGCGCTCAAGCGAGCGTTCAGCAATATCATCGATAATGCGCTGTTCTACGGACATCAGGCGGAAGTATTTCTGGAAGATGTGAATGAAGGCGTGCACGTTGCGGTGCGGGATTTTGGTCCCGGAGTTCCGGAAATGGAGCAGGATCGCATTTTCGAACCTTACGTAAGGTTAGAAAAGTCACGCAATCGTAACACGGGCGGATCAGGACTTGGTTTGAGTATCGCCCGCAATATTATCCATGCTCATGGCGGCAGGCTGAAGGTCAGAAACCATGAGCAGGGCGGCTTTGTCGTGGAAGTCTGGCTGCCAAGGCAGTATCAGGAAGTCTGAATCTGGCCCGCCCCCTGTCAATGGCCGCTTAATTGTGGCTGTTGGGAACCTGCAAGGTTTTTAAGGTTTTGTTACATTAGGTTGCTCTATCTTACCCCGCCCCCGTATTTCCACCCCTATACTGAGTGAACCTTTGAGCGTAATCAGAGGATTTCAGCCTTCCTAAAATATCCCATCGGGATTGTTCACTCGGGAATGGCGAACCTTTTATTTAAACAACAATAAACAGTAGGTTTGGTCATGAAACGAATTAAAAAAGCTCTTGCTCCTATCGTTCTTTCTGGCATCGCAGCAGCAACTTCAGCACAGGCGGGCGAAGTTGAGGTTCTCCACTGGTGGACCTCCGGCGGTGAAGCGGCGTCTGTCGCTGTATTGAAAGGCTTGTTGGAGAAAGAAGGGCACACCTGGAAAGACTTTGCGGTTGCCGGGGGTGGCGGGGAAAGCGCCATGACCGTTCTGAAATCAAGAGCCGTATCTGGAAACCCACCTGCAGCAGCCCAGATCAAAGGTCTGGACATTCAGGAGTGGGCGAATCTCGGTCTGTTGGCGAACCTGGACTCTGTCGCCAAAGCCGGAAACTGGGACAAACTGCTCCCAGAAGTCGTTTCCAACGTCATGAAATATGAAAACCACTACGTTGCTGTTCCGGTAAACGTGCACCGGGTGAACTGGCTGTGGGCCAACCCAGACGTTTTCCGTAAAGCGGGCGTAGGCATCCCAACCACTTGGGAAGAATTCCCTGCAGCGGCTGACGCGATTCAGAAAGCGGGCTTCATTCCGCTGGCGCACGGCGGTCAGGCATGGCAGGACGCCACTCTGTTCGAAGCCATCGCTTTGGGCATGGGCGGCAGCGAGTTCTACAACAAAGCCTTTGTTAAGCACGATGCTGATACGCTGAAGAGCGAGAAGATGGTTAAGATCTTCGAAACCTTCAAGAGCATGCGTAAATACATCGACAAAGATGCAGCCGGTCGCGACTGGAACATTGCTACATCCATGGTCATCAATGGCAAAGCTGCGATGCAGGTGATGGGCGACTGGGCCAAAGGCGAATTCTCCGCAGCGGGTAAAAAGCCTGGTATCGACTACATGTGTCTGCCTGCTCCAGGTACTTCCGGTCAGTACACGTTTAACATCGACAGCTTCGCCATGTTCAAACTGAACAATGACGATAACGTCAAAGCACAGAACGCAATGGCGCGTCTGATCATGGAGCCGACTTTCCAGGAAACTTTTAACCTGAACAAGGGTTCTATTCCAGTTCGTAGCGGTATGGCTCGCGACAAGTTCGACAGCTGTGCGGAATCATCTATGGACGCTTTCAACGCCGCTGCTTCCACTGGCGATCTGGTGCCCAGTATGGCGCATGGCATGTCCACTACGTCCTACATCCAGGGCGCTATCTATGACGTCGTCACCAACTTCTTCAATGACGACAGTCAGTCCGCTAAAGAAGCGGTCAACAAGCTGGCTCAGGCTGTAAAAGCAGCAATGTAATCGGCTTAGCGCGCGCGAACTGACCTGTTCGCGCGCGCAACCCCCATCTCTATCCTAAACTTGCCTTTAACGAGGGGAACCATGAGGGCGATATCCATGGGCGCACACGATCGTCCCGAAGCAACTGCAAAAGCGAAAGGCGGTCTTGCCTGGTTGGAGCGCTGGCTGCCAAAAATGGTGCTGGCTCCGACGTTCATCATGATGCTGGTCTTTATCTATGGCTACATCATCTGGACGGCGGTCCTGTCGATGACTAATTCGCGTTTTCTGCCGTCATATGATTTTGTCGGCCTGCTTCAATTCGAAAAGCTGTTTGAAAACGACCGTTGGCTGGTGGCTTGCACCAACCTGGGTATTTTTGGCGGACTGTTCATTCTGGTCTGCCTGGTTCTGGGGGTGACCCTGGCGATATTGTTGGACCAGAAGATTCGTCAGGAAGGCGCGATCCGTACGGTCTATCTGTATCCTATGGCGTTGTCCTTCATCGTTACTGGTACGGCCTGGAAGTGGATGCTGAATCCTGGACTGGGTCTGGAAAAAGTGGTGCGGGATTTAGGGTTTGAAAGCTTCAGTTTTGACTGGATCGTCGACCCGAATATGGCCATCTACACGCTGGTGATCGCCGCCGTATGGCAGTCATCTGGATTTGTGATGGCGATGTTCCTGGCGGGGCTGCGCGGCATCGATAATTCCATTATCCAAGCGGCGCAGATAGACGGCGCCACGCTGCCGAAAATCTATCGTCGCATTATTCTACCGAGTCTGCGCCCGGTGTTTTTCAGCGCCTTTATCATTCTGTCTCACATCGCGATCAAGAGTTTTGACTTGGTGGCGGCGATGACGGGCGGCGGCCCTGGCTATTCTACTGACTTGCCGGCGACCTTTATGTATGCGCACTCATTCACCCGTAGCCAGATTGGTCTGGGCGCGGCGAGCGCGATGCTTATGCTGGGCGGCGTACTGGCTATCCTGATTCCCTATCTGTACTCAGAATTGAGAGGGTCCCGTAATGGTTAATCAGACTGCGCAATCATCCATGAACTGGAATCGTATTAACCGCGGCCTTATCTACGCGGTGTTGCTGACCGCAGCGCTGTTTTATTTGCTGCCGCTGGTGGTTATGGTGCTGACCTCGTTCAAGACGATGGACGACATCCGTAGCGGCAACCTGATTTCCTGGCCGACAGAGTTTGTATTCGACGCCTGGTCTAAGGCTTGGAGCACCGCTTGTACAGGCGTTCGCTGTGAAGGCGTGGAAGGCTACTTCTGGAACTCCGTGCAAATCGTTGTGCCGGCGGTTCTGATCTCTACATTCCTGGGCGCCCTGAACGGCTATGTGTTCACTAAGTGGAAATTCCGCGGAAGCGAGCTGCTCTTCGGTCTGCTGTTGTTCGGATGCTTTATTCCGTTTCAGGTAGTGTTGTTGCCTATGGCGCAGACCCTGGGACTGTTGGGCCTGGCCAACACCACCGCTGGTTTGGTGTTCGTGCACATTGTCTACGGTATGGCGTTTACGACTCTGTTTTTCCGTAACTTCTACATCAATATTCCTGGTGAGCTGGTCAAGGCGGCGCAGTTGGACGGGGCCGGCTTCTTCACTATTTTCTGGCGTATTCTGCTGCCGATTTCCGGTCCGATTATTGTGGTGACCATTATCTGGCAGACCACACAGATCTGGAACGACTTCTTGTTCGGCGTGGTTTACGGCAGCGGCGATACTCAGCCGATTACCGTTGCACTGAACAACCTGGTGAACACCTCCACTGGCGTGAAGGAATATAACGTGCATATGGCGGCGGCGATTATCGCGGGTCTGCCAACACTATTGGTTTACGTACTGGCCGGCAAATACTTCGTCAGAGGACTGACCGCCGGGTCTGTGAAAGGCTAGGCGCACAGCCTCCTTTCACACAAGAACAAAGACAGTTTCGAGGTTAATTTAAATGGCTGCATTAGAAATTCAAAACGTTCGTAAGACCTACGGCGGTAAAACGGAAGTCCTCAAAGGCATTAACATCAGTATCGAGAAGGGCGAGTTTTTGATCCTTGTCGGTCCGTCCGGCTGCGGTAAGTCCACGCTGATGAACAGCATCGCCGGACTGGAGGAGATCACCGATGGCGCTATTTTGATCGGCGGTGAAGACGTTTCCGGCCGTAGCCCGAAAGATCGCGACATCGCCATGGTATTCCAGAGCTATGCGTTGTATCCAAGCATGAACGTTCGCGACAACATCGCGTTCGGCTTGGAAATGCGCAAGGTGCCAAAAGACGAGCGCACAGCTGAGGTGGAGCGTGTGGCGAAAATGCTGCAAATTGAGCATTTGCTGGACCGCAAGCCTTCCCAGCTTTCCGGTGGTCAGCGTCAGCGCGTGGCGATGGGGCGGGCATTAGCGCGCAAACCCAAGATTTATCTGTTCGACGAACCACTGAGTAACCTGGACGCCAAGTTGCGGGTGGAAATGCGGACGGAAATCAAAAAACTGCACCAGAATCTGGGCACTACCATTGTTTACGTGACCCACGATCAGATCGAGGCGATGACCCTGGCGGATCGAATCGCGGTCATGAAAGACGGCATCGTACAGCAGTTCGGCACCCCGCAGGAGATCTATGACGAACCCGCCAACATTTTCGTTGCCGGCTTCATGGGCTCACCAGCGATGAACTTCATTCCAGTGCAGATCCAAAACGAAGGCGGCGGCCTGGTGGCGAAAGTCACTACCCGTGACGGCCGCACTTACAGTCTGCCTCTGGGCGAGCGTGGCGCCTGCCTGACTAACTACGTCGGCAAGCAGGTGACTCTGGGTCTGCGTCCTGAAAGGGTGACTCAGGTGAATCCGCATGAAGTGGAGAGAGCTGATGTCATGGTGCTGGAGGCTGAGATTGATATGGTCGAGCCTACCGGACCGGATACTGTTATGCATATCCATCTGAACGGTACGGAAGTGAGCTGTCGTGTAGCGCCTGACAGTGCGGGCAAGCTGGGAGAGAAGATGAACCTGATGCTTGATCTGTCCAAAGCCGTTTTCTTCGATATCGAGAGCCAAGCCCGTATCGGCTAGCGCTTTTAGCCCGGAGCGTCTGCTGCGAATCAGACCCGGGCGTGTTTGCGTTCACTAAAAAATATCAAGCTCATGGCGCTCGCTGAGGCTTTGCCTCGGCGACTGCGTCCCGGGCATGCCTTTACCTGAATAAAAATAATTAGGGGGTGAAGCGATGATTGGTCAATCCTATGGCCGAGAAAGCCATCCGTACGGATTTGAGCTGGAAGGCGAACGCCACCAGCCGGAAGCGATGACGACTGCGCATCAGCACTGTCATCTTGAGATCCTTATTCTGACCCGCGGCAGTGTTGAGATGCTGTATGGTCAACAGACGATGAAATTATCCGCCGGAGACCTTCTGTGTTATTCCGCGTTGCACTTTCATCAGTTTGGCGCTGTGAGCGATGACGCCGTGGCGTACAGCTTCAGACTCCCTCTTTTCGCCTTGTTTAACCTGCAACTTTCCTGCGGCGTAAAGCAGCAACTGTTTCATGGTGTTCCCTGCCGCGCGCGCTGCGCCGGGTTGGTGGACGATACTATGTTGGCGCGTTGGGTGGCGGAATTGAGGCTGTGTGATCCCGCCTTGGATGATCTCATTCTGGATGAAATCACACTGTTGTTAAGGCGCCTGTTCAAGGACGCTTGTTACACCCCTCCTGATCAACAGATCCCCGGCGTCACGGGACTCAAGGTCAGTCAGCATATTCCGGTGATGCTGCAATTCATCAATGACAATTATCATGCGTCTATTAGCGTTTGTGATGTGGCGGACCATGTGGGGCTGCACAAGAACTTCGCCATGACGTTGTTCAAGAAAACCCTGGGGATGTCGATTCTTGAGTACTTGACTGCGCTGCGGGTGCATCACGCCCGACGTATGTTGCAATATACCGGAGAGCAGGTGACTCAGATCGCCTACGCCAGCGGGTTTTCTTCTGTGACGCGGTTCTACGAAGTGTTTGCTAAATACTTTGGCGAGTCGCCGCAAAAGTATCGGAAAAGTTGCGTTTTGGTAGGAGACGAGTGAGAGGAAGACGTGTATAACCAGGGGATTTTCGGTGATAAATCTATCGCCGGCTTCGACTTATAATGTTTAGCCCCGGACTGATTTAGCGGATTAGTAACTATGAGCACTGTCGTTTGTTTTGGTGAAGCCCTCATCGATTTTCTGAATATCGGACAGGATGAGGAAGCCCCTCTGCGTCTGCGCAAATTCAAACAGTTTCCAGGCGGCGCCCCAGCCAATGTGGCGGTGGCCATCGCCAAGCTGGGAGGCGACGCCAGGTTTGCGGGGCAGGTGGGAGAAGATGAGTTCGGCCGCTTTCTGGCTCATGCGCTGCAAGCCTATGGCGTAGACACCAGCCAGTTGCTGTTTCACCCGACAGCGAAAACCGCCCTGGCGTTCGTGATGTTGGACGACTCGGGCGAGCGTACGTTTTCTTTTTATCGAGATGGCTCCGCGGATATGGTTTTGCAGGCGGAGCAGGTCACTCCGGACTGGTTTGCGGGCGCTTCCGTCTTTCATTATTGCTCTAACACCCTCACGACACCCTCGATCGCCGCCGTCACTGAGAGCGCGCTGCGTCGGGCCAAAGACGCCGGCTGCGTTATCAGCTTTGACGTGAATCTGCGCCATAATCTGTGGGCGTCGGGACAAGCGGATAAAGACGTGATCATTCGTTTGGCGGCCTCTTCTCACTTATTAAAGCTGTCTCTGGATGAGCTGGAGTATCTCGCTGCAGGTTCTGATTCCGAAGCGCTTTGTCAGAACTGGCTGCAACAGGGCGTGAAGTTGATCCTGGTGACAGACGGCGGCAAGCCTATTCGTTATGTTTCCCCCGCATTTTCTGGAGAGGAAGCGACGCCGCCGGTGAAGGTGGTGGACACCACGGCGGCGGGGGATTCGTTTATGGGAGCCATATTGTTTGGATTGTCGAAATGCGGCGACCAGGCGACGCTGCTCGATTCACAATCACAGGTCGCCGCGCTGGTGCGTTTCGCTTCCCAGTGCGGGGCATTAACGGTAAGTCGGCAAGGAGCTTTTCCTGCATTGCCTGACTGGTCTGAAGTCAGTCGTTTTTGGGAGCTGAGTGAATGAATTTCAGAAGCAGGGATTTTTTAACTGCGCATAGCCGCGAGATACTGGATTTCTATCTGCGCGCAGGCCGTGACGAGCGAGGCGGTTATTTTCAAAACTATTTTGACGACGGCCGCGTGTTTTCTCCGGGAGACAAACATCTGGTCAGCAGTTGCCGGATGACGTTCAACTTTTATCAGGCGCACCAGTTTTTGGAGGCACGCAATGAAGAGGAGCGGGCGCAATGGCTGGAGTGGGCCGAACACGGACTGGCTTATCTGCGTGAGACGCACAAAAGGGCGGATGCGCCCGGTTATGTGTGGACCTTCAAGGATTACCAACCCACAGACCTACGGCAGTACTGCTATGGTTACGCCTTCCTGATTCTGGCGTTCGCTTCGTCAGTCAGCGCCGGAGAAGAGTCAGCGCGTGAAGATCTGTACGCGGCTTGGGAGCTGATGGAAAAACACTTCTGGCAGCCTCAACAAGGTCTCTATGCGGATGAAATCAGCGCTGACTGGAGTCAGGTGTCGGCCTATCGTGGCCAGAACGCTAATATGCACGCCTGCGAGGCGATGATCGCCGCCTATGAAGCCACGTCGGACTCACGTTTTCTGTCGCGCGCCATTGCGCTTGCGGAAAAGGTTGTCCTGGAGCTTGGAGGGAAATCAGATGGGCTGGTGTGGGAACACTTCACCCAGGATCTGGATATCGATTGGGACTACAACAAAGACGATCCCAAGAACCTCTATAAGCCCTGGGGATTTCAGCCAGGTCATCAGACTGAATGGACCAAGCTGTTGTTGATGCTCGCCCGTCACAGCGATTTACCCTGGCTGACCGCCAAAGCGCGTGAGCTGTTTGATCGTGCTATGGAAGCCGCCTGGGATGATCGCCACGGCGGACTGTTTTACGGCTTTGCTCTAGACCAGAGTATTTGCGATGACGATAAATATTTCTGGGTGCAGGCGGAAAGCTTCGCGGCGGCGGCGTTGCTGGGCGAGGCGACAGGAGAAGAAGGCTATTGGCGCTGGTATGAGCGTCTTTGGGAATATTCCTGGGCGCATTTTGTCGACCATGACCATGGCGCCTGGTATCGAATACTTAATGCGGATAACTCCAAAGTCACTGATAAGAAGAGTGAAGCTGGCGCGAAGTGTGACTATCACTCATTGAACGCCTGTCTGGAGACATTGCGCGTGCTGCGCGCTTTATCAGTCTGACGGGTTGATCAGTAATGTAGGTAATTTTTCTTTCTTTTTGGCGATTTTGATAAATGAATAGCCGCTTATCTCTGAAAAAGATAAGCGGTTTTTTTGTGCTTTCTTTTAAGGAGTCAGGCCAGTTATTGGTTAAAAATAAGATGGTTTGTTGTTTTTTTGTCCATGCTGGCGTTAGAATGTGGAACTGTAAAAATGAAGTAAAAAAACAACAAAAACTAAAAATGCCCCCAAGCCGGAACGCAGTAAGTAAGAGATATTCAGTCAGATAGAAATATTTGAGTCAGATATGATTTATCGGAAAATATATTCCATTTTTCGTTTATGTGGAATATATTTGCCATTGGTCTGACACTACTGAGTAGTCTCGCTTATTCCTGAATAAAAATAACACGGGGAAAGCAATGAAAAGTCCTTCTATTCACGATAGGCATGACGCCAATTCGCATGCTGACGACTCTGGACTGGTCAGTTTTCACTTTGGTGAGCCCGAGATCATGAGAGGCTCACATCAACACTGTCACCTTGAAATCAATATCCTTCTGTCAGGCTCCATGAGGCTGAGCTACCTCGATCAGTTGTACGAGCTGGAAAACGGCGACGTCATCTGTTTTTCCGCGCTACACAGGCATCAGATAGTATCTGCGGATAAGAGCGCCTTGCTGTTACAGTTACGCCTGCCTTTGTTTCTACTCACGGATATGTGTGCGAATGAAATGTTCAAACATTTGCTGATTCGCGGGACGCCTTATCGCTCTAGTGCAACGGGCTTGTTATCTCTGGATTCGGTAGAGCGTTGGGTGCAGGAACTGCGGTGTCTGGATGGACCGCTGCAGGATTTGGTGCTGGACGAGATCACCCTGTTTTTGCGCCGCATGATCATGCGTAATCCCTGTAAATCCGGACAAGGCGCTGGCTGTGGCGAATACCGCAGCCGGCACTTGCATCATGCGCATTGCATGGTGGAGTTTATTAATGGCAACTATCGAACCCCCATCACGATTGCTGATGTGGCTGACGGAGTCGGGCTACACAAAAATTTCGCCATGAGTGTGTTTAAGAAAGCCGTAGGGATGTCCGTACTGGAGTATCTGACTGATTTACGAGTGAATCATGCTCGCCGATTATTGCTGTATTCTCAGGATCAGGTGATTGAGATCGCTTTCGCCAGTGGGTTCTCTTCCGTCACCCGGTTTTATGAGGTCTTCGCCAAGTACTTTAACGAGTCGCCACTCAAGTATCGCAAGCAACACGCAGATCCAGGCTGAAACTATCGTCTGACATGGGTTACTCATAGTATTGGGCGCAGGGATGGCTCGCGTCAGTCATCCCGCATTCATCTTGAGGAGACTGTGCGGGAGGGCGCGTAGTTTTAGATTGGAATCAAATGGCGGATAGAATGACTTCAGGCTAGCACCTTCCTGAGCTGGAAGATTGTCGAGTCAAAGAAGAAATTAAAAGGAACGGCATACTGATTAATTGATTGGGACGCCTCAAACCGAGAATAGATTATGCGCCACCACAAGGTATGGAAGAGGTTTTACACCGTTGTGTGAGGCGACCATTTTAATAAGTCTTAGTATGTTTTTACCGCCTTCACCGTATCATCCAAGTCCGCGGCGGATATAAATCCGATGTAGTTGGGATTCTTCGCCACCAGCTCTTTTATGTCCTGATTGCTGGTGGCGGTGATCATGGGGGCGGCTTTACCGGTGAAGATCAGTCGGGACCAGTAGGAGAGGAACTGGCGTGAGCCTTTGTTGACGACTTTGGCGCAAAATTCCTGGAACAATGCGGAAGAACTATCGATAGAGACGATGGTCGCTTTCTCTCCGTTGGGCAGGAAAGCCTGCTTCGCCATGAACAGTTTCTGTATATCTTCGTTGCTCAGATCCAGATTCGCTTTGGGGTTTATGATGACCGCGACTTCAGCCTCCACTGCTTGCGCCTGCAGGAGCGGGTAGATGAGAGCGAACACGATAGTAATGATTCTTAACATGTCGGCGCTCCTTAAAAAACGAAACTAATCGCAGTGCTGAATAATTGGGTGTCGATGCGGTTAGGCCCGTCCTTGTCGTAGTTTATTTTACTGAAGTCGAACTTTAGAGAAGCGCTGTGATGGAAGTCATAACGTACGCCGATCGTGATAATTGTATTGTCCTGATCCGTGCCCTCAATGATGCCTTCCAATGTCGAGTAAACAGGATCGGATTCAGACACCCCGTCGAGAATATTGTTTCTCGGACTGGTGTCGAAAACCTCATAAGTAAGGTGGGGAGTAAACTTACCCATGGTGTAGCCAATGGAGGCATAATATCCCAACGGATCAGGGAAGATGCTGTCTTCAATTTCCGATCTGGTCACTTCCGCCACGGCGAAAAAGTTATCGTATTCCACTTTCAAAGAAATGCTGCCGAAGGCGCCGCGATCGTCATTGGCGCGGATGGCGTCGGCGACTTCCTCTGACACGGTTGGGCCGGAAGGCGCTGGAGCGCTTGGATCTTCCGGGGGCAGTATGTTGTCCAGGCCTGGGGCGATGGCGGGAATGGAGAGTTTCGAGCGGAAGTAGGAGAAGCGCATGCTGATCCAGTCAACGCCGATGCGCCAAGAGCCGCCGTAGACGAACTTCAGATCCACCTGGCCGATGGGGATATCCTCTTGCACGGAGCCATAGAAGAAGTTCAGGGTGGAGTCGAACTGACGAATTTGTGAGGCGTAGGTAATGTTCAAACCGTCCAGGTTTTTAAACAGGGGCACGTAAACAAATTTGGGGGGCCTGACCCAGTGGTAAGTGTAGCCGACATCAATGGTGTCGCTGTACTCGAAAAAAGGCGTTCTGAAACGACCCGCCTTGATGGTCCAATTATTGTCGATAGCGTAGGTGACATAGGCCCAGTCGAACTCGGCGTCATGATCTTCTGAACCGCGAGCGATGATCTGCGCCGTGGCGGAGAGGTTTTCTCCCATGTCGCCACGCACCTGAAGGCCGAACAGGGACTCGTTCTTGAAGTTAAGGTCGTCGTCGTAGGAAAAATAAGGTTTTTCATCGTCAAAGGTAGTAGCGGCGACGATACTGCCGAATCCGTTGAAGTGAATTCTGTCGTTGTCGGCGTGGGCCGGGGTCACGATACACAGTGTTGAGAGGCCAAGATTTATACAAGTCTCTTTTATTCTCATTGTTCGAACCCTGCTTCCCTTGAGGCGTCGGTTTTTCTTATGAATTTTGTATATTAACATGGCAATGATATTGGCATGTTAATCACCAGGCGCATGGACGCGCCTGCGCGGCGACAAGCCGCGGGAGACAGGGCCTGACCTGTGCAGGCCCTGTCGTTGCAGACAAATAGAAGGAAGCTATTTGTCTGCCGGATTAATATAAGGACGGTTCGGAGCCCGGTCGAGATCTCAACTTTAAAACCGTTACGTCCGCACAGGCGTTGACGCTCACAGTGCTATCGCTGATGGTGAAGTGCTCTCGGTTTTATACAGATAGGCCCTTGTTTTGCCTTGACCGCCTTTTCCTAAGGGTAGTTGCGGCGTAAAAAATATCCAGCATGCAGCGAGGGTCAAATTAATCTGGATAGCGGCCTTGCCGTTGGACAAGCAGACAGCGGCTTACTAATCTTCTTTATAAACACGCTCATTTGAATACAGGCGGTCAAGGACGAGCCTGGCGTCGTGTCATTGCAACGCGGTAAACACATGTCCTTAATGAAACTGACGAGCTTAACGCTGCTGACCTTGGCGGGGTTGTCTCTGCAGGACAGCCGCGCCGAAAATCTACATCTGGACTTAGCTGTCGCCGAGGAAGTTGAGCCCTATGTCTATCACTTGGAGGACGGTAAAGCGACAGGGATCGATTATGAAATTGTCTATGAGGCATTAACCCGGGCGGGTGTGAACTTCGAGCTGAAAAGCTATCCTCGACCTCGCATAACGCTGATGCTGGGACAGGGCCAGTTAGATGGCCTGCTTACCACCACTGGCTATAACGACAAGGACGCCCTCAACGCCATGTGGCTTTCCTCTTCGCTATATACGTCGACAGTATCTGCATTTGTTCTCAAAAAGAAACCCGAGGAAGAAGGCGCTGATCGGGCGGACCGCCTGAAAAACTGTCATCAGGCGGGTGTATTGCGGGGCTTCAGCTATCGGTTTCCCAATCTGGATATGACTCACTTCAAGAGCGTAGTGGAAGTGAACAGCGCCGAGCAGTTGGTCAAACTGACCATGTATGGCCGCATAGATTGCGCGATAACAGAGGACATTACCTTTATGTATCAGGCGCGCAGGCTGGGCTACTTCAACGATGTTGAGATTGTCGATGAAGTGGTGAATCGCCCAGTGGTGATCGCCCTGTCCAGAAAAGTCATCGAAGACAACAAAGGGCTGGATGAACGTATCAATCAGACGATTGAAAATCTGAAGTCCCAGGATGTCATCGACAATATCATTATCAAATATCTTAGCCTGGGCGCGTTCTGAAAGGCCTTTCATCGGCGGGAAGCGTCAAGGATTGTGAAACCTGTCGGCAGTCGCTGGTTATGCTTTTACCTCTCCCTTTAACATGGCTCATTTGTCGTCGGTAATAAGGTATTGAGTTTTATGGCGCGTAGGGTAATGGCTGACAAAGAATCTGGTCTGCGCTGGAAACGAACAGCGCGGATGGGGGCGCTATGTTTTGCAGTTTTGTATTCAGGCCTGGGATACGGGCAGATATACAAATGTGTGAACGCCAAAGGGAAAGTCGCTTTTCAGGAAACGCCTTGTCCTGGCGCTTCCGCGCAGACAGAAGTAGAAGTCAGAGCCGCGCCGACGCCTGCTGCGGTAGAGGAGACGCGTCAGATCAACCGTCGCATGACGCCTGATGTTGAGTATGTTCACACTGAGCAGACTTCACCTGCGGAAGAACAGGCGGTGCAAGAATACAAAGCGGAGATGCAAAAGAAATGCGATAACCTCAAAGTGAAAATGCTTGAGGAAGAGAAAAAAGCGATAGCTGAGTGTAAGAAGCGAAGGGAGGTGTATTGCGACTTGCCCGCCGAGAAAATTATTGAGACATACGAAAACTCGCAGATAAGCAAAATGAGTGATTATCAGCGCTCGATATACAAGCCGCATCCGATCTACGCAATGAAAAAGTATGCAGAACTGTGGGCCTGCGAACGGTAGATATTTATCGAGGCGGGAGAAATAAAAAAACCGCCTGGAGATCACTCCGAGGCGGTGAGGCAGATTCCTGCTGAGGCAGCCTCAGTTCGCGCTGGTTAGCGGGGTTGGTTGGTCGGAAAAAGTTTTCTCTTCACGGTGCGTCAGCTCGGTCAGGCTTCTCTTGGCGGTGCGCACGTAACTCTCGATCAGTCGATAGGACGCCTGTTGCTCTTCAAATTCATTCAGCAGGCGGCCGATGACGCCCATGATCTGTCGTTCTTTATCTCCATTTAATCCCATACTGAGAATGGCGTTCTGAATCGTCCACTTCAGGTCGGCGACTATCTGGACGGTGTAGTCGCTACGGGTGTTTTCAATGGCCATGATGTCGTCCAGCAGATCGAGCGTGCGCTCGACATTCTGCTGGCTTTGATTTTCTCTTTGCAGGCTGGCCAATGTTTCCGTGCCGAGCTTCTCCATCAACATACTGACCACGCTGGCCAGTCTCGATAGATTATCTATGTACTGATCCCGCTGCTCCTCCGTCAGCGTGACGCAAAGCGTGAAGTGCGGATAGATCACGGCCCAATAGTGCTCGTGATGGATCATGCGAATTGTCTGCTGCGACAGATGAGAAATAATTCTCTCCTGGGCGAATGAAACAAAAGAGTCGCTGCTGAAAACATAGCTGTGCTGGGGCAGCGCGATTTTAAAGACATAGGAAATGTTGCTGTGGGCCAAAGCGCGTTGCACTGAGGCGGCTATTACTAATGGGTCCTGGGTGTCCTGGTAATCCTCCAGCAAGTCGATGATTCGCCCCAACTGGCTGTTGGAGCGCAGCAGGAACATACCCATGTGATGGAGACTGCTTAAGGAGTTCTCCAACTCGTTAATCTTGTACTTGTCGTAAATGGTATCGTTGAGTTTGACCACTTTTGAGAAGACCATGGCGCGACCCTAAAACGCTGTATGGTGAAAAGTATATCTTTCAGATTGGGTTTGACGGGATGCGTAGCGCTACTGAAATAAAACCATGAGTCTCCGTACTACTACGTAGATGGCGATGAAGAGCGTAGTTAAGACGGCGGGCCGAAGCCCCGGCGCAAAAAAGCGTGAAGCGGAGCCGCCTCCAACTTCACGCTAAAGATGCGTAAACGCAAAAAAGCGCCGTACGTGGAAGCGGCGCAATCAACACAGAAAGGAAGGAACGAGAGTGGCCTTTCTTCTTAGAAAGTGTAGTTAATACGAGTCCTTATTTTGTGGAGGTCGTCGTCGGTGTCGCCCGCCAGGTTGTCTGCGCTGGAAGTAGAGCCGGCGAAGGTGATGGAGGCGTTGTCAATGTTGAATAAAGGCAGCGTGTAGGCGACATACAGTGTCGATACCGTTGGGTCGTCTTTAGCGCCTACGTCGCTGATTGAGTGCACCGCGCCCAAACCAAATGCGCCGTAAGTAACGTTTGCGCCGAAGGAGGTGACGGTGATGTCTGATCCCGCGTCCTCGATATCTTCGCGAGCGGCGTTCAAATTGATGCTAGCCCCGCTGAATCGAATGTTTCCGGTGAGGCCAAAGCCGCTCTTATCGATTTCAGTCTTGGTGGTGACGCCGCCAGTCGTTGTTTCCTGATCGTACTTCAGTACTTCGTATCCAGCCGTCAGACTGAACATCTCACCGGTGAACGTCACGCTGGGACGCAGACCAGAAAAGACTTCTTCGTTATTACCATTTTCATCGGAGTCGCCCCAGATAGAGGCCAACTCAAAGCTCAGTGCGGAGCTGGGACGAACGTGCAGGGCGAACTGGCCGCCGTTATCGCCGGCGCGGCCGCGCACCAGATTGGCTTCATAAACTCTAGCCCCTTTGCCATCGCCAGCGTGGGCGACAACCGTATCTTTACCCAGAGGGAACAGGTTGACCGCTTCAAAGCGTCCCGCCTGAACGTCCCAGGTGTCGTTACCGAACTTCACCCACATATCGTCGGTGGCGGTATCGCCATTTTTCTTCAACAGGCCTGATCCCTTGCCTTCAACAAAATAACCATTGAGTTCGGTTTTGCCGGTCACATTCACTTCGATACGGCCGCCTTGTTCGAACTTAGTGTCGCTGTCTTTAGCGTCGATGATGTCTGTATCGAGCTCGATGTTGGCGCCGATGCCAAATTCCGCGTGTGCTTGTGAGATACCCAGCGCAAGGGAGACTGCCAGAGGCAAAGTCTTCATGAAATACTTATTATTCATAAATGCCAGTTTCCTGTTGTTGTTTTCTCTTTTGAGATAAGCGCCAGCGGCGCGGCTTTTCGGATCAGTCCGCAATATCTATAAACCTAACCGGCATTGCGGCCGAAAAACTTAAGGTAGCCTCATCCTAAAACGAGAAATTTCCCGCCGCTTACGCGAAAAATAAGAAATATTACGAAATAGTAAGATCCTGGTAGGCCATATGGCCGGTATTTGATGGCGATAAATCGTAAATGTGCGTTGGTTTAGCAAAGCGGACGGCGCAGCAAGCCCGCGGATACGGCTTTTGCGGCGATTGTGGGTGCGCTTACTGTTTATTCTGAGAGGTTACGTCTTCTTTTCCTTTTCCAGCAGGCGCTCAAGATCTGATGTGCAGAAGTCGGACTGTAAGCATTCATGGCCGTAGGCGTCAATATGAGTCCATATGTAACCCTATGTGTTAAAAATGCTTTTTTCTTTTCTACGAAACTATTGAAGCGCGGTGGCGTATGGCTTGCGCTTTTAACAAAAAGTTTCCATGACTCACTTCTCACTTTGGAAAAGTTGCGACTATATTTTAAGCAAGTTGAATGCTTCTGGAGGAAGTAGGAAAGGATAGGATGCTTTTTCGGCTTGTGAAGTTCTGGGAGAAGCTACTGGAAGGCGCTTTGCGCCCGTGCTGCGGCTCCTCTCTGTTTCAGGCTGGTAGTTAAGGGTGCTGGATTATGAATGAAGTCAGTCGTCAAATTGTCCCTGATGTTTACTGCGCGCGTCTTCCTGCGAGTTTTGACGTGCGAGGTTTATTACGCGACCTTGAAATGCTGCTGGTCGCTTTATGGGAGGGCAATTTCAGCGCCTGCAACTTCAACGACGGGTGGGATGCGCTGCCTGTAGATGAGTTAATGTCCAGGAGCGGAATCGCCCCTTCATGGCTAGGCTCTGATATGGTCGCCTCGCTGCGTAAAGGCGAGATGCGGGACGTATTTGAGTACCTGCAATGTCCGTTGGTGTCCGCCAGAATCATGCGCCTGAATCCAGGAGTCGCCATTGCTGATTATCTGGCCGTGAACCCGCTGGGAAGAGAAGATTTGGTGCGTTTGCAGGTTCCTATCTCCATAAGCGATGGGCTGACCTTCCGGGTAAATGAAACGCCGGCGCAAATGGCGGAGGGAGAGGTTTGGTATTTCAATCCAGGCTTGTCGCAATGGGCGAAAAATGAAGGGGGCGAGGCCTCGGTCTATCTGGAAATAGACTGTGTTATCAACGACTGGCTGTATACGGAAATTAATCGCGCTCGCATACCCAAGCTCGAATCGGTGGACGCGGAGATGGGGGCTTACGTTTATCCGGCGTAATTTAACGTTGGCTGCTAAACAGTCTCTACAAGGCTTCATTTAACTGCGCCTCCAACGAGACGCGGTTGTGTGCTCACGCATTGTTTGCGCCAGGGCAAAGGATATTGGCGCGAATAATCAAATCATAAAGGACCTCAGGGAATGACAGAGCCGCTTTCATTCGCCAGACTTGATATACGCGTCGACCTTCCCGCCTTGAAGGCCGATCTGCAACGCATTCGCGAATTACCCTGGATAAACCACGTCAATCAACGCGACTACAGCGGTGAATGGGATGTCATGCCGATGCGTTGTCCCGCTCACTACCGGGAAGCCCACCCGATTCTGCAAGGCTTCGCCATAGAAAGCTGCGACGACTGGGTGGACCTGCCGGTCCTGGAGCAGAGCCCAGGTCTGCAACGGCTGCTGGCGTCACTTCGTTGTCCACTTAAATCCGTGCGCTTGATGCGGTTGCGTCCCGGCGCGGAAATTAAGCCTCATCGTGATCATGGGGTTTCCCTGGAGCACGGCGAAGCCCGTCTGCATGTCCCTATTGAAAGTCATGAGCTGCTGGAATTCTGGGTGAATGATCATCTCGTTCCCATGCAGGAAGGGGAGTTGTGGTACTTGAATGTGGATCAAACGCATGCCGTTCTCAACCGGGGGGACTGTGACCGCATCAATCTGGTCATCGACTGCGTAGCGGACGAGTGGTTGCGGGAAAAAATTGAGACCAGTCTGTTAACCTGTCAAGGAAGGTATTTTGATGAGCTATGCCCATAGTGCAGGTTCTGGAACGCCGCTATCTGACTCGCCCTCTCATTCACACATGTACCAATCGCTGCCTCCCGCAGAAGAAGTGGGAGAGCTTGGCGTGCACCGTCTCAAGCGGCTTTGGCATAAGACGCGGCTGAACAAATGCGGCAGGCTGGAGCCGCGGCTTCGACAAGAGGAATGGCGAACGGATGTGGCGCTGATGAATCTGCTGGGGCTGGGGCTTGATCAATGCCTGGGGTTTCTTTATGGAGGTCAGCCGAGCTTCAGCGAGTTTGAACACTGGGTCTTGCAACAGAACCCGGGTGGTATAAGTAAATCGCGCGTTAATGATATCAACCGGGTTCTGGGCGGTTATCTGGCCGGGTCTTGTGCACAGCCGCTGGACGCCAGGGAAATCCTGGAAGGACCGCTGTGTGGCGATGCGCCTAAATTTCTAAGCGAGAGTCAGGTTGCGTTCTGGCGTGAGAATGGATACCTGGTGGTGGAAGGCGTGCTAGATAAGGCGCAATGTCAGGCTTCTGTGGATGTGATTTATCGCTTTTTGCAGAAAAGCCCGGATCGACCGGAGACATGGTATCGCGCGCATCAGGGGCAGCAAAACATCATGGTGCAATTGTTTCGTGATCCCGTGCTGGACGCCAATCGTTCTTCCGAAAAAATACGTCAGGCATTTGCAGATATTTGGGGAACCGAAAGCTTACAGTGTTCGATTGATCGGGCGGGGTTTAATCCGCCGGAAGCGCCCCATTATCAGTTTTTTGGAACCCGGCTGCATTGGGACGTGGACTTCAGTCGCGCGCCGGAATTGCGCACACAAGGCCTTATCTACCTCACTGACGTCGCCGAGAATCAGGGCGCTTTTCATTGCGCGCCCGGTTTTCACCGCCAAATGACTGACTGGATGGCGCAACTGCCTCCGGGCGCAGACCCGAATCAACAAGACCTCACCCACTTGAAGCTTAAGTATGTCGCTGCGCCTGCGGGCTCGCTGATCATCTGGCACCACTATCTTCCCCACGGCGCGAGCCCTAACAGGGCGGCGACGCCGCGTGTCGTGCAGTATCTGAACATGACGCCGCTTCCCTGTGCGGAGGCGACGCTGCCTAAATAACACATAACAAATAACACAAAAAAGGAATGCATTGATGATTGAGGCTGGAACCCATGATCCCATAAGCGCTGACGTTATTATTGATGCAACGCAAAAGTTGCTGGGAGCGACCTCCGCCGGCGACGCCAGACACCATTTGGATGCTTTGGTCAGTGCGCTCGCCACGGTGACGGGCATCGATCTCTATCCTTCCTGTTACCAAGAAGACCTCGCCACTCAGACTGGTTTCGGCAAGGCGATTTCGCCGCTGGAGGCAGGCAGATGCGCCTGGGATATTGAACGCACGCGAATATTCATGGCGGGTGTCTATCAGGCGATACAGGACGTGTTGCAGCGGCAGGAAAAGGTGGAGCTGCTGTATGCGGGGACCGGGCCATTCGGACTTTTATTGGCGCCGCTGGCGCCGTTGTTTTCCGCGAAAAGGCTGAGGGTGACGCTGCTGGATATCCACGAGGCCTCTCTAGAGGCGCTGCAGAAGGTGATCTCTCTGCTGAAGGTCTCGGACCGAGTCGCTCATTTCGTCTGCGCAGACGCCACGGTCTGGACGCCTCCCAAGGGCGAATCCTATGACATTCTGTTATCGGAGACGATGAAACATATGCTGCAACAGGAGCCGCAAGTGAAGATTTTTTCTCACTTGCAACAGTTTCTAAAACCGAGCGGTGTGTTGATACCAGCGTCAGTGCAGCTGGATGCCTGGCTGCATTCTTCCGAAAGCGGCAAGAATATCCACTTGGGCGAGCTGCTCACGCTGGATCTCTCAATGGCGTCGGCGCTTCACGCCGGCGATGATTCTTGTCTCTCGGGATCTCTGTTAATCCCTCAATGCGAAGAGGATATGACGGATCTCAAGGTTACGACGTTTATCCGAATTTATGGCGATCATTGTCTGCAGGAGAATCAGTCGCAGCTGACTTTGCCCAGATACAAGAAAAATATACGACCGGTTCCTGGCAGTACGCTGAATTTTCACTATCACTTGAATGATTACCCGGATTTTGAGTTCTCCTATCACAGCCGTCCTGCGGTAGCGGACCTGCCACTGCCTGACAGCACGGAAGTGGGGGAATTGGGCGTTTATCACCTAAAACGGATATGGTCGAAAGCCGCACACGCCAAGGCGGGGAAGCTGGATGAAGCGGTTCGGAGTCGAGAGTGGCTGCTGGATCAGTTAGTGTTTAAACTGCTGGGCGCGCCGATGGAAAAGGCTCTGGCGACGATATATCAAAGCCGGCGCTTTCAGGATGTCGAGCAGTGGTTTAAGGAGGCGTCAGAGGACGATATCAGCGCTCACCGGGTTTCCTCCATCAACGCCAGGGTAATGGATGAGCTGGAGGCTTTACGTGGATAGTCGCGAGGTCTATTCGCGGCTGCTTGAGTCAGAAGAGACGTTAGCCCAGTGTATGGCTTGCCATCAGTTCGATGATTTACTCTCTATACTAAAGCGTTATGCCGGCGCCGGGGAGCAAGGAGAAACTGACCCTTTATCGGCGCTTATCGCCTGTAACAATGAGGAAGTCGAGCCTGAACTGCCTTTGCTGTTGCGCCAGTGGACGCCAGTGCGCTACGTGGCGGCGCGCAAGCGTGTGATATGGGGCGTGGCGCCAACTGCGCGAGACTGGGCGCCTTTTTGGGATGAGCGCATCGCTACGCAAAGGGCGCGTTCGATTATTGGAAGTATCATTAAACCCGCTACACGTATCGAGTATCTGATTCGGCATTCCCATTTGTTCAACGAAGTACGACCCGCTGGCTTTATTTTTCATTTGTCCCGTTGCGGCTCGACGCTGGCGTCAAACCTGTTGGCCGTCTCTTCCGCGCACTGCGTGATCTCAGAATCTGGCGTATTAACGGAGCTATTGCTGGATAAGGATCTGACGGAGAATCAAAAAGCGGAAGCCCTGCGTTTTCTGCTGGCGGCCCAGGGGCTAGCGGGAGACGGCGATCAGGATCTGATTGTGAAGTGGAACGCCTGGGATATTTGCTTCTGGCCGCTTCTGCACCGGCTCTATCCTGACACGCCATCGGTGTTCATTATCCGGCGGCCAGAAGAGGTTCTGGCGTCTCATCAAAGGCTTGCCGGAAGGCACATGGCGACAACAGACTTGTCTGTGTTGTCTCATCTTGTTGCGAAAGTGGATGACGCCGCCGCAGACGTGTTGCTGTCATACCAGATAGAGGTATTGGGCGTGCTTATGAACAGCATGGCGCAGTCGCTGGATAGTTCTGTACTGGTTGTGGACTACACGGAGCTCCCAGGCGCTGTAGAGAACCGCATCGCAGATCACTTTGGCGTATCTTTTTCTGCAGATGACCTGCAGCATCTGAAGAGCAGAGCGGGGCAGTATTCGAAAGACCCCAGCCGCTCTTTTCAGGAAGACAGCGAGGACAAGCGCCGGGTATTCTCAGCGCAAGACACGAGCATGATTTCCCAAAAACTGGACGGTCTCTACTCTCGCTTACTGCAAGCTAGGCATACCAGATAGTCTGGCTGTAACGCACTTTGCCCGCCGCAGATTTGGCGAAGGGCGTAACACTGTGGAGCAGGGTGGGCTTGAAGATGATACAGCGGTTAAATAGGGCGGATAGGGTCAAGGTTTCCCCTCGTTGCGTTTCAATACTGAGTCCGCCTTCATCCTCCTCCCGCCAGTCCGGCGACAGGTAAAACACGATACACACATGTCTTGTGACTCCCGTTCCCTTGTCGGTATGAGGGCGTAGGTATTGTTGCTCCCGCAGCGCGGTCAACAGCATATCCTGGCAAAGCATTTCCCTGGGCGGGTTGGGCGTCAGACTGGCGGCGTAGCGGGCGAACAGACGTTGCACCGGGCGCTGTTGAAATCTCATATACGTCAAACTGGCGGGCGTCATCATGAACTCCGGTTTGGGGCCCTGATAGCGCGACATATGAAAAAATCGTCGCTTATCGTCGAGCTCCGCCCATTCTTCCGCGGACACTTTTATATCATTTTGATACGCGCCGTACACCGGAGAATATGAGGCTTCGTGGGCGACAAAGTGCGCCAGCTTGTCAGCGATTTCCCGCCGCAGGAAGCCATCCAGATAAACCAGACCATCTTCGGCGAAGCGATCCGCGTACTCATTAACTCGGGAAGACGTTAAGTGCTCTTCTGCGACCCAATAGGCAAGTTCCAATTGTTGCATGTTGCTCCGTTATGCCGTTTCCGCTTCCTGTCAATCCGGGCGCCTCTGCTGGCCCGACAACGGAAATGGTCGTCCAGGAAGACTGTTTTCTAGCATAGGACGCTTTGCCCCGGAATCCAATGACGCAGCAAGCCTTGCATCACTCAGGCCCGAGCTATACTTGTTGCATGGATGAGAGCGCGTCCCGGTTCATTGCATGGGCC
Organism: Hahella sp. KA22; assembly: GCF_004135205.1. NCBI lineage: Bacteria > Pseudomonadati > Pseudomonadota > Gammaproteobacteria > Oceanospirillales > Hahellaceae > Hahella > Hahella sp. KA22. Next base: position 6,491,739 of record NZ_CP035490.1, on the reverse strand, counting down.
GGATCTAATAAGAAAGGGGTAAAGGAATTATGAAAGTGAAGGATGTGAAATTAGGGCAGGGCATGGTTGTCCGCCCCTCTACTGCTTCTGATAAAGCGTTTCTGGAGCAACTTCATAACAGTACAAGAGAAGACCTGCGTCTGATAGACGGCGAGCGAGATTTCGTTGAATCCATAATCGACATGCAGTTTAAAGCGCAACAGCAGGGATATGGCGCGCAATTTCCCAACGCCATGTATTTCATCATTGAAAAGCAACATGAGCGCATTGGTAAGGTCACTATCGATTTCGGCCACAACGAAGTGCATGTCATCGATATCGCCTTTATTCCGCAAGCGCGCGGCAAGGGGTTCGGAGAGGAAGTCATGCGCAGTCTGCAAGCCGCCGCCGCCCAGGTCTGCGCACCGCTGACGCTCAGCGTGCTGATGCAGAACGTCGCAGCAAAAAAACTCTATATGAAACTGGGGTTTGTCACAGAATCCATCTCGCCACCCTATGAACGCATGATGTGGCGTCCTGAGGTTGTTCAGCGTGTGATGGTATGAGTCACGCCTCACTCGCTGGTGAACAGGCGGCGCTGTCCCCGCATCGATTTATCTGTTTTTGCCTGGGAGGCGAGGGCGAAGATTTAGGAGGCGTCGTTAGTGCCTGTGAAGAGGTTGAATGGGCTGACGTTATTAGTTTATTGCGTTGGCACAGGGTGGCTCCTCTATTGTGGAGTCGTCTGGAAGCCGCGTCAGCCGCTATTCCTGAGCAAGTGATCTCCCAATTGCGGGACATGGCGCGCGAGAGTCGTATGTCCGCCCTCAAACATAGCGCGGAAATGAGCCGACTTTCTCAAGCTTTGCAAGAGCGCCGCCTGCCGCATATGTTTATTAAAGGGCCTGCGCTATCGATGCGTTTGTATGGAGACCACAGTCAGCGGCAGTGCAGAGATCTGGATCTATTGGCGGACCCAGAGTGCAAGCTGGCGCTCAGTCGTTTGCTAAAGAGTCTGGGCTATGTCAGACAGACGCCCAGTGAGAAGGTGAGTGACCGCGTCAGCACGGTATACCTGCAACTGCATAAGGACTGGGTTTTTTATCATCCTGAGAGGCGGCTTACTTTGGAGTTGCACTTTCGCCTCGATAACAATCCTCATTTGCTGCCTGAGCTATCCGCAAAAAGCGCGATGTCGCGAGGGAAACATGCTGGCTTGGAGAGAACACTTTCTGCTGAGGAAGAGTTTATATACTTGAGTGCGCATGGGACACGCTCGTGTTGGGCGCGTTTGTCCTGGGTGACGGATATCGACGCTTATGTGCGTAGCGGGAGGATTGACTGGAGCACAGTCGTTAAGCTGGCTGGTCAGTGGGGCGTGCTCCATCTTGTTCAAACTGCGCTTCTTGTCAGTGGAGCCCTGCTGAAGACGCCTGATCCATTGAAAGATCTGCGTCGGACCTGGCGATATCGAGTCGCCTCGCGTCTAGCCCGATTCTGTATAAGCTGCAATAAAAATGGGCGTTTTTGTTCGCCTTTACGCAAGTATCTATTGTTGAGCGTTTTCTCCTTTAACTGGAAGTATCAGTACTATCATTGGACGCACACGATCGGTATGTCTTCCAATGATGTTGTGATGTTGCCGCTCCCTGGGGCGTTATTCTCTTTGTACTTTTTTCTGCGGCCAGTCTTCTGGGTGTGGCGATATCTTGTCATCAAGCGGGCGCAGTTTATTTCTGACCAGGCTGACGGTATTTAGTGTGGTTAGTCCATCCAGTGTGCTAGTTGATATCATCAGAAAAATGGCGAGAAATGGCCGCAGTAAGTTAGTTGCTGTGAGCTTAATGACTATCGTATTGGGGGTAACTCAAGGTATTGGCGTTCTCCTGTTGATTCCATTACTCGGACTTGCCGGATTGGATGTCGGAGCTGAACGAGGCTCGTTGTCGGTTCTGGGTATTGATTTGGACATCGGCTTGAGCATCACGACGGCAATGACTCTATTTTTTGGGGTGATAGCGACACATGCCGCGCTGCGATATCAGCGCGACGTTTTGGTGGCGCGAATTCAACATGGCTTTACTTTAGGCCTCAGAAACCAGTTATCCCAGGCCATATCGACGACTCGGTGGGATGCGCTGATTGGGCAGAGGCTTTCGTATATTCACCATGTCTATACGCAGGAGGCGGAAAGAGCTGGGCAGATTGCCACTTTGATTGCTCAATACGTCTCCTCTCTGGTGGTTTGTGGCGTGTATATCTTAATCGCCTTTGGCGTTTCCTGGTCGATGACGCTGGCGGCCGCAACTTGTGGCGTTGTTATGTATGCAGGGATCAGACGCTTAAACCGTCTGAGCTATCAGCGTGGAGTGGAAGGGCGCACGCACAGAGAGCGGGCATTCAATCACTTGTCAGAATTACTGGGAGGTATGAAAACAATAAAAAGCTATAACGCTGAATCGCTACACGAGTCCCGGCTAAAGCAAACGAGTAAGGAGGCTGGAGACGCGCAAGTGCGGTTCAGGAAGACAATGGCTGCGGCGGCTCTGTACTATGAGATTGCTGCGGCGCTCAGTGTGATCGCCTTGTTTGTTTTGGCGGTTTACTTTTTACGTTTGGAGGTGATGGGTTTCATTGTCTTATTGCTGATTTTTGCGCGCCTGGCCCCGTTGATCAAAGATCTGAGCCAACGCTATCAACAAATCCTTAACTTTTTGCCCTCTTATGTCTGTGTGGAAGCCCTCAGTGTGAGCCTGAACTCTGCGGCGGAAGAGGGCGTCGACACAGCGCAGGATAATGCGTCATCCCCTGAACGCGCTATCTCCTTGACTGAGGTTGATTACGCCTATCCCTCACAGCCTGATGAGAGCGTGCTGCATCGCTTTAGCCTGACGCTGCCGTGTGGAACGGTGACCGCATTGATTGGCCCGTCCGGCGCCGGGAAGACTACCGTGGCGGATCTGTTTTCCGGCTTGCTTAGCCCTTTGGCGGGAAGGTTGCTGATTGATGACGAACCCCTTGAGTCGCCAGGATCGTCAAACTGGCGACGATCAGTGGGCTATGTAACGCAGGAGGCGTTCTTGTTTAACGACAGCATTCGCAACAATCTGCTTTGGGCCAAGCCTGACGCGACAGAGACGGAGTTGCTGGCGGCGCTCAAAGCTGCGTCGGCTGAAGGCTTTGTCCGTGTGTTGCCGGCTGGGCTGGATACCTGTGTGGGGGATAGGGGCGAGCGCCTGTCTGGAGGCGAAAGACAGCGCATATCCATAGCGAGAGCGCTTTTGCGGCGACCTTCATTGTTGATTCTGGATGAGATCACCAGTTCTCTGGACAGCGATAACGAGCGGCAAGTCGCGCAGGCCATCGTTCAGCTTAAAGACCAGGTTACCGTTCTTGTGATTACCCATCGCAGTGGCTTGCTCGCCTGTGCGGATTATATTGCGCACCTGCATAATGGACGCGTAATAAGCTATACGAAAACGACGGGTTGCGAGACGCTCGCCGATATATGCTGACCTGGGCGTATGTGTCTACAGGCGCTGAAACCACTGCAGGAATGCGATGCTTTGCACGCCATAGTCAACGACTCTGCGCGCGAAATCGACGCCTTGATAAGGACGCCATGACCCTCTACGGTCAAGCGTTTTTATCGTTCGGGATATCCTGTTTACGTCAATATAATCCCTGACAGGATCATTGCCCTGAATGCTCTGGAGAAATGTCTGGTATTTCTCGCTATCCATCTGCATGAGGCGATAGTAGCTGGGAGAGAAGGGCTTTTTATCCTTGCGCCACTGCACTTCCGCGGGAAGAATATTCTCCATGGCGGCGCGGATAAAGTAGCGTTTCCAGCCATCTTTAATAAACCAGTCTTCAGTTAACCCCAGGCAAAAACGTTGTACGCGCAGATCAAGATAAGGAAAACTGCTGCGGACCTGATAATAAGGGGCGTACCACTCTTTGGGCGTGCGTCCGGTCGCAACCGTATGGAGACGGTTGCTTCGCATGTCGCTGTGCAGGAATCCCTGACCGCCGGCTTTGGTTTGACTCCTGTAATGCAGTCTGGGGTTTAAGGGCGGCAGACGCTCTTGCTGGTTATATCCGCGCAATGTATGCCTAATGCGTCTGAGAAGACTTGGCTCCAGAGGCGAAAGAATCTCACGTCGGAGCAAGTGTCCTCTGGCGATGGAATATACGCTGGACAATTCGCTCATCGTATTGAACAGCGTTTTCCAGCGACCTTTCGTCAACAGCCATAACAGGTAGCCATCGCCGTTGTAACTGGGGCCCCACTCGCCAGCAACGCCGTCCAGAACAATACGTCCTCCACCCTCTCGTATCTTTGAGTATAACGCTGTGTAAACGTGAGGATTGGAGTTGATCGGGGTGGCGGTCATATCGTGGACCTGGTGTAGCCAGGAAGCGGGACCTGAAGACGGCGTGATGTAATGAACAGGGAGGTTATTGTGTCGCGCAACGATATCGATATAACGTTTCTCATCTTCTTCGGGATCGGCGTCGCTCACGCACGAAGATACGCTGAACAGCGGGCTGGAAGTGATATGACTATATTCCGCCGCGACGCAGGTGACGGAAGATGAATCCAATCCTCCGCTTAGCATGGTCGCCACAGGATAGGCGCTGCGCATGCGGCAGCGCACAGCTTGGCGAAAGGTTTCTCTGAATGCGTCCAGTGTCTCTTCAGGACTCTTGCAAACAAGTGTTGCAGGTTTTAACTCATAATAGGCTTGTTTGTTTACCTTCCAGGCCGCTCTGTTTTCACCGGGAGGCTTAATAAGCATGAGTTCGCCGCCCACCAGTCGCTTCACGCCGGCGAAGCACGTGCGCTCGGGAGCTTCACGCTTATGGCCGGACACCTGCAGGGCGAATCCCCACTCGTCCAATTTTTTTTCTACGCCTGGAACAGCGAGAAGCGCTTTTATATCTGTGGCGAAGGCGAATAGAGAAGAGGTTTGGACGTAGTGAAGAGAGCATGTTCCCATGGGGTCAACGGCGATAAGCAGGTGGTCGTTACGTTTGTCCCAGATGGCGAGCGCGTATTCGCCCAGTAGTCTGTCCAGGCATTCCTGTCCCCAGCGTAGATAAGCCATCAGAATGAGCTGGCTGTCGCTGAGTCTGTTCAACGGCAGGCGCTCTGGGCGAAGTAGGGCGAACAGTTCCTCCCGGTTATCCAAGCGGACGTCGGCGGTAATGGCGATCTGATTATCATGAGAAACAGCTGGGAGCTGTTCGAACAGCGATTCTGGCGTTGTGTATAGCATGTTGTGGCAGAAGCCGATACGCGTATCCAGCCAGATGTTTGAGCCGTCAGGCCCTCTGTGCTTCATTGCGTCAGCCATAGCGCGCAAGCTTGTTTCCGACACAGGCTGCCTGCATTGGTAAACGCCGGCGATACCGCTCATCCCTGATGGCCTCCGAGCGTCGCCCAATCAGTCTCGACAGAGGGCGACTTGACCGCGGCGCATAGGTGTCCGTTGATAGCGAAGCGGCTGTTCATTATGTCGCCTGAAGGCACATGGGTTTTCAGTACCTCATGAAAGAAGCCGCTGGGGAAAAGCACCAGGGAGTTGTGTTGCGGCGCGATAGTTTCAAAGCGCTTGTGTGAATAGATGCTGTGTTTTCTGTCTGTGGCGTAGAGCCGTAAATCGCCGCCGGAAAACAGTTTGGGGAGCTGGTGGAAATAATAGGCGAAGCTGATCTGGCGACCGCATAACGCCTGTTCGCCGAGAGAATCCGTGTAGGTCGCCTGATCGTCGCGATGAATATGAAAGTAAGCGCCGTCAGGGTAGCAGCAGAACTTAATCTCCAACTCGTTTACTTGAAAAAAGGGAACGTTTAAGAGAGAGGAATAGCGTTCCAGTTCGGCAAGAATCTTTGGCGTGAGCAAATTGCTGATGGTTTCCTGTAATCCCGGGAGATTCAGGCGCAGGCTGTTTCTTATTTGAGGCTGCAATTCATCGGGGCCAGAGACTTTGCCTGCCTCGAATCGTTCTTTATTAGCCCTGGCGAAACCAAGCAGGTCATCTATGTCCTGCTTGGGTAGAAAATCAGGAACGATGATTCTGGGGGCTGCTATGACTGCAGGGCGGTATTTCCCCACCTGTGGATTTTCGCCTTTCTTCTCAGGGAGAATGGAAGTCAACAACTCTCTGGCATAGACGTTTTCAGGGGACGCCAGTAGTTGCTGTCTAAGTACCGCCTCGGCTTTTTCATATTCGTCGTAGGCAATAAACGTTCTGGCGAGTTGAATCAAATCCAACGCTTTCAAGGCGGTGGCCTCCGCATGGGTTACGCCGCTCTAGCGCCTGACTTGTGATGTAAGGTATCTGCGGCTATAAGTTTTTATTATGAATGGCTTTACCGCCAACAATCGCCATCGCTTTAAGTTATAAGCCTAGCTCAAAATACGTTGGAATAAAGTGACGGTGCTACGAAGGAAAGGGGCGTATGTACTACTACCGGGTATATGGACTTCAAGTGCGAATGGAGTTTGAAGCGCCATGGCTAACGCCAGGAGGGGATGGATCTGACCTGTTGGTGAGGGCTGGCGATACGCCCGCAGGCATTGATGGGAAGATAAAAGAAACCCGTTGGTTTCAGGCTGCCGAAAGCGAGTTACTGCTATTTGATGACGACGGTGGGCGCTTTTGGGTGCGCCCGGGTGTGATTGTGGTTACTCCGGGGGGCGACCTGAATAGTTGGAGTGTTTTCGCTCATATTCTTGGTTCATGTATGGGGGCTGTATTGCAATGGCGCAACCAGCTCGTGCTTCATGCATCCGCCGTCAGGGCGGCCGACGGTGGCGCGATTATTTTCTGCGGGCATAAGACAGCAGGTAAATCAACCATGGCGGGGTTCTTCCACCATTATGGACGAGCGTTGCTCAATGATGATGTTTGCCCTTTGGCGCTTTGCTCTGACGGCGTTTACTTGTCTCCGGGGTTCCCACGAATTAAGTTGGATCCGTCGGTTTTGCTCGCCATGGAGAAGTCTCCCGACGACTTTCAGCGGCTCCCCTTTAAAACGCGTATCAAGCACGCTTACCCCGCCATACATGGTTTTTCTACAAAGACGGCTCTGTTGCGGGGTATTTTTCTGTTAGAAGAGGAAGAGCAAACATCTATTGTTAGAATCGATCAGAAATCGGCTGTGCCTGAACTGTTCCAGCAATGTTTCAGGAAGGCTTTTTTTGTGACATTGGAGCAAAAGCAACAGGCTTTGGCGATGTGCGCCGCACTTGCAGAGAGGACGCCTGTCTACAGATTGCGCCGCCCAAAAAAACTATCACAGGCGTTAAATGTAGTGAGGTTGGTTACAGAGAGTATTGAGAGCGTGGAAGAGGCGTCATTGTCTTAACGACGCCTCTAATGAAAATTGTTGGCGTTAAGAACGCGAATCCCCACCAGCGCCTCCATCCACGCCATCTCCAGGAAGCCCCTGGGCCTGATTGGCGTCCATGACGGTGAAGTCAGGCGTTTCCCATTCTTCCGTGACTTTAGTTTCTTCGTTTTCCTGATCCATAGTGTAAATACCCTTTATTTAAATTGAAGTTGGCCACACAGCAGGAGAGGCGTGAAGATTGTTCTTTTAGGATTTTCATTTTAGCGCTTTGACGACGCCTTTTTCCTGCAAACGATTTAGCAGGTTTAGCACATCTTTTTCACAGCGCTCCACGTCGACATTAAATGTTTCGCGAAGACGCTCGCACAAAGTCGATACTTTTGTTGGGGTGTCCAATAGCCTCCAGACATCGGACGCGGAATGGTTCAAATCGTAGAACTCGCCAGCATTGACGTTCATAACGACAATGCCTTTATCGACGGAGCAAGAAACCTGTTTGTCGCTCTGCAAGACCACATCGTCCCTTGTGATGGCTTCCATCTGTTTCCTCCATATTGGGTTAGTAGGAGGTCCACATACAGCGTGTGGGCCGGTCGGAGAAGGTACAGCCGCTTCTTCAGCATAGACCCGAACCTTTTGATTTATCAAGTTAAGTCCATCCGCGCGGTTTTTTCTCTAACGAGGAGTGTATTGAGTCGGTCCGGCTTTCATTAGTTTGTCTATACTTACTTGGCGTGCGCATTAATCTGCGCCTGCAATCTGGTTATACCTCAATAGAACTCAGCAGGGAGATGCCGATGTTTACCCACGACCAGTTTCAATCCAATCAAGATAAAACTTTCTACGCCACTTATGACTCTAGCCAACCGCCTTTAGAGTTAACGTTGGTGGAAGTGTCGGATAAAAAAGAGCTGGGAGGCGGTTTTGAAAGCTTCTCGGTCATCTTCAAGGCGGGAAAAGACAAAGGCCTGATGCCGCAGCAAACCTGTGCGGTTAAGAACGATAACTGCGGAGCGCATGATATCTTTATCGTACCCGTCGCGGAAAAAGACGACTGCTATTTGTATGAGTCAGTATTCAGTTACAAAGTGGGTAGTTGATAGCGGTTATCCAGCCTGTTTTTTGGCTGGTGATATCAAGAAGGGCGCATAGCGCCCTGCATTTATTTTAGGTTTGACTTCTTTGGGGATATATTCCTTCTAGAGCAATACAAAACCTAAGAACAAGATATGGCTGTCTGTTTTCATGGCCGTCGCTGAGACCTGTGTAGGCGATCATATCTTCAGACATGGCCACCAGCGGATCTGCGGGGCTTTGTTTATAGTCCGGTTGTAGATCTCCCTGTTGGTAAGCGAATAGCATATTTTGTGGCTCAGGCGTTGATCCGGGGAGTGTGGCTGCGTTGAGAGAATGTGTGTGGGAAGGCATTTGCTCTTCTGAAATTTGAACAAAAGCATAACCATCTCTCTCTCCCAGGTAGTGCGGACTTAATCCTGGCGCTTGGCTTTGCCCGTAATGCAAAGAAGTTCTTCCCTGGAGATTGGGCATACCCATAGTTGTACGACCATCCCCTCCGTAAATGACGCCAATTAACGAATACAAAGCAGGGTTTTGTTGAATCGGCGCTAATTGGCCTAAACAGGAGGACCAGCCTGCTGGCGTGAACGAGTATGGGAAAACGCGTATTTCAGCAATAAATGGCTCGGACATTTGTGCCTCTCCTAAGCTTAATTCTTGGGCGGGTAATACCCCATCATTGAAATGATGAAGTTAAGCGCCAAGTAGGGCATTACGTTGTTATGAGGAAGCGTATTTCCTTGATACCCGCCTGTATTCCCAATAGAGCCGGGCGCCAAAGATGTCATGGCGCCAGGCGTTGGGGGGGCGTAAAAGCTAATCGCCGTCACACCTGTAACTTGATCAGTTGGATCGACATCCACAGTGATTGCGTCGTTAGATGCATTGAGACCATGAATATGGGCGGGAATGTTGCTCGGCTCCAGCATAACTGTTTCGGTTCCTGTGGGGTTGCCTATAGGCCGGTCAGTTAGCCCTGGTCCTTGGCCAGAGCCAAGGGGGAGGCGACCGCGCATATCCGGTAAGCCGAAAGTTGTTCGCGCATCGCCGCCATAGGTGGCGCCAAGAAGGCTGAACAAGGCTGTGTTTTGTTGGATAGTTAATATTTGTCCGTTGCAAAAACTCCACTGCTGTGGGACATAGTAGCCTGCGAAAATTCTTACTTCTCCGAGAAATGATTCGGCCATATTCGCTCTCCTTTTGGCTGAAAAGTCTCAGACTGTCAAATGCACCGTATAGCGTGGCTTCCTAATTTCTCATTGGGAAAATGCCATCCAGCGCTATACAAAAAGCCAGAGTTAAATAAGGTTGCCTGTTTTCATGGGAGTAGTTGCCTCCTGTCATGCTTAACATCTTAGGGGACATCTCCACCAAGTCGCCATATGGAGGTTGTTTATAGTCGGATTGAGGGTCTCCAGCCTGATAGGCGAACAGTTGGTTAGCGGGTTCAGGGGTCGTTCCTGCAACGGATGCAACATTAAGCTGGTGAGTATGGGCGGGCATTTGATAGGGGGTGATGGTTTCTGTAACGTTACCGCCTCCGTAAGCGAATGGGCGGTTGGTTAAACCTGGACCTTGGCCTGCATGCATGACCGCCAAGCCCTTTAGGTTTGGGGTGTTCATTGTACTCCCTGGCGTTCCACCGAAATTATTGCCTATGACTGCGTAAAGCGCCTGAAATTGTCGGACGTCAAGTCTTTGACCGAGGCAATAGGCCCAGCTATAAGGCGGAAAACTATAGGGAAACATGCGGATTTCACCAATAAATGGCTCTGACATAACGAGTCCCTCCTAAGGATTTCTTTCCGGGTAGGTGGCGTTAAGAGAAATAATAAAATTAAGGGCAAAATAGGGCATCATATTTGGGTGAGCCTGATTTTCGCCTGTATTCCCTATCGCCTCTGCTGCCAGATTAGTTGTCTGAGGTGAGGTGGCGTAGAAGGGAATATCTGTGACGCCTGTGACTTGTCCCTTAGGATCAATGTTGAGCGTAATCGCGTCATTTGACGCCATCAGTTTGTGAGTATGAGAGGGGATATTTTCTGGGGTTAAGGTGACAACTTCAGTTCCTAGTGTTGCCCCTATGTTATATCCTGCTGTCCACGGAGCGGAGCCGAAATTGATAGGTATACGTCCACGCATGTCAGGCAGTCCAAAATTTGTGACGCCATTACCGCCGTAAATAACGCCAGTCAGACTGTACAGCGCTTCATTTTGGGAGATTGCTATGATCTGGCCGTTGCAATACGCCCAGTTCTCTGGAGCGAATTTACCGGCGAAGATCCTGATTTCTCCCGTGTATGAGTCCGCCATAATTATACTTCCTTGTTAGTTGCGTTGTGGGTATGCGCCAGTAACTGCAATAGAGAAATTAATGGCCAGGGAGGGCTGCATATTATTGTGCGGCATATTAGACCCTGTTGCGCCTATGGCGGCTGGAGACATTGCTATCAAGTTGTTGGGGGGGCCGTATATATCGGGGGTCTTCGCCAAAACCCGGTCATTGCGCGGACCGCCTTTATCCGCGTCTAAGCTCGAAGCGTAGACGGTATGAGAGTGGGTTGGGAGTTGATCTGTGGTCAGGGTGACCTGTTCAGTTCCTCCATACATCCCCACTTCATAAGAAATGCTAGAGTAATTTCCGAAGCTGATAGGCGTGCGCCCTCTCAAGTCCGGCAATGCGAAATTGGTTGTTCCATTCCCGCCAAACTTTACTCCAAGTAAAGAATACAAGGCTGCATTCTGTTGTATCGTTTGTATTGCTCCATTACATATCGCCCAGCCTTTAGGAGGGAAGTTAAAAGCCATCATGCTGATCTGTCCGAGATAGGGTTCCATAAGCGGCTCCTTGTTTGATCCTTGTATGCGCATACCTGAAGCTTGGGAGGGCCGGTTAGGAAGGTATGCAGCTTGAATACTCAACAGCAAAACAGGTCCGCTTGCGGAGGCGGGCCGTATACAGAAGCCTAGTAGACCTTTTTTTGTACAGCAAGGCGGGCCCATCATTCACAGTCGGGCTGTCCCAAACTGTCACAAACCTGCTACACAGGCAGGTATTCTCCCGCCGGATTTTTTCCTACACTGAGCGAATTTCCCCTGATCCTGTTGGTTAAGGCGACGCTCTCCCATCATGACACCCGTATTTTCGAACTGCGCTCACAATCATCGCTTACTGCTGGTGGAGGATGATCAGGAGCTGGCTTCCTTGATTCAGGATTATCTGACCAAAAATGGTTTCCAGGTGGCGGTGGTCGCCAACGGGCTGGATGCGGTGCGGGAGATTCTGACGCAGCGCCCGGCGCTGGTGATTCTGGACGTGATGCTGCCCGGACTGTCGGGCATGGACGTATGTCGGCAGGCGCGGCTGGGCTATAACGGTTTTATTCTCATGCTGACGGCGCTGGATGAGGATATGGACCAAATGCTGGGACTGGAGCTTGGCGCGGACGATTATATCGTGAAGCCGGTGCAGCCGCGTTTATTGCTGAGTCGCATTCGCGCGTTGTTGCGTCGGCTGGAGCATACAGGCAGCGGCGAGGGGGGCTCCACGACGACTCAGGATAAAAACGTGATCAGCGCCGGCGCGCTGACGATCGATCTGCGCAATCGCGTGGTCAGATTGGGCGATCGTTCGGTGGATCTCACCACGGCGGAATTCGAGCTGTTATTGTTGCTGGCGAGGTCGCTGGGGGAAGTGGTGGACCGCGATTTTATCATTCAGGAATTGCGTGGCTTTGATTATGACGGTTTGGACCGTTCCATAGACCGACGTATTTCCCGTTTGCGCAAGAAGCTGCAAGACGGCGGGGCAGGACAGGAGATCATTAAGACGATTCGCGGTAAGGGGTACCAGCTATGCGCTGACCCTGTTTTGGCAGGGAGGCGTTGAAGATGATGCTGAAAACCCTGTTGCGTCTGGTGATCATCATTGTATTGCCAGTAGGGCTGCTGCTGACAGTAGAGTCTTACAATCCTGTTCATTACATCAAAAACCGCATTCTCCTCAATTACTTCGTTAACACCTTTAACGGCACATTTTTCCTGATCGAGCGTGATTTGGCTGCACGCCCAGAGAGCGTCTGGCAAGACAGAATCGCGTCGCTGGATAACCATTTCGGCTATCGATTGCGGCTGACGCCCCTGGCGGAATTGCTCACCCAAACGCAGAATTCCGATACCTTGCGAGAAGGCGGTTATGTGTATTTGGAGGCGGATACTGATGTGCTCTTGCGCAGAGTCGGCGACAGCGACTGGGTGGTTGAAATGGTGCTGGATGAGACGGATGACGAAGAGACCCTGCGCAGCGCCAAAGGCACATTATTTCTGTTGGGCGACCTGTTTGCTGACGCGCCGGAGGCGCAGTGGCCGCAGTTACTGACGCAACTGCAGGCTGAGTTTCGTTTCCCGCTGGATATGCTGGCGCTAACGGAGCTGGATATTTCGGCTGACAAAAAAGAAGCGCTGATGGCGCAAGGCTATGCGTGGACCAATACAGAGGACGATGAATCCTTGTTTTACTACCGTATTGGCGGTAGCGATAAAGTTCTGACGGCGGGGCCAACGCCTTCGCCCGGCGGGGTGGCTCTCTCTTATTTGGTCACGGTGTTCACCGCCATGCTGTTAGCCACCTCCCTGGGGTTATTATCCTGGTTGACGCCGCTGTGGCGAGATCTCAAGCGCCTTGACCGTACTGCGTCGGAGTTTGGACAAGGTCGGCTGGAGCACCGCGTGACGCTGCGTAAAGGTTCTGTCGCCGCCCGTTTGGGGCAATCGTTCAACGCCATGGCGGACAGTATTCAGAAGCTGGTGCGTTCTCATCAACAGCTGACCAACGCAGTCGCCCATGACCTCCGCACTCCGTTGGCGCGCCTGCGTTTCGCGGTGGAAATTCTGGAATCGGAAGACTGCACGGCGGAAGAGCAAGAGAAGTATCGCAAAAGCATCCACGCCAGCATCGACTCACTGGATTACCTGATCAATCAATTGCTCACCCATTCACGCTATAGCCGCGCCATCGATATCAATCACTTCAGCGAGATTGATCTGGCGGCGCTGGTGGAGGAAGAGGTGGATTTGCATCAACCGGAGCGCATTGAGCTGACGTGTGAGTTTGTCTGTGATGACAGTCTGCGCGGCGCCCGAATATGGGCGGACTCGCGGGCGATTGGTCGAGTGCTGCATAACCTGCTGGATAACGCCTCCCGCTATGCGCAATCCCGTGTGCGGGTCAGCCTGCGTCGCGACGGCGCACGCTGCCGCTTAAAGGTGGAGGATGACGGGCCGGGCATTCCTCAGGCGGAGCGAGAGACGATCCTGCAGCCCTTCGCCCAATTAGGCAACGCCGAACGCGCTTCCTCGGGCGGACACGGCCTCGGACTGGCGATCGTCAGTCAGATCGCGCAGTGGCACCAGGGCGAAGTCACCGTCGGCGATTCCCCACTGGGCGGCGCCGCGATTGAAATTTCCTGGCCGGCTCGCGCGCCCTCGGGTTGACTCATGATGCGTACGTGGGAGTCTTTTCGCTCATCAATAGAGGCTTGGATTACTATGCAATTACCTTGTTCAATATAATGTCTTTTGCGTATGCAATTCCTTTAGGTGAAATAATGCAGTCACCATTTCCTTTGTGCTCAATAAGTCTAGAGTTATGTAATTTCTTAAGCGTTTTATTGAAATACGATTTATTTTTGCATTCAATTATGCTGAGTATTTTTTGATCTTCCACCTCGTTTGTGGCATAAAGAATAAAAATTATTTTTTCTTGAAGATTCAGTCCATCTACTAATATTCGCTTTATATCATCCTGCTCCCAAAACCCCTCAATGCTTCTATTTATTATTCTCTCTACTATTTTTAAAGTTTCTTCAGGTTTGTGAGAGGAGTTTAATCTAACTATTTCAGCTAGTACCCACTTTACACTTGATAATATAAAAGTCGCATCAAGGTGATTTGGAGAGATTTTTGATATATGGCCGACTCCTCGTTTGTTTCTTATTCCATATATTGAAATAAGTATTCTTGGAATGTGAATTCTATAAGAGTCGTCCCCTTGGGTGTTTATGTATGAAAGCATGGTGCTGTCGTTGAATGCAGGAAGCGACTTATTAATAGGAGTGTAATTTCCGTGGAGTTTCAGTTCTATTAGCCGACGGACAGATTCAACGAAGTGACCTGCATCCAGTTCACTTGTTTTCCAAGATTGAAGAAAATAATTGCGCTCGACTTCCATGTAAGAATTAACTATGTGCTCTGATAAGGTTTTATCAGAGGCAGTTTCTATTATACTTCTAACCTTACTCTCCATTTAGATCTTCCAGTAGCTCTTCTGCCCGTTCAACCCCCGGAAGCGTGAGTTTGCAGGTTTGTGCAGATGATCCTTTTTTTCCTTCTATTATTATATACTCTCTTGCTCCTTTTATCGTAGCGGAGAAGTTGGCGGAATCCAGACAACCTTGTTGTTGGCATAGATCTCGGATTTCCTGATAGGAAATCCCTTCTTCACCTACGGATCTTTTGCCCCAGAGATATGCGAGAGCCGTATTTATAGATTTTTTAGAGCTTGTCGACCCTGGCATTTTCTTAATAATCCTTACATTCTTACCTTCAATATGAAGAACTCTTGGAAACGACTTTTTATCAAAACCATGTTCTGACTTCGCCCCTTCTGCTAAAGGCTCTGCTGCAGGTGGCGCGGACTCTTTTGTTAATTGGTTGGTTTCTATGGTGTAGTGCTTTCTGCTATGTAGTGACTCCAATATTATATCTTTAAAATTTTCAATTTGCTGAGACACAAATAGCTCAGAGCCAGATATTTCGAATACTCCATCCTCTAAAGATAAGTGCAATTTTGCTTCAGTGGAACTCATAAATATTCTCCTTTATGTCTCCATGTTCACTATGTAGAACGAGTATGACTGAAATAGGTATGCTCATGAGCCGACTCTATTTCTGAGTACTATCCAATACGCAATGAAAATACCAGTTTCCATAGATGAGTATAAATATAGCAGGTGCTTTCAATGCTTGCTTTGGAATACTACTGTCTTTTGGCTGGTTAGTTCTAGACCAGTTCCTCACTTGATGTAAATTGAGGCGAGATCTCAGAGTTCAGATCTGCTCATAGTGGGAAGAGACGTGTCACATTCTGTCCCAAATCAGCCACATACCTTTTTCGTTTGGCCTCTTAAGATCACATCTCCTTTTGTGTAGTTAGATTTAAATATTTGAAAAAGAGGGAGGCCGGGCAATGGCTGGCAATTCTATCGTTCGCCTGGGGGCGACACTTATTCTGGCGGCGGCTTACGCGACTTCGGCGCAGGCGGCGGACTATTCCGTAGGCGGCATGCTGGGGACGCAGGGCGTTGGCGTCACCGCCGCCAAACGGACGGACTGGAGTCTGGTGGATGAGGACCAACTGCAGCTGCGTTTTACCTTCGGCGGGCTGGATGTGGACGACGTCGACGATCTTGAGCTGAGCGGAACCAAATACAAAGCGGATTTCCGCACAGGGACTCTGACTGGCGGCGTGGACTGGTATCCGTTCTCCGGTAAGTATGTGGATAACATCTTCTTCTCTGGCGGCTTGGTTTATTTTGATCACGATATCAAAGGGACCACTAAGTCAGGTCAGTCTTTCGACGTTGGCGGCGCGCATGTCAGCAGTAGCGATAATGTGCGTTTGGATGCGGAAGTTGATCAGTCCTCCTGGGCGCCTTATCTGAGTCTGGGGTGGGGGAATCGTATTCGTAGCGAATCCGGCTTTTCTTTCCAGGCAGAGTTTGGGGTGATGACGCCGTTTAGCGATCCGGATGTGAAGTTGAGCGCCAGAGATCCTGGAGGCGTTCTGTCTGCGGATAATCTGGAGCGCGAGCGTCGTGATATTGAAGATGATCTGGGCGGCGCGCAGGGGTTCCTGTCCGTGGCCGTGACTTATCAGTTCTAAGATGCGGTAGAGACTGGCTGCGGAAGGCCCTTACCGGGCCTGCGCAGCGCCAAGAGCGGACGGAGCTCAGTCCTGCTGAGCCTCCGCTTTTTTCTGCATTTGCAATGCGTTCTCCGTCTGATGCCGGATATGGTCCTGAATATCGTCAGGCCATAGCGAAATCATATCGTCAAACGTCTCATAGTCTTTGGCGAAGAAGGCGCGACAGGCTTCTTCAAAACCAGGAAAGTCGCCGGCGACGGTGGACATGAAGCGATACACGGCTTCCAGCGCCAGGCGGGATTTGTCGATATCCACATTGTCGCGTCTGGCCGCTTCGACCAGTTTGCGCAAGGCTACGGACGCGCCGCCCGGTTGCGCCCTTAACCAATCCCAGTGCCGGGGCAACAGCGTGACTTCTCTCGATACCACTCCCAGTTTGGGACGTCCAGGTCCGGCTTTCGGTTTAGGGGCGCCATCTTTGCTACGTGCTGCGATTCTGGCGATAACATCTTCAGCCGTTCCGCGATAATCAATATCCACGATCCGGCCGGTTGCGTTGTCGTAGATAGCCACGGGGGCGTTGGCGTCCTGCTCTAATAAGGTTTTGGCCTTCAGGGCCACTTCAGGCAAGTCGCCGGCGGCGAAAAGCTGGTGGCCGTGAAAACCGGTATAACTCTGAGTTTCTAGTGCGCTCATCTGTTTCACTCCTGTGCTCGCTCGGATAGCCGGTAACCACGACTATCCTGGAAAATATGTTGCCAATAATACCCGGGTAAAAAATGAAGTCAATATTACCCGGTAAATAATGTTTCTTTGGCAAGCATAAAAAGCGTTTTTAAAACCACAAGTTAGTGGCGGTGTGCTGGAGATTCAGTGAGCAGTGGGGGAGTTGGATAAGGGAAAATAAAAGCCTGGGAAGAGTCCCAGGCGGGTATTCACCATGATAAACCGAAGTCTTTTCGTCTCAATTTGGCCATGCGTCCATCCGGCGCATGCCAAACAACCCCTTCCATGTTTTGCGCGGCCATCCAGTCGCGCAAAGAGTGGAAGTCGAGGCGCTCCGGCGGCGTCAGGATCTTGCCTCCATGCGCCCACAGCGCATGGCGCTGCAACTGGTAACGGTTACTCTGAACTTTAGGGCCGACCAGTTCGTAGGTCTGGCCTTCGATCAGTTTGCCGTCGGCCTGCTCAAGCGCCTCGCAATGCCAGCAATCTTCCGGGTTGGCTGCGGAAATCGGTAGCCAGCCGGGCCAGTGTCCGGTGAGGGCGTCAGGTTCCGCCTCGCAAGGCGCAAAGCCGTCCGGCGCCGATTTGAACATGGCGTGGTCCAGTGTTTCGAGACGTCCGGCGCGAAGTTTGGCGGCGAATGGCTTGCGCAGTTTACGGTCGTAGCGTTTCCACAAACGACCTTCTCTGAACAGACAGGCGCTGCCGTCGAACTTCTCGGTGGCGAGCCCAATGCCTTGCAACACCCAGGCGGACTCTGCAACCACCTGCTCCGTCGCCAGGTGGCTATGGCGATCGATGACGAATAAGGTCTTGATCTTTTTCATGTTTTTTCTCCTATGAAGTTTAAACGGATTTCGAGTCCCGTCCGGCTCCATGAAGAGAGGCGGCATGGTAACGCCTGATATCAATGGCGGTCAAACTGGGCGGCCTGATTACGCAATTTTTTTCAATTAAATGCGTACGACGACAGCCTCTGTCGCTCCGCCACGTAATATGTCTCTTGTAAAGCGGCGTTGGTCAAAGGCGTGATCGTTTCATCGCAGGGAAGCCACTGCCGCTGTGCTGTCTATGTGGTAATGGAAGGCGTAAGAGATAGGGATTTCTCACCCCACTGAGTTGATGTCCTTGCGCGCACGGAACAGCGCTTGACCCAAAGGGATTTGGGGTCTTTTTCTAAACTGTGGCCAGTAAGCTACACTGACCGGTTTTGTTAACTCTCAAATGCAAAAGGATTGAGGAACTGCCTTCTCCAAAGCAGCTTTTGATCAACTGCACTTAAATTTGCCTCCTCGCAAACTTTCTCCCAATTTGCTTCAATCTCTTCGCGCTGTCTGTCAAAAATCATTCTGGCTTCCTCTTTAGAAAGCTGAAAACATGACGCTGCATCAAGGCAGGATTTGAGTGTGCTTAGTCTGTTTGTACCAGAAATTAGCATGGCTTGCGTTGCTTCATTACCTGTGCGGCCTTGAGGGCAAATATCGTAAGCTGGAGTTAGGCTCAGCGTTTTTCCATTCCAGAATGCTGCATGGTTTCTAGCGTGGTCATCGGTATTGCCACTCAGGATGTTGAAGACGAGACGAGAAAACAGCTCTCTGAGTGTTTTTTTAGGATCATCGAAATGATGGCGGATAATTTCGGCGAATATTTCGTAGCTGGCATAACGCGCCATCATGTCATCCAGGCGGAAAAGCGTTAGTGCGGAGACCATGGCTTTACGTGTCCAGCCGTGTATAGTTTTTTCACGATCAAAGCGCTTGATCAAAAGGATATCTTTTTGTGCAGCTTGAACCAACTTTACGGGGGCTGCATTTATTCCAGCAATTGCGGCTAGTCGCATAGCGATATATTCAGCCTTTACCACACTGTAAAGGTCCGTGTTTGAAGAAAACTTCGCCACGTATTTTATGCCATGATCCTCGATCAAGGCTTTGGGGCGTGCGCCACCGATAGAGCTACCATGGAAGAGAGCCTGATCCAGCTCAGGAGTCAGAGGTACGCCTTGCTCGACCCGTGCAGCGGATTCAAGCAATTCTTCCAGAGGGACGTTGTTTGCCGAACGCGGAACGTATTCACTGGGGGAGCGTTGAAAGTCCAGTGCGCCGATCCGATCAGAGCCAGATTCAAGCAAATAGGTTAGCTCTCCTAATGCATTGGTATCCGTATCTCTGCCTTTGCGCCCGAGCTTTTTATTGATGATAACGCGCCGTCCCCAGGCATCCGGCGAAGAATCTCGGATGCACCCGGGCATGGTTAGTCCATCAAGCAGGGGCAATACGCCTTTTTTCAGTGGCAATTCCGGCTCGTAAATGGAAATGATTGGAAGTCTGGCGGCTATACGCTCCAGATAGCTTCTACCATAGTTGAACTGCACATTACCTTGATCGTCCGCCTCAAGCTTTCCGGCAACAATGGGGGCAGTGGCTTCGGGTAGCCATATCCAGACAAAAGCTTCTCTGTCACTGGCATTCGAAGAAGAGGTATTAGAAGTCATCATCAGCAACCTTGACTTTCTTGCGTACTGACTTTGGCAGCAGCGCGAGTTTGTCTTCTGTTTGGCGAATATGTTTAGTGAGTGTGCTCGTTTCCGCATCAAAAAGTTTAACGCCAACGATGGTGGCGACCTCAAAGGTCGCACCCAGCTCGCACTTGGGGTCGCCTTTTTCAATACGCTGCAGCAGGCCACGTGAAATTCCAGCACGATCGGCAACCTCTTGCGCACTCATCTTGCGCTCTATTCTCGCCACACGGATCAGGTTGCTAAGGAGGGTGATGGCCTCAAGGCTATAGCGGGAGTATGTGCGCGTCGATACTTTGGGCATATCTTGTCTTTGGTCTATAAATGAATCATATGCTATCTATGTGATCTATATATGAGTCAAAATATCAGTGTTTGCTTTGTCCGACAAGTAGAAATGGTTTATATGTGATCCGGTAGTTATTCTTGTGGTCTATATATGGGGCAAACTTGGTGAAATTTGAGAGTGGGCGCTGCTCTTCCACATTTGTTGAGCTTTCGGCTTTCAAATCCCAGTAATCCTCAATATCCTGGCGCAGCTTGCGTCTGAGCACCCAAAATACAAGGGATTAGACGACCGAAAGTAACAGGGCCTGCGGTATGCATGGCCCTGTCTTTCGTGGCGGATAGTCGCCGTGTTTGTTCCCAGGCATTTGGCTTCTGGGAAGTCAGATTGGGTTTAGATCACAAACGGGATCAGGCACTTGGCTTTTTTCTTATAGTTCCGCCAGGCTTCGCCGTAGCGTTCTTCCGCCATTTTTTCGCTTTTGGGAATGGCGTCCGCCATGTACTGCGCGATATTGGCCAATGGCGCGATGACGCCCCAGGGGTTGCCGGCGGTGAGGCCGAAGGCGACGTAGATCAGGAAGTCGCCGAAGTAGTTGGGGTGACGGGAGTAGCGCCAGAAGCCGGTATCGAGAATCTGGCCGCGGGAGTTGGGTTGTTGCTTGAATAAGTGCTTCTGATAGTCGCTGCCGAAATGGAAGATAGTGCCGACCAGATAGACGGCGACAGCGCTGTAATCAATCCAGTTTAACGGGCCGACACGGTCCGCCGCCCATTGGAATGGCAGGCAGTAGAGCCAGCCAAATACGTTGGCGAGAATAATCGGTAAAAAGTAGATGGCCGACAGCGGCATGACTTCCTTGAGCTTGGCGGCGGCGGTGTTGTTGTACCAAAGCGTGAGGACTACATTCATGCGTAACTGGTAAATAATCACCATGCCCAATAGCAGGGCTTTACGCACCAGATCTGCCTCGCCGTACCAGCAATACACCAGCGTTACCGGCAGCAGTGTGTTAAATCCAAAGATAAACGGCGCTTTGGTGTCCTTGGTGATCAGAGCGGCGATGACGCCAGCGACGGCCATGGCCTCGATCACAATGATCATGATTATCCATTGTTGCTCCATATTTCCTTTTCCTTTTTCTATCGAACTTGAGTAAGCCGTCTGGCGACGGGGTTAGGGTTCCATTGCATGTGGGTTTCTTTTGGGCCTGTCGTTATCCCGTGGCGATGATGCCGTTGGTTTTTCTTCTGGGACTTTTGTCGAAAACTTCTTTGATGGCGCCAAGCCGGGCGAAAAAAATCATGCGCCCGTTTTCGTCCCGCAGACGCTCGATCTCAATGCGCGCCTGGTCATGCTGCAGCATGACGCTGGCCGGATGTATGGCCAGCTTCTGCTCCTGAGCGTTAAGCCAAACCTCCATCAAGCGCGCGCCAGCCTGAGTCAGCGCTTTCGGCGTCATATGCTCTTCTCCCAGATGGCAGAACAACAACTGGGATGAATCTTCCACCAGCGCGCCAAGCTGTTCCGCCATACGTTGCGGCGCGCCGAAGGGACGCAGCGCCTGCATGACAGGCGGAGCCAGTACGCAACGATAGAACAGACTGCTCCACTTGCTTTGCGGGCCCAGCAGACTTTGCAGGTAGAATCCGTCTTCCGCGTCTTCATCCAGGGAAAAGTGGATATAGCGATAAGTCTCGCGCCAGGCTTTATAGTTGGCGAAGTCCAGCACCGCATACTGTTTCACCAGTTGCGCTGCGCGACGAATCGTCGCGGGATCGCGTTCGATCCGCATCAGCAAATGCTCGCCGGTTAAGGACAATGGCCAGCGCCGCGCCAACAGTTTCTGCAATCCGTCGTCGCTGATGCGCAATGGATTAAAAGGTCCGCGGTGGGTGCGCCGGTGTAGAACCAGTCGCCGCCATTCTTCTGCATCGCTGACGGGTTTAATGCTGTCGGGCGTGATACGCACCGCCGTCAGCGCAAGGCAACCGTGTTCCTGCTCCAGTGCTGTAAGGGGAGCGTCTTTTTCGCCCTCGCAGAGCCAGCGCGGACGCCAGTCATGGCCTTTGACGCCCAGAGACATGCAAAACAAGCCCAGAAATAATCCGCAGCTCATCAGCATTTCGATTTCCAGACTTTCCAGGGCTTTGAGTTTACGAGCGCTGTTCAACGCCAGGACGACACATTGTTCTCCTTCCTGAAGCCTGTCTCCGAGGAGTGCGTTGGCCCGCTCGCGCTCCTGAATATGTATCAACGTCCAGGGTTGCGAGTTGTGGGATGACGGCGCCCAGCGCGCCAAATCCACAGTTTCCTGAAGTTCATGGGTGAAATCCGACGGCATAAATAAAGCTCCAATCTTTCAATAAATTCCTTGCGCATTAAGCCCCTGGAGTCGGTCGCAAACTTCCGGCGGGCTGCCGACAACCACGAGAGCGCATCCCTGAAACCGGTCTGCAATCGCCACCAGAGGCGTATTGGCGACAGCGCCGAGTTCCCGGCTGAGCCGCCGTGATAATGTCCAGGACAACGCGCCGGCGTCTCCTGGCGGATGCAGTTCTACGTCAGCGAACCAACCAAAAATGCTGCGTCCGTAGCATTTCAGCAGCGCCTCTTTGAACGCCCACGCCATGGTGGCGGAAGCGTCGCGTTCGTTGCGCCCGCGGCGTAACAGCCAGCGCCGCTCCTCTGGGGTGAACGCCATTTCCCAGACTGAGCCGCAGAAGGTGCGAACGGGTTCGATATCGACGCCGACGGGGCAACGCCCAGCCGCCGCCACGGCCCAGTCGTCAGCGTGACTGATGCTGATGTAGCCTTCCATGTTGGCTTCCGGACGGCCTTGATGGGGATCAGTTTTGCAATTGCTGATAATGATGTCCCGTAAGGCGCGCTGCGGCGCCGCCAACTCTGCTTGCAAGCGCTGGAGCGCCTGTTTCCCGGCCAGTCTTCCCGCGCCCCATTCCAGCTTGCGTTTGGCGAAACGAATCTGGCGCAGATGGCGTCGTTCGCGCAGGTCGAATACCCGCCGCAGGTCAGCCTCCGTTGCAAAATGGCTGCGCCAGCGGTTCACTGACACGGCATACAGACGCCAGGGACCGATCATCAATGAGCGGTTCCAGTCTGATGCCTGTAATTTCCCCGAATGCAGCCGGGGGGGAGACGCAGCAGGCTCAGCCTGCGGCATAGCCTGAGCCCAGCTGCTCGCCCGCCAGTTCTTCAACGACTTCCGCCATACGGGAAAAGGCCTGCACCAATCCGGCGAACGTCGATGTTTCCATATCGGCGTCAAAGGCGGCGCGGTCGGTTATTTTTATCACCTCCACATAGTGATAAGGAGCGTTTGGCTCCAAAGACGCGCGATGCACGTCAAAGCGCACGACGCTGGGCAGGTCGGGGCAGGTGGCGTAATCGACGTTTTGCACCCAGGACTCGAAGGCGTCGGCTTGTGCAATATCGAACAGGCGGATTTTGTGAATGATGGTTTCCATTTCGTTCCCTTTCCTTAATTTGCAGTGTATTGAGAGTCGTCCGGCGCCGCATGGGTATCGGTTACGGACTGTAAGAGCAGATGATAGTTAACGCCGCCAGTGCCGAATGAACTGACCGCGGCGTATCGGGCGTCTTCGCCCAATGGCCAGGGTTGCCGGGCGGTGACAGGCTCCGTGGGAATCTCCGCCAGGGGCAGCTCCGGATTCATCTCCCGTCGTAACAGCGTGGCGGGGATATCACCGTAACGGATCGCCAGCAGGGTTTTCAATAGGCCGGCTGACCCCGCTGCGGCGAAGGTATGTCCGATATTGGACTTGATCGAACCGACCTTAAGCGGACCGCTCCGTTCTTGTGTCCGGTACACCTCGTTCAGTGCGGTCAGCTCAGCGATATCTCCCAGTCGCGTGCCTGTGCCATGAGTTTCCACGTACTGTACGCGAGCAGGAGAATAACCGGCCTGTGCGAAGGCTTTGCGCATGGCCAGCGCCTGTCCCTGTGGGTCCGGCGCCGTCATGGAGCGGGCGTCGCAGGAGGCGCCGACGCCGGTGATGGCGGCGTAAATACGGTCGCCATCCCGCAATGCGTCACTCAGACGCTTGAGGACGAACATGCCGGCGCCGTCACCGGGTGAAAACCCGTCCGCGTCCACCGCGAAAGGCGCGATTTTGTGCTGCGACAGCATCATTTGCGCAGAGCACAGCGTCAGGTCGCGAATGTTCACCGGCAACTCCACGCCTCCCGCCAGCACCAGGTCGTAGCGATGACTGCGCAGCGCCAGCACCGCGTTATGCAGCGCCGCCAGAGAGGATGCGCAAGCCGCTTCAATGGCTGCGGGCGCGGCGTTGAGCTGGAAGCAATTGGAGATCAACGCCGCGATGCCGCTGGCGGAAAAACTGTCGAGCGTGAAGTGGTCGACCTCATCGGGGGAGAGTCGCTGTCTTGCTGAGGCATCCTGAAAGTACGCCGCCTGTGGCGAGCCGGCGAACAGCGCCTGCAACTGGGGATAGTGGAGCGCCGCCGAAAGTGCGCGTTCACGCCCCAGATTCAGATTGCTGGCGATAAACACCGCCGCTGCGCCCTGGCGTTGTCGTTTGCGTGACAGACCGTAGTCAGCCAGCGCTTCCGCCGCGCTTTGCAGTCCCAGTTTTTGGGCGCGGTCCATGCCGGCGGCGCGGCGCGGAAAAATTTTATAAGGGGATAAGTCGAACTCGCTTTGCTCCAGCGCTGCGCCATACTGCGCGTAACAGCTCAACGGTCGCGATGCGTCCGCGCTGAAGAAGGCGCGACGGGGCAGTACTGCTTCCGGCAGTGGCTGAACGGCGTCAGCGCTAACCCACAGGCCTGCGCGTATTGCCGTCACGTCGCGCCAAGGACCGAAAGAACCTCCGACGCCGACAATGGCAATGGGTTCCTGGGACGCCGGAGTTGTCTCAATGTCCGCCGGGACCGCATCAGGGCTGGACAGCACCATATGCCAACTGACGCCGCTCAATCCGCCGCCGCACACGCCGGCGATACGCTCGTCCGTTTGTGGCCAGGACTCGCAGCGCCCGGCCCCGTAATCGATGTTCTGACGTAGTATTAACTCCTGGCCGTCTGCTTGCGGCATGCCGGGCAGGCGACCGTGGCGCAGCGCCAGACTGGCGGCGGCGATGGCGTTGAGTCCGGCGTTGGCGAACGCATAGCCCAGGTTGGCGACGCAAGAGCGCAGATGCAGGGGGACGCTATCGTCATGGCGTAAATCCGACATCGCGGTCAGTAGCGCTTTGCTTTCTTCCACATGCCCTGGCAGCGCACACTCAATATAACGCTGTCTGGCGGGAGTGATATTGGCCTGACGGCAGGCTTCCGCAGCGGCCTGATACTTTAACGCCGCATCGCCGCCGTAGCGGTAGCCGGAGGGAGAGTCGCGACGAGCGCTGGCGGCGCCGCGAATGACGCTGTAGATGCGATCGCCATCCCGGCGCGCATCGCTGAGCCTCTTCAGCAACAACGCTGTGGCCCCTTCCGCTAACGGCGCTCCAGGTGAACTGGCGGTGAAAGGCGCGCCGGACGCGAAGCCTTTTTTCTCCAGAGCGAGGGCGGGCAGCAGACTGTCATAGCGCTGTCCGGCGATGACCAGCGCCGCTTTGGTCTGGCCTCCTGACAGCGCCAGCAGGGCGGCCTCCAACACCACATAACTGGTGGCGTCGGCGGACTCCAGCGCCTGGGCGCGGCCGCGAAAACCGAAATGCGAGGCGATGCGGGCGGGGATGCTGCTCGCCATCTCGCCGACGCGATCATGAGAGGACAAGCCGAAGTGCTCGCGCAGATGTTCGCGGATAGCGTCCAGGTCCGCTTCACAGTCTCCTGAGCGTTGCTCCGCGGCCTCATAAGCGAGCCGCACGCCTTCCACTTTCAAGGCGTTATTAAGCGCGCTGTCGAAGCAAAAGCAGGAGCCGCTGTACACATCGGTGTCGTCCAGTGACGGCAGCTTGTCGGGATAGCCTGCGTCACGCAGACATTGCTCCGCCGCGCGCAGCTGTAGCAGCATCATCTGGGAAACGGATTTACGGTAGGCGGGAGGAATGCGGAAGCGTTTGAAGTCGCTTTCCGCCTCGGCGAAAAATGAACCACGCCAGGCGTCCAGATGCGCCCTGGCCGCTGCACTGGTTTGCGGTATCCGGTGCGCTGGCATGGCGCGCAGGGGCGCACGCTCGCCACGCTCAAGCAGTCGCCAGAACGATTCCGTATCCTGAGCGGAGGGGGTAATGCAGGCGATGCCGACGATAGCGACAGGCTCGCGCAAGGTCCGGTCGTGGGAGCCGGGTGAGGGGGAGGAAAATAAGCTGGCGTCAGTCATGTCAGGCAACCGGGTCTGTGTGAGTCTGTGGCGCAACGTTCGGCTTGAACGCCAACTCTTTTAACGCCAGGTAATCAATTTTGCCGTTACGGCTTTTCGGCAGTTCGTCCAGTCTGCGCACCAGCTTGGGAATCATGTAGCGGGGCAATCGCGTCTGACAGTGTTGCTTGATGGCGAGCACGCTGGGCGCAGAGGCCGGATCAACCGCACTGAAGTAAGCGATGAGGTTTTGCGCCTGCTCGGTGATTTCCGCCACCACGGCGATTTCCCGGATGCCCGGCATGGTCGACAACGCCGCTTCGATCTCTCCCAGCTCCACCCGGTAGCCATTGATTTTCAGCATGCGGTCCTTGCGCCCGTGGTAGTACAGATAGCCGTTTTCGTAGCCCACCAGATCGCCGGTCGCATGGCGTCCCTGTAAATGGTTGTCGGCGTTAGCGGGGTCGACGCGGTTGCGGTAACCCGGTGTGACGCAGGAGCCTTCAATGATCAGTTCGCCAATGGCGCCGGGAGTACTGACAGGCAGGCCCTGGTCGTCCAGCACCAGGGCGTTTTGCCCGGGCAGCGGAGCGCCGATATACACCGGCTTGTCCCGTTGCAGGTCCTCCGCCGTCACTCGATAGTAAAGGCAGACATTGGTTTCGGTCGGCCCATAGAAGTTATAGAGCGCACAATCACCGGGCAGACGCTGGCTTAGCTCCCGTAAAGGACGAATCGGGAAGACTTCGCCGGCGAAAATCAGATAGCATAGCGAGGCGGTGACGTCGGTATCCAGGGCTCCGGCGCTCACCATCAGAGACAGGATTGAGGGAACGCTGTACCAAACACTGACGTCATAGCGCTGAATGCCGTCCGCCAGCGCGGCGACATCCCGTTGTTGTTCTTCGCCGATAACCCAGACCCCTGCGCCCGCCGCCGCTGCGGCGAATAGATCGAAGGTGCTGAGATCGAAATGGAAACCGGCGTGGTTGGAAAAGACGTCCCGCTCGTTCAGAGAAAGCTCTTGTAACGCCCAGCCGATAAAGGCGTGCAGATTGCCGTAGCTGATCTGTACCCCCTTGGGCATGCCAGTGGAGCCGGAGGTGAATAAAATCGCCGCCAGATCCTGTGGACCGGGATGATGCGGCGTTTGCTCCGACGGAGGTTCGAAAGTATCCGCCGACGCCCGTGACGCGACGGCGAAACGACCGGGCGCCGCTGCGTCAGGAACCTTGTGGAAGTCGGTGACCAGCGCCAGCCGTAATGACGCGCAAGTCGCATCATCCAGTTGCTCAAAGCGGGCGCTGTCGGTAACGAGAATGGCGGGCTCCGCGCCGGTGAAAATTTTCTTCGCCCGCTCCACCGGCTGCATGCCATCCATGGGAACATACACACCGCCGCACTCCATGGCGGCGTACAGGGCGACAACATAATCGATTTGTTTGGGCAACCAGATCGCCACGCGATCCCCTGGCTGCAGACCGGCGTAGCGGAAATAGCCAGCCCAGCGGCGCACCATGGCGTAGAACTGCTCGTAGCTTATTTCCTCTGGACCGACAAACGCCGGACGCTGGGGAAAGTTGACGGCGGAGCGTCGTAAATAATCGATGACAGGGACAAATCCGTTTTCCGTTTCTTGTACTTTCATGCCTGCTCTCCTCCAATCCTGCATTAAGCTGGCGCAGTGACGACATCACCCCGGACGGCTGGCGTTACGCCATCCGGGGTAATCGGATCACAGCGTGACGGGAATATTCACTTCTTTCGCTGCGTCGATGATGATCTGCGCCGCCATATCCAGGTCTTCTTCGGTATGTTCGCTGGTGACGCTGATGCGCAGACGCGCGTCGCCCACCGCCACGCCGGGGAAAACCACGGTCTGGCAGTACATGCCGCGAGCGCGGACGGCGCGGCCAAGCTCCAGGGTTTTGCGATCGTCACCCACCACCACCGGAATAATGGCGCTGTTGGAATGCTCCAAATCGAACCCGGCGCCCAGCAGGTGACCACGCAGGCGATGAATGTTGCTCCAGAGTTTGCTCAAGCGCTGCGGCTCGCGCTCCATCACATCGATAGAGGCGATCACGCCCGCCGCCACGGCTGCGGGGATAGTGGCTGCGAACACGTAAGAGTTGGAGTAGAAGCGCAGGTATTCCACTACATCTTCATCCGCGCACACGAAGCCGCCTACGCCGGCCAGCGCCTTGCTCATGGTGCCCAGCTCCAGATCGGCCATGCCCTTCATATTGAAGTGTTCGGTGGTGCCGGAACCGGTTTTGCCGAGGACGCCGGTGGAGTGGGCGTCATCCACCAGGACGCGTGCGCCGTATTGCTGCGCCAGTTCCACCAGGCGCGGCAGGTCGACGATATCGCCGTGCATGGAGAATACGCCGTCGGTGACGATCAGTTTGCCGCCGTCGTGGTCGGCGTATTTTTTCAGCGTGGTCTCCAGGCTTTCCATGCTGTGCTGGTAAATCTTGCGGGAAGCGCCGGAGAGTTTGCAGCCGTCCTGAATGCTCATGTGGTTGATGGAGTCGGTGAACACCAGATCATTGCGTCCGGCCAGAGCGGAAATACAGCCCAGATTGGCGGAATAGCCGGACGGATACACGATGCAGGCCTCGCGTCCCTTCAGCCTGGCCAGACGACGCTCCAATTCCTTGTGCAGAACATTACTGCCGCCGATCAGACGGCAACCGGTATTGGTGGCTCCGTAGCGACGGGCGCCTTCGGCGATGGCTTCAATGACTTCGGGATGATTGGCCAGCCCAAGATAATTGTTGGAGGCGAACATCAGAAACTCACGGCGGCGTCCGGTAACTTCGTCGTAGATCACCGCACGGTTACGGCATTGGGATTCCAGAGGCATGCCGTACCAATACAGCTGCGCCTGCTGCTTCGCCACGTAGAATTTGCGGAACTCCCGGGTCTTATGAAACAGATCGCGATCCGGCAGATTGACGAAATCTTTCATGGTGCGGGGATCGTTTTCCGCCGCTTCATTGGCGCCGTAGGCCGCGTCCAGATGCTCCGCTCCCAGAGCTTCAACCTGATGCGGGCGACTGGCGCGGATGTATTGCAACAGTTTCTCGGGCGTATCGCAGTCCGCCAGACTCAGGTGAGCAGGCATGCCGTGTTCGCTGCGCAGACGGTCGTGCAAAGCGGAGATGTCCTTCTGCCCGAAACCGCTGGCGAGGAAGCTCAGCTTGAACTGGTCCGCCAGTTCAGTCGCAGCGTCGCTGGGTTCCTTCACGTCTTCCTGATTTAGACGGTCGATGAAGTCCGTCCACATGCCGCCGCCACTGGCGCGGCTTTCTGCGGGGTGCCTGGAAACCTGTTGCGACTCAGGAGCGGCGCCTACTTCCTTGGCGGGGCGGGCCAGGGCGGCGTCGGCTCCGATCTCGCGCAGATAGGCGATGACTTGCGCGATAGTGCTCAGTCCGGCGGGAAAACCGGCTTTCTCCATGCGCATGAGCTTGGCGATCTCCGCCAGCACAGCAGCCTGAGTCACGGAGTCGACGCCTAAATCGCCCTCCAGATCCGCTTGCAGGTCCAGCTCGCTGCGACGGTAGCCGGTGTGAGCCTGATAAACATCGAGCACGTTCGCGCTCAGTGCGTCGTCCTGGGCGTCAGCGCGGCGAGCTGTCGCCGTTTGCTGCGCAACTGTGGCGACGCTGAGGCCCTCTTTCTGCAGGCGCTGACTGATATGGCGCAGCAGTTGCCCGACATTGTCCAGGCCCGCTTGCACTGACTTATTCTGCAGGCCCAGCGTCTGATAAATTTCCGCCTGCACGGAAGCCAGGGTGATGGAATCGACACCCAGGTCGCCCTCGAAATCCGCGTCGTCGTCAAAGTCTTCCTGCGCGTATTCCGTGTGGCGTTGCAAGGCGCTCAGCACCAGTTCCCGCAGAGACTCTTCCGCCTGTTGCGTATCGGCAAATACTTGTTCTGTCATGGTGTTACCTCATTCCTTGAATATTCGGGGCTAGTGTTGTTGCAGGCGTGTGACCAGATCCACCATCTTGCGCACGGAGGCGAAGTTGCCGGGGGTAACCTGATTGAGGGGGATCGATGCGCCGGTCTCGCGCCGCAGTAGCTCCACCAGATCGAAGAGGGAGCCGGAATCGATAATGTTGAGCTCCAGAATCGGGGTGTCCGCGTTGAAACCCTGATCGTCCGAGCCCAGATAATTCTCGGAAATGTAGGTGAGTAATGTGTTCTCTAGCATTGTGCATCTTCCTTTTTGAGGGGGGACTGGAAGACGGGCCGAAGCCCGTTTGTCAGGCTTTTTCTCCGACGAATAACGTGCGCGGTCCGTTGATGCGCAGCACTCTCACGTTGCTGAATCCGGCCTCTTCAAAGCGCTGCATATATTGCTGCGCCGTGGACTCCACGCCGCCATCTGTCGACACCAGCATGTTGATGGAGAGCAGAGAGGTGAACAGCGGGCCGCTTTCGTCTTCGTCCAGAGGCGTTTCGCTGGCCATGAAGACGCCGCCTGACGGCAGGGCGTCGTAAATGTTGCGCAGAATCTGCAACTGCGTGTCAGGGGCGTAATCGTGCAGCATCCAGCCCAGATGGATCAGGTCGTACTCCTGCTGTGGAATGGTTCCGGCGATCACGTCGCCTTCAACCACCTTGATGCGATCAGCGAAGTCGCCGGACATGATTTTGTCGCGCACGTAGCAGGCCGCTTTCGGTAATTCACAGATGGCGATCTCCAGGTGTGGGCAGGCTTCCGCCACGGCGACCGGCAAGCTGCCGACGCCGCTGCCAATGTCCATGAAGCGGCTGTAGGCGGAAAAGTCCACGCCTTCCACCATGCCGTCAATAAAGGGCTTGGCGAAGATGCCCAGGAACTCCTGGAAGTCCGTCACGTCGGACGGGTTCTGATACAGAATGTCGAACCAGCTGCGTTTATCGCCGAACACCGCCTCCCGTTGATCTTTGTCGTCGCGCACGGCCTGGGCGGTGTTGGACCACAGCGGATACAGGAAGGCGTCGATGTGGCGGCCCAGCCAGCCCAGCCATTGCGGCGACTGGCTGACCAGATAGGGCGCTGCGCCCGGAGCCAGGGAATAGGCGTCCCCCTCGCGTTGGAGCAACCCCATCGCCTGCAGGGCGATCAGCATGCGCTTGCCCGAAGCGACTGGCGCATTGGCGCGGGCGCAGATGTCCTCCAGAGAGGCCGGGCCCTCCGCCATGGCGTCGAACAGCCCCAGGTCGAAGGCGGCGGTCAGGGTTTTGGTTTTGAAGAAACCCATCATCAGGTCGACAATTTGATCTTTGCTAATTTCCATCGCTATCTCTCCATATGTTCAAAAAAGGCGTTGTTTAGTTCATAAAAGTGGACATTTCTTCGCATACGGTGGCGAAGGATTTCACGAAGTGGTCGACCTCCTCTTTACTGATGATCAGCGGGGGTTGGATACGGATTACGGTTGAGCTGTTGGCGGTGACGAACGTCAGAATGCGGTGATCGTTACTGAGCTTGGTGACGAAGCGCATGCAGAACATTTCCGCCAGTGATTCCTCCATCTTGCCCACCGCCGCCGCCAGGTGCTCGCGGACTTCGTCAGGGAAAAAGCGGTACGCCAGATGCCAGTCTCCCGGCAGGCGCGTGCCGAATTCCCGGGCGCAGGCTTCCACGGCTCCGCTGAAGTCGTTGTTGAACTGGATGCCCAACATCAGGCCGCGGCCGCGCACTTCCTTGATAAAGGGATAGGCTTGCACCGCTTGCTGCAGTTCGGCTTTGAAATAGTCGCCCATCTCTTGCGAGCGGCGTGGCAGATCCTGCTCTATTACGCCTTCCAGCGCGGCGAGCCCGGCGACGCCAGCCAGATTGCAGCCGCCGAAGGTGGAGGTGTGCAACAGGAAGCGTCCGGTGGAGGCGTAGGCCGCGTCCCAGATTTCCGCGGAACTGAGCGTGGCTCCAATGGGAATCAGCCCGCCGGACAGGGACTTCGACAACACCATAATGTCAGGCTCCACTCCTTCCCATTCACAGGCGAACAGGCGTCCGGTGCGTCCCAGGCCGGTCTGGATTTCATCCACGATCAGCAGGGTTCCGGTGCGCCGACATAGTTCCTGGGCGGCTTTCAGATAGCCGTCCGGCGGTAGGTAAACGCCGCCTTCTCCCTGGATCGGCTCAATGATGAACGCGCATACATCGCCTTGCTCCAGTTCAGCGCGCAGCGCCTCCAGGTCGCCGAATGGCACGCCCGTGCAACCGGGCAACAGGGGGCGGAAGTGCTTCTGATGCTTTTCGCGACCGGTGACGGAGAGCGCACCCAGTGTCTTGCCGTGGTAACTGTTGTTGGCGAAGACAAAACGGGAGCGACGACTGGCTGCCTTCGCAAGCTTCAGCGCCGCCTCCACGGCTTCTGTGCCGGAGTTGCTGAAAAAGACCCGTTCGAAGCGTCCGGGCGCCACGGCGCAGAGTCGTTCCGCCAGCTTGGAGGTCTCTTCCGGCAGGGAGACGTATTGCACGAAATTGGGGCCCATATTGGCGACGTATTTCTGGATCGCCTCCGTCACCACTTGTGGGTTATGGCCCAGATTGAGGCAGCCGTAACCGGACACCATATCCAGAAAACGCTCGCCGTCCGTATCGGTCAGAGTGCACCCTTCCGCGCGTTCGAAAACTTTGTCGCAACGCTGCATCTGCAGGAAATCCGCCAGCATCGGATTGATGTAACTGCGGAAACGCTGCACGGTTTGCGAGCGCCGCGCTTCGCCTGAATCCGGCTCCGTCGCCGCCAGATCCGATGGGGTATAGCCCGGCGCCTGGGCTTTGCCGCTATGGTGGAAACGACGCAGGCCGTTGATCAGTTCGATGTTGATGCGCTCGCCAAAGGACGCCAGAGGAAAGGCGTGGAAGCCATGACGTTCCGCCATCGCTCCAATCTCCAGCACTTTTTCCGGGGGCAAGTCGCGACCAATGGAGAAACACTCCGCGCGTCCTTCCAGAGCCAAGACCATGGTTTCCGCAAGACAGCCATTAATCTGCTGTTTGATGGACATGTTCATGGACTCTCCGCCCAGCTTGGTCGCTGGCGAAGCGGTGACGCAGCCGCCGTCCAGCACCAGCACGTCAGTGCGAGGCGTGGGAGGACGCTCCGCGTCGCGGGGCAGGGCGATGTCCACGACAATGGAGCCGGGCGCCAGGCGGGATACGTCGATTACGCCGCCGGACGAGGTGGCGGCGGCGAACAGGCGATTGCGCTCATACGCCGCGTCCATGGAATTTAACAAGGTGACCCGACTGCGCCAATGCTCAGGCAGGTGCTCCAGCAGTTGCGCATCATCCGCCGTGCCCCGGTGAACCAAATCCAGGCGGCAGCCCAACTGCAGCAACAGCTTGGCCAGCGCCAGACAGATGGAGCCGGGATAACCCACTATCGCCACCTGCGCATCCGCCGGATCGAGCTGTAAACGCTCCAGCGTCTGCAGCAGCACGGTGTAGCCCGCGTAAGTGGTGAGAGAATTGCCGCTGGTCACGGGGATGTCGGCGCGCTCCGCCGTCACCAGCCCGCGCTTGCCGATAATCGAGGTAAAGCCGCCCAGGCCTACGAGCTGGGCGCCCTGCGCCTGCAACGACTCTATCCTTCAAAAATACGTTGCTGCACCGCCCGGGGCGTGGACAGCATTTCCTCTGCGGTGAGCGGCAGGTAATGTACGATGCCTTCGCAGCTGACTCCCGCGGGGGACTGAATACGACCGAAATCGACGAAGGGCACCAGATTACGATGACTCCAAATGTCCCGCTGATAGCCCACTTGCAGGTCCCGCGAGCTGCGGTCGAGCAAGTCGAGCATTTTTACGTAGCGTTTCAGCCCGATGGAGGTCGGGTGTCCGATAAATCCGAATTTCATAACAGTGATATCCTTTACTGAACTGCTATCCGCCAGCATCTAAACGACAGGCTGCGCGCTTTCTTTATCCGTTTCTGTATCCGTCCCCGTTGCCGTTTCTGCTTTCGTTTCAGCTTGCGGCTGAGTGGCCGGGTCGCGCTGCCAGCCGGTGGCGGTGGCCAGACTGATGCCGTCGCCTTCGTTATTGTGGGAGACCATTACCGAGAACAGGTTGACGCATCCTGGACGCAATAACGCTGACGTCAGCGCGGCCGGGTCGAATGTGGTCAACGTGCGCGAGGTGAAGCTCAGTCCGCCCAGTTCGTCCTCCCAATCCTGGTCGGTGACATTGACCAGGCGCATTTGTCGCGAGGTGTAATTAAACAGAATGCGTTCCTGATAGGTGTTGATGACCGAATGCCCGCCATTGCAGAAGTAGAAAATGGTGAGATTGCGGTTCATGCGGCCGGGATAGCTCAAGGCGTTCTCCAACAGCGAGGGGAGCACATCGGGAGTGAGTCCTTTGGCTCCGTCGCCGATGAACGCCACCACGTTGGAAGGACTGGTGAACGCGAGACTGATGCTGGCCATGAGCGCATCGCCCATCAACGCGCGTCCATACCAGCCGGAAAATCCGCGACGAGTGCGCGCCAGATTGCGCACAGCTGAAATGCCGCAGCGTCCGACGTCATACAGACCTGTGTAGTCATAGCCATGTTCGACGATCAGTTTCTCCATCAGCTTGTTGAGGCGGGCGAAGAAATAGTTCGGCGTCATGGGGGTGGTCGGTAAACGGCTCGCCATATCCGAGGGCGAATCAGGCACGGAAGCGATGGCTTCATAACGGCGCGCCACCAGCTCTGACGACGGGGCCAGATGCTGGTCCACGTAGCGAAGAAACTGTTTGTGCTCCAGCACCAGCGGGAAGTCGGTGTAAGGCGAAATATGCTCGGGGTTTTCAGTCAACTGCACAATCTGCAGCTTGCGCTGCAAGCGTCCATCGGAGAAGGGCGTGCTTACTTGATGCAGCTTGCTCTTGATGAAGAACAGGCACTGCTCGGACTGCGGATTCATTTTGTCGTTGGTGTGCAGAAAGTTGTACACCCGCGGGCTGTAGCCATAGACCGCCAAGGTGCCCAGGTAATTGCGATTGCGCTGGCAATGACGGAACTTGGGTACCGAGCCGGGATAGGTGAGTGAGTCCACCAACGCAACGCCCGCGCGCTCTGCGATGGACAACGTCAGCTCCAGCTCTTCATCATCCATGGCGCCGCACTGCCAGACCAGTTTGTCCGGGCCGTTATTCAGCAATGACATGACTTGATCCAGCACCGGCTGGACTGATTCGGGAATAATGTCCGACGCCGCTTTCGGAGCGGGCGGATAAGCAATGTCAAAGCGGCTGCAGGCTTCCAGCACCGCCTGGGTGGCCAGCAGCACCACTGGACCGCGCTTGGCGTCGTACAGCTCCATCGCCTTCTGCAGGTCTTCCTGCAGGCGATCGACATCGTTGAGGTACAGGCAGGGCAGCCCGCGGGCTTTAATCACCTCCCGTGAATCTTCCTCCGCTGATACGGTGCCCTGAAAAGCGAACCATTGATCATGACGGTTTTCCGCGCAGACGATGAAGCCTTGCGCCCGCGCTTCCCGCAGGTTGGCGATAGTGCCTTTGAATTCGTCGATCATGCCGCTGGTGACCACGATCATGAAGGGGCGGCGATACAGCTGCCAGTTGGCCATCGCGCCACAGGCCAGACTGTGCTCGCTGGGGCCGCGCAGCAGCAGCACATTGCGGCGTTCCGCCTCTTGCTCCAGATGATTGATCATGTTGGAGACCAGCGAGCCGGTGAAATAGAAACCCAGCCATTCCGATCCCGCGCGCTCACTGAGGAAGTTGATCAGATGCTCTCCCAGAGTGTTGTGTGGCAGCACCCTGGCTGTGGGTTTGACGCGGCGGTTGGCGTAACTCATTTCAAAGAAGTCCATCCACAGACACAGCAGGTCCGCCTGCAAAAGAGACCGGTCATCCGGTAGCTGACGCTCGATGTACTCCATTGGCTGGTGCCGTATGCGCG
The DNA here is from genome assembly GCF_004135205.1 of Hahella sp. KA22. Taxonomy (NCBI): domain Bacteria; kingdom Pseudomonadati; phylum Pseudomonadota; class Gammaproteobacteria; order Oceanospirillales; family Hahellaceae; genus Hahella; species Hahella sp. KA22. The sequence goes on along the minus strand of NZ_CP035490.1, from coordinate 6,455,629 downwards.
GACGTTGCGGCAGGGTGTAGACCACGGTTGAAAATGAGGACTGGAAGACGGGAATATCCGCTTGCCGCAGCGTCGTGTAGAAAGTCTGTAATTGCATGTCGATCTGCTGTGGCGCCAGATCTTCAAACTGGGGATCAGCGTAGTCGACGTACACCATGCCCACCTGGAAGTTGGCGCCGAGCAGGGGCGTTTGCAGGATTTTGTCCTGCGCCCGCTCAAGACTGTCCGCCTGAATCACCCGCATGGAAATGCGTTCCTTGCGCTTGCCCAGGAAACGCACCGCTTTGTCGCGGGCTTCTTCATAAACGGGGTGCGTACTGGGTAGCTTTTCCTCGAATTCGATATCCGCATCCAGAGATACTTGCTGGAATACTTCACCGCGAATGTCGCTCAAAACGCTGAGTCCGGTTTCGAAAAAACCGCGACTGCGGGTGACGACGATGACCCCTATCGTAATTTCCATAATCAATCTCCCTCTATTCTCGTCACTGTTCCAGGGACTTTTTCAGGCGCAAAGAAGCCCCTGATCCCTGCTAGCTGGAATCTGTCTGCAGCCGGACTACAACTTGGCTGAGGTCGATGTTTACTTAACGCAAAATCAGAGCGGCCTATTTTTCTGTCTGTGGCGGGCCGCTACGCTCATTGCATCTTTTATTGTCAGGCGGATATCTACTGGCTGGCGTCCTCCTTGCGTTCTTCTATGCGCACGATGCCTGCGTCTCCGTCGAGATAGAGCATATCCCCGGTGCGGATGCGGCGAGTGGTGGTTTTAGTGTTGACGATGGCGGGTATGCCGAATTCCCGGGACACAATGGAACTGTGCGATAACATCGATCCTACGTCGGCGACGACGCCGGCGGCGAGCACGAACAGCGGCGTCCAGGAGGCGTCGGTGAAGCGTGCCACCAGTATTTCGCCTTGCTGAAACTCTTCCGCCTGCCGGGGCAGATCCGTAATGACGCGGGCGCGGCCCATGGCGACGCCGGGACTGGCGCCGATGCCCTGAAACACTTGGTTGTCATCCGTGGGCGCTGTTTCCGCCGTTTCGCGCTGGGGGGTATGTCCGCCGACAATCGCCATAGGCGGTTCCTGCAGACGCTGGTTCAACAAGTGGCTGCGGCGGTTGCGCTCAATCAGTTCTGCGGAGAAAGCCTGTTGCGCTGATTTTTTTCCGGCCAGGTAATCGCGCAGCTCGTTGAAGTCGATGTAAGGCAAGTCCTCCATTTTCAGCACTTTCTCCGCGCTGAGGCGACGCATCACTTCGACGATGATTTTGCGGTAGAACCAGGTTTGCGCAATATAAGTGGGGCGGGTGGCTTCGCGTCGCTCCGCCATTTTGGCGTAGGTGGAGATGACGAACTTGAACAGCAGGCGAATGCGCAATGGCAGGCCTGACAGCAGGGCGCGGGTATCGTCATCCCGTTTACGATCGATCTCCTCCAGCCGTGACTCCAACTGCACGTCACTGGTCAGGTACATTCGAATCACCTGCAACAGATAACTGGGATCGTCAGCCCAGCGCGGGATGCTGAGCTCGAACTCTTGACGCCCACGGGCGCCGTAGTCGCGCAGAAACGCCATGAAATCATTGTTCCAGAAGCGAGCGCCTTCGGCGTCGTTCTGTAGCGCCTGCGCCAATTGCTCCAGCGGCGTCTCCAGAACCAGTTGTCGCAAATGATTTGAACGTTGGATGGAGGCCGCCAGATCGCAAACGCCGCGGGTCACTTCGATGGTGCGCAGGTTGCTGAGAGACGCTTTAATGCGATTCTGCAAACCTTTGCTGGTATCGCCCAGCCACTTCTCACACAGCTCGGCGAGCGCGTCGTATAGCGCGAACGACTGCAGAAAGAACGGCATATAGGCGGCGCAGGATTCCAGGAAATAACGGTCGATGCGTTGCATTTCCGCATTCAGCTCGCTCAGCGACATGGCGCTGAGATCCAGCTTCAGGAAGCGTTCGGTCTCTCGTTTGCGCAATGAGATCATGTCGCGCACGGTGCGCTCCGCCGTCATCAGGTTGCGCACTTGATACAATGTCCAGTAACCCGCGCTCTTGAGATATTGCAGCCCTTGCGGCGCTTTGCCGTAGGGGTTGGTGTAGAAGTTGAGGTCCACTTCTTCCGTAGAGTAACGCTTGGTGAATTTCAACGGGTCTCGGGTTGGAGGGCATTGAGTCAACAGCATCGCCGACGCGGAAATATTGAGATACACATGTCCCTGTAAGTAGCCCATGTAGTGCTGAGAATCGCCGATATCCAATAACCCCATGGTTTTGACCGCAGGGCCATGTACTTTGTGCTGGTAGAAGCGGCAGAACGACAGCCCCAATGGCGTCATCAGTCCGGTGACGATCTCACCGGTATCCATACGTGAGAACAGAGCGTTGTCACGTATGTAGCTATTGCTTTCATCGGCGTCCGCAAACAGTCGGTTGTCGCCGCGGGTTGGCGTGACGGTGATGGGGCGGGCCTGCAGAATCCAGATCTTGCCGTCCTTCAGCGCCCACTCAATATCCATCTCCCGTCCATAGTGACTGCGGATGGCGTTGGCGTAACCCGCGAGGGCCAGGGCTTCATTTTCGTTGAGGGTAGGGGCGTTGATTTTATCTGTCGCCGTTTTACGCAGGCAGACGCCGCCGTTCTCTGCGCGGGTGGACATCACCGGTTTTTCCCGCAGGGTTTGCTCCAGCAGTTCCATTTTCTGATTGTCGACAACAAAAGTGTCGGTGGTCACCTGACCCGAAACTACGCCTTCGCCCAATCCCCAGCAGGACTCGATGACCGTACGCTGCGGATCACCGTTCAGGGGATCGGCGGTGAACAGAACCCCCGCGGCGTCTGCATCGATCATGGCCTGAATCACCACGGCGATGCCTTGTTTGGGGGCGTTGGCGTCGTTGCTGCGGCGTTGGTCCTGACGGCCTTCGTAAGCGTGGGCGCGCTCTGTCCAGAAAGACCCCCAGCAGCGCTTCACGCAGTCCACCAGGTTTTCTTCGTTTTCTACATGCAGGTAGGTGTCGTACTGGCCTGCAAAGGAGTGTTCCTCGCTGTCTTCGCTGATGGCGGAAGAGCGCACCGCCACGCGTTCGGCCCCGATGTCCTTGTATGCGCCGACGATCGCCTGACGTAACGAAGAGGGCAGTTGGGTATCTTCAATACGCTGGCGAATTTGCGTAAACGCGCTGGCGTCCCATTGCTCCAGGCCGCTGATCCATTGATCCAGTCCTGACTCCTGCAGAAAGGAGGCGTAAGCGTCCACGGTCAGGCAGTACGCCCTGGGGACGGGAAATCCCGCCGCCGCCAGCGTATTCAGCGAGCTGGCCTTGCCTCCCAGACTTTGCGTGTTGGACTTTTGTTGTCCGGAGACTTCCACAATGTGCGAATCGTAAGTCATATCAGTTCCCTTTCCTTGATTGGCGTCTTAGCTCTGGGTTGCTGCATAGTCGCCGATATGGGAAACGACGCTGCGGTGAGAGCGGATATGCTGACGCACTTGGTCTGCGGCGTGGCAGCCAGCCCAGATGGCGCTTTCCATATTGCCCATGCCGACGCTGTCCTGATTGGCGAAGAACACCGCGCCGACGGGTTGAGAGGCGTTGGCGAACACGTCATGTTTCATTTGTCCTACCTTGGATACCACCAGGCCGCCGGGCCAGCGCCATAATTTGATATCTTCAATCAGGTCAGGGGAGTGACCGGTGGCGATCAGCATATCGCGCACTTCACCGTAGGCGGTTTGCTGCAGGTTACGGAAATTGGCTTTGTCCAACTTGCCTTGATCGGCGGAGCCGGAAATGGGCTTCAGCAGCGTCAGGACGCCCAGGTCGCCGGCGTAGGCGGGGTCTTTCCAGTTCGCCGCCAGGCAGACGCCGCTGCGGCACCAGCTGTTCGGGTAGCGACCGCCGATATCGCCTTCGATGACGTAGCCGCCGAAGTAATTGGTCAGCGCGGCTTTTTTCAAATACACACCGGCGATGGCGTAATCCCGGTGTTCAATTTCTGCGATGGCGGATTTTTGCTGTGACGGCAACCCATCCACCACCGACAGGGCTCCGTGTTTGGCTCCAGCCCAGATCAGCGCGTTGGCGTTGGCGTAATAGTTTTTGCCTTCCTGCTGAAAACAGACCTTTACGCCTTCTTGATTCTGGGTGATGGAATAAGCCCGGGAACCTGCCTTGAATTTACAGGAGCCAGTGCTCATCAGGCGCTGGCGTATGCGATCCGCGATATAACCGTTACCGCCGGGAAAGGTGACCAGAGGACGATAAAGGTATCCCACCAGGAAATGCAGGCCGACGTAGGCGGAGACGTCTTTGATAGAAAGGCACTCTACGCGTAGCGTGGTTTCCACCGCGTCTTTCACTAATGAGCCAAAGCGATGCCTGGGAACCAGATGCTGTGGCAGGGAGCGTCGCGTGGCCGGGTTAAACAGCAGGTCATGCAGGGAGACGGAATCGAACAACTCCATTTCCTCCCGCGTCCAGTCGCTGCCTTCCCGCCAAGGCATGGCGGGGTGTTTGCTGGAATCAGGAGTGAAACGATTAAGATATTGAAACAAGTCGGCAAACATGGGATCCCCCAACTTCTTCTCCGCTGAGATGAAGGGTTTGCCGGACATGGCGCTATACAACAGGTTGGCGGTCAGTCCCCAGACGGCGGGTTTCAGCAGCTCTTTGGGCTGTTTCAATAAAGCGGCGGTGACTTCACCCAGGCCCTTTATCAGGCGCTTGGTGTCAAAGATGACCAGAGTGTCTTCCGCAGTGGAGCGCCACTGGTTCCACAGGTCCAGATCCTGCAGCAGATGGGAGACTTCGTTGTCGCCGGTGGGCAATTGAAAGCAGGAGGCGCCGCTGGCGTATAACAGACCATCCCGCTGCTCCAGTCGCGCTGCGCCGCCAAAGCGGTCTCGCTGATCCAGCACCAGTAGCTTGCGTTCGCGCAGTTTCCACGCGGAAGACAGACCGGACATGCCGCCACCGACGATTATCACATCATAATCGCCAGCGTGTTGCGGGGCGGATGTATCCGTTTCGTCAAAGGAGCCTTGATTGCATTCAAAGTCTTTGCTCGGAAATACAGGCGCTTCGCCTGCATACTGTGAGTTGTCTTGTGATTCCATCTGTTCCTACCCTTCCGTTGTTTTAGTTGAAATAAGCCTGGTCACGGTCTGACCTGCGCAGATCCTTTCGATTACAGACAGATAAGAGGGATGCTATTTGTCCGCCGGATTACTTGTCTGTCGGATTACTCGTCTGTCGGATTACTCGTCTGTCGGATTAATAGTGGGACATGGCGTACAGAGACTTTTTCTGACTGACGGACTCCCACAGGACAAGCAGGGCGACAATCAAAAAGACCAAATCCACGAACACAATCTGTGGAAACGCCCGGTGGAGTATGGTGACGAAGCCCGCCAGCATGACGCATTGGCCAATGACAGCGGGAACCAGCATACGATTGAATAAATAACAAAGACCGGATGCGAGCAGCGCGACGCCACTGACCCAAGCCATTAATTGGGCATGAGCCGCCAGCCACTCACTGAGTCCGGCCAGCCAGGTTCCCTGGTTGGCGGCGGCGGCTTTCTGCAGCGTGACGCCGACATCTTCAATTTGCGGGAACGCCTTGGCGACGCCCGCCATGACGTAGAGGGCGCCAAATAGATATCTGAGAATCTTAACTATTTTCATTGGATCTGCTCTGCTCGCTGTAGTGAGGCCCGTAAGAGTGCGGGCTCTTAGTTGTAAGTCTGGCGAGGGGCGTTGACGCGCTTGCACTTTTCATTAGGCAAAAGCAGCCCCTGAAAGCCGGTGAAGGCTTTCAAAACTTAAATGACGGGGTAATGCAGGCAAATCAGCCGAACAGGCTGCTACAGACTTCCTTTCCCGTATTTTCCTTTTTTAGACCGTATGAAATATCGCGTCAGCGCAATCCCATATGTCTGGCTATCAGCTCTTTCTGAATCTCAGAGGTCCCCGAGAATATTCTCGATGGCAGGGAATCCAGAAGCAGCCGGTCGACGCCGGCGGCGCTGGAAACGCCGGTTCCGCCGAAGACCTGCATCGCGTCCAGTCCGCTTAGCACGGAACATTCCGAGATCCAGAGTTTGCTGAGGGCGATGGCTTCCTCGTAAGGTTCGGCCTGATCGTATAGCCAGCCAGCCCGATACAGCAGGAGTCGGGAGGTTTCCAGGCGCAACTTCATATCCACCAGCCGGTCCGAGATAGCCTGATTGCGGCCGATGGACTGGCCGAACTGCTTTCTGTTGCGGGCATGGTCGATGCTCTGTTGCAACGCGCGCTCCATGGCGCCGACATAGGCGGCGAACAGACAGCCGCGCTCCCAGATCATAGAGTCATGGAACATCGGCGCGCCACCGCCTTCTTCACCCAACAGGGCGGAAGCGGGAACGCGACAGTCGTCCATGTACAGCGAGCCCCATGGGCTGGTGCACAAGCCTGTCTTGGAGCCGCCATCGGTCACCGAGAGCCCAGGCGTATCCCGGGGAACCAGGAAGCCGCTGACTCCGAAAAAGCTTTGACTGGGATCTGTCTTGGCGTATATCAGGAACAGGTCGGCCACCGGGGCATTGGTGACGAAGCACTTTTCTCCGCGCAGGATGTAAGTGTCGCCGTCCCGGGTGGCGCTGGCGCGCATGGCGAAAGCATCTGAGCCCGATTCCGGTTCGGTGATGGCGTTGGCGGCGATAAGCTCGCCTTTGGATATGCGATGTAAGTAGTGTTGGCGTTGGGCGTCATCGCCGTAGCGCCAGAGAGGAACTGCGCAGGCGAACATGTGCGCGCAGAGTGAAAAGACAAGTCCCATGTCCGTGCAGCCGAAACCGAGGGCTTCCACAGTCAGCATGGTGTCCAGGGCGCCGAAACCGGAGCCGCTCCATTGTTCGGGGATAGGGAGACCTGACAGCCCCAGATCCGCAGCCCGGTTCCAGAGTTCGCGATCAAACGCGGATTCTGCAATACGTCGCCGAGCCGACTCCGAAAGTACTTGTTGAGCGAATTCCCGCACGTGGGAAACACGAGCGAGCTGCTCATCATCGAGTCGAAAGTCCATTACAAAGTCCTTCTTTCAGGATTTCCATAGATCTCTGAAAGCCGCGACGGAACACTCCGCAGCGGCGGGCCCAGGTTACGATTCCGTAACGATGGGCGTCCTTAATCTCGATATACCCACTAATACTGCAGGTCAGTACTTCCGGGACCTGCTGGAGAGGCGGTAGGAGAAGTTTAAAATACCACTGCCATTCCAAAACACAATCATTGAAATAAATATTTCATTTTAAACTTTGTCGTCTCGCGGCGCGTTAGCCCTGATATTGAGACGGTAGGAGTTTACTGCTTGTATTTTTTATCCGTATCAGTAGGGATATTCTTATCGCGAATATTTCCTCGACGATATTACCATTTGGTATTAGACGCTTAATTGTATGATTATTGAGCTATTTATATAACTCATTGATTATATTCTTGATATCCGATTTTGTTTGCTCACTTAACGGAACGATGGGTAAGCGGCATTCCTCGTTGCAAAGGCCTAACAACGAAGCGGCGTACTTGGCGCCTGCAGGGCTGGGTTCGCGAAATAACGCTTCGTGTAGAGGCGCCAGTAGGTCGTGAATACGTAAGGCTTCGCGGAAGTCGCCCTGCAGCGTTGCTGTCTGCATTTGACCGTACAAATCCGGCGCTATATTGGCGGAAACGGAGATGCAGCCTTGCCCCCCACTGGCGTTATAGGCGATAGCGGTCATATCGTCGCCGGAAAGAAAGCTGAAGGGCTTGTTGATCAACATGCGCTCACGACTGATGCGGGCCAGATCGGTGGTGGCGTCTTTCACTCCGACGATGCGCGGCAACTCCGCCAGTCGCGCCATGGTTTCAGGCTTGATGTCCACCACTGCGCGGGGAGGGATGTTGTAGACAATGATGGGAATATCTATCGCGTCGTGGACCATTTTGAAATGCTGGTACAACCCTTCCTGAGAGGGACGGTTGTAATAACCTGCGACGCAGAGCACCGCATCGGCTCCCGCCTGTTGCGCATGCTGCGCATAACGTACAGCCTCTACGGGATTGTTGGAGCCAGCGCCGGCGATTACCGGGACACGTCCTTGCGCTTGCTCCGCCACCAGCGCCACTACCCGTTTATGTTCCTCTTCCGTCAAAGTGGGGGACTCGCCTGTCGTACCCACCGGGACCAGACCGTGAGCGCCGTGTTTGATTTGCCAGTCGACAAGACCTGCAAGCGCTTTCTCATCCACTTGGCCGTTGATGAATGGCGTTATCATGGCGATTAAGGAACCACGAAACATAAATTAACTCCTTGGCAATAGAATTGACGTACCTGGGTTACGGACAAAAAAAAACCGGCGGCGAAGCAATCGCGACCGGTTTTTTCTTGGATTCCCCAGGAATTATTTTATTTGCATGCGCAAATCCCGGCCGCAAGGTGGAACCCCGGTTTCCCAGTCTTTCGTTTGAGCAGGAATGCAAAATTCGGCACGAGAATAAAACGCTAAGTAAATTTGACACCGGACTACTTTAATGCGGTCGCGCGGCGACATCAATCTGAAATTATCCGGCGGCGTCGCGCCGCCGGAGCGAGTGTCGTCACTCTTGCGGGTCGGAGTAGTTCAGCGTCATGGTGGCCGGCGTATCGTCGGCGGTCAGCCACTGTCCGTCCGGGCCTGGGGACTGATAGCTGGCGTCCATGTAATACCCCGCCTGCGATTCGCTGACGCTGTAGTAGGTAATGGCGTCATCGCTGATTTGTCCCACGGTGGCGGCGGTTTGCGTGTTGTAGGTGGCGCTCAGGCTACGCTGAGTCTCCTCATCCTGCCGCTCCCAGCGCCTCGACAGCGTCGTTGGCGTGTCGTCTTCGGTAAACCAGACGCCATCCGCTCCCGGCGCGCGAAAGCCGGCTTCTTCGATGCTTTCACGATCTGCGCTGATTGTGGAGGTGTAGTACTCGTTAATCAGGTCGTCGTAGGTGAAGGGCTCCCGGTCAGGGCCTGGAGAGCTGTAGCTGATCCAGCGGCTGAAATTGCCGTTCTCATCCGTTTCGCTCTTGGCGTGGCTGGCCAGCAAATCATCCTGAGTGAACCAGACGCCGTCAGGCCCGGGATTGTTCACTTCTTTGCTGTAGATGTTGTGCGCGTCTGCGTCGCTGCGCTCCTCGGAGTAGCCGTAGGGGATATCGTCAGCGGTGCGCCACAGGCCGTCATAACCGGGGTCGCGGTAGAACACCGTGCGGGTAAGTCCCTCTTTGGTGGTGGTAATGCTGTAATCGCTCAGGCGGTCGTCCTGCGTGAGCCAGACGCCGTCCTTGCCGGGTGAGGCGTAATTGGCGACAGCGCTGGTCTCGTCGTCATAGTCCGACACGCTGAAAGCGCTGACTTGGTCATCCGCCGTCTCCCACAGGCCATCGGCGCCGGGATGGCTGTACACCCAGCTGGCGGTGCGTACTTTATCGCCTTGGGATTTCTGCTCGTCGCGATTGACTTCAAGGATGACGTCGTCTGCGGTGAAGCATTGATTGTCTGCGCCCTGACGGCTGCGCTTGTAAAGGGTGACGGACTGTTCCTCATCGCCTTCGGAGCTTTGCAATGCGCAATTATCGGATGCGTCGTCGTCGGTGAACCAGACCCCGTCAGGACCAGGCCCCTGGTAAAGCGCAGACTGATAGAGCGTGTCTGATGAACGAAGACGGGTGTAGCTTTCCGGAACGTCATCGTCGGTGAGCCATGTCCCATCGGCGCCTGGCGCGACAAAAGTCGCCTCCAGGGTTCCTTCCGCTGTCGAACGGGTGCGAACATAGCGGCTGATCTCATCATCGCCGGTGAACCAAACCTGATCCGAACCTGAGTTTATGTAGTTAACGTTATAGTTAACCTCCTCGCCTTCGTGAGATTCTCTCCATTCCTCGAAATATCCACTGATACGGCCATCCTGGAATTCGATGCCGCGATAGCGATAAGTGTCGTCAGTGGTGAATTTTAGATCGATAGTGCTGACGGATTGTCCTTTTTCATTTTTCAGGCCGCTCATGTTCAACGCGACATGTGTCGCCAGCGGTAGAGGCGCGGCGAGGCGCAACGTCAATACCCTGGCCTTGGCGTCGTACTCCCGTTCCGCGATATCGATAATTCGCGTGGGATCGAGCTTTAACTCAATGGCGTTGACGCTGGCGGGGTCCAGCGCTTCGTTAAAGAAAAGGGTGATGACAGGGATGGCGGCGGCTTTGGTCTCGCCAGCAGCGGGGGCGGAAAAGGCCAACGCAGGCGCGTTTGAAGTCGCGGGGCCGGAAAGACCGGCGCATCCCTGTAGACCGATGACGGCCGCAGCCAGACAGATGATTTGAGTATGGGTTCGCATGGACGTCCTATGCCGGATTGTTGATTTTTTGCCAAGCAGATCAATAGGATTATTGTAAGTCGGGGCAGGCTAGCAGAAGCATTTTTTAACGCCAATTGGCCGGATGTTCTATTAGATTCTGGCGAGCCCCGGGCTCATCGCGGATGGGGAGGTACTGACGCCCCGCATGCGTAATGAGCCAGGATGTCATAATTACTTGCCGCGCGGTGCGCTTCAACTAATCTTAAAAGATAGGATGTAGACTAGACTCACCCGACTCTCTTGGCGAACTGCCGCAAAGACATACTCTGGCATGAATGAACGAATTCTTCTAATTGAAGACAGCGTGATGATCACAAAAGTGTTGCGTCACCTGATCAAGTCTGAGCTTGGCCTGCCGTGCGATAGCGCAGGGACGCTGCAGGAGACTCAGGAGTTTCTGGAAAAAGATCCCGGCGCTTATTTCGTGACGGTGGTGGATCTGCATCTGCCGGACGCGCCCAATGGCGAAGTGCTGGACTATGTGCTGTCGAAAAAGCTGCCCTGTATCGTGCTCACCGCCACCTACGACGAAGGTAAGCGTGAAACTATTCTGCAGAAACCTATTGTCGATTATGTCGTCAAAGAAAGCCGTTATTCCTACGAGTATGTCACCCGTCTGATCCGTCGTTTGCTGCGTAATCGCAGCATCAAAGTGGTGGTGGCGGATGACTCCGACACCTCACGAAACTACGTGCGGCAACTGTTGGGCACGCACCTGTATCAGGTGCAACTGGCGAAAGATGGGCGCGAAGCCTTGGAAATGATCAAGGCGGACCCGGAGATCAAAATGCTGATTTCCGATTACAACATGCCGGAAATGGATGGCTTCGAACTGACCAGGGCGTTGCGCAGGGAGTATGACAAGAAGGACCTGGTCATCATTGGTCTGTCTGGATATGGCAGCGCGACGCTGTCCGCCAAATTCATCAAGAACGGCGCCAATGACTTTCTGATGAAGCCGTTTTTTCATGAGGAATTTCACTGTCGCATCATGCATAACATCGAGGCCATGGAGAACATTCAGGCTTTGAATGATGCGGCCAATCGGGATTATCTGACTGGTATGTATAACCGGCGCTACTTGTTCAGCGCGGCCAAGGAGCTGTATCGGGTCGCCAAGGAGAATGGCGAACCGTTGACCGCGGCGATGATTGACGTGGATCACTTCAAACGCATCAACGACACCTATGGACACGAGGCGGGAGACCGCGCCATCTGTGCATTCGCCGAGATGATAGGCGAAACCTTTGGGGATTATCTCGCAGCCCGTTTTGGCGGCGAGGAATTCTGCGTGCTGTTTCCCGGCATGCGTATCGAGAAAATCTCGCCAATGCTGGAGTCGTTCCGGCGCAAAGTGGAGCAGACCGCCATCCCGTTTCTTTCCGATCACCTGCGCCTGACTGTCAGCATTGGCGCCACGGATGTTCTGGGGGACTCACTGGATAATCTGATCCGGCGGGCGGACGTCCTGTTGTACGAGTCCAAGGACAACGGACGTAACCGCCTTACGACGGATGAGGATATTTAATCCCATAGAGCGTTCTCAGGCTTTTGACAGCGCTGGCTTGCGAGCTATGGCGCCGCGTCGCGCCAAATACAGCCCGGCCACTACCAGCGCAACCCCCAAACCGGTTTGCAGCGTTAAGGGCTCGTCAAATAACAAATAAGCCATAACTGCTGTGGTAGGTGGCGTCAGGTACAGATACTGCGTCACTTTGGTGGCTTCGCCGATTTTCAGCATATACAGCCACAACAATACCGCCGCCAGTGAAAGCACGAACACAGACCACATCCAGGCGCCGATAAAGTTGGGGTTCCATTGCACCTCACGGGTTTCCAGCGTGAAGGCGGCGATCAGGAACATGGTCAGCGCAGCGATATATTGCCATAACCCCCCCGAGATCAAATCCGTCTTGCCTCCTTTAACCGATTGCCAGAGCGTCGATCCAGAGATGCCCAGCAAGGCGATAATACTGGCGGTCAGGCCTGCGCCGGTGATATGTCCAGATAGTTTTCCGCCCTGCAGCACCACTACGCCTAACCCCGCCAGTCCCAGCATCACGCCTATCCATTGCAAGGGGCGCAGGGGCGAGCCGATACCCAAAGGCCAACTGACCAGCGCGGTCAGCAAAGGCTGCACGCCAACAATCAGAGCGACGATGCCCGCCGGCATGCCCGCCGCAATGGCGTAGAACACGCCGCCGAGGTAGAGACCATGAGTGCCGATACCGGTAATCATCTGCTGGCGGCGCTGCTCGGCGTTAAGCCGCGGGCGCTTCATGGTGATCGCCAGGAGCGCGAATAGCGGCACGACCAGCAACATGCGCAGGCTGAGAAACGTGAAGGGCTCGGCGTAAGGCAGGCCCCATTTGGCGCTGACGAACCCGGTCGCCCACAACAAGACGAAAAGATAAGGGATATAGGTGGCCTGCATACTGTCTCTATCGCCGCAACGGCATTAATTTACTGAATTGAGAATCTTTATTGTAAGGGGAGCGTTAAATCTACGATAAGCCACAGATTGTTGTCGTTTGCAGGGATACAGATTAACGGCGCGGACTCTGTTATGACGGCGGTGAGGAGTACAGATAAGGCCTTAAACAGCCCTCGGCTTAACCCCGAAGGCCTTGTGATTCGTGGGCTCAGAACAAGGGGGAGGGAGCCAGGGGGATCAGATCAGTCAGCAGTTCCGCTAGGAAACGTTCATCTACGGTATCGAACGCGTCAATGTGATCGGAATCGATATCGAGCACGGCGGCGACGTCGCCATTGGCGTTGAACAGCGGCAGAACAATTTCGCTTTGCGTTGTGCCGGAACAGGCGATATGGCCGGGAAACTTGTTAACGTCAGGCGCCAGCTGCACTTTTTGCTCACGGGCGGCAGCGCCGCAAACGCCGCGGCTGAACGGAATAGTCAGACAACCGTGGCCGCCTTGATAGGGGCCTACTTTCATTAATTCATGGGCCACGACGCGGTAAAAACCGGTCCAGTGAAAATATTCGAAGCGATGATGAAGCTCGCAGACAACAGTGGAAAGAATCGCCGTCCAGTCCGTTTCTCCCTCGATGGCGTGACGGATCGCCCGCAGGGTGTGTTGGTAGTGAGCGGATTTTTCTTCCTCGGAGCTCAATAAAGGCAGACTGTCATACATGGTTGTGCGTTCCCTGAATAAAAACGCTCACTATCATAGCGGTTGCGTTGATGGCTTGGCCATAGCTCCAGTGCGTTTGCGGAACCTATGCGCATTGACACCTAAGCTGGAGAAAATTGCCCGAAATCAGATAAGTAGCGGAATGTCACTGAAATCGCTGTGGATTTCAGTATGATCGCGAAAAACGCCTACTGATGGCTTTTTAAACGGAATAACTATCTAAAAACTGTCCATGAGAACTGCCTGCAAAGACTGCGAGGGATATTATGCTGAGACAACTGCTTTCGGGACTGGCGCTTGCGCTGACCTGCCTGGGACTGGCGGGGTGTTGGGCCGGCGCTGCGGCGGTGGCGACGGATGTGGCCATCGTCAAACGTACGGAGCAAAAACATGACTTTGTTCATGCGGTGAAAGAAGGGTACGCCAAGTATCAGGAAGATTTCGAAAGTATCGACTGCCCGCGCCAGCAGTACCGTATCAGTCCGGAAATCATCGAGTTTGTGAAAAACCGTCCGCCTCATGGCCTGGACCAGGCCATTGAGCTGCTGTTGGATATTTACAACGACAAGACCCAGACGGCGGAAGTGCGCTCCCACGCCTTATACCATGTCTCCGTGGCTTATATGCGTCGCCGGGAGAGCAATCTGGATCTGGCCAAAGGTTACCTGCTGACAATCAAGGAAGAATTTCCTGGCACTCATGACTGTGTCATCGCTTATCTGCTGGAGGAAATCAAAGAGCGCAAAGCGTATCAGGAGCAGATGGACGCGCTGGAAGACGAGTAACTCACGACGCGACGATCAGAGCGCCGTCAGCTCCAGCAGTTCCAACACTCTGGCGCTATCTGACAGGTCGCCGATAATGCGTCGACTCCCCCAGGCCAGAGTCGGCGTCGCCAGCACGGCGTCACGCTCGGCGGTCTGGGGGCTCTGATCGAGATCGACGATGTTCAACGTGCAGCGGCCCGCCAGCACATTTTCGCAAAGGTGGCGGGCTGCGCGGATAGCGCCCATTGAAACCTTGGATACGGATTGCACATAGAGCGTCAGCTCTACCAGCGACGGTTCAGGCGCGGGCTGCATCGCTGACTCCGTTCGCTGTATCCAGCAGTCGCGTCTGGTGCTCTTTCTCGTACTGCTCAAAGGCCTCCGTCACGACCTGCAGCAGTTTGTCATCCTGCCAGGGCTTGGTCAGGAACTTGAATATCCAGCCTTTGTTCACGGCTTCTGTGATCGTCTCCATATCCACATAACCGGTGAGGATGAGGCGGATTGCGTTGGGGTGTAGCTCTTTCACCCGATTCAGAAACTCCGTCCCCGACATGTCCGGCATACGCTGATCAGAGATAACGACCTGAATCGGTGTGCGCGCCATGATGTCGAACGCCTGCCGTGACGTGGTGGCGTGGAACACGTTGAACTGATGGCGCAGCAGCCGCTTGATGGCGCTGCCTACGTTCATCTCATCATCCAGCACCAGCAGGTTGCGGGCGGCGGAGGACGGGGGAGGGCGCACAGAGCGGATACGGGGGCTGGCGAGCAGCGCTTCGATGTTCTCGGCAGACGCCGGACGTCCCAGGAAGAAGCCCTGCCCTACATCACACCCCAGCCGTTGCAGGTAGCGCAGTTGAGCTTCCGTTTCTATGCCTTCCGCCACCACTTGCATACGCATGCTTCTGGCCATGGACATCACTGTGCGGGCGATGGAGGCGGTATTGGGGTCGGTAGTGATGTCGCGTACGAAAGTAATATCAAGCTTGAGCCGGTCAAAGGAGAAACTGCGCAGATGACTGAAGCTGGAATAGCCGACGCCGAAGTCATCCACCGCCAGCTTGAGTCCCTGCTCCTTCAAAAGATTCAGGCGCTCGCGCATCTCATCTACGTTGCGCATGATGGCGCTTTCCGTCAACTCTATCTCGATATGGCGGCAGTCCACGCCAGTGTCTGTGAGTATGCTGTGCAGGGCGCTGTCAAAACGCGCCATGGTCAGTTGTTTCGCTGACAGATTGATGGACATGGTCAACGGATGAGCGACCAAATCAGTCCAGGCTTTCGCCTGTACGCAGGCGGCGTGCAGCACCCACTCGCCAATGGCGCCGATGAGGCCGGTTTCCTCCGCAATGGGAATGAATTTACCGGGAGGGATATCGCCCAGCTCCGGTTCATGCCAGCGCAACAGTGCTTCGACCCCGGTAATAACGCCGCTGCGCAAATCCACTTGCGGCTGGTACTCCAGATGAAACTGCTGTTTCTCTAAGGCGGCGCGCAGTCGCACTTCCAGATCCAGACGCTCCATCGCGGTTTTGTTGAGGTCTTCAGTAAAGAAGTGGAAGCGGTTGCGGCCCTCTTCTTTGGCCAGATACATGGCGATATCCGCATTTTTTATCAGGACTTCGGGATGGTCGCCATCCTGCGGATAAATGCTGACGCCGATACTGGCGGAAACCCGAATGTCGCGATGATCCAATTGAATGGGCTGCGCGATCACGTCCATAAGCCGGGATATGAAACTGGCGACTTTCTCCGGCGGCGAGATATCCGGAAGAATGATGACGAACTCGTCGCCCCCGTAGCGCACAACAGTGTCGCTGGCTCGCGCCATGCCAGTAAGCCGCTTGGCGATCACCTTTAACATGGCGTCGCCGGCGTTATGGCCGAGGCTGTCGTTGATCAATTTGAACTGATCGATATCCAGAAACACGATAGCCACTTTATGCTTGTTGCGGGCGGCGCGCCACAGCTCCTGACCCAGACGGTCGCGCATCATGTTGCGGTTAGGCAGGCCGGTCAGGTCATCGTGGGAGGCTTGATATTCCAGCTGTTCCTGATAATGCCGGCTCTCGGTGACGTCGTTGATCACGGCGACAAAGTGAGTGAGCATGCGGCGGTCGTCGTAAACCGGAGCGATGTGCAGCTCATTCCAGAACTGCGACCCGTCTTTACGCTGATTGCGCAACAGAACGCAGCCTTCCTCCCGGTTGCGAATCAAAAAATGCAGGGACTCTCTGCGGCGGTCTTCATCAATATCGCTTTGCAGAAAAAACGGGCCTTTTCCCACCACTTCACCGCTGCTATACCCGGTAATGCGCTCGAATGCAGGGTTGACGTAGACCAGCGGCAGGTCGGGGCGACGCGCATTGAGAATCAGTATGCCATTGGGAGTGGACTCCACTGCGCGATCGCGCAAGCGCAGTGATTCCTCCGCTTTTTCCCGGGCATGCCGGGTGCGCAGGGAGACGACGCCGTAATAAAGATCATCCGCGAGCTGTTCAAGCAACTCGATCTCTTCGTGGTCGAATGCTTCTGCATACTCTGAATAAATGACCATTATCCCCAGCGTCTCGGGGGACTTACCCACGGGTAAGGCGATCATGCACTGACTCAAAGGCTGACTGTTCGAGTTGGGAGGAAGCCTGTAAAGCTCTGATAGATCATGCCGCGTCACAGAGCAGTTTTCGCGAAGCGCTTGGATCACGGGATCATTCTCATCCAGGGCCAGACGATGGCGCTCTTTCATTAGCGTAAACGGTGTCTCGTCTCCAGCCAGAATGACTTTGCTGGAGGTGTCCAGACGACCGTCATCCACCCACCCGAACCAGGCGGTTTGATGGCGTCCCACGCCGACCAACTGGCGACAGAAAGAATCAATCAAACGTCGCTCATCGTTCTCTCTGACCAAGTGATGGTCGCAGGCGGTGAGCACCGCCAACGTGCGGTTGCGTCGCTGCAGCAGATGTTCGCGCTTACGATGGTCCGTCACGTCATGCAACGTAATCAGATGCGCCTGGATGTCGTTCCAGGGCACTGGTTGCGCCCGCATTTCCGCGATGCGCTTGCCGCCTCGGGGGAACTCCACTTCCGCATAGTCGCCATTCAGGCAGGGAGCGCCGAATGACTGGCCGATCAGCATCTCTTTGGGCTTGCCGAAAATTCGCTCCGCGGCCGGATTGGCGAAGCGGATGACGCCGGCATCATCAATGACCAGAATACTGTCCGCCTCGGCTGACACCAGGGCTCCGAGGCGGCTTTCGCTGCGACGCAGTGCGTCCTCATTTTGCTTCTGCTTACTGATGTCAGTGATATAAAGGTTGGCGACTTTCTCTTGGGAAGAGGCGGAGCGGTCACAGGATAACGTCAGTAGAAAATGCCGGCCGTTGCGCTCCAATTCCAGCGTCGCTGTCTTTCCTGAGTCCATCACTTTTTTCAGAGTGGGCTCCCAGGTTGAGGGAATGAGGTCGCCAATGGCGGTTTCCCATAGCTTGAGAAACTCCGCTGCGGCGTAATTGACGTAGATAATGGCGCCGTCGCGGGTCGCGCGCATAATGGGGTGAGGGCTCAAAGTCGCCAGACTGGCCATGAACCCTATTTGTTCATTGGTTTCCCTGCTGTCAGTAATGTCTCGACCGATGGATTGCAACTCCAGCAGGCGTCCTTGTGAGTCAAATATTCCGCGATCTGTCCATAACAACCAGCGCTGGGTTCCGTTTCCGTCAATGGCTTTGCGCTCCTGCTGGCTGACAGGGGAGGTTTGCGTAATCCGGCGCATTTGTTCATGAATCGCGCTGCGCTCTTCAGAAGGCGACAGGGTAAAGATCGATTTTCCTATCAATGCATTTCTGGGTGACCCGAAGTAGCGGCAATATTGCGAATTCACATACGTGATCGCTCCATCCGGCTTCCAGCGGCAGATCAATTCGGGAATATCGTCGAGGATGTACTGAAAACGGGCTTCATGAGGTACGGCGAGAAAAGGACCTTTTACGGCGCGCCGTCCGCTGTTCCTTGTGTTCTTCGGCATCCATCTTAGTCCTTATAAGCCCTGAAATCTCTCAGTCGGTCTCAAAAGAATAGGCCAGCTTATTCAATATATCCAAGGCTCGCGGGCGCGAAAAATGGGCTGGCGGCCGCATGGTCATGCGAACGCAACGGGGAAGGGGCGTTAAGTATTGGAAATCGCGGCGGATTTATAAAGGAAGGAATTCGGCGACGAATATCCGCCGCCGAAAAAATAGAATCAGGCGTTCTTGCTCGCCTGCTCCCGGGCGATAGCGCGGTAAGCGATATCTTTACGGTAGTACATATCCTGCCAGTCGATACGGGCGACCTGCTCATAGGCTTTTTGTTGCGCTTCGGTGACGTCGGCGCCTAGTGCGGTGGCGCACAGAACGCGTCCGCCTTGAGTGACCACTTGGCCGTCACGCATGGTCGTCCCGGCGTGGAACACCTTGGCGTCAGACCGGTCAGCGTTTTCCAGGCCGGAAATGACGGCGCCTTTAGCATAGCTGTCAGGATATCCGCCAGCAGCCAATACGACGCCTACGGCGGCGCGTGCATCCCACTCCGATGTCTGGCTGTCCAGCGCGCCTTGTGTGGCGGCGATGCACAGCTCAACCAGATCCGACTGCATGCGCATCATGATGGGTTGAGTTTCAGGGTCGCCGAAACGGCAGTTGTACTCAATGACCTTAGGCGCGCCTTCGGCGTTGATCATCAAGCCCGCGTACAGGAAGCCTACATAGTCGTTGCCTTCCTGCGCCATGCCCTGCACGGTGGGATAAATCACTTCGCGCATGATGCGTTCATGGACGCTGTCAGTAACGACCGGGGCAGGGGAATAAGCGCCCATGCCGCCAGTGTTGGGACCGGTGTCGCCGTCGCCTACGCGTTTGTGATCCTGACTGGTGGCCATGGGCAACACGTGTTCGCCATCCACCATCACGATGAAGCTGGCTTCTTCACCTTCCAGGAACTCCTCAATCACCACGCGGTGTCCCGCGTCGCCGAATTTGGCGTCAGCCAGCATATCCCGTACGGCGTCTTCCGCTTCTTCCAGCGTCATCGCAACGATAACGCCTTTGCCTGCGGCAAGGCCGTCCGCCTTGACCACGATCGGAGCGCCCTGTTCGCGCAGGTAGGCGAGGGCGGGTTCAATCTCGGTGAAGCTTTGGTAGGCGGCGGTAGGAATGTTGTGGCGGGCCAGAAAATCTTTAGTAAAGGCTTTTGAGCCTTCCAGTTGCGCGGCGCCCTGAGATGGGCCGAAGATCCGCAAACCTTCCTTCTGGAAGCGGTTTACAACGCCCGCCACCAGAGGGGCTTCCGGGCCCACGATGGTGAGCTCCACCTGGTTGTCTTTGGCGAAAGCGATCAGCGCGTCAAAATCAAGCACATCAATCGCCACGTTTTCCAGTTTGGGCTCCAGAGCTGTGCCGGCGTTGCCGGGCGCGACAAATACGGTGTTTACATAATTCGCCTGCGCCGCTTTCCAGGCCAGGGCGTGTTCCCGGCCGCCGCTGCCGATGACCAAAACATTCATCTGTTTGCTCCACATTTGCGAGCGGAGCCTGACGCTCCGCGATAATTGAGGTTTAGCGGCTACACGGACGCGGGTAGCCGCAGGTGCGGAATTAGTGTCGGAAATGGCGCATGCCGGTGAACACCATGGCGATGCCGTGTTCATTGGCCGCGTCGATCACTTCCTGGTCGCGCATGGAGCCGCCGGGCTGAATGATCGCCGTAATGCCGGCCGCCGCCGCCGCATCAACACTATCCCGGAATGGGAAGAAGGCGTCTGAAGCCATGACCGAACCTTTGACTTCCAGGTTCTCATCCGCTGCTTTGATACCGGCGATCTTGGCGCTGTAGACACGGCTCATCTGGCCGGCGCCGATGCCGATAGTGCGTCCACTTTTGGCGTAAACGATTGCGTTGGACTTCACGAACTTGGCGACTTCCCAGGCGAACAACAGGTCGTTCAGCTCCTGTTCCGTTGGCGCGCGATCCGTCACCATTTTCAGCGCATCCATATTCACCATGCCCAGATCGCGGTCCTGCACCAGCAAGCCGCCAGTAACGCGCTTGAAGTCGAAGGCGCTGAGGCGTTCGCCCTGGAATGCTCCGCATTCCAGCACGCGGACATTGGTCTTGGCGGACAGCGCGGCGCGTGCGCCTTCGCTGACTTTTGGCGCGATGATCACTTCCACGAACTGACGGGAAATAATCGCCTGCGCGGTGTCGGCGTCCAGCTCGCGATTAAAGGCGATGATGCCGCCGAAAGCGGAGGTGGGATCCGTCGCATAAGCCAGCTCGTAGGCTTGTTTGATGTCTACGCCGATGGCGACGCCGCATGGATTGGCGTGTTTGACGATAACGCAGGCGGCGTCGGCGAACGGCTTCACGCACTCCAGCGCCGCGTCTGTATCGGCGATATTGTTATAAGACAGCTCCTTGCCCTGCAGTTGCGTGGCGGTGGAGACTGAGGCCTCACGAGCGTTCGCTTCAACATAAAAGGCGGCGCTTTGGTGAGGGTTCTCACCATAACGGAGATCCTGCTTTTTAATGAACTGCTGGTTAAGCGTGCGCGGATAAGCGCTTTCTTCACTCTGAACCTTCAGGCCGAGATAATTGGCGATGGCCCCATCGTAGGCGGAAGTGTGCTCAAACGCTTTAACAGCGAGATCAAAACGGCGAGAGAAGGCCAGCGCGCCGCCATTCGCCTGCAACTCGGCGACAATGCCATCGTAATCGGAAGGATTAACCACAATCGCGACATCTTTATGGTTTTTCGCCGCAGAACGCACCATTGTCGGCCCGCCGATGTCGATATTTTCAATCGCATCCACCAGTGAGCAATTGGGGCGGGCGATGGTGGCTTCGAAAGGATATAGATTGACGACCACCAGATCGATTTGCGCGATGTCATGCTCCGCCATGACTGCGTCGTCCTGACCGCGACGGCCCAGAATGCCGCCATGTACTTTGGGGTGCAGCGTTTTCACTCGTCCGTCCATCATTTCCGGGAAGCCGGTGTAGTCAGAGACTTCACGCACCGGGACGGATTCCTGCTGCAATAATTTATACGTACCGCCGGTGGACAGGATTTCCACGCCGAGATCAGCCAGGGATTTGGCGAATTCGACGATGCCGGATTTATCGGAAACGCTGATGAGCGCTCGTTTGATCTTCACATTATCTGGGCTGGACATGATAAGTTGATCTCTTGCCTTAGTGCAGAATTATCAGGGTCAGTTACCGAAACGCCAACAGACCCTAGCGTAAAAAAGCTTAGCCTGTTGCGCAAAAAACAAAAGAGGGCTCTTGTACCGGACATTTCAGAGTTGGATGAGAAATGTCGGCGAGCCCTCTCTTAAAAGATGTGTGATTCAGCGATTACAGCAGATCGTACTGCTTCAGCTTCTTGCGCAGCGTGCCGCGGTTCAAGCCCAGCAGGACAGAAGCCTTGGTCTGGTTGTTGCGGGTGTATTTCAGCACCTGCTCAAGCAGGGGAGCTTCAACTTCGGAAAGCACCATTTGATAGACGTCTTTGACGGGAGCTCCGTCCAGTTGCGCGAAGTAGTTCGCCAGCGCTTGATCAACGCTATCGCGCAAAGTCATGGTTTGAGTGGCCGACTGCTCCACGGTCAGTAAATTATTAGCTCCAGAACCGGTTTCTGTTGTAACGATAGATTCTGTAGTCATGCGGCTTTTTCCTCTCCTTCAATACTCAGATGCTCAAAAAAGTGATGGAGTTCATCCAGCTGCGCTTGAGCATCGTTTAAACGATTAAATTGTGACTTGAAAATGGCCCCAATATTTGCGGTTTGCAGATACCAGCCCACATGCTTGCGTGCGATGCGGACGCCTTGGTAGTCACCATAAAACTCGTGTAACGCGTTAATATGACCGATGAGTATCTGCTTAATCTCATCCATTGGCGGTTCCGGTAAGCGCTCTCCGGTAGCGATAAAGTGTTCGATTTCACGGAAAATCCAGGGACGCCCCTGTGCTCCTCTGCCGATCATCAAAGCGTCGACGCCGGTGTAATCCAGCACATGCCTGGCTTGCTCAACACAGGTAATATCGCCGTTGGCCACCACCGGAATGGAAACGCTCTGTTTGATCTCAGCTATAGTGTCGTACTCCGCCGTTCCCTCGTATTTGCACTCGCGGGTTCTGCCGTGCACAGCGAGTGATTGTATGCCGCAATCCTGCGCAATGCGGGCGACAGTCACCCCGTTCCGGCTTTGCCGACTCCATCCGGTGCGTATTTTCAATGTCACCGGCACAGAGACAGCGCTTACCACAGCCGTCAATATATCTTTCACCAGGGCTTCATCTCGTAACAAAGCTGAGCCTGCCGCTTTGTTGCAGACCTTTTTAGCGGGACAACCCATGTTGATATCGATGATTTGCGCGCCATGTTCGACGTTGTATCTCGCCGCTTCGGCCAACATCTCCGGCTCGGCGCCGGCGATTTGCACCGCAATGGGCTCGCCTTCGCCGTCGTGATCCATACGTAATCTGGATTTTCGGGTGTCTCGCAGATCCGGATTCGCAGCCATCATTTCCGATACTGCAAGGCCTGCGCCCAGACTACGGCATAGCAGCCGGAAGGGGCGGTCGGTCACTCCAGCCATCGGGGCCAGTATCAAATTGTTACGCAACTCATAGGGTCCAATTTTCACGGCCGCTTCCGCTCTGGTCATAAGAAATGACTAAAAAGTGTTCGCCCTGGATAGGGGTGCCTATGATACTCAGATGATTAATGCCGGGAAAGACTTGAAATTTTAAAAATAGAGTATTTTTTATCCCAAATCTCAATATGTTGATCATTCGTTAATCATAACGACGAGGCGTATAGGTTAAATGGCCTATTTCTAGAACTTGGCCACCGAGTCAAGTCCAAATCGCGCTTGTTTCTATCGGTTTTAATTGCAGTGGCTTGTAGCTTCCGGCGCCTTTCTATTGGGTGGGCGCCGGGCCGGATAATGCAGAGATGAAGTCGAGAGTGTAATTGACCGCCTGCTTGCCTGGATCAAGGATTTCCAGAGTGATATGTACAGGCGCGCCCGACGGCATTTGCGTCATGTCCTTGGCTTCACCGGACAGATACTCAAGCGGCGTGAAAATGCGATGGGCAATGACGTTGTTATTAATGTCTGAAAAGTTCAGCGAAATATTTGGGAAGGGCTGCGCAAAACTGGCTTGATTGGTGATGATAGCGTCAATGATCAGCGCCTTGTTAACCAATGGGTGACTGCGCACCACCAGGTTCTGACTACGAATCTGGCCCACGTCATATAGAGAAGGCAGGGTGCAGCCGATGACTTCGCATGCCTTGGCGTACCAGGGGCGCAGTTGGTCATAGCGGGCCAGCTTATCGAAATGGAACCACGCCAACTGTGAAACCAGGAACACCACCAACAACAGGTTGGCGAAGGTCCACATGATTTTGCTTAAAACGCCGGGTGACGCTTTTTGCTCATATGAGTGATCGATACTGATCGGTTCTGCGCGTAACCCGTGGAATTGGGAGGGAGGCTCCGCGTGCATGGGCGCTTCAAACTCAGGATAGTTCTCGTATTCCGGTTCTGGCTCCGGTGCAGCGGGGAGGGGCGCCGGCTCTGGTTTGGGCGGTGGAGTCGGCTCGACTTTCAACGCCTCTTTGGGCGCTGCCTTTTTAACTTCTTGCTTTGGTTCCTGAACGGGCGGTGGAGGAGGTGCTTGTCCTGGGCGCTCTAGCTCACGCAGCATCTGTTCGGCCCAGCTTTCGTCAGTGGCTTCCTCTTCTTCCGGTTCATCCGGCGTTTCAAATTCCCGTTTGGCGCTGGAACCGCCTCGATCAAGCTCCCTGAAGCTGTCGCTCAATTCACTCTGATCAAACATGCCGCCGGAATAGCCTTCGTCGTCTTTGTCCTCTTCCGGGTTATCCTGAAATATGAACTCGTCATCATCGTCCCCCGCGGCGACTAACGCGTCAGTCAGATCGCCAAGATCGTCGTCTGGGTCCATCGCTGTGAGCGGTGTGATAATTGAAGAAGAGGCTTTTGCAGCGCTTTCTTTTACGCTGGGCTCAACTTTGGGCTTTGCCGCTGCTTTCGGCGCGGGAGCCGCTGTCGATTGTCTGGCTGGTCTGGGAGGTGGCGCTTTAACGGGAGTTGGGTCCACATGCGCTGGAGCGCTGTCAGACATCAAATGCTCCGCTGCGTTGAATACCTTCATGCAAGCGCCGCATCTTACTTTGCCATGGGCGGCTTGCAGCTGTTTATCAGTAACCCTGAAACTTGCAGCGCAATGTGGGCAGCGAGTGAGCAAAACGCCTCCTGGAAAAAACTGCGTCAGTAGTTAAATGTAGACCAACTCTATGTTAGGGGTGTTCTAGCAAATGGGGCGCCGAGATTGTCGCACATTCGCAAAGTTGTTTAAAAATGAATGAATTGTTCCCTATTTGCAAGAGCAACTTCGCGCTCCATTGTCGCCTAGCGAAGGGGGGCTGTCTATCGCGGGAGTGGCTAACCGGCGTCTTGAAAAAACGCCGGATTGGCGATCAATATGGCAAGCGTCTACCGCTGATCAGGACCCAGTCCTCTTTGTACTCGGTGGGGTCCAGTTCGAAGTAATTGCGATAGGCTTCCGCCACGGCTTCTTCCTGATCTTTCAGTATGCCGGACAGAGCGATAGAGCCGCCGGGCAGGGTAAGCGCGGCCAGTTTGGGCGCCAGACTGATCAAGGGATTCGCCAGGATATTGGCGATAACGACTTCCGCCCGCATCTCCGGCATTTGCTCCGGGAAGTGCAGAGTCAGACCTTCGCTGACGCTATTGCGCTCGGCGTTGTCGCGGCTGGCTTCCAAAGCTTGCGGGTCGATATCCGTGCCGGTGGCGTGGTCCGCTCCCAGCAACAAGGCTGCGATGGCAAGGACGCCGGAGCCGCAACCAAAATCGATAACCTGCTTGCCTTGCAGCTTCTGGCTATCCAGCCATGTGAGGCAAAGCGCGGTCGTGGGGTGGGTGCCGGTGCCAAAAGCCAAACCGGGGTCGAGTAATAAGTTGACGCCGTTTGGATCTTCGGGCTCTCCCCAGCTTGGACAAATCCAAAGCCGGGAGCCAAAGCGCATGGGGTGGAAGTGGGTCATCCACTCTCTTTCCCAGTCGCGGTCTTCAATGACTTCGCACTCAATATCCGCCGCTGCAATCTGTTTGCGTTCCAATTGCTCACGGACCATTTCTGCGCTGGTGTCAGCGCTGAAAAGCGCAACGACCTGAGTGTTGCGCCACAGGGGAGTGGTTCCAAGGTCAGGTTCAAGAACAGGATCGTCGGCGGCGTCGAGCATGGTGACGGAGAGGGCGCCAAGGCCCTCGAAAATCTGCTCCAGAGCGGCCGCCCCGGCTTCATCAGTTAAGACTTTTACTTGTAACCAGGACACATGTGTTCCTCAAATCAAGCTTTTAACAGCTTTTCCAGATAGTGAATGGTGTACTCCATACGGCGTACGCCTGCGTCGGTCACTAACCGGCGGTGCAGAGGAATGTTGGTTTTGATGCCTTCCACCAGCATTTCATCCAGAGCATTGTTCATGCGATCCAGCGCGTTGTTGCGGTTGGAGCCCCAGCAAATCACCTTGCCGATCAGTGAGTCGTAATAAGGGGGAACCTTATATCCGCTATATAAATGGGAGTCAACACGCACGCCGTTGCCGCCTGGGGCGTGGTAATGCGTTACGGTCCCGGGACTGGGTGCGAAGGTTCGTGGATCTTCCGCGTTGATGCGGCACTCGATGGCGTGACCGCGGAACTGGATGTCTTCCTGCTTGATGGACAGGGGCATGCCCGCGGCGATGCGCAACTGTTCTTTCACGATATCGACGCCGGTGATCATCTCTGAAACAGGATGTTCAACCTGAACGCGCGTGTTCATCTCAATGAAGTAAAAACGTCCGTCCTGGTACAGGAACTCGAACGTCCCGGCGCCTCGGTAGCCGATGTCCAGACAGGCCTGCACACAGGAGTTCAGCGTGGCGGCGCGGGCTTCAGGATCAACGTCCGGCGCGGGGGCTTCTTCTAGAACTTTCTGGTGGCGGCGCTGCAGGGAGCAGTCGCGGTCGCCCAGGTGGATGACGTTGCCCTGTCCGTCGGCCAAAACCTGTACTTCAATGTGGCGGGGACGGTCGAGGAACTTCTCTAAATAAACAGTGGGGTCGCCAAAAGCGGCCTTGGCTTCGCTTTGCGTCAACTGAATCGCGTTAAGCAGCGCAGCTTCGCTGTTGACCACCTGCATACCGCGTCCGCCGCCGCCGGAAGCGGCCTTGATGATGACTGGATAGCCGATTTTACGAGCGACTTCCAGCGTACGTTCTTTGTCTTCAGTGATGGGGCCGTCAGAGCCCGGTACTGTCGGCACGCCCGCTTTGCGCATGGCCTGGATGGCGGAGACTTTGTTGCCCATCAAGCGAATAGTGTCTGGCTTGGGACCGATAAAGACGAAGCCGCTTTTCTCCACCTGCTCGGCGAAATCGGCGTTTTCCGCCAGAAAGCCGTAGCCCGGGTGAATACCCACGCTGTCAGTCACTTCCGCCGCGCTGATAATGGCGGGGATATTCAGGTAGCTGTCTGTGGGGCTGTTCGGGCCGATACAAACCGACTCGTCCGCCAGCCGTACATGCATCAGGTCGCGATCCACGCTTGAGTGCACCGCTACGGTATTAATGCCTAACTCTTTGCAGGCGCGCAGGATGCGTAACGCAATTTCGCCTCGGTTGGCGATAAGCACTTTTTCCAACATGGTAGGAGTACCCTAAAAAAACATTGCCGTCCGGCTTGCGCCGGAATGATCAGGATGTCCCGCTGGGCGGGAAGAGTCCGGATGGGGGCTCTTAAACAATCGAGAACAGCGGCTGGTCAAACTCCACCGGTTGTCCGTTTTCCACCAGAATGGCTTCAACCGTGCCGGACTTGTCCGCTTCAATCTGGTTCATCATCTTCATTGCTTCGACAATGCACAGTACGTCGCCGGCTTTGACGGTTTGTCCAACTTCAGCAAACACTGGCGCGGAAGGGGATGGCGCGCGATAGAAGGTGCCAACCATGGGCGACTTGACCAGATGACCGTTATATTGAGGTCCTGCGTCGGCTTCTGCGGCAGGCGCTGCAGCGGAAACAGGGGCGGCGGCCGGACGGGCTTCCATTGTCGCGGCGGAAACGTATACAGGCTCGGCGCCAGCCAGACGACGGCTGATGCGTACGGAATCATCGCCTTCTTTAATTTCGATTTCGGCGATATCTGATTCTTCAATCAGTTCAATAAGTTTTTTTACTTTTCTGATATCCATCATAGGCTCTCGTAATTTATTTTCCGGTAATCTTTGAAAAGGCGGCCTGCAAAGCGAGTTCATAACTCTGGCTGCCGAATCCGCATATCACACCGACGGCGACATCGGAGAA
Source organism: Hahella sp. KA22 (assembly GCF_004135205.1). NCBI lineage: Bacteria > Pseudomonadati > Pseudomonadota > Gammaproteobacteria > Oceanospirillales > Hahellaceae > Hahella > Hahella sp. KA22. The sequence continues at coordinate 6,427,854 of NZ_CP035490.1, read as the reverse complement.
ATAGGAATGGTGGCGGAACGCCTCACGGGCGTGCACATTGGACAAATGCGTCTCAATGAAAGGAATGCCAACGCCGAGAAGGGCGTCGCGCAGCGCCACGCTGGTATGGGTAAAGGCCGCTGGATTGATGATGATGAAATCCACGCCTTCTTTCTTGGCTTCATGGATGCGATCAATCAATTCGTACTCTGCATTGCTTTGCAGCGTCAGCAGATGGTGGCCCGCTTGCCTGGCGATTTCCGTCAGGCGGAAATTAATATCGTCTAAAGTTTCTGCGCCATAAATTTCCGGTTCGCGCGTTCCCAATAAGTTCAAATTAGGGCCGTGCAACACTAGAATGCTTGCCATGGCGTCTTGTCCTTATCTGTCGGATATTTAAGGTGTAGTAAAAGCAAGATTTCGGAAGTTTGACTCTTTTGTCTACTATATTCAAGCAGATTGCCGCACTTTGCGGTCATACTTTGGTAGTAGCGCTGCGCTGGAGAGAGTTGACGCGTTTTTTCTAGTAAAAACAGGGTGTTCGCATACTTAGCGGGAATTTTGAGGTCGCCGTCTTGATGACGGCGACAACGGCAATTTAACCCAATCCTGTGAACTATTCTTGATACTTCTGTTTAAAACACAATAAGCGCATTGTTGTAGGCGGTTTCCACGATGTCTGGAAACCGGCGAGTTCAGAGCCTTTGAGCCTACCTGAACACTTTTACGCAGTTACGGCCTGCGTGTTTGGCTTCATACAGCGCCTTATCCGCCTTTTGCGCCAGCACCTGTTGGGTGTTGCCGGCTTGATATGCGGCGATGCCGCAGCTGAACGTCACCTTGAACGTGTCTTCTTCGGTGGGGTGCATCAGTTCTCCGAAACGCTCGCGAATGTCGTTCATCATATTTTTGGCGTCGCACTCGTCTGTGTTGGGGAGCACCACGGCGAACTCCTCTCCGCCGTAACGGCCGATATGGTCAGTCTTCCGCAGTCGCTGTTTCAGGAACAGGGACATGCTCTTCAACACTCTGTCGCCAACGGGGTGGCCGTGGGTGTCGTTGATGCGCTTGAAGTAATCGATGTCCATCATGGCGAAGCTGAGCGGTTCGCCGGTCTGCTTCGCCTTGTTGATCTCCATGCTGAGCAGATTCAACGTATGGGTGTGATTGTAAAGCCCGGTCAGGCTGTCGCGGATCATCATGGCGTGCAATGTGCGCGCCCGCCGCCCGCGGTTGTGAATTGTGGCGATCAGGTGTCGAGGATTGATTGGTTTCACCAGGAAGTCGTCACCGCCGAGGCTCATCGCGTGTAACTGCTTGTTGATGTCGTCTTCCGCGGACAGATAAATAATCGGGACGCTGACGAACTTGTCCTGCTGCCGGATTACTTTGGCCAGCTCTGTTCCGGTGCAGCCCGGCATGTACATGTCCATGATGATGATTTCAGGAGAGAACTCTTCCAGAGCGATCAAAACCTGCATCGGGTCGGTGATGATCTTGGATGTCATGCCCGCTTTGCGCAGAGTGCTCTCCATAAATGCGGCCTGGGCTCTGGAATCATCCACCACCATGATGCGATAGGGGTCATGCGCGCTGGAGCGAGTGTAAGTCTCCACTTTCTCGATCAGCTGCGCTGCGTCCAGCGTGCGTTCTACAAACTCCTCGCCTCCGCAGCGCGCAGCCTCCAGGCGGGTTTGGATATCACCCTCACGTGGGCAGATGAACATGACGGGGATGGGCGTTTCATGATTGCCCTGAATGCGTTTAATCAACTCGATGCCGGCATTTTTCTCGCCGCCAAAGTCCACGTCGACAATCATGGTTTCAGGTTTGTTTTTCTGCGTCGCCGCCTGCAGGGTGTCGTGAGAGGAATACAATTCGCCACGAAAGCCAAAAAACTGCATTTGTTGAGCGATGCGCTGGGCCAGGTCTTTCTGATTCAGGGCCAGATAGATCGGTGACCGTAAATAGGTTCGGTTGGCGCTGCTGTCGGTGCGATCGGTTTTGCGCTGGGTGACGGTCGCCAACTGCATAACCTGCTGCTCCACTGCAAGGATATCTGCAGTAGTGACGGGGGTTTTACGCAGGCTGATGCTCTTGAGACTGGTGTTGATCGACTGCGCTATACACAGATGATCAGTCATGTCGAAACGGGCTGCGTAACGACCTAATTTATCGGTTGCAAGCTGGAAATCGGAAAACCACTGTTTGTCCTGCCAGTTCCTTTGCTTCAACTGTTGCCATGCTTCCAGGACAATGCGCGCCTGTGTCGTTACGCGACCGGCGAAGTGCTGCTTGAGTTTGTCCCGTTGACTTTCTATGGTCATAGAGAGGGTAAATCCGCTTCCATTAGTGGTTGCAACCAGTTTGTCTTTCTTCTATGCGCCTGATTTACAAGTACAAAATTCAAGCCAGGACGTATTGATATAAGTTTCAGTATAGTTTGGCAATTTTATTTAAATATAGTCGTAAACTGTATGTGTATGTAAATTCTTGTGCATTTGTGTAGTAGCGCAAACCTTTAAGCGTCAACTGCGGGTGGTTTGGGCGGAAAGCGCTGAATCTGTGATCAAATCCGACGGAGTCGCCATGACTGATAATAATAAAGCATTGCGTGACAAACGATCGATCAAAGTGCTGATGCTGGGTCTGATCTCCACGATGTTGCTGATTTTGTTAGGGGGCGTGTTCGGCCTTAATTTGTGGCAGAAGAAGTTGTACCTGCAGGATCAGCTACAGTCTCACGCCAGAGACTCCGCCACATCGTTGGGTTTGTCCGTTTCTCACGTGGCGGACCCGCAGGACTGGGTGGTTGCGTCTTCCATGGTTGACGCCATCTTTGACTCTGGCGCTTATCAAGGCATACGCATTCTGGACCAGGAAGGGCGTTCTGTTGTGGCGCGAACCAGCTCCAAGGACTTGGAAGGCGTACCCAAATGGTTTGTGCGCTGGCTCGACCTGCAGGCTCCGGTAGGAGAAGCGGAGGTTATCGCGGGTTGGCGCCCGGTCGGCCGTTTGATGGTGCAAAGCGACCCAGGCATCGCCTATCGAGAGCTGTGGGCGACGTTGCGTAATCAACTGGCCTGGTTTGCGGTTGTGACTGTTTTTGCATTTGCGGCTTTCCATTTGCTGTTGAGCAGTCTGTTGCGCCCTTTGCAGCGGCTGGAGCAAGCGGCGCATCGGATTGAAGACAAACACTTTGATGTCTCGCTGCCAATTCCTGGCACTCGTGAACTGGCGAAAGTCACGTTGGCGGTCAACAGCATGGCGGACCATTTGCGACGTTCGTTTGAAGAGCAGGTGGCCACGATCGAGTCGCTGCGCAAATTGGCGCTGCTGGATTCCGTCACTGGCGTGCTGAACCGGCAGTCCTTTGATAATCGCTTACAGGCGGCGCTGGCGGGAGACGATGGGGACAGTGTTGGCGCGTTGCTCTTGGCGCAGCTGTCAGGCCTGTCTGAGTACAACGATCAGTTTGGAAGAGAACAGGGGGATGCGCTGCTCAAGCAAATGGCGGAAGTCATCCATGACGAATGCCTGTCGCATATCGGCAGTTATGTGGGTCGCCGTGGCGGCGGTTGCTTCACCGTTTTTCTCAGCGGCTTGACGGACAGTCGCGCGGAAGCCGTGGCGGAGCGCTTGCTGGAGAGATTGACGTCGCTGCCGTTGATTAAAAATTGGGGCGGCTCCAATCGTCTCCACATTGGGGTGGTCAATACAGAGGGGCGAACGCCCTTGGCGCAGGTGCTGTCGGTGGCGGACTTCGCGATGCGGGTGGCGCAAAAATCATGCACGAATGCGTGGCGCAAAGGACGCAGTAGCGGGCGTGAAGCAGGTCAGAAACCGCTTATGGCGACCGAGTGGCAATCCTTATTGTTGTCAACACTGGCGGATAAAGGATTCTACTTGCACTTTCAGCCAGTTCTGAGCGACGACTCTCGGAGCTTCCTGTTCCATCAGGCGCTTGTGCGCATGAACATGGAGGGAAGAGTGTTGGCGGCGGCGGAATTTCTCCCTATGGCGGACCGCTTTAACCTGGCGCTGAAAGTGGATGCGCAAGTGTTGGAAGATGCGCTGACAAGATTGGCGGAGCATCATGAGGATGCTGCGTTTTGCGTCAGTCTGGCGGTATCCAGTATGCAGTCGACTGAGTTCGCTGATCTGGTTGGTGCGATATTGCATCGTTTTTCCGCGCAATGTCCGCGCTTGCTGCTGGAAGTTTCCGAGCACGCATTGCAGGCGGCCTGGGCGGCGTTTGATCGTCTGTTACAGTTGCGTAATGAACTGGCTTTCCGTATCGTCATCAGCCGATTCGGCTCTACCGGTATGCCGTTCGGATATTTGAAAAGTTGTCCGGTGGATATGATCAAAATCGACCCGGGTCTGGTGAAAAATATACACAAAGATCAGGGGCATCAGTTTTATTTGCGCTCCATCGTGCAGATTGCGCACTCACAGGCCATTAAAGTCATTGGGGTGGGCGTCGAGTCCCAGGACGACTGGGACAGTCTGGTGCAGCTCGGGGTGGACGGCGCAATGGGATATTATCTCTTTCGGCCTCAGGAAAGCCCGCCACATATGGCGGCGCCGTGAGCGGCGGAGCTTGAAGATTGCGAGGAGCGGCAATATCTATGTGGCAGGCGATAAAAGACTTTTTTAATGAACGCGGAGAAGAACTCGGCGATTACGTGGGAGGTGGTTTTTTGGCTAAATTGATTGGCGGCGCTCTGGGAGTATATTTAGTCGTCGCATTATTTGTGGGTTGGTACTGGAGCTCTGAACCAGAGCTATTTGAGGTGGGACCCAACGCCAGAAGCGTGGTGACGGATCAGAACCGTCCGCTGGTCGTCGGCAGCACGACCACGGCGACGCTTATCACCTTGGTCGACACCTTACTGGAAAAGCCGGGCGGTTATATTTCCAACGATGTATTCCCACCCGGCCTATGGTTGGACAACATTTCCCATTGGGAATATGGCGTGCTGGTTCAGGTCAGAGACCTGAGCCGCGCCTTGCGTAAAGATATCAGCCGTTCGCAAAGTCAGTCGACGGAAGACCGCGACCTAACAGTGGCGGAGCCTCAGTTTAACTTTGACAGCCGCTCCTGGGTGATTCCCTCTACTGAGGACGAATACCGCCGAGGATTGAAAGCGCTGCGCAGTTATTTGAACCGTTTGTCCGATCCAAACAAGCCTGACGCACAGTTTTACGCCCGTTCGGATAACCTGCGTAACTGGCTGTCTGATGTGGAGACGCGTCTTGGCAGCTTGTCGCAACGCCTGAGTGAAAGCGTCGGCAAACGGCAGTTGGATATGGCGCTGGCTGGCGACAAGTCGGCGAAGCAGTCAACGCCGGGGCAGGGCGAAGTGGAGTTGAAGACCTCCTGGCTGGAAATCGACGATGTCTTTTATGAAGCGCGTGGCACCGCCTGGGCGTTGATTCACATACTCAAAGCCATTGAGGTGGACTTCGGCGATGTGCTGCGGGATAAGAACGCGGTGGTCAGTCTGCGTCAGATTATCGTGGAGCTGGAGGCGACTCAGGAAGCGGTTTGGAGTCCGGTCATTCTGAACGGCAGCGGCTTTGGCGTACTTGCCAACCACTCGCTGACTATGGCGTCGTTCATCTCCAGAGCGAATGCGGCGATTATCGATTTGCGCAGCCTGCTGGCGCAGGGGTAAGGAAATTCGATTGGGAACGACGCGCGCTATCGTTACACCGGTAGCGCGCGGACGTTCTCTTTGAAGTGCTCAGGATTGATGGTGCCAATAATGGCGCTGGATACGCCGGGATGGGCGAATACGAACTCCATGCTTTTCCGCAATGGATCTTCATGGGGGCCGACGCAGATATGGCCGCTGGCCAGCGCCTTTTTGATCAATACTCCCTTTTGATGCGCTTGCGCATAGTCCAGTACGGGCTTTTCTTCCTGATGCTCCAGGTTGTAAGTCACCATGGCGACATCGCCTTGTTGCAGAGCGGCGATGCCGCCCTCCACGGTCTTGCCTGAGAGCCCGATGGCGCGAATCATTCCTTTAGACTTTAGTTCCGCCAGGGCTTGCAGCGTGCCTTCTTTCTGCAGAATCGCCATGTCGTCGCCATCGGAATGGATTAGCACGATGTCGATATAGTCGGTGCGCAGCCGTTGCAGGCTACGCTCGACGCTCATTCGGGTATGTTCCGGCGTGAAGTTGAAATAGGACTGCCCATCAACGAACTCTTCGCCCACTTTGCTGCAAATCACCCAGCGCTGGCGACGGCCTTGCAGCAGTCCGCCCAGGCGGGTCTCGCTGGAGCCGTAGGCCGGCGCCGTATCGATCAGGTTTACTCCCAGGTCTTCCGCCAAACCGATCAGCGCCAGAGCTTGCTGATCATCGGGAATTTTGAAGGCGGTGGGGTACTTTACGCCTTGATCGCGTCCCAGTTTAACCGTGCCTAAGCCTAGCAGGCTGACTTCGATGCCGGTGTCGCCAAGCGGGCGGTATTTCATGACAGCATCTCCTGCCACACTGGCGCGCTGATGCCGGGGCGTGGAAGGAAGCCTAACGCCCCCAGGTCGCTTGGCGTTCCGGGCTCAATGCCGTCCGCCTGCAGTTGCGCCATGACGGTGTCGACCAGATTGGGCGTCAACGCCAGTTTGGTTGGCCAGCAGGTCAGAATATTCTTTTCGCTGTGAACGAACGCCGTATCCGGACGCAGCATGCCTTTTTGCTGAGGTTCCGCGCGGTGTATCAGGAAGCTGGACCAGCGGGATTCGCCAAGATCAATCCAGGGGAGAAGATCTTTCACCAGGGTTTTGGCGGAATTGATCTGCGTTTCGCGGTCGAGCTCAACTCCGGTTTCCGCCAGATTGCCGCCCAAGTACCAGACGGGCTGGCCGTCCTGCATGTAGTGGGTAGTGATGGTCAGTAACGGCTTGGAGCCGGCGCCAATGCAATGCGCGTAAACAGGGTGCGGATACTGATGGCGCACGATCACCATGTGCAGGGGTCTGCGTTGCATGGCAGGGCGATGCAGTTGCGCGCCGTGCAGGACGCTTTCATTGCCTTCTCCCGCTGCGAGGATAAAGCGCTTGGCCTTGACCCGCACGCGCTTGTTTTTGCCGACCAGATGCATCTCCACGATTTCCCCTTGGTCCTGAACTAATGTGCCAGGCTGAGTGCAATCATATTGGAGAATGCCATCGCTAAATGGTGTGATTAGCGCATTGATTACAGTGGGAACATCCAGCACTAACTCGTTCAGGGCATAGAAGTTGCCATGGAAGTTTGGCGTATTGAATGCGGCGGGACGCTCTATGGCTGCGTCTCCAGAAACTTTGCCGCGTACGGCCTTGCTGGCGAAGAACGCGGTCAGCTTGGAGACCAGGCGGTCGCGCGACCACATATAGTGATATTCTGAGAGCACGCGCGCAGAGCTGAGATCCACGTCTCCCTCGCCTTTGAGGCAGGCGCGCCAGCGATCCGGCATTTCCGAAATGGCGTTAGCGGCGGTGGTTAGCGCTCCGTTGAGGGTGTATTTTGCGCCGCCATGAATAATGCCCTGTGAACGCACGCTTTGTCCGCCCCCCAGGGTTTTCTTTTCCAATAGCAGCGTGCTATAGCCCGCTTTGCGAAGCCGATAGTTCAGCCATAGCCCAGCGATTCCCCCGCCGATAATGACGACATCTGTCTCTAGAGTTTCTGCCATTCGGTGGCTCCATTACGAAAAATGCGCGCCATTATAGCCGTTCGTCAGACCGAACCCAAACCCGCCGCGAGCATCATGAACAAGATTTAAAACCCTGATTGCTCCTTCAGCGCTGTGCTAAACTCGCCTCTGGATTGAAAGAGCGGCGACATGGCGAGATTCCTTTACACATTCATTTACTATTTGATTCTTCCTCTAATTCTAGCCCGTCTGTACTGGCGAGGTCGCGCGGCGCCGGCCTATCGGTTACGTTGGCGGGAACGTTTAGGATGGTTCAAAGCGCCGTCGTTCGCACAACGACCGCTCTGGGTCCACAGTGTCTCTGTTGGTGAAACGGTTGCGGCGGCGCTGTTGGTGAATCGCCTTTTGGAGGAGCATCCAGAACGCCCTATTGTCGTAACCACCATGACGCCTACTGGCTCGGAGCGGGTGAAGGCGCTATTTGGCGATCGCGTATTTCATGTATACGCGCCTTATGATCTTCCTGGTCCTATTAAGCGTTTTTTGCGCCGCCTGAATCCCTGCGCCCTGATCATTATGGAAACGGAGTTATGGCCCAACTGGGTTGCGCTGTGCGCCAAGCAGGGCATTCAGGCAATGGTGGCCAATGCGAGGCTTTCTGAGCGCTCAGCCAGGGGATATGGCAAAGTCTCCGCTATAACGCGACCAATGCTGCAGGAGCTGTCCTGGGTGGCGGCGCAAAACGCTGCGGATGGCGCTCGTTTTATGGATTTAGGCTTACCTCAGGAGCATCTCAGCGTTACCGGCAGCATTAAATTCGATATCAGCGTGAGCGAAGAGCTGCGCGGACAGAGCTTGGCGCTTCGAGAAGCTTGGGGTGGATCAAAACGCTTCGTGTGGGTGGCCGGAAGCACCCATGAAGGCGAAGACGCTGCAATACTGGCGGCGCATCAACAACTGTTGGCGCATCGTCCTGATGCGCTCCTGGTGATTGTTCCCAGACATCCTGAGCGTTTCGATAAAGTGGGCGAGGATATCCTGCGGGCGGGGCTAAGTATGGTCAGGCGCAGCAGTAATGCAACAGTAACCCCGGAGACGCAGGTTTTGCTCGGCGACACCATGGGGGAACTGCTGCGCTTTTACGCCGCCGCCGACTTGGCTTTTGTCGGCGGAAGTCTGGTCGATACGGGAGGGCATAATCCCTTGGAGCCCGCGGCGGTGGGTAAACCTGTGCTGATGGGGCCGGCCGTGTTCAATTTTACGGATATCTGTGCGCAGCTGGCGCAGGCGCAGGGATTGCGTTTCGTTGAGAGGGGAACGCTGGGAGACGTTTTATCAGCGCTGTGTGACGATGAAGCTGCCCGGCTCCGTATGGGCGAGGCGGCGTCTACAGTCGTTAATGATAATCGAGGAGCCCTGGATCGGCTGCTGGATGGCGTTCTGCGGCGCGCGCCTGAACGTTGATCGTCAGAGTAAATAAAAAAGCCGCAACACAGTGCGGCTTTTTGATGCTTGCGGAAGACTAACGGGTCAATACGTTGACTGGCTCCGCCAACCACTTATTCAGCTCATTGATGTCGTTGACAGACAGAACGCCAGCGGTTTGCTTGAACGACAGCGTGTTCAGAACGAAGTCGTAACGCGCGTTGGCGTAGTTGCTGAGGGAGGCGTAATAGCGGCGTTCTGAATCCAAAACTTCGACGATATTGCGCGTACCCACATCATAACCGGCCCGAGTGGCCTGCAGGGCGCTCTCGGAAGAAATGATTTCCTGTTTGCGAGCCTGGATCGATTCGATATTGGTTTGCAGAGTCCGGTAAAGGCTACGCAACTGCAGACGAATATTGCGCTGAGCGGTGTTCAACGACTGCTCAGCCTGTTCCAGACGATAACTTGCCTGACGCACGCCGGATTGCGTTGCCCCGCCAGTGTAAATTGGCACGGACAAGTTCAAGGATACGGATAAGTCGTTGCTGCGTTCATCCGCAGCGCCACGGCCGTCGGACTCACTGAAGCCATAACTCGCTTTTGCGTCAAGAGTCGGGTAGTGGCCGGCTTTTTGTGCGGAAACGCTACTTTGTGCGCTTTGCACACTCCAACTGGCTGCTAAAACCTGAGGGTTGTTGGCGAAGGCTGTTTCTTCCCATTTCACCGCAGAGTCGGGTGATACCTGCACAACAGGTAGGTTTTCGCTAAGCACCTGTACGGTATCAGTATAGTCGCCAGTAATACGTTGCAGGCTTTCTAATGCGACGTCCAGCTGTCCTTGAGCGTTTATGCGCGAGACTTTGCCTGAGTCATAGGTCGCTTTGGACTCATGCACCTCAGTGATTGCTATCAATCCGACTTCAAAGCGCTCTTTAGCTTGTTCCCACTGGCGCTGAAAGGCTTCTTCCGCGCGTTTGGCCGTAGTCAGGTTGTCCCAGGCGCGTAGTACGCCGAAATAAGCGTCGGCGGTGCGGAACAGTAAATCCTGCTCTGCGCTGCGCAGGTCTTCATCGGCGCGGTTACGGGAGTATTTGCTGGCCTGATAGCTGTAGTAGGTGTCCAGCTTCAACAAGGGTTGGGTCAATGTGACCTCGCCACCCTGGCTGACGTAACTGTCATCCGGGGTGAGCCGGGTGTCCACATCGTGGTGGGCGACGCTGGCGCCGGCGCCGACGCTGGGCATCAGACCTGCACGGGTTTGAATGACACTTTCTGCTTCCGCATTCCTTCCCGCCAAAGCGGCCGCCAGCTCAGAATCGTATTGCAGGGCTTTATTGTAGGCGGTGGCGAGATCCATGGCTTGAGTGGAGGCGCTAAGGCATAGCGCCCCGATTGAGATAAGCAATTTGCTTGGTCGGAACATAACGTCGGGCACCCCTCTTTAACAGTCCGGGTTGTGTGGAGTAAACACTTGAAAATTCGTATGAATTAAAAATGCCGCACAGTTTAACGCAGAATGCGTCTCATTAGATCACGAAGTGTGGAAATAAATCATTACGTATGTGTACGGTGATTACATGGGGCGGTATCTTCGGTTATTTACAGGCTCTGCGCAATAGCGCTCAGGTGAGGTGGCGCGGCATGGTCTACACTGCTTACTCGCTATGAACTCAAATCTTGGTGGCCTTGAGTCCGGATAAGACGCCGTAAAGCCATTGCAATCGAAAATGGTTTAACATGAAATGATTGCGCTTATCTCAGCGAAAACTCGCGTCAGATAGGGCGATACGTAATCCGGATACTATGAGCGAGAGGTGAAAGGTGAAGCAGGATACCCAGAAACTGCCGGCGGACAGTCAATTTGGTAAGGACGATGTGGAAGTGATTTCCAGGCAGGCTGGCTATCAGGGCTTCTTTTCTATCCAGAAACTCGAACTCAGGCATAAATTGTTCGCCGGGGGCTGGTCTGAGCCGATTCGTCGGGAGCTGTTTGTGCGCGGCGGCGCCACCTGCATGCTTCCTTATGATCCTGTGCGTGATCAGGTTGTGCTTTGTGAGCAGTTTCGTATTGGCGCATTGTATGAAGGCTCTTCGCCCTGGTTAATGGAACTGGTGGCGGGAATCAATGAGGAAGGTGAAACGTCCGAAAGCGTTGCGCGCCGCGAAGCTCAGGAAGAGGCAGGGTTGGAGGTGAAGGCGCTGAGAAAAATTCGCCACTATCTGCCGTCTCCTGGCGGAAGCTCGGAATCCATTGACCTGTTTTGCGGTCTGGTGAATGCGGAAGGGGTTGAAGGGCTGTATGGATTGCCCCATGAAGGGGAGGATATTCGCGTGCACGTAGTGAGCCGTGAGCGGGCTTATGCATGGGTGGAACGCGGACGTATCAAGGATGCTGCGGGAATCATTGCGTTACAGTGGCTGCAGTTGAACCGTGAGCAATTGCTGGCGGAGTGGCGCGAGTTTTTATGAGATGATGATTAAGACTTCAGTTATGAAGGAGAATGCGTGAAACAACGGTACGTGCCAGACATCGCCCAATTCGGAGCTATCTGCGAGGCGAATTACTTTCGCCTGAGCAAGCTCGTCGCCGATAGGGAAGCCGGCTCGGAGGTCACCTATTCGCTGCACAATCATGCAGCCTATCTGGGGTTAATCCGTATAAAGGTACTGGAATCCAGTCGTTATACTAACCTCTTGTTTTTGGAACAGGTTCACGCAATTGGTCGATGGGTGAATAACCCTCAGTTAACCGTGCGGATATATCACGACGCGCGTATGGCGGAAGTCATCAGCGCCGTGAATCATGCTCGCGTAGAGGCGGTGAACGATTATCCTAACGGCAAAATGCATTTGCCTGATGAAAAACTGCAACTAAACCAGTTTCTTTCCGAGTGGCTGAATTATTGTCTGCACCATGGCCATTCGACGGAAGAACTGAGAGACTTATAATCCCTCCGGCTCAATGTTAGCCGGCTGATTCAGGGACGAGTAAACAGCTGGTGACGGGCCAAAAGTGTCTGATTGTTGTGAAATAACACAAATTTCAATGATTATGTGACTGACTAACTGGAAAATGTCCATATCCGGCATATATTTTTTATAAGTAAGCAAAAGGATTTTCCCGTAACAACTCACTCAGACTGCGGCGGATGATGAGGTGGCGTCAGACAAAAACCAAGCGTTAACCGTTATTCAGGTAACTGATTCCCATCTGCGGCGGGAACCGGACGGCACTCTATTGGGCATGAACACCCGACGTAGTCTGGACGCGGTATTGTCGCTTGTGCGCGCAAATCATGAGAACCCGGACTTTGTGCTTGCTACTGGCGACATTGCGCAGGATGGGTCAACGGAAGCGTATGAATGCTTCCATGAGAAAATGCAGCCGTTTCAGTGCCCGGTTTATTGGTTTTCCGGCAATCATGATGACCCGGGCGTCATGGCCAAAGCGGTGCGGAATCCTGAGTGTCTGGCCAAGGTGAAAATTTTTGGCCCCTGGAAACTGATCTTTCTCGACTCTTCAGTTCGGCGCAAGGTATATGGCAAGTTGGCCAAAAAAGAGTTGCAGTTGTTGAAAGCGGAGCTGGAGAAAGATCAGGACAAGCACGTGATCATCTGCTTTCATCATCACCCCGTCGATGTGGATTGCGCGTGGTTGGATACGATTGGGCTGCATAACCGAGACGATTTCTTCGCCGTCATCGACGGCTATGAACATGTTCGGCTGATACTTTGGGGACACATTCACCAGGAATATGACCAGATGCGCAACGGCGTACGGCTATTGGCGACACCATCCACCTGTGTACAATTCAAGCCTTACAGCGAGGATTTCGCGGTGGATACCCTGGCGCCCGGATATCGCTGGTTGAAGCTGTATCCTGATGGTCGGGTGGAGACCTCAGTCGTTCGCGCCAGTCACATAGAGTTCGAGGTGGACCTTTCCAGCAAAGGCTATTGAGCATGGGCTTTTGCCATTGTCATGATGACCTCCCGCTTGTTTGCGAGTATTGATGAATCACGCCTATATTCTTTATCTACATGGCTTTAACAGCTCTCCAAAGTCTTTTAAAGCGCAATGCAGCCAGCAATGGCTCGCCAAATATTACCCGGATGTAGAACTTGCCGTTCCCGATCTGCATTATTCGCCTTTGGCGGCGATGGAGAGATTGGAGCGAGAGTACTTCGCTGATGGCGAAAAGCCGCTGGGAGTGATTGGCAGTTCGCTGGGAGGCTACTATGCGGCTTATCTGCGCCATAAATATGGTGTTCCTGCGGCATTGATTAATCCCGCCGTCAAACCCTATGATCTGCTGGAAGGATATCTGGGGGTAAATAAAAATCTCTATACGGGCGAAGAGTATACCTTGGAGCCACATCACATGGATGAGTTGCTGGCTCTGGATTCTCCACCTCCGGTTACAGGAGAGCGTGTTTATACCTTGCTGCAGACCGGTGACGCCACTTTGAATTATCGTGAGGCGGCGTTAAAGTTCGGCGCCTGCGCGCTCTGGGTGCAATCTGGCGGGTCGCATGAGTTCGAGGATTTCGAGCGGGTGTTGCCAAGTATCGTAAATTTTTTCCTATCGTCTACAATCCAGAAATGACGATAAAAAGGATTTTAATAACGCAAACCTACGTATGTCCGTATAAAATACCCGAATATTAACCTAATGAATTGACAAAGAAGGGTCAAAAGATGAGCAGCGTTCCAAGCGAACTAAAATACAGCCCCACTCACGAATGGGTGTTGTTGGAAGACAACGGCGTGGTGACTGTAGGCATTACCGATCACGCTCAGGATTTATTGGGTGACATCGTGTTTGTCGAGCTGCCTGAGGTCGGTGCGGAACTGGGCGCAGGCGATAACGCTGGTGTGGTTGAGTCCGTCAAGGCCGCGTCTGATATCTACTCGCCGGTGACCGGAGAAGTGGTGGAAGTCAATGAAGCGCTGCAAGAGTCTCCAGAGCTGGTTAACAGTGACCCTTATAGTGATGGCTGGCTCTTCAAAATCAAGATCGCCGATGTGGAAGAACTGGAAGGCATGATGGGCGCCGAAGCTTACACTGAGCAATGTGAAGCGGAAGAAGGCTGATTCGCCGACTCGAATGTCTGGCTCGCGCCCGGGGATAGCCCCGGGCGCTGCGTGATTCTCAAATGTTTAGCGATAGTTGCTGACGCTGACGCCCATTTCTGAAAACGACTCTTTCATCTCGTCCACGTCATAGTTGGTCAACCCAACGAATTCCAATACATCTTTTTGAATGCGGTTCCATTCATGGTCTTCCGATTGCCTGCCGAGCACGTGGAAATTACCACAGATATGTTCGGATATTTTCAGCACCGCCAATAGAGTTTTTTTCTCTGGATTGCGGCCGTCCCGGTCGGCAAAAATCCTTTCCGCACTGTGATGCTCTGCAATGGCCTCGCAGATATGTTTGGGCAGGTTCCAGGATTTGGCGGTGTAATACCCGACTACTGCGTGATTGGTGTTAAGGCGCTCGTTCTCAGTCTCCGTGATGCGTTTATCGACTTGGCTGTACGCTTCCTCAACCACTTGCAGATAGTTTGGGAAACGCTGAATCATCAAAGGAATGCCGCAGTTGTGGAACAATCCCAGCATATAAGCCTCGTCTGGGGACTGATAACCAATTTTCTTGGCGATATTGGCTGAGATGCTGGAAATATCGTTGGCGGTATCCCAGAAGCGAGTGAGTTCCACGATATGCTCATCAGACATCTCGCCCTTAATGGAAATGCCGTTGATGATGTTGACCACGCTTTTCAGGCCCAATAGAGAAACCGCCTGGGCGATGGAGGCAATCTTGTTGGACAGGCCGAACATGGGGGAGTTAACGAACTTCAATACGGTGCCGGCGAGTCCCACATCCTGACTGATCAGCTGGGCGATACGGCTGATATCCGGATCAGGCATCACCTGTTCCATTTGAATATCCACCAGGATTTGCGGCTGTGGCGGTATTTTTATTCCCTGCAGAATATGCTGGATCTGCTCTTCGTTGAGTTCGGTGCTCATGAGGACTCCTATGTGAATACAGCGGATGCGACGCCGCAAAAATAAGTTTAGCCCAACTGAAAAAGTCCGGGGTGTTGAAGATATCGGGCCTGACCGATATTAAGCGGCTTCGAGGGGGCTTTATCAGTTATAATCCGCGCCGTTTCATCGAATCACCAGCGCCAGCGGCGCAGCAACTAATGAGGGGCGAATATGGATACGGGCGTATTGCGGTTACGAGAAAATGCCGACAAGCGGCTTCGTAGCGGGCATTTGTGGGTATACAGCAACGAAATCGATATTCAGAAAACGCCACTGACTGAATTGGCGGCGGGGCAGCCGGTCGTTATCGAAAACGCGAAGGGAAAACCGCTGGCGGCGGCCTTTGCTAATCCTCATGCGTTGATTTGCGCACGCATAGTCAGCCGCAGTCCCAAATTGTTTCTCTCTCGCTCCTTGCTGAAAAAGCGGATGCAGGCGGCGGACGAGTGGCGGCGCCAGCTATTCGGAACCCCGCATTATCGAATGGTGTTTGGCGATAGCGATGGATTGCCTGGCTTGGTGATCGACCGTTTTGGCGCCGACTTCGTAGCGCAAATCTCCACAGCGGGAATGGAGCAGTTCAAGGACGATGTCGTCGATATTCTCAAAAACAATTTCTCCGCTCGCACTGTGATTATGAAGAATGACGGCAAGATGCGTGAAGTGGAAGGATTGGAGCGCTATACCCAGTTTTTTGGGGAGGAGATCGAAACGCTGGAAGTGATTGAGAATGGCGTATCCATGTCTGCGCCTGCCCAAGGCGGCCAAAAAACGGGATGGTTCTATGATCATCGTACCAATCGCGCCGCTTTGTTTCCCTGGGTGAAAGGTAAGCGTGTGCTGGATCTGTTCAGTTATGTCGGCGGCTGGGGCGTGCAGACCCTGGCCAATGGCGCGGAATCGGTCACTTTCGTCGACTCGTCTGAAAGCGCTCTGGAATGGGCGCAGCGCAATTGTCGCCTGCAGATGGATAATCCGCCATGCCGTTTTATCCGTGAAGATGCTTTCAATGCATTGGAAAATCTGTGTCAGGAAAAAGAAAAGTTTGACGTTGTGATTGTCGATCCGCCTGCGCTGATACCTCGTCGCAAAGATCAAAAGCAAGGCGAGCGGGCTTATCAGCGTTTGAATCAGATGGCGCTGCGATTGACGGCTCCTGGCGGTATGCTGATGTCAGCTTCTTGCTCCATGCATCTTTCATCCGAGCGCTTGAGAGATATCCTGCGAGCGTCGGCGCGAGAAGTCGACCGTACGGCGCAATTGATATTCCAGGGAGGGCAGGGCGCAGATCACCCGATTCTCCCGGCGATACCCGAGACAGACTACATAAAGGCCATGCTGCTGCGCGTTACGCCGACTTTGTAACGGTTGCTTGGGGAATAGTGGCCGGAGTCATCCGGCCAAGAGAAAACAGGTTTAGTTTCCGGCGAACCGGATAATGATCTGTTCCCGAAGTTGCAGCGCCTGATTTTCGCAAATGGCGATCTGCTCTTCGTTATCCTCGGCAGTGGCGCTTAATGCCGTCAGGCAGCCCTCCAGCTTGAGACGAAGCTCTTTCAGACTGCTGCGAGTCTGGGCGTCCGTAAACAATGCGGGCTCTGTCAAAAAAGGCTGCATGGCTTTCATCCGTCCGCGCCAAAAATGGGCTGCGTCCTGACTGAACTCCAGATGCTCCTGAAAGCGCCAGCCGGGCTCACCGTCTTTCGGTTTCAGGGCTCCGACCACTTCACGGTCAATAAAGTCGATGAGGGCGATAAGCCAGGGGTTTGCTTCGCGCACGGCTTCCATCTGGCTCATACTTTTTCCTTTTTGGAATATACTCCCGGAAGGCGGGCGCCAGGCAGCGGAGAACTCTGTCATGTCTTGCGCCAGACGCTCACCTTGCAAACGCAAAAGCTCGCGCCGGCGCTCTGTATCAGGCGCGTCGGCCTTCACGATAAAGCGAGCGGACTGTTGCGCAGGATCGTTATGCGACCAGAGCATGAACTCAATCGGATGCATTCCGTAAACCAAATAGTATTCGTCCGCAAACTGATGCTGCTCACTTAACGTTGCGTTGTCTATCTCAAGGTCTTCCGCATAGGTCAGTCCACTTTTCGGATAGCCGGGTACTTCGTCAAGGTACCCGCCCAGCAGCGGCGCAGCGTCCAAAAGCGAAGCGCGGTTATACGGCGCACCAGGCGCCTTGTGCTTGAGGTAGTTTTTCGCCGCTGGTAACTGGCTCCACACTTTGAGCTCTTGTAATACCGTATGCGCTTGCAGCCAATCTTCCCTGGCTTCGTTGAGAGACTCCGGCGTTGGCGCACTGATAAAGTCTTGTAGGCCGCGATTCAGCTTTTCTATCGCGTGCAGGGCGGCGTCATGTTTTTCCGTCGCCGCACTCCAGAGTGGCGACACTACTGCTGCTTCCGTCGCTTTGGCGTCAGCCTGCTCTTGTGAGGGGATTGGCGTAGTAGACTGCTGCGGCGCTGGAGATTCAGTGGAAGAATTCCGTTCCGCGCTTTTATCGCAGGCGGTTAATGCGACGCTCAGCAAGAGTAGCTGGATCGCAAGATGACGTCCGCCCACGCTCATGGGCGCAGACTCATGATTTCCCAGTCGCGCTCGCGAGCAGTTTGTAATAAACGCTCATCGCCATCGACTACAACAGGGTTGCCGACATGTTCCAGAAGAGGGATATCGTTGTGGGAGTCACTATAGAAGTAGGCGTCTGACAGATCATAAGGGTTGTGCTGCAACCACTCACGCAGACGCGTCACTTTTCCGGCCTGATAGCTCGGGGCGCCGCTGACTTTACCTGTATAACGGTTGTTGATGAACTCCGGCTCGGTGGCGATCAGCTCATCGACTTCCAGCAGATCGGCGATAGGTTGAGTGACGAAGCGGTTGGTGGCGGTGATGATAAGTAGGTAATCGCCTTTGTCTCGATGGCTGCGGAGCAGCTCAAGCGCTTTGGGAAGCAGGAGGGGGCGAATTGACTCTTCGACGAATTCTTTTCGCCACTGATGCAATTGCTCCAGAGGATGTTGAGTCAGCGGGCTTAGGGCGAATTCTAAGTATTTGAATATATCCAGCTGGCCTTTAAGGTAGTCCTGATAGAACTCGTCATTTACGCGTTTGAAGTCTTCCTGATCGACAATTCCTCTGTGAACCAGAAAATCGCCCCAGGCGTGGTCGCTGTCGCCGGCGATGAGAGTATTGTCCAGATCAAAAATAGCTAGAGCCAATGCTTAAACTCCTCTGTGATGGGCGTGGGAATTGTACACTATAAAGGAAATCGATCCGTAGCGGCCAACTGTAGCGGAAACGAGGCGTGACGGGCGTTCAGGGTGACATTCTGTTATTTATTGACTAAATCCTAATATATTATTAGAAGAGTTAGCTAAAAGCCCTTAAAGTAAAGCTAATTTGTATACAGCTGTTCAATTGTGGAACAATGTTGAAAAAAATTATAAGGATGGCAGTTCGTGATAGACGCTGAAGGTTACCGTCCCAACGTCGGCATCATACTGTGCAACCCTCGCGGTGAAGTGTTCTGGGCCAGACGTATTGGACAAGACTCCTGGCAGTTTCCCCAAGGCGGCATTAAGAAAGACGAATCGCCTGAAGAGGCTCTGTTCAGAGAGCTAAAAGAAGAGGTAGGGCTGCCGCCTGAGGCTGTTGAGATTGTCGCCGGCACCCGCGGCTGGCTGCGTTACCGCCTGCCGAAGAAAATGATTCGCTATGACTCTCATCCCGTGTGCGTGGGGCAAAAGCAAAAGTGGTTCATGCTGCAGTTATTGGCGGATGAATCGGAAATCTGCACGAGTTACACGGACAAACCTGAATTTGACGGTTGGCGTTGGGTCAGCTATTGGTATCCCCTCGGGCAGGTAGTATCCTTCAAACGAGAGGTGTATCGACGGGCGATGAGGGAGTTCGCTCCGGTCTTGTTCAAGCGTGAGGAAAGTTGAAGCGTCCCGCCTATGCTGAGTGTATTGCGTAGTATTGTACAAGAGGTTAACGCCGCTCCGAATCTGGGAGAGGCGTTGGAGCTTATTGTCAAGCGCGTACATGAGTCGATGGACACGGAAGTGTGCTCCATCTATTTGCTGGATCCAGAGACCAATCATTATATTTTGATGGCCACCCAGGGGCTTAATCCCGAGTCCATTGGTAAGGTTAAGCTGGGGCACTCAGAGGGTCTGGTTGGGTTGGTGGGGGTGCGTGAAGAGCCTCTTAACCTGCATAATGCGCCAGCCCACCCCCGTTATCGTTATTTTCCTGAAACCGGCGAAGAAAAGTATAAATCTTTCCTCGGCGTTCCAATTATTCATCACCGTAAAGTCCTTGGCGTGCTGGTTGTTCAGCAGCAGGCCAGTCGTCTGTTTGATGAGAGTGAAGAAGCCTTCCTGGTAACTATCTCCGCTCAACTCGCCGCAGTTATCGCCCATGGGGAAGCGACGGGAATCATCTCCGGATTAAACTTTACCGGTCAGAAAGCCCGGGACATTTGTTTTAAAGGCGTTGCAGGCGCCTCAGGCGTCGCTATCGGTAAATGCGTCGTCAAATTTCCTCACGCTGACCTGAAAGCCGTACCGGAAAAGCCCTGCACCGATATTGAAGCAGAGATGTCGCTGTTTGACGCCGCGGTTGCGGCGGTGCGGCAAGATATCAAAGAGGTGGGCGAGCGTCTGTCTACGCAGTTGCGGCCGGAGGAGCAGGCTTTATTTGACGTTTATCTGGGCATGCTGGATGACAATGCGCTGAGTGGCGAAGTGAAAAATTTCATCCGTGAAGGCAACTGGGCTCAGGGCAGTCTTAAAGTTGTTGTGCAGGAATACGTGCGTCACTTCGAGGCGATTAACGACGCTTACTTGCGGGAACGAGCCGTCGATATCAAAGACCTGGGACAGAGAGTTCTGGCTTATCTGCAAAAACAGCATATTGATGAGCAGCGCGACTATCCAGAAAACACCATCCTGGTGAGCGAAGAGCTGACGCCGTCCATGTTGGGCGAGGTGCCTCGCGAGAAGTTGTTGGGGCTGGTGTCGGTGCAGGGCTCAGGTAACTCTCACGTGGCGATCCTCGCCAGGGCGATGGGCTTGCCGTGTGTGATGGGCGTTATAGATATGCCCATCAACAAGCTGGATGACAGAGACATCATCATTGATGGCTACAACGGTGAGATATACAGCCATCCCTCTCCAGAGCTGCTGAGCTACTACAACTCAATCGTTGAGGAAGAGCAACAGATTTCAAAGGGTTTGGAAGAGCTACGGGATCTTCCTTGCGTCACCAAAGATGGCCACCACATGACATTGTGGGTCAATACAGGCTTGATGACCGATGTTGTACGCTCTTTGAATCATGGCGCTGAAGGGGTTGGGCTCTATCGCACGGAAGTGCCCTTCATGATCAACGACCGCTTTCCCAGTGAACAGGAACAGCGGGATTGCTATCGCGAGCAGTTAGAGGCTTTTGCGCCCAGCATGGTCACCATGCGCACGCTGGATGTGGGCGGCGATAAGGCGTTGAGTTATTTCCCTATCAGTGAAGAGAATCCTTTTTTGGGCTGGCGCGGCATTCGCGTGACGCTGGATCACCCGGAAATATTTCTGGTGCAGGTGCGGGCGATGCTGAAAGCCAGCGAAGGCCTGGATAATCTGCGCATCATGCTTCCCATGATTTCCAATATCTCAGAGATAGAGGAAGCATTGCACCTGATCTACCGTGTTTACCACGAGGTCAGGGAAGAAGGCGCTAATGTGCGGATGCCGCCAGTAGGTGTAATGATTGAAGTGCCCAGCGCAATTTTTCAGGTCAAAGAAATTGCCGAACGGGTGGACTTTATTTCTGTAGGCAGCAATGACCTGACTCAGTACATGCTGGCGGTGGATCGCAACAACCCTCGCGTGGCATCGCTATATCACTCTTTCCATCCCTCTGTATTACAAGCGCTGTATAAGATTGCCTGCGACGCCCATGCTGTCGGGAAGCAAGCGAGCATATGCGGAGAGCTGGCGGGTGATCCCGGCGGCGCCATTCTGCTAACGGCGATGGGATATGACGTGCTGTCTATGAATGCGGTGAATCTGCCGAAAGTAAAATCCGTATTGCGCTCGATCTCATTGCGCTGGGCGGAGGACCTGCTGCGCAGGTTGTTGATAATGGACAGCCCCCAAGTGATTAAAAGTACGCTGGAGTTTGCTCTGAAAGAAGTCGGGTTTGAGCATCTTACGCGTCCGGTGCGGCAAAACTAATCGGCTAAACCAAAGTCTCAGTGACGAATCACTTCGAAAGGCGCTTTAATGAGCTTGGGCGTTAAACGCGTCAAAATATCGATAGAATAAAGGAAAATACGTCGTTATAACGCCATGTGAGGCTTTTCGTGACGACGTTTATTTAGTATGAATATTCTAATTCCGTCTGCTAGCGTTTGAATTAAGTCACATAACAAGAAAAGCCATCTGCGCAGTGATTACGCGCACTATCAAGCATGAGCTGAAATTAAAAGGTTGGAGAACTAATGGCGGCAATCCCTGAAAAAAATAAGGCTGGCCCCAAGATCGGGTTGGTATTGGGAGGCGGCGGCGCGCTGGGCGGCATCTATGAAATTGGCGCTTTGCGGGCTCTGGACGAGGCATTAGATGGACTGGATTTCAACGACCTGTACGTCTATGTCGGCGTTAGCGCGGGAGCATTCGTCGCAGCGAATCTGGCTAATCAGATGACCACGGCGCAGATGTGCCGGATATTTGTTAAAAACGAAGCGGATGTGCACCCTTTTCACCCGGGCGTATTTTACCGACCCGCCCTACGTGAATATCTACGTCGAGCTGTTTCTATCCCTGGATTGGTGATGGAAGCCTGCGCAAAATTTATCGAAAACCCTCGCGACCAGAGTCTGCTGGAAGCCATGACAATTCTTGCGCAGGCGGCCCCCTCTGGTTTATTCGAAAACGAGGGCTTGCATGAATATCTTGAGCGTTCCTACAGCCTTTTGGGGCGCACCAATGACTTCAGAAAACTCAGCCGCCGCTTGTATCTGATCGCGGCGGACCTTGAAAGTAGCGATGCCGTTCGTTTCGGCTCGCCCGGTTATGATCACGTTCCAATTTCCAAAGCGGTGCAGGCCAGTGTCGCTGCTCCAGGTATCTATACACCTGTGGAGATTGATGGTCGTCATTATGTCGACGGTATCTTGCGGAAAGGGATGCACGCCTCTGTTGCGTTGGAGGATGGCGCGGACTTGGTTCTGGCGATAAACCCGGTCGTGCCTATAGACGTTCAGCAGGCAGTGGAAGCTGGAACCATGGCGCAGGGCGCCTTGCTCAACAAAGGGATGCCGAACATCTGGTCGCAGACCTATAGAACCATGGTTTACTCCCGCATGCGCGCTGGGATGGCGATGTACGAAAGTGAGTATCCCGATGCGGACATCGTACTGTTTGAGCCGGCCCGCTATGACGCTAAACTGTTTTTCTCCAATGTCTTCAGTTTCCAGTCGCGCCGTATTGTCTGCGAACACGCATATCAGATGACCAGACAGGATCTGCTGCACAGATATGACGCATTGTCAGAGCAGTTTGCGCCCTACGGCGTCACTATTCGCAGAGATATTCTCGAAGATGAGCAGAGGACTATCAGTACCAGCCTTTATGGTGAAATGCTGCCGGTCTATGTGGCGAATGAAAAGCGCAATAATGTCAGCTACTTAAGTCGAATCGGCAATAGTCTTGAAGGGGTGGCTGATTTATTGCAAAGCGCTAAGAACATAATTTGAGGTTTTACCCTTCGTCCGATTTCCCCCTCCTATCAAACCCCATTTGGACGAAGGGTTTTTTCTTTTGCAGATAAATAGAGGTGCGCTATTTGTCTGACGGTATGAAGAGGAGCTGCGGGGTTAATCTCTTGAACCGTTGGCGGCCTTTAGTTGAGCGAGATAGCCTTCCCAGTAACGCTCTTTGTTTTGGCACAGGTCATATAAATACGGCCAGGAATAAATACCGCTATCATGGCCGTCGCTGAATGTCAGCTTTAACGCGTAATTACCTGCGGCCTCTACGCCATCAATGCGCACAAGGCGCTTGCCTGTCTGCAGCACAGCTCCCTTGCCCCCATGTCCTCGCACTTCCGCAGAAGGCGAGAGCACACGCAAAAATTCCGCTTCCAACACATAGGCTTCCGTTTCGCCATAGGTTAGCTCCAACGTGGCCGAGCGTTGATGGAGTTGGATTTGACGTGGAATAGGGGCATGGAGTGCAGACATTAGTGCTGTTTCCTATGGACGCTTAAAGAATATACCGGCTGAGGTCTTCGTCTTCCGACAGTTCCCCCAGACATTTATCGACATATTCATCAGTGACCTCAAAGTTATCTCTGATTTTATCGCCCGCCGCGAAAGAGACTTCTTCAAGCAGTTTCTCCATAACTGTGTGCAGCCTTCTGGCGCCGATATTCTCAGTCTTCTCATTCACCTTCCAGGCGATCTCCGCAATGCGCTGGATGGCCTCTTCGCTGAAGCTGATGTCCACGCCTTCCGTTTTCATCAGCGCGACATATTGCTCAGTGAGTGAAGCATCAGGTTCGGTCAGAATACGTTGGAAGTCACTGGGCGACAGCGCATCCAGCTCTACGCGAATAGGCAGACGCCCCTGAAGCTCTGGAATCAGATCGGAAGGTTTGGCGAGATGGAACGCGCCTGAAGCGATGAAAAGGATATGGTCTGTCTTCAGCATGCCGAACTTAGTGCTGACGGTGCAGCCTTCGATCAGCGGCAACAGGTCTCTCTGTACGCCTTCCCGGGATACGTCGGCGGAGCTGGTTTCGGAGCGTTTGGCGACTTTATCGATTTCATCAATGAAGACAATCCCGTTTTCCTCAACCGCACGCAGGGCGCGTTGCTTGATTTCTTCTTCGTTGACCAGCTTGGCCGCTTCTTCATCTTTGACCTTTTTCATGGCTTCCGCCACTTTCATACGCTTGGTGCGCTTACGGTCGCCGCTCATGTTGGAGAACATGCTTTGCAACTGGCTGGTCATTTCCTCCATGCCGGGAGGCGCCATGATCTCTACGCCAACTGGTGTGGCCTTGATCTCAATGTCTATTTCCTTGTCATCCAGTGTGCCTTCGCGCAGCTTCTTACGAAACACCTGACGAGCGGCGGATTCTTTCTCCACTGGCGCATCGCTGTTGAATGACCGTGCGGGAGGAAGCAGGGCGTCCAGGATGCGCTCTTCAGCAGCGTCCAGTGCGCGGTTCTCCACTTTCGCCATTTCTTTCTCGCGTAGAAGCTTGATGGCCATATCCGCTAAATCACGAATGATGGACTCCACGTCGCGGCCGACATAGCCTACTTCCGTAAACTTGGTGGCTTCTACTTTAATAAACGGCGCATCAGCCAGTTTGGCCAGACGCCGGGCGATTTCAGTTTTCCCTACGCCGGTAGGGCCGATCATCAGGATGTTTTTGGGAGTGACCTCGTCACGCAGACTTTCATCGATCTGCATACGCCGCCAGCGATTGCGCAGTGCGATTGCAACCGCACGCTTGGCGGAGTCTTGTCCTATGATGTGCTTGTCTAGCTCCTGAACTATTTCACGGGGAGTCATGGACGACATTGTTTAAACCTTCTCTTACACAGTGGGGGGAGTCTGAGTCCCGTCAATTTCTTCCAGCGTCAGGTTCTGGTTGGTGAAAACGCAGATGTCCCCCGCTATTTCCAGGCTCTTCTTAACGATATCGGTCGCTTCAAGCTCTGTATTTTCGAGTAGCGCGCGCGCCGCGGCCTGAGCATAGGGGCCGCCTGAGCCAATAGCGATCAAGCTGTTCTCCGGCTCTATTACGTCGCCGTTGCCGGTAATGATCAATGAAGCTTTGCTGTCTGCGACCGCCAGCAAGGCTTCCAGGCGGCGCAAGGCGCGATCGGTTCGCCAGTCTTTAGCGAGTTCAACGGCGGCTCTGACGAGATTGCCCTGATGCTTTTCCAGCTGGGCTTCAAAACGCTCAAACAATGTAAATGCGTCAGCGGTGCCGCCGGCGAAACCGGCGATGACTTTATTGTGGTAGAGGCGGCGCACTTTGCGGGCGTTCCCCTTCATAACTGTATTGCCCAGGGATACCTGGCCGTCGCCGCCCATGGCGACCTTACCGTCTCTACGGACTGATACAATGGTGGTCATGCCTTTCTCCAGGCGATTGAATGAATAACCGTAAGGAAAGGTATATGGAGCCGATGACGGCTATTTCAAGGAAGTGGGAGAGTAGAAAATAGTCGTAGCGCAAGGCTATGCGCCTATTGCCGGGATAGCACGGCGCAATCGTGATAAGAGGCGGGATTAATTCTCCCGCTTTTGCTTCTTCACCAGAGGTTGAATGTTGATGGCGACCAGACGGTCCATGGCGCTGTTCATCTTTGAGCGTGACAAAAATGGACCCACCTGAACTCGATACCAAACATTTTCATTGGAAAGCTTAACTTCCTCTACTTGAGCTTTTAGGCCCTGAAAGCCAATGGTCGCCCGCTGTTTTTCCGCATCGTCAAACTCTCTGAAAGAGCCTGTTTGCAGCATATAGATGATTGCTTCATTGGACTTTTTAGGTGTATAGGCTTCCACTTTGGGGGCCACGACCTCGGTTTCCGGAAGCATGTCGTAGAATTTGAAGCGCGGCTCGTCCGACTCTTTGGTTTCTGTCTTGGCGACATTGGCGGATGAGTTGGGCTTGGATGTCTGCGCTGTCGCGGAAGAGGGTATTCCTGTGTTTAACTTGGTGGCAGGCACGGAGTTCAAGTAGAACAGAAAATACAGGAAGGCGGCGGCCAAACCCAGGTTAATAAACCAGACCCAAGGTGAAATTTTCTTTTCAGGTTGCTTTGTAGCGGCTTTCTTACTCATTTACCTAAGATTAGTCAGTCGGTTATTACAGTGAAAGGTTCGACAAAGGCAGGTTTTGCTTTCCAGCGCATAATCCTGAGATAGCCGCTCTCTCGGCGCAACCTTCGTCAAGCTCGCCATTATCCATGTCGTAGAATCAACTCGCAACCGCATGCTATAGCGTTTCCAGCGGATCGACGTCAATCAGCCATTTAAAGCTTGAGGGTGTTGCTATACCTTCGCTATATCGTAGCCAGTGTTTTAAGAACTGGCGCAACTCCGCTTTTTGAGGAGCGAATAGCCACAGGATTGCATGGAAGCGGTTTTGTTTTCGCTGCATCACGCTCGGGAAGGGGCCGTGCGCCTCTATCTGCAGATTGCTGTTAAACTTCAGCAGCTCCGTGAGAGATTCTTTTAGCGTCCAGAGTCCACCGAGTGCGGCTTCCAGCGTAGGGGCCTCCGCCCGAATCAAGGCCATGCTTGCATAGGGCGGGAGCCTTCCTGCTTCGCGAATGTGCAGCTCTTCTTCGCAAATAGCGTCGTAGTCCTGGGCTGCGATGGCCTGAAGTAAGGGGTGGCTCGGGAATAAGGTCTGAATCACGACTTTGCCTTCCACCGCGGAGCGTCCCGCTCTTCCAGCCACTTGCAGTAAAAGCTGCGCCGTTTTTTCCGCCGCTCTGAAGTCACTGCTGAATAATCCACTGTCAGCGTTAATTATTCCAACCAATGCCAGGTTGGGAAAATCATGCCCCTTCGCCAACATTTGAGTGCCGACAATAATGCAGGGCTCGTTACGGCGAATTTGGTGGAGCTTATCCTGCAGGCTGCCCTTGGTTTGGGTTGTATCGCGATCGATACGGATGACGGGCGTATCGGGAAATGTCGTTTCCAGGAACTCCTCGGTGCGCTCCGTGCCGGCGCCGACTGCTTTGAGGGAGTCTTGTTTGCACTTAGGACAGCATGTTGGGAGTGAGTATGTGCTATCGCAGTGGTGGCAACGGAGTTGGGCTGCTTTCATGTGATAGGTCAGGCGCGCGTCGCAGTTCCGGCACTCCGCCAGCCATCCGCATTCGACGCACATTAGTGTGGGAGAAAATCCTCGGCGATTGATGAACAACATGACTTGGCGCTGTTCGGCCAAGTGTTGTTTTATCTCCTCTAATAAAGGAGGGGATATCCCGCCATGCAGAGGGCGGCTTTTAATATCCAGCAGTCTGATGCTCGGCGTGCTGGCGTTGACAGCTCGTTGTCGCAATAGAATAGACTCATAACGTCCCCCGCTGGCATTCATGAGAGACTCCAGCGAGGGAGTGGCGGAGCCCAGTACGATAGGGCAGTTATGCTCCTTGGCGCGCAATATGGCGAGGTCTCTTGCGTTATAACGAGCGCCGTCCTGCTGCTTAAATGAGCTGTCGTGCTCTTCATCCACGATAATTCCGGCCAGATCGTTGAAGGGTAGAAATACTGCAGAGCGAGTGCCAATGACAATCTGCGTGCGCCCTTCCAGAATATTTATCCAAACACGCATGCGTTCTTTATCTGTGAGAGCGCTGTGGTATGCGGCCACCTTGTCGCCAAAACGAGAAGCGAAACGCTGTCTCAGTTGGGGCGTGAGTGATATCTCTGGCGCGAGAGCAAGAAACTGGCTGTCAGGGCGTTGGGTGAGAGCAAATGCGATCCAGGCCAGATAGACTTCTGTTTTTCCGCTACCGGTGACCCCGTTTAATAATATGGTGCGGAAGCTATCGGGATCAGAGGTTATCGTACCGAGAGCTTCCTGTTGCTCCTGGTTGAGCGGCGGCGCAACAACGTGACTTGTAACGGCGTTACTCCCAGGAATAAAAGAATGGGACTGAATCAGCCCTTTTTCTTTAAGGGCGCGCAATTGGGTAAGGGAGTACCCTTGGGCGGTGATATCGCCTTGCAGCATGGACTTTTTTTGTAAGAGCACGTTCCACAACTGCTTTTGCTTGGCGCCTCGTATTAGGTGGTCTGCGTTGCCTGCTGTGCGACCCAGCGACGAAACTGTCCAGTAAGTCTCCTGCAATGAATTGATGATATCTGCATCAATAGTTGCCGTGCGCAGCGGCGGGGGGAGGGCGGCGAACACGACTTCGCCTATTGGAGCATGATAATAATCGGCGACCCACTGGCATAATTGGAGGATGACAGCCGGAACCAGTGGCGCGCGGTCAAGTATTTTGGTGACGGGCTTGAGTCGGGATACTGGCAGTTCTGACTCGCTGGATGTGGCGAGGACGACACCAGTCAGGCTTCTGCGCCCAAATGGAATTTGCACTCTCGTGCCCGGTAGGTAGTCCTCCCTAAGGTCTGAAGGTTGTGACGGAAGATAGTCAAATTGTCGGCGGAGGGGGACTGGTAGCGCTACGCTTACTACGAAAGAGGTTGACATTTCAGATTAAAGGAATCTAATGCTTGTGAATTGTTCACAATCTGGTATGATCACGCGTCTTTTCCACAGGCCAAATTGGTTGTGCGCTAGTTTGCCTAACATTGCGGTGCCCGACAAGTTCAGGGTTCGGGTAGCGGCAGTTTTTAAGCGAGGTAAGGTTATGAAGCAAGGTATTCACCCGGAATATAAAGAAATTACTGCAACCTGCAGTTGCGGTAATGTTATCAAGACCAAGTCTACTCTGTGTGAAAACATTCACATCGATGTATGCTCCAGCTGCCACCCTTTCTATACTGGTAAGCAGAAGGTTCTGGATACTGGCGGACGTATCGATCGCTTTAAGAAGCGTTTCGGTGGTCGCATGGGACGTTCCAGCTAATCGCAGAACACCCAAAAATAAAAAAGGCGCCTCTGGCGCCTTTTTTATTTTCTGGATCTGTGTCGCCTCAGGTTTAGCTTAAGTCGCTGAAACCGCCGTGGTTTCCCTTGAGCACAGAAATTAAACAAGTAATAATGTGCCTCCGGTTCTTTCGGGCAATATAAAATATATAAAAAAGTGGAGGTTCGTTTAGCCTTTGGAGGCGACGGTAATCCCATCATTAGAGAGTAGGATAAAAGCAATGTCAGACGAGTTGAAAAAAGCGGCGCTGGAGTATCATGCACAACCGCGCCCAGGTAAGTTGAGTGTTGAGATTACCAAACCTACGGCGACTTCTCGTGATCTGTCCCTGGCTTATAGCCCGGGCGTAGCTGAGCCTGTTCGCGAAATCGCCAAAGATGCGGAAACTGCATATCGCTACACCAATAAGGGGAATTTGGTCGCAGTGATATCTGATGGGACGGCCATTCTTGGGCTGGGTAACTTAGGGCCTTTGGCCAGCAAGCCGGTCATGGAAGGCAAGGGCGTACTGTTCAAGCGTTTTGCCGGGATCGACGTTTTTGATATCGAAGTCAAAGCGGAGAGCCCTCAGGCGTTTATCGACACAGTCGCTCGCATCGCGGATACCTTCGGGGGAATCAACCTTGAAGACATCAAAGCGCCAGAGTGCTTTGAGATTGAAAGAGTGCTGATTGAGCAATGCTCTATCCCTGTATTCCATGACGACCAGCATGGTACGGCCATTGTTACTGCGGCGGGTATGCTGAATGCGCTGGAGTTGCAAGGCAAACAGATTGGCGAAGCCAAGATTGTGTGTCTGGGCGCAGGCGCTGCGGCGGTGGCCTGTATGAAGCTTTTGATTAGCTGCGGCGCGAAATCGGAAAATATCTATATGATTGACCGTAAAGGCGTTATTCATAGTGGCCGTGATGACCTTAACCAGTATAAGGCTATGTTTGCTCTGGATACCGATAAGCGTACTCTGGCTGACGCTTGCGAAGGCGCTGACGTATTTGTGGGCCTCTCAGGTCCAGATTTGCTTTCAGTAGATATGCTGAAGAGCATGGCTCCGAATCCTGTGATTTTCGCTTGTTCTAATCCTGATCCTGAAATCAAGCCTGAGCTGGCGCTGGCGGCCCGTGATGATTTAATCATGGCGACAGGGCGTTCCGATTATCCGAACCAGGTTAATAACGTACTGGGCTTCCCTTTCATTTTCCGTGGCGCTCTTGATGTCCGCGCGACTGCTATTAATGAAGAGATGAAAGTCGCAGCAGTGAACGCTATCCGTGAACTGGCCAAACAACCTGTACCACAGGATGTTGTTGACGCATATGGCGGCGAAAAGTTTGAGTTTGGCAAGAACTATATTATCCCCAAACCTATGGATGTTCGCCTGCTGACCGAAGTATGTGCGGCTGTCGCCAGAGCGGCGGTTGACTCAGGTGTGGCTCGTTTGCCTTACCCCGAGCACTACCCATTGAACTCAATTGATGATATTAAAATCGTGTGATTTGAGTTGATGAATAAAAAGCCGCGCAGTTGCGCGGCTTTTTTTATGGCGCTGACTCCTCCTGAATAGAGTTGACATCTATTCCAGGGCTAGGCAGGCAAAGGGTAGGGTTAATTAAAAATCATCTCCATTAGCGGCGTATCGCTGGAGCCACTGCTTCCTCCGTCATAGGTGGGAGAGTCTTGGCGTACCACTTGCGGCACTGTTTCCGCTTTAAACATTTCGAAAATCGCATTTTCCTGTCCGGGCGCGGCGCGCTCGCCAGTATCTGGGTCAATTTTTACGGTGACTATACCTGGAGGCTGCTTAAGTTGTGCTTCCGGCATGTCCTTAAGTGCTTCCTCCATGAAATCGATCCATATGGGGAGCGCTGCACGACTGCCATATTCACGACGACCTAGTGTCGAAGGCTGGTCAAAACCCACCCAAACAGTCGTAGCTATATTGGCGTTGTAGCCGGAGAACCATGCGTCGACCTGGTCATTTGTTGTACCGGTTTTACCTGCAAGATCGTTTCTGCCAAGGGACAAGGCCTTGGTTCCTGTACCTCGCTTGATAACGTCTTGCAGGATGCTGTTCAAAATGTAAACCGACCTTGGGTCGGCAATAGGAGGCGCAATGTTGGCCTGATGTTGGTCATTGCTGGAGGCAGTCTTGCGATTGTTGTCGCATTTGCTGCACGCTACCGCAGGATTGCTTTGGTAAACCACTTTGCCGTTATAGTCGATGACTTTATCTATTAGATAGGGGCTTACTTTGTATCCTCCGTTGGCAATGGCGGCATAGCCTGACACTACATTCATTGGCGTGTATTCAACCGAGCCTAAGGCAAGTGAGAGATTACGAGGAATGCGACTTTCCTCAAATCCGGCTTGTGAGAGGAAGTTGACGGTAGTATCAATGCCTATCTTTTGCAGAAGGCGTATAGAAACAAGGTTGCGGGACTGATAAAGCGCCTTTCTCAATCTCATTGGACCGTTAAAGTTCAGCGATGAGTTTTGCGGCCGCCACGAGTCTTCCAGATTGGCGTCTTCGAAAACAACGGGTGCGTCATTTATTGTTGTTGAAGCAGTGGCTCCATTCTCCAGCGCCGCCAGATAAACAAACGGTTTGAAGTTGGAGCCAGGTTGTCTCAATGCCTGAGTCGCGCGGTTGAATTTGCTCAAGAAGAAATCAAAACCGCCAGTTAGCGCCAAAATGGCTCCGTCTTCTGGCGCGAGTGAAACTACAGCGCCCTGAACATTGGGGATTTGGCTAAGGAATAGTTTGTCGTCATGCGGCTTCACATAAATGACATCGCCTTGCTTGAATATATCCTCCGCTTTTTTGGGCGAGCCGCCGCGTTCATTCACACGAATATACTTGCGCGCCCAGGCCATGCCCTCCCATAGTAGTGTGGCGGTGTCGCCAGAAGACATTAAGAGAGTCGCTTTCTTCTCTGTTACGGCGACAACCCATGCGGGTTTGAGCTCCCCAATAGAGGGGAATTCTTTTAAGCGTTCCGCAACAATATTAAGTGCGTCATCTCCCTCTGGCGCATCAATGTGCCCAGCAGGGCCTTTGTAGCCATGACGCTCGCTATATTCAACGAGCCCCCGCTTTAAGGCTGCGTCCGCTTCTTTCTGTAACTTGCTATCTATCGTCAAAATAACATTGTAGCCATCGGTATAGGCATCGACGCCAAATCGGTTGACGATTTCCTGACGAGCCATCTCTGCTACGTAAGGCGCATCCGCTTCAGGCTGTGCTCCATGATAACTGGCCGTGACTGGCGCCTTGCGGGCCTCAGCCTGTTGTTCTGAAGTAATCATACCCAGCTCCTGCATACGGCCTAGTATCCAGTTTCTGCGGATCAGCGCCCGATCTGGTGACGCGATAGGGTTATATTTGGAAGGAGCTTTTGGAAGGCCCGCAATCATCGCCGCCTGAGCAAGTGTCAGTTCTTTGATGCTCTTCCCATAATAAGCATTTGCTGCGGCTTCTATGCCATATGCCCTATTCCCCAGATAGATTTTGTTTAGGTAAAGTTCAAGGATTTCCGGTTTTCCAAGTTCGCGCTCAATCTTTAAAGCCAAAAGTATCTCATTGAATTTTCGGTCGAAAGTGCGTTCCTGGCTGAGAAAGAAGTTTTTTGCGACTTGCATTGTAATCGTACTGCCGCCGGACTGAATGCGACCGGTACTGGCAAGTTGCAAAGAAGCGCGCGCCAAGCTTTTTACATTAACGCCTTGGTGTTCGAAGAAAGCGGAGTCTTCCGCAGCAAGGAAGGCGTTGACAAGATTTGTAGGTATTTGATTGTAGGAAACGGGCGTTCTTCGCTTTTCGCCAAATTCACCTAACAGTTGCTGGTCGCGGGTATATATTCGCAGTGGAGTCTGGAGTTGGACGGACCTTAACTGCTCCACATCCGGCAGATTGGGTGATAAGAAAAGATAGAAGCTGGATGCAATAACAATACCGGCGGCGAGGCCCGCCGCGAACATCCAACTTAAAAATCGTAAGAGCCTCACAAAATTTCGCATGTTTTTCCTGACATCTTTACAATCTATGTCTATTATTTAAGAAATTTCTTTAGGTTTGGATAACACAGTCAGATTATACGCTTTTTGCGCTGGAGATTTTAGTAATCTTCGAATGTTGGCTATGCTTTCAGAGCAGACTTTAACCTTTTAACCGTAGTGCGATAAGAAGGCAACTTTGTGTTTGGACTATTTGGAAAGAAAAAACAGCCGGTTTTAGGGCTTGATATCAGTTCTACATCGGTCAAGCTGATTGAACTCAGTCAGCAGGGCAGTCGATATCGAGTGGATAGTTATGCCGTGGAGCCTTTGCCGCCGAACGCAGTCGTTGAAAAGAATATCAATGATGCCGAAGCAGTAGGTGAAGTGATCTCAAGAGTTGTTAGCAAAGCTCGGATCAACACCAAGCAGGCTGCGGTTGCAGTCGCAGGTTCAGCGGTTATCACCAAAGTCATTCAGATGAGCTCTTCAATTCGAGAGCAGGATCTGGAGTCACAAATTCAAATCGAAGCAGACCAATATATCCCTTATCCGTTGGACGAGGTCGCTCTGGACTTTGAAGTAGTGGGTCCAAACGAAGTCAACGCCGAAATGATGGATGTTTTGTTGGCTGCGTGCAGACGAGAAAATGTTGAGCTGCGTGAAGATGCTCTGGAAATTGGCGGTCTCACCACGAAAGTGGTGGATGTAGAAGCGTACGCTATGGAACGAGCCATGGGACTTATAGAAGCGCAACTTGGTACGGGGGATGAGTCTCAAACCGTGGCTGTTGTGGATATCGGCGCCACCATGACTACGTTGAGTGTGTTATCTGACGGCAAGACTATCTATACGCGTGAACAGCTATTTGGCGGCAAGCAGCTAACGGAAGAAATACAGCGCCGTTATGGTCTGTCTCAAGAGGAAGCCGGGCTGGCTAAAAAGCAGGGCGGTTTGCCTGACGACTACGAGCAGGAAGTCCTGCATCCTTTCAAAGAAGCGGTTGTGCAGCAAGTGGCCAGATCGCTGCAGTTCTTTTTCTCGTCCACCCAGTTCAACGAAGTTGATTACATCATTTTAGCGGGGGGGACAGCCTCAATTCCTGGTATCGCTGAATTGGTTCAGGAGCGGGTCGGAACCACAACGCTGGTGGCGAACCCATTTGCAGACATGACAGTGTCGTCAAAGGTTAATGCATCAGCATTAAGTAATGACGCTCCCTCCCTCATGATCGCGTGCGGATTGGCAATGAGGAGTTTTGACTAATGGCGCGTATTAACCTTCGTCCCTGGCGGGAAGAGCTCCGAGCTGAGCGACAGAAGCAATTTATTACAGTGCTGCTGGGCATGTTAATTATTAGCGCTGGTGCCGGCTTTCTTTGGCATCGTTATGTAGAGGGTTCCATCGAATATCAAGTGCAGCGTAATAACTTTGTCCGTAACGAAATCGCGCAGTTGGAAAAGCAGATAAAAGAGATAAGAGAACTTAAACAGCAGCGCGATGCGTTAATTGAGCGCATGAAAGTGATCCAGGACCTGCAGGGCAAGCGCCCTATTATTGTTCGTGTTTTTGACGAAATTGTAAAAACAAATCCAGATGGTGTGTATTTTACGAGTTTAGTGAAAAATGGAGAAACGCTTGAAATAAAAGGCATTGGCGAATCCAACAGTCGGATATCCAGCCTTATGAGGCGGCTTGATGAATCTGAATGGTTCAAGGAACCGAATTTGACTTCAGTGAAAGCGCTAAAAGATGATGAATCAAAAAGCTCATTTGTGATGACAGTGAAGCAGGAAGCGCCCAAAGAAGATGATGAAAAAGGGGGAGGGGCATAGAAATGAGCTTGTCAAATTCCCTTGAAAGTATGAAAGATTTTAATATTAGTGATCTCGACTTTAATAATGCTGGTTCTTGGCCTGCTCCAGTTAAATTAATTTGCTGCATTTCACTTATTGCTCTAGTGCTGGGTGCTGTTTATTGGTTTGATATTAACGATTTGAATCTAGATTTGGAGAGGCGTCAGGCTGAAGAGCTTGATTTAAGGAAACAGTTTGAAGGCAAGGCTGCTCAAGTTTCCAACTTAGAAGAATATAAAGCTCAAATGGCTGAGATGAAAAAAACCTTTGGAGATTTGCTGAAGCAGTTGCCCAGCGACACCGAGGTGCCAGGTTTGTTGGAGGATATATCATCAATTGGGTCGCTAAGTGGTCTGGAATTGTCATCTATCGATTTGAGGCCAGAGATTTCTAAGGAGTTTTATGTTGAGCTGCCGATAGATATAAAGGTGAGTGGTGGTTATCACGATTTAGCTTCATTTGTGAGTGGCGTCGCTGGCTTGTCTCGAATTGTAACGCTTCATAACTTTAATATAAAAAGTGTGAAAAGTGGGGATGTGCTGTCAATGGATATTCAGGCTAAGACTTATCGTTACAATGGCGGGGGAGCTAAATAATGATGAGGCAACTATTAGTCATCGTTACAGTCAGCCTATCTTCGGTGTTGGCGGGTTGCTCTGCTTCTGGCGGGTTTGAAGACCTGCAAGCTTTTGTTAACGAGGTTAAGGCTCGGCCTAAGAAGCGTATAGAGCCTTTACCTGAGCCAAAAGCATACCAAGCTTTCTCGTATAGTACGGCAAATCGCCGCTCCCCATTTTCTCCGCCAGTCGAAGTGAAGTTGGCGCAAATTGAGACGAAACCTAAGAGTAATATCAAGCCTGACTTGGATAGGCCTCCTGAGTTATTGGAAAGCTTTCCCATTGGTTCCATGAGTATGGTTGGGACAATTAATAAAGACGGGGAGTCCGTACTTTATGCTTTGGTGAATGATGGACAAGGAGGTATTCATCGTGTCCGTAAAGGTCAGTATATGGGGAAAAATTACGGTAAAGTGGTTTCAATCTCAGAAACTGGTATTGAAATTGTCGAAATAGTTTCTGACGGGCAGGGCGGTTGGTTTGAACGGCCAAGGACCCTCGGGTTGAAGGAGTTGAATTGATGAAGGTTTACCTTAGGCCATTACAGTATTTTGTGGAGAAAGCAATGACAGCTCGCATCTTGAGAGTATGGTTGTCGTTTTTAGCGCTAGCCATTAGTGGGTGGGCAGGCGCCACCAGTTTAACAGGCATTGAATTCGCGGCATTGCCAGGGGATCGTACAGAAATCAAATTAAAGTTTGACTCTACTCCTCCAGAACCCAAAGGGTACAGTATTGAGCAGCCTGCCAGGATTGCACTTGATTTAGAAGGTGTCGTGAATGCCCTTGCTGAGCGTAACCATCAGCTGTCCAAGGGGAATACTCAAAGTGTTACTATTTTAGAAGCTGGCGGGCGAACAAGAGTTATAATAAACCTTATTGAATTAGTAACTTATACTAGCGAAGTTAAAGGGAATACATTGGTTCTTCGTTTGGGTGAAGGGGCTGATTCCTCTGTACCTTCAAGTGCGACGTCAGCTACTGTTGCAGCCCAAGCTGAGGCTTCAGCGCCAGCACAAGATGCTCGCAGGACGGCTCCTGTTAAGCCCACAATATCGGAGGTGGACTTTCTTCGAGGAGAAAAAGGTGATGGCAGAATTCTGATTACTTTGACGAACCCTAAGGTGAGTGTCGATATGTCGGAAGAGGCTGGAAACATTAAGCTTGTTTTCGGCGGGGTGACTTTACCTCGTGATATGCAGCGACGTCTTGATGTTACTGATTTTGCCACTCCTGTGCGTGTAGTCGACTCCTTTATGGAAGGGGGAGATGCCGTCG
Organism: Hahella sp. KA22; assembly: GCF_004135205.1. Classification (NCBI taxonomy): domain Bacteria; kingdom Pseudomonadati; phylum Pseudomonadota; class Gammaproteobacteria; order Oceanospirillales; family Hahellaceae; genus Hahella; species Hahella sp. KA22. The sequence continues at coordinate 6,391,330 of NZ_CP035490.1, read as the reverse complement.
TCGTCATAAAACCTGAAGGAGAATATGACTATTTGGCCTATCAAGCTGATAATCAGTTCACCCTTGCTGTTGAACCGTTAACCGAAGAAGAGTCGGAACAGCGGCGTAAGGATAAATTCCCTTATACAGGAGAAAAGCTCTCTTTGAACTTCCAGGATATTGAGGTTCGTTCTGTATTGCAGTTAATCGCTGATTTTACAGGTTTAAACTTGGTTGCCAGTGATACTGTGGGTGGGCGTATTACCTTGAGACTGCAGAATGTTCCATGGGACCAAGCCTTAGAGTTGATACTTAAAACAAAAGGGCTAGATCAACGTAAGGTCGGAAACGTTTTGCTGGTTGCGCCGGCAGAAGAGATTGCTGCTCGTGAGAGGTTGGAATTGGAGGCAAGTAAGCAAGTAAAAGAACTTGCACCGGTCAGACTTGAGGTCATTCAGATCAACTATGCCAAAGCCAAAGATATTGTAGGTTTGTTGAAGGAAGATAAGGACTTAATATCTACGCGAGGTTTCATCTCTTCTGATGAGAGGACAAATACGATTAGTATCAGGGAGACAGCTGACAAAGTCGCTCAGGTTCGTCGTTTAATTCAGACATGGGATATTCCTGTTAGCCAAGTACTAATTGAGGCGAGAATTGTTCGAGCAAGAACTGATGCGGTACTCGACTTGGGTGTGAAGTGGGGAGGCGGTTATGAGAAGCGGCATGGTAGTAGCACAGATATTCGTGCAGGTGGCTCAACTCAGACAATAGTGGAATTGAACAATAATGAGACAGTTGAGTTAGACCCAGGAGCTATGGTTGTAGACTTGGGTGTTACTCGAGCGAATGCTAGTTCTATAGCTTTAGGTTTTGCAAGTAACAGTTATTTCTTGGATTTGGAGTTGTCGGCTTTTGAGTCAGATGGGAAAGGAGAAATTGTAGCTCAGCCTAAGATTGTTACTGCTGACCGGCAAACTGCCAGGATTGAATCGGGAGAGGAGATTCCCTATCAGGAGGCTTCTTCTAGCGGCGCAACTTCAGTTTCGTTTAAAAAGGCAGTGTTAGCTTTAGAAGTGACTCCTCAGATCACCCCAGACGATAAAATTATTATGGACTTATTGGTCAACCAGGATACCCGAGGCGCAACTACTGCCGGGATTCCAAGTATTGATACCAATGAAGTGCAAACTCAGGTTTTGGTTGGTAATGGAGAAACTATTGTTTTAGGTGGAATATTTACAGCTGAAACTTCTACAACAGTTACTAAAACTCCGTTCTTGGGTGATATTCCTTACTTGGGGCGTTTATTCACCAAGAAGGAAAATACAGATGAAAGGTCAGAACTTCTGATCTTCATCACCCCCAAACTCATCACTAACGGCCTGATCGAAAACTAAGGTTAAGTGAAGAGGTTAAAAAGCCGCCGCAAGGCGGCTTTTTTGTGCTCGTGGGTCAGCAAAAGTGGAGGGGGATGGGATTGGCGTGATATGCTCCGCTACCGTGGCGTATCAATATGGACTGTTCGGGTGAAAGCGAAGAAGAATGTCGTTCTGGTGGGCCCTATGGGGACCGGTAAAACTACAATCGGCAAGTTGCTCGCAAAAGAGCTTCAGTTTGAATTTGTAGACTCTGATCGTGAAATCGAGGCCCGTTGCGGCGCTGATATTCCCTGGATATTCGATGTGGAAGGCGAGGTTGGTTTTCGCGGCCGTGAAAAGAGTGTTATCGCAGACCTTTCACTGCGCGATGCGGTCGTTATTGCGACTGGCGGTGGCGCTGTTGTAGATCCTGATAATCAGCGCGCACTGAAAGAAAACGGCTTCATCGTTTATCTCCACACCTCCGTAGAGCAACAATACCAGCGCACCCGTAAAGACCGTAAAAGACCTTTGCTGCGTAGCGAAGATCCTCTCAGTGTGCTGAAGAAACTCATGTCAGTACGCGAGCCCATATACAGATCCATAGCCGACCTGATTATCAGCACCGATACTAAGCGTCCCAAAGGAGTTGTGCGGGATATAGTGAAAACACTACGGGCATCACGTGAGGAAACCATCGAGAGATGAAACAGATGACTATGGAAACCCTTCAGGTCGAATTAGGCGACCGTAGCTACCCAATCTATATCGGAGCAGGCTTGTTGAAGGCATCCAGTTATTTTGCGGACGCCATTAGACACAAGCAGGTGATGATCGTCACCAATGAAACGATCGCCCCTCTATATTTAGAGCAGCTTGAAGCCAGTCTTGAAGGCTTTCAGGTTGATAAAACCATTTTGGAAGATGGTGAGCAGTTCAAGAATTTGGACTCACTGAATAACATCTTTGACCACCTGCTAACCCAAAAGCATAATCGCACAACAACGCTTATCGCTCTTGGTGGCGGCGTAGTTGGCGATATGACCGGTTTCGCCGCCGCTTGCTATCAGCGAGGGGTGGACTTTATTCAGGCGCCTACCACGTTGTTATCGCAGGTGGACTCATCGGTTGGTGGTAAAACCGGTGTGAATCATCCGCTGGGTAAAAATATGATCGGCGCTTTCTATCAACCAAAAGCAGTGGTTATAGATACGGACACGCTAAAAACCCTTCCGGCGGCGGAAGTGTCAGCAGGCTTGGCGGAAGTTATTAAGTACGGTCTTATCTACGATCAGGCGTTTTTCAGCTGGTTGGAAGAAAATATTGATCTGATTAAAGAGCTTGATTCAGCAGTCATCACCTACGCGATCAAGCGCTCCTGTGAAATCAAAGCGGAAGTAGTCGCGGCTGATGAAACTGAGCAAGGGCTGCGCGCCATTTTGAATCTCGGTCATACCTTCGGGCACGCCATTGAAGCTTATACGCACTACAAAGAGTGGTTGCATGGCGAGGCGGTAGCGGTAGGGATGTTGATGGCGGCGGATTTGTCCCGTCGTATGGGAAGGCTGAACGAACAGGATTGTGAGCGGATTACGAAATTGATCAGTCGTGCGGATTTGCCGGTCCGTCCCCCTGTCAGTATGACGAAAGATGACTTTATCCGTTACATGGCGATTGATAAGAAAGTACTGGATGGACAGTTGCGTCTGGTACTGTTGGAGTCGCTGGGGCGGGCTGATGTGACTGCTGACTTCCCTGCGGACATGCTGCAGGAAACTCTGGCGCTTTTCACTACTCATTAGTTGTTCGAAATTTGATGCAAGAAATAGGCGTACAGCAGGAGTCAGCGTTTGCGTTAGACGCATGGCGCGAGGTCTATGGCGTAGATGGCGACCCTTTTGACGGCCGTCGCGCTGATCTGCTGCAAGTTGGGCGGTATGGCGAGGTTATTGAAAACCTGCGTCACCTGATTCATTTTTCAGAGCGTATAGTGGCTCTGACCGCTCCGAAAGGCGGCGGCAAGTCTTTGCTGCTGCAGCGTTTGATTGAATTGGAAGGCGAAGCGCTCAGAATTGTGTTGCTGAAGCCCGGTCTGTTGGAAGGGGCGGAAGCGCTTGTTATTCAGTTGGCGACGGGGCTTGCGTTGCCGACAGTGGAAAACAATCTGTCCACTAAGGTGCTGTTGGCGGAGATAATGCAAAGCTGCGAACGAAGCTTTGCATCAGGCCTGCGCACACTTTTCATCATTGACGACGCCCATGAGTTGTCAGATGAATCACTTGAGCTGCTGGTCACTCGCTTTAATCCAGAACAGTCCGGGGCCTTTGGCTTATTATTGGTGGGGCAGCTGCAGATCACTCAGCAGCTTGCCCGCGCCTGTGGCGCGCGCGGAACTTCTGTTCAATATGTTGGTATTCCGCCGCTGGACCTTAGCGATACATCCCGTTATTTAAATGAAAAGCTCCGTGCGGCCGGATGGAGTGGCGGAGAGGGAGAAATACCGCCTGCGGTAGTGGGGAAACTATACCAGCTAAGTAAGGGGATACCGGGGCGAATTGATCGCTTGGCGGGGTCTCTGCTTCTTTCTGCAGAGGCGGCGAAGCCCAAAAGCTTTAGTCCTTCCACGAAGCTGTATCAGCTGGCTTCCGGCTTTTTGTTGGCGATTTTTATTGGGGGCGTCGGCTTTATTGCTTGGCGTTATGAGGCGACGCCCAAGGTGGAAGGCGCCTCAGCGAACTCTTCCAGAGTGACGATAAAACTCCCTACGCCAGAACCGGAAGTGGAGGCGATTGTTGCTCAACCTGAGATAACCGTCGATTCGATTGCTGATACGTCCGATGAGTTATCGTCGCCCGATTCGATGAGCGATGCGCAAATAGAAAGTGCAACGTCTCCGGCTCAGAAGGATAAGAAAGAATCGAATAAAAAGGCCGTTGCTGCTGAACCGTCTGAAAAAGCGCCAGTAACGAAGCCGGATGAGGTGGTAGATACCACGGCTTCTGATCAAGCTCCGCAGGTTGTTGCTCATAAAAAGCCGGCTCCAGTGGCGGGCGAGCCAGAATCTTCCGCTCAAACTGTGGCGAAGACCTCCCCTCCTAAAGACAAGACTGTTGAAAAAAGTGTCCCAACTGCTGGAGGCGCGGATGACTTGGATCACTACTTCCGCACTAATGAGTGGTTGCAGTCGCAAGCATCGTCAGCCTGGACGATTCAGCTGTTGGGCAGTCTACACAAAGAGTCGGTGCAGACCTTCCTGCGACGGGAGGGAGACACTCAGGACTTTTACGTCAAATCCCTGTATCAAGGGAAAGACTGGTATGTCGTATTGCGCGGCGTTTACCCTTCCATCGAGCAAGCCAAAGAAGCGCTTGCCCAGCTTCCTCAGCCGTTGGTTGAGCAGGGGGCGTGGGTGCGCAGCATTTCCGGTTTGCAGGGCTTGGTCAAATAAGGATCGAGACTTTTTCTCTCTTACCCCTGTCATAAGCACAAACCTTTAGGTATTTTTACTAATTAACAAATCTCTTTAGATTTGAGCTAAGGCTTGTCCGTGTGTATTATGGGCGGCCCATTTTTGCCTATCAAAAGCTGCTTGGTTTTTATTTCTTTCAGGCAAGCTTTTGATTCGTAAGGATTTAAGTGAGAGAAAGCATATGAAGACAGGTCTGTATCAACCAGGTGAGTTCAAAGATAACTGTGGTTTTGGTTTGATCGCCCATATGAATGGGCAAGCCAGCCATGATCTGCTGCGCACCGCTATTGAGTCCCTCACATGCATGACTCATCGAGGTGGTATCGCTGCGGATGGCAAAACCGGCGACGGTTGTGGGTTACTGATACAAAAGCCTGATTCCTTTCTAAGGGCGATAGCCAAAGAAAGCTTTAATATTGAGTTGGGCGCGAATTACGCGGTGGGCATGCTGTTCCTCAACCAGGACGAAGCTTTGGCGAAAGCCGCCCGTGAGCGTTTGGAGTCCGCACTGGCCGAACAAGGCGTCAAAACCCTCGGGTGGCGCTTGGTTCCTACGAATACGGAATGTCTGGGGCCTATGGCTCTGGATTGTCTTCCTGTTATAGAGCAAATATTCGTTGAAGCCCCGAAGGGCATTAATGAGCACGAGTTTGCGGTCAAACTGTATATTGCCCGCAGGATGGCCGAGAACGCCTTGGCGGAAGATAAAGAGTTCTATATCTGTAGCTTGTCCAGCCAGGTGCTTTCTTATAAAGGGTTGATGATGCCCGTCGACCTGCCAAACTTTTATCTGGATCTTGGCGATGCGCGTTTGGAAACCGCTATTTGCGTGTTCCACCAGCGCTTCTCCACTAATACGGCTCCGCGTTGGCCGTTGGCGCAGCCTTTCCGGTATCTGGCTCACAATGGTGAGATCAACACGATCGACGGCAACCGTAACTGGGCGATGGCTCGCGCAAGCAAATTTAAATCCCCACACTTGCCTGACCTGGAAGCGCTGCAGCCGATTGTGAATCGCATTGGCTCCGACTCCTCCTCCATGGATAACATGCTGGAAGTCTTGCTGGCGGGCGGTGTTAATCTATTCCGCGCTGTGCGTATGATGATCCCACCCGCATGGCAGAATGTGGACACCATGGACCCGGATCTGCGCGCGTTTTATGAATACAACTCCATGCACATGGAGCCTTGGGATGGCCCTGCCGGCGTGGTATTGACCGACGGTCGCTACGCGGTGTGTCTGCTCGATCGTAACGGGTTGCGTCCTGCGCGCTGGGTTATTACTAAAAACGGTTACATTACGCTGGCTTCGGAAGTGGGCACTTATGGCTACAAGTCTGAGGATGTTGTCGCCAAGGGCCGTGTTGGTCCGGGACAGATTTTGGCGGTAGACACCCATACCGGCGAAGTGTTGCATACTCAGGATGTGGATAACCGTCTTAAGTCGGCGCATCCCTATAAGAAGTGGCTGCGTGAAAACGCACTGCGTGTGGAAACCAAACTTAATCAGCAGACGCCTGAATTCACGCTGATGGAAAAGGAAAACCTGCATGAATACATGAAAATGTTCATGATTTCCTTTGAAGAGCGCGACCAGGTGCTACGTCCTCTGGCTGAATCCGGTCAGGAGGCAGTGGGGTCAATGGGGGATGATGCGCCAATGGCGGTGCTGTCGACCCGCATCCGTTCCGTTGCGGACTATTTCCGCCAGAAATTCGCCCAGGTGACCAACCCGCCGATCGATCCGTTGCGGGAAACTATCGTCATGTCACTGGAGACCTGTTTGGGCGCGGAACGCAATGTATTCCAGGAAACGGCGCAGCATGCTAACCGTATTATCCTGAGTACGCCGGTCTTGTCGCCAGCCAAGTTCTTCAGGATCGCTAACCTGCAACGTGAAGGTTTCTCCGTCGAGAAAATCAAGTTGTCGTATCGTCCGGAGCTGGGTCTCAAGCAGGCAATTGAAGCGGTGGCCGATCAGGCGGAAAATGCGGCGCGCAACGGCAGAGTGTTGGTGATACTGAGCGACAACTGCATCAATCAGGGCGAGCTGCCAATCAACGCCTTTATGGCGACGGGCGCGGTGCATCACCGTTTGGTGAACAAAGGCCTGCGTTGCGACGCTAATATTATTGTGGAAACCGCCTGGGCGAGAGATCCGCATCATTTTGCTGTGTTGTTTGGCTTCGGCGCCACCGCAGTGTATCCATACCTGTCATATCAAGTGCTGAATGATCTGATTAATACCGGAGAGGTATTGATTGATCCTATCGAAGCCAAAAACAACTATCGGAAAGGCATTAACAAAGGTCTGTTGAAAATACTCTCCAAGATGGGGATATCGACAATCGCCTCTTACCGCGGCGCACAATTATTCGAGGCCGTGGGGCTGGCGGATGATATTGTTGACTTGTGCTTCTGCGGCGTTCCCAGCCGCATCCAGGGAGCCTCATTTTATGACTTCCAGGCGGAGCAGGCAGAGCTGGCTAAAATGGCCTGGGCCAAACGCAAGCCGATATTGCAGGGCGGTCTGCTCAAGTTCGTCCATGGCGGCGAATATCACGCCTATAACCCTGATGTGGTCGGCGCGTTGCAGAAGGCGGTGCGCGAAGGCGACTATGGCGTTTATCAGGAATATGCCTCTTATGTAAACGGCCGGGCGCCGATGACGCTGCGCGACCTCTTCAAAATTTCCGATAAGGTCAAGCCGATTGCGATAGACGATGTTGAACCGCTGGAAAACATTCTTCCCCGGTTTGACTCCGCCGCGATGTCTATTGGCGCACTGTCTCCAGAGGCGCACGAAGCGCTGGCGGTTGCGATGAACCGCTTGGGCGGTCGCTCCAATTCAGGCGAAGGCGGTGAAGACCCTGCGCGATATGGAACGGAGAAGCGTTCCAAGATCAAGCAGGTGGCTTCAGGTCGCTTCGGCGTGACGCCTCACTATCTGGTCAGCGCGGATGTGCTGCAGATTAAAGTGGCGCAAGGCGCGAAGCCTGGCGAAGGCGGGCAGCTTCCTGGCGGTAAGGTTAACCAGTTAATCGCGCGCCTGCGTTATGCCGTTCCAGGCGTGACGCTGATTTCTCCGCCGCCGCATCATGATATCTACTCGATCGAAGATTTGGCGCAGCTGATTTTCGACTTGAAACAGGTCAATCCAGAGGCGTTGGTGTCGGTTAAGCTGGTGTCTGAACCTGGCGTCGGCACTATTGCGGCGGGTGTAGCCAAGGCCTACGCGGACCTGATTACGATTTCGGGGTACGACGGCGGCACCGGCGCCAGTCCGCTTACCTCTATCAAGTATGCCGGCTCTCCTTGGGAGCTGGGCTTATCCGAAGCGCATCAGGCGCTGCGCGCGAATGACCTGCGCGGCAATGTACGCCTGCAGACGGACGGTGGCTTGAAGACCGGTCTGGATGTGGTGAAAGCAGCCATTCTCGGGGCGGAAAGTTTCGGCTTCGGCACTGGACCCATGGTGGCGCTGGGCTGTAAATATCTGCGTATCTGCCACCTGAACAATTGCGCTACTGGCGTGGCGACGCAGAATAAAGATCTGCGCGATAAGCATTTCCAGGGCACGGTGGAAATGGCGATCAACTACTTCAAATTCGTCGCGACGGAGACCCGCGAGTGGATGGCCAAGCTGGGCGTTCGTTCGCTGGAAGAACTGGTTGGCCGCACGGACCTGCTGGAAATTTTACCGGGCGCGACGGCCAAGCAGCGTAATCTGGACTTGACGCCGATGCTGAGCAACGACGCGATTCCTGCGGACAAACCGCATACCTGCCAGTCCGCACGAAATGCCCCATACGACAAAGGCCGTTTGGCTGAAGAAATGGTGCAGGCTGCGCTGTCAACAATCGAAGCCAAGAGTGGCGGTGAGTTTGAGTTTCGGGTCACCAACTGCGATCGCTCTATCGGCGCCCGCTTGTCCGGCGAGATCGCCAAGCGCCATGGCAATCAGGGCATGGCGGATAACCCGTTGGTCTTCCGTTTGACTGGCACAGCTGGGCAAAGCTTCGGCGTGTGGAACGCTGGCGGTCTGCACATGTATCTGGAAGGCGACGCCAACGATTACGTGGGCAAAGGCATGACTGGCGGTAAGCTGACCATACGTCCGCCCCAGAACAGCTCTTTTGCATCGCAGGATACTTCCATCATTGGCAACACCTGTCTGTATGGCGCCACTGGCGGAAAGCTTTTCGCCGCGGGTGTGGCGGGCGAACGCTTTGGCGTGCGTAACTCCGGCGCCTATGCGGTAGTGGAGGGCGTGGGCGATCACTGCTGTGAGTATATGACGGGGGGCATGGTGGCTGTGCTGGGCAAAACCGGCTACAACTTTGGTGCGGGCATGACCGGCGGTTTTGCTTATGTTCTCGACCTGGAGAACCGCTTTGTCGACCGCTATAACCATGAGCTGGTGGAGATTCACCGTATTACCAGCGAAGCGATGGAAGCGTACCGCAACTATCTGCGCGACGTGATTGACGAGCACGTTCGGGAAACCAGCAGCGCCTGGGCGGAAAACATGCTGGATAACTTCGATGACTATGTAGGGCGCTTCTGGTTGGTGAAACCCAAAGCCGCCAGCCTTGCATCGTTGATGGACAGCACGCGGGCAAGGCCTGAGTAATAAATCGGGGCTGTTAAGTTTATTCGGAGTTCCTGGCGTAAGAGGGTGGCGAGACTACGCCCCGGGCGTACGCGCCGCGCCGGGTCCAGAAACAGATTTTTTGTATACAGTTTAGAGGTTTAGACGCAATGGCGGAGAGACTGAGCAATAACTTTCAGTTCCTCGATGTGGGACGGCAAGATCCTGAAAAGGTTCCGGTTGGGCGTCGTAAGAAGCAGTTTAGAGAAATCTACAAGCCCTTTAAGGAAGAGGAAGTCAAAAACCAGGCGCACCGCTGTCTGGAGTGCGGTAACCCCTATTGCGAATGGAAATGCCCAGTGCATAACTACATTCCCAATTGGCTAAAGCTGGCGTCGGAAGGCAACATCATGGCGGCGGTTGAGCTTAGTCATCAGACCAACACGCTCCCTGAAGTCTGTGGTCGGGTATGTCCGCAGGACAGATTATGCGAAGGCGCCTGTACGCTGAATGATGGTTTCGGCGCCGTGACAATCGGCTCGACCGAGAAATATATTACGGATACGGCGCTGGCGTTGGGTTGGAAGCCGGATATGTCCAAGGTGGCCATGACCGATAAGCGGGTCGCCATTATCGGCGCGGGTCCCGCGGGTTTAGGATGCGCGGACGTATTGATCCGCAATGGCGTGAAACCCGTCGTATTCGACCGTTATCCGGAAATTGGCGGGCTGCTGACCTTTGGTATTCCAGAGTTCAAACTGGAAAAAGAGGTTATGGTGCGCCGCCGCAAGCTGTTTGAAGAGATGGGCATCGAGTTCCGTCTGAACACGGATGTAGGGAAAGACGTGGCGTTTGCGGACTTGTTGAATGAATTCGATGCCGTCTTCCTGGGAATGGGAACCTACAATTATATGAAAGGTGGCTTCCCTGGCGAGGAATTGCCTGGCGTTTATGACGCGCTCCCGTACCTGATCTCCAACGTCAACCGTTGCTTGGGCTACGAAAAAGCGCCGGAAGACTTTGTCGACATGCAGGGCAAGCGAGTTGTCGTCCTCGGCGGCGGCGACACCGCAATGGACTGTAACCGGACGGCGATTCGTCAAAAGGCCAAATCAGTCACCTGTGCTTACCGTCGTGATGAGGCCAACATGCCGGGTTCACGCAAAGAAGTCGCCAACGCAAAAGAAGAAGGCGTCAAGTTCCTGTTCAACCGTCAGCCCGTCGCCATCATCGGCGATGAGCGGGTAGAGGGCGTGAAAGTGGTGCAAACTCGCTTGGGTGAACCGGACGAAAATGGTCGTCGTCGTCCTGAAGTGGTGGCGGGAAGCGAAGAGATACTGCCTGCGGACGCGGTGCTGATCGCATTTGGTTTCCGTCCCAGCCCTTCACCCTGGTTCCAGGAGTTTGGCATTGATGTTGATAACGGCGGTCGGGTCATCGCGCCGGAGCAGCAGCAATACAAATTCCAGACGACTAACCCGAAGGTGTTCTCCGGCGGAGACATGGTGCGCGGCTCCGACCTGGTGGTCACCGCGATTTGGGAAGGCAGACAGGCGGGAGAAGGCATTCTCGATTATCTGGAAGTATGACGCTGTGAAGTGATTGATTAACAATCAAAAAGCTTCAGACGTATGAAAAGGCATGGTTTTCCATGCCTTTTTTGTTGGGGGCGAACGTGGTATATGTGCTGCTCCCAAATTCTCGAACCCTGGAGACGTCATGTCAGAACTGAAGAATGATCGATTTTTACGCGCGTTAATGAGGCAGCCGGTGGACGTTACGCCGGTGTGGATGATGCGCCAGGCTGGACGTTACTTGCCTGAATATCGGGCTTCCAGGGCTCGTGCAGGCAGCTTCATGGACCTGTGTAAAAATGCGGAATTCGCCTGTGAAGTCACGCTTCAGCCACTGGAACGTTTTGAGCTTGATGCCGCGATTCTTTTTTCTGACATCCTCACTATTCCTGACGCCATGGGGCTGGGCCTTTACTTTGAGACGGGAGAAGGTCCCCGTTTCAAGAAAACAGTAAGGACAGAAGCTGACGTCAATGCATTGCATATGCCCGATGCTGACACGGACCTGGGGTATGTCATGAACGCCGTGCGCACGATTCGTCGCGAGTTGAACGGCCGAGTTCCCCTGATCGGCTTCTCCGGCAGTCCTTGGACGCTGGCTACTTATATGGTGGAAGGCGGTTCAAGCAAGGACTTCCGTGAAATCAAGAAGCTCGCATACGGACAACCGGAATTGCTGCATTTGTTGTTGGATAAACTGGCGGATTCCGTAGCGGATTACCTGAATGCGCAAATTCGTGCGGGTGCGCAGGCTGTGCAGATTTTTGATACTTGGGGCGGCGCTCTGACTGCCGCGGGATACCTGGAGTTTTCGCTGGCCTATATGAAAAAGATCGTGTCAAAGCTGCAGCGTGAGGCGGAGGGGCGTCCCGTACCGGTGATTCTGTTCACCAAAAATGGCGGCCAATGGCTGGAGCATATTGCAGATGCAGGCGCCGACGCGCTAGGGCTCGACTGGACGACGGAAATCAGCGAGGCCAGAAGACGTGTGGGCGACCGGGTTGCTTTGCAAGGCAATATGGACCCGGCTGCTTTATATGCGCCTCCTGCTGCGATTCGGGACCAGGTTTCACGCATTCTGGCGAGCTTTGGCGCTGGCGAGGGGCATGTTTTCAATCTGGGGCACGGGATCACGCCGGATGTGGACCCAGAGCACGCGAAAGTCTTTATCGACGCCGTCCATGAGTTGAGCGCGCCTTATCATCAGAATGCCTGATTGCGATTGGCGTTAGTGGAGTATTTGTAGGAATGGCGAAGAAACAGACCAGTTACGTCTGCACGGAATGTGGCGCGGATTACCGCAAATGGATGGGGCAGTGTATTCAATGCGGCGCCTGGAATACGGTCAGTGAGTTCCGTGAAAGCCGGGCGCCTGTCAAAAGCGTCGCCCGTAGCGGTTTTACTGGGCAGCGGGCGCAATTACAGTCTCTGGAAGAGGTCGAACTGGTCGACCTTCCTCGCACTTCTACGCTGAGTCCCGAGTTTGACCGTGTGCTTGGAGGCGGTATTGTTCCCGGGTCGGTCGTGCTGATCGGCGGTCATCCTGGCGCAGGCAAAAGTACGCTGCTGCTACAGACGACCTGTCGACTGGCTGAGCGACACAAAATTCTCTATGTGACTGGGGAAGAATCCATTCAACAAATCGCCATGCGCGCACGACGGCTGCAGCTTAACAGCCACGGTATGCAGGTGATGTCGGAGACGGACGTCGAAAGCATTCTCGATACCGCGCGGGAGCAGCAGCCGAATATTCTCGTGATCGATAGTATTCAGGTCATGCATATGGCGGAATTGCAATCCGCGCCCGGCAGTGTGGCGCAGGTGCGTGAAGCCGCTGCGGCGCTGACCCGTTACGCCAAGCAGTCCGGCGTTGCTTTGTTGATCGTCGGCCACGTCACTAAAGACGGTTCTTTGGCGGGACCCAAAGTGCTGGAACATATGATCGACGCTTCCATCATGCTGGAAGGGAACGAAGACAGCCGTTTTCGAACGTTGCGTGCGATCAAGAATCGGTTTGGGGCAGTGAATGAGCTGGGCGTTTTCGCCATGCTGGAGACGGGACTCAAAGACGTTAAGAACCCCAGCGCTATTTTTCTTAATCGTGAGGGACACACCGCTGCGGGCAGTATTGTGACCGTCGCCTGGGAAGGCACCCGACCATTGTTGGTGGAAATTCAGGCGTTGGTGGACCAAGGCTTCGGCGCCGCCCCCAGACGTTTGGCGATAGGTTCGGACCCTCAGCGTTTGGCTCTGTTATTGGCGGTCTTGCATCGTCACGGAGGCTTGCACGTGGGGGATCAGGATGTCTTCATTAACGTGGTTGGAGGAGTGAAAATCGCCGAAACCAGTGCGGATTTGGCGGTATTGATGGCGATTTCCTCAAGCTTCAAGGATCGAGCGGCGCCGAGCGATTGGGTTGTATTTGGCGAGGTGGGGCTGTCAGGAGAAATCCGGCCGGTCAGCAGTGGGCAGGAGCGTATCGTCGAAGCGGCCAAACATGGCTTCACCAAGGCGATTGTTCCCAAGTCAAACGCACCCAAGAAAGCCCCTGAAGGCATGCAGGTGATTGGCGTTTCCCGTCTCCAGGAGGCCTTGGAACTGCTGTAACGCGAGGGGCGTTACACTGTCTCAATCAGTGCGGCGAGTTCTCTTTCCAACAGATCGGAACTTCCCAAATTCAATTCCACCAGGCGTCTCAGCGTTGAGGCGCTATCCAGATCCATGTGCTCGCAGGAAAACCCCAGATGGCCTTTTTCTGCGTGGCGCAAATGCCCATTGAAACTGATTAAATGCTCCGCTCCCAAGTTGACGCGAAGCTCAAACGGCGCGTTGGCGTCAGCATCACCCCAGTCTGCAGGCTCATGCACCAGTGCGCCGCGAAAAGAGATATCCAGTAACTGACTGATCCAGCTGCGGTTGCTTTGTTGAATAGTCACCTCCGCATCGAATGATATACGCTGAAAGCGGCGGCGATCGGAAGAAGTCGTGGGCGACATAGTTTTTATTCCCTGTAGCGATACCTAAACTATAGTCGCTACATGGGAGAACTTCACGTTGAGAGGGGAGGACGGGGCGTTGGCCCCGTCCGGAGAGAGAGGCTATCAGGCCAGGCGCTTGTATTTCATGCGCTGAGGCACGGCGGCGCTTTCGCCGACGCGTTTCTTGTAGTCTTCGTCGTATTCGGAGAAGTTGCCTTCGAACCAGACCACTTCACTATCGCCTTCGAAGGCCAGGATGTGGGTGGCGATACGGTCAAGGAACCAGCGATCGTGCGAAATGACGATGGCGCAGCCAGGGAAGGCCAGCAAGGCTTCCTCAAGTGCACGTAAGGTTTCAACGTCCAGATCGTTGGTAGGTTCGTCCAGCAGCAATACATTGCCGCCTTGTTTTAGCAGTTTGGCTAGGAATAAGCGGTTACGTTCACCGCCGGAAAGCTCCTTGACCCGCTTTTGCTGTTCGCCGCCGCGAAAATTGAAGCGGGACAGATACGCGCGAGAAGGAGTGCGATAGGAGCCGACTTCAATCATATCCTGACCGTCGCTGACTTCTTCCCATACGGTTTTGCTATCGTCCAGTTCCCGCATCTGCCCAACATAGGAAAGCTGCACAGTGTCGCCAAGGCGAATAGCGCCAGACTCAGGTTGCTCCATGCCCGCGATCAGCTTGAATAACGTGGATTTACCCGCGCCGTTGCCGCCGATGACGCCGACAATGCTGCCCGGTGGCACATTGAAGTTAAGGTTATCGAACAGTAGTTTGTCGCCGAAGCGTTTCTTGACGTCATTGACTTCAATGACGATATCCCCCAGGCGTGGTCCGGGCGGAATGTAAATCTCGTTGGTTTCGTTACGGGACTGGAAGTCTTGGGACGACAGCTCTTCAAAGCGGGCCAGACGCGCTTTACTCTTGGCGTGGCGGCCTTTGGGGTTGCTGCGCACCCAGTCCAGCTCTGACTTGATGGTTTTCTGGCGAGCGGCTTCGCTTCTTTCTTCTTGCTCAAGGCGTTTTTCCTTGGCTTCCAGCCACTGGCTGTAGTTGCCCTCAAAAGGAATGCCGCGACCGCGGTCCAGCTCCAGTATCCAGCCTGCGACATTGTCCAGGAAGTAACGGTCGTGGGTAATCGCTACGACGGTGCCGGGATATTCGTGCAGGAAGCGCTCCAGCCAGGCGACGCTCTCTGCGTCCAAATGGTTGGTAGGTTCGTCCAACAGCAGCATGTCTGGCTTAGACAGCAGCAGCTTGCACAGAGCGACGCGGCGTCGCTCGCCTCCGGACAGAGTGCTTACCTGGGCGTCCCAGGGGGGAAGACGCAACGCGTCGGCGGCGACTTCCAGCGTGCGCTCAAGATTATGGCCGTCTGTAGTCTGCAGCAGCGCTTCCAGCTTGGCCTGCTCTGCGGCCAGGGCGTCAAAGTCGGCGTCAGGCTCCGCATAGGCAGCGTATACCTCATCCAGGCGCGTCATCGCGTTTTTTATTTCTGCTACAGCTTCTTCGACGTTGCCGCGAACATCTTTGCTTTCATCCAGCTGCGGCTCCTGCGGCAGGTAGCCGACATTAATGCCGGGCTGCGGACGGGCTTCGCCGATAATGTCGGTATCCACGCCAGCCATAATGCGCAATAAAGTGGACTTACCTGATCCGTTCAGACCCAGAACGCCGATTTTGGCGCCAGGGAAGAAGCTGAGAGAGATGTCCTTAAGAATCTCTCGCTTCGGGGGGACCACTTTGCCCACCCGATTCATGGTGTACACGTACTGTGCCATGAGATTGAAACCTATATCTTTGATTTGATAGTGAAAACGAAAGCGTTCGCCCGCGTTAAGCCGTTTATGGAAATAATCCTGAGACTCCATCTGTCCTAACGAGTGACGGCTGGAAACTACGCGGGCCTGTCTGGACATTGGCGTAAAGTCCGGCCGCAAGCGTCTGGGCGAATGGAATGGTACTGTGAATGGCCGTTTAAGTTAGCTGAAATCGTTGTCTTTGGCAAACGGGCGGCGGTTTTGCGGGAGCTTTGCCCCGCCTTCTCCGGCGCGCAGTAAAATGGGGTGAAGAGCAGGGGATAATCGATTAAAATAGCGGCTTTTCTCACCGCCGTACGCTGACTTCACGAAACTACGGTACTCACTTCTTAGAGATAGAGGCGACAGATGTTTACGCGTGACATGACCATTGCAAGTTTTGATCCTGATCTTTGGACCGCCATGCAAGGTGAAACCCAGCGTCAGGAAGAGCATATAGAACTGATTGCATCTGAAAACTACACCAGTCCACGCGTTATGGAAGCCCAGGGTTCTGCGCTTACCAACAAGTATGCGGAAGGTTATCCCAACAAGCGCTATTACGGCGGTTGTGAATATGTCGACGTGGTTGAGCAGCTGGCTATCGATCGCGCTAAAGCGCTGTTCGGGGCAGACTACGCCAACGTGCAGCCGCACTCCGGCTCTCAGGCGAACGCAGCGGTATACATGGCCCTGTGCAAACCTGGCGATGTGATCCTAGGTATGAGCCTGGCCCACGGGGGGCACTTGACTCACGGCGCCTCCGTCAGCTTCTCTGGCCGTATCTACAAAGCGGTGCAATATGGATTGAATCCAGAAACCGGTGAGATTGACTACGAAGAAGTCGCTAATCTGGCGCGTGAGAATAAGCCCAAGATGATCGTGGCGGGCTTCTCCGCGTATTCCCGAGTTATCGATTGGGAGCGTTTCCGCGCGATCGCGGACGAAATCGGCGCATATCTGTTTGTCGACATGGCCCACATCGCTGGTTTGGTGGCGGCGGGCGTATATCCCAGCCCGGTGCAGATCGCCGACGTCACTACGACCACGACTCACAAAACCTTAGGCGGTCCCCGTGGCGGTCTGATTCTCGCCAAAGCCAACGAAGAGCTGGAAAAGAAACTGAACTTCGCTGTCTTCCCTGAAAGCCAGGGTGGTCCTTTGATGCATGTTATTGCTGCGAAAGCGGTTTGCTTCAAAGAAGCGATGACTGATGAGTTTAAGCAATATCAGGCGCAAGTAGTTAAAAACGCCCAGGTTATGGCGGAAACGTTTATGCAGCGCGGATTTGACATTGTTTCCGGCGGTACGGACGACCATTTATTCCTGGTCGACCTGATCAAGAAAGATATCACCGGGAAAGATGCTGACGCGGCATTGGGGCGCGCCAACATCACTGTGAATAAAAACGCGGTGCCTAATGATCCTCGCTCACCATTCGTCACCAGCGGCTTACGCATCGGTACGCCTGCTATTACCCGTCGCGGCATGGGCGAAGCAGAAGCTAAAGAACTGACTGGCTGGATCTGCGACGTTCTGGACAATATCGAGAACGAAGAAACTATCCAGCGCGTTAAGCAGCAAGTGCTGGATCTGTGCAAAAAGTTCCCGGTATACAAAGGATAAATAAAGCGCTCCCTGCGGGGAGCATTTGCTTTTCTGGACACAGGATTTTGGTGATATATGCATTGCCCGTTTTGCAGCGCTGCGGACACAAAGGTAATTGATTCGCGCTTGGTCGCCGATGGCAGCCAAGTGCGCCGCCGCCGCGAGTGCGTCTCTTGCTCTGAGCGCTTTACTACCTACGAAGCGGCCGAGCTGGTGATGCCCAGAGTCGTAAAACAAGACGGCACCCGCGAGCCTTTTGACGAAGACAAAATGCGGGCGGGTTTCCTGAAAGCACTGGAAAAGCGTCCGGTGAGCATGGAGGAAATCGAAGCGGCTGTAGACCGTATTAAGTTTCGCCTACGTGTGACCGGGGAGCGAGAACTGAACTCCAGAGTCATTGGGGAAGAGGTTATGGCGGAGCTGCGTGAGCTGGATCAGGTTGCCTTCGTCCGTTTTGCTTCGGTTTATCGCAGGTTCCAGGACTTGGATGAGTTTCGTGCAGAGATAGACAAACTCTCCAGAGATGCCGCAACCCCCTTGATGTCGGATAAAGCATCTAATAAAGACGACGTCACTTCCAAGTAATGGCTATTTCCACGCAAGATTATGCATTCATGGCGCGCGCGCTGCGATTGGCGGAGCGTGGCTTATATACCACAGACCCCAATCCCAGAGTGGGCTGTGTCTTGGTGAAAAATGGCGAGATTGTCGGTGAAGGTTGGCATGAACGCGCAGGCGAAGGGCACGCAGAGGTTAATGCGCTGCGAGCAGCGGGCGACTCTGCGATAGGCGCAGACTGTTATGTGACGCTGGAGCCATGCAGTCACCACGGGCGTACGCCGCCTTGCGCCGAAGCGCTGGTTAAGGCTGGCGTGCGACGGGTCGTTGCGGCCATGGAAGATCCTAATCCAAGCGTTGCCGGCAGAGGACTGGCGCTACTGCGAAATGCAGGAATTGAAGCCCATGCCGGATGTATGGCGGCGGAAGCGGATGAGCTTAATATTGGTTTCTTCCAGCGTATGCGCGTAGGCCGTCCCTGGGTGCGGGTAAAAGTCGCAAGTAGCCTGGATGGAAAGTCGGCGTTGCTTAATGGCGTCAGTAAATGGATTACTGGCGCCGCGGCGAGAGAAGATGTGCAAAAACTGCGCGCGCGAAGTTCTGCGATCATTACGGGGATCGGCACAGTGATTGCGGATGATCCTTCGCTGAATGTCCGCAGTCGGGAGCTGGAACGGATCTGTAATGGTAAGTTGAGGCAACCTTTGCGCGTGGTATTGGACTCCCAATTGCGATTTCCAGCCGATAGCAAGATGCTCAAATTGCCAGGAAAAATATTGCTGGTTACATGCACTGACGCGCCTGAAAGTTGGCTCGCGCAACGGCAGAATAGCGAGGCTTGCTTTGAGGTGTTGAAGCTTGCTGGCGAGAGTGGGCAGATTGATCTTACTGCTTTGCTTTCTGCTTTGGCCGGCAGAGAGTGTAATGAAGTGCTGGTTGAAGCGGGCGCCAATTTGGCGGGCGCTTTTGTCGCACAAGGGCTTGCGGATGAGATCTGGACTTATATTGCTCCCAAATTAATGGGAGAGGGGCGTTCAGCATTCGCTTTGCCGTGTTTCGATCAAATGGATCAGGTTATTTCTTTGAAGTTAAACGAAATCCGTCAGGTCGGCGACGATGTGCGCATGATCTGGAGGAAGGGGTGACATGTTTACCGGGCTGGTAGAAGAAGTGGGCGCAGTGAACGTCATCCGCCAACAGAGCGGGGATTGGGTGCTGGATATCGGCGCTACTGGAAGTTTCATGGAGGACGTTCGTCTGGGCGATAGCATTGCGGTAAACGGAGTGTGCCTGACGGTGACGTCAATGAGCGGAAAAGGCTTCCGCGCAGATGTGTCGCGTGAAACGTCTGCGCATACATCTATTGCTGCATGGCGCGCAGGCGTAAAGGTGAATCTGGAAAAAGCCATGCAGCTGAGCGCGCGCCTGGGTGGTCATCTGGTGTCAGGGCATGTGGATGGCGTTGGTGAACTGACCTCAAAGCAGGAAGATGCGCGCTCTCTGCGTTTGGTGATTCGAGCGCCGGAAGAGTTGCTGCGCTATATCGCCGCCAAGGGCTCGATTACTGTCGATGGCGTCAGCCTGACAGTTAATGATATCTCCGGGGCTGAGATGCGTCTGAACATTGTGCCCCACACTGCGCATGCGACAACGCTAGGTGGGCTGAAGGTCGGAAGCGTGGTGCACTTGGAAGTGGACCTCCTTGCCCGCTATACCGAACGATTACTGTTTTGCGCTTCCGCTGAAAAGAGCGACGCGAAGACGTCTACAATAAGTAAAGAATTTCTGGCGCAACACGGCTTTTATAAATCATAAAAGCTGCATGCGCCGAAGGCAGATGTGAGTACGATATTTGAGGCTGAGTATGCAGCTTAACAGCGTAGAAGAACTGATTCAGGACATCCGTCAAGGCAAAATGGTTATTTTGATGGATGACGAGGATCGCGAGAACGAAGGCGATCTTATCATGGCTGCGGAGATGGTGCGTCCGGAAGACATTAACTTCATGGCGAAGCACGCCCGGGGTTTGATTTGTCTCCCCATGACCCGGGAGCGCTGCCAATATCTTGGCTTGAATCCCATGGTGAACGCCAATAATGCGCAATTCGCGACTGCGTTCACTGTTTCCATCGAGGCGGCGGAGGGCGTTACTACCGGTATTTCCGCTGCAGATCGCGCACATACTATTCGCGTCGCGGTAGGGCGCAATACCAAACCGACGGATTTGGTGCAGCCAGGCCATATCTTTCCCCTCACCGCCCAGCCTGGTGGCGTGCTGAGTCGTGCGGGTCATACTGAAGCGGGCTGTGATTTGGCGCGCTTGGCTGGATGCGAACCTGCAGCGGTGATCGTCGAGATCATGAATGAGGACGGCACTATGGCGCGTCGCCCAGAGCTGGAGGCGTTCGCTCGCGAGCACGGCCTTAAAATCGGCACTATCGCCGACCTGATACATTATCGCGCCACAACAGAGCAGACCATTGAGCGTCTGGAGGAAAATGAGTTGCCGACAGAGTACGGTAACTTCAAGTTAGTGACGTACAAAGACACGATTCAGGAAAATATCCATTTAGCGCTGGTGATGGGCGAGCCAAGTCCTGATAAACCTGTGCTGGTTCGAGTTCACTTCGCCGACGTATTGAAAGATCTGTTTGGCGCCATACGCCCGGGCTCTGAGAGCTGGCCCATTGGTAAAGCGCTGGCGAAAGTGGCTGAAGAAGGCGAGGGTGTGGTGATTCTGCTGGATAGCGAAAGTGGCGAGCAGGATATCAGCGAAAGAGTCCATGATTTCTTTAAGCCCAAGAAAAAGCGGTCGGGCAATGTTTCTCCGGTTTCCGGAGCGTATCTGACTATTGGTACGGGGTCCCAGATATTGAGGGATCTCGGCGTTGGTAAAATGCGCGTCATGAGCGCGCCGATGAAGTTTAGCGCGTTGTCCGGTTTTGATCTCGAAGTTGTGGAATATGTTCCCTTTTGTGGTGAAGCCGAGTCAGCGAATTAGAGTTAAGTTTGGAGAGAAGATATGACGGTCAAAGTGGTAGAAGGCGATTTCTTGCAAGGGGCGTCCGCGAAGTACGCCATTGTCGTAGGGAGATTTAACAGCTTTGTAGTGGAGAGCTTGCTGGAAGGCGCACTGGACGCTTTGCGTCGTCATGGCGTTGCGGAAAGTCAAATCACTGTCTATAGAGCGCCTGGCGCCTTTGAAATTCCTTTGTTGGCTCAACAAGTTGCCGCGCGCACTAAACCAGATGCGGTGATTGCTTTGGGTGCGGTGATTCGTGGTGGTACGCCTCATTTTGAATATGTCGCAGGCGAGTGCGCCAAAGGGTTGGGGCAGGTTTCCTTGCAGGCAGGTATACCTGTTGCATTCGGTGTACTGACTGTGGACAGCATTGAACAAGCTATTGAGCGGTCAGGCACTAAGGCTGGCAACAAAGGGGCGGAAGCCGCACTGTCAGCGTTGGAAATGGTCGGACTATTACAGCAGGTAGGTGAATAAGTGAGCGAACAGCCGTCTTCAGGGCGCCCTATGTCCAAGGCGATGGAAAAGCGCCGCGCCGCCCGTAAACTGGCGCTGCAGGCGCTTTACCAATGGCGCGTCGCCGGCGCCTCCATATCTCAGATCGAAGCGGAATTCGCCGTGGATAACGATCTGCAACAAGTGGACAGGGATTTGTTCAAGGCGGTTTTATATGGCGTGCCTTCCAGTGTGAGCGAACTTGATGCGCTATTGCAGCCATTTGTTGACCGTAAACTGACGGATGTGGACCCGGTGGAATTGAGCTTGATCCGTATGGGGGCTTTCGAGTTGCGCTCGCGTATCGAAGTGCCTTATCGCGTGGTGATAAATGAAGCCGTTGAGTTGGCAAAGCAATTTGGCGGAACGGATGGGCATAAGTTCGTCAACAGCGTCTTGGATAAGCTGGCCCCGCAATTGCGTCAGGCGGAAGTGGCCGCAGCCAAAAGCAAGAAAAAGTAAATTGAGCGGATACGTCAGGTAGAGCGGCTAATGGGTGAGTTCGAACTAATATCGCGCTACTTTCATGCGCCTTTCGCGAACTTCCCAGGTGTTGAGCGGCGGATTGAGACCGGAATCGGGGATGATTGCGCAGTTTTAGCACCTCTGAGTGGGCGTCTCGTGATTTCTACCGATACCTGTGTATCTGGCGTCCACTTTCCGGTGGATGCGTCTGCGGAAATGGTCGCCGCGCGCAGCCTTGGTTCTAGCGTTAGCGACTTGGCGGCGATGGGAGCCGAGCCTGTTGGGTTCACTCTGGCGTTAACTCTGCCAAGTATCAATGAGGACTGGCTGCAGGCGTTTGGCTCTCGGTTGTTTGAGTCCGCCTTGGCGTGGAATATTCCCCTCATTGGTGGAGATACGACGAAAGGCCCTCTTACTGTCACAGTGACGGTGTTTGGGCGTGTTCAAGATCATTGTTTATATCGTCACGGAGCTTCGGCTGGAGAGGATGTCTGGGTTTCTGGGGCTCTCGGTGACGCCGCCGCCGCTTTGACTTTATTAGAGCGGCCTTATGCCTCGCTAACGGCTCTGGAGCGCCAGCTTTACCAACGCTATGAAAGTCCGCAGCCTCGTATAAAGTTGGGAAGTAAGTTACAGGGGATAGCGACCGCGGCCATTGATATTTCCGACGGGTTGGCGGCGGACTTGGCGCATATCTGTTCCGCCTCAAATTGTGGCGCCCTTATAGAAGAAGAAGCTATACCTCTGTCCTCCGCTTTATTGGCGACTTATTCCAAAGATGATGCGTTGAGCTTCGCCCTTCAGGGCGGGGATGATTACGAACTCTGCTTTACCGCGCCACAATCTGCGCGCGAACTTATTCAATCATTATCCGTTAATGTGGCGTTGAGCCGTATCGGAAGCTTGCGAAGGGAATCGGGGGTCGCATTGCGAGGGCATGGAGAAGAAGTAAAGCTGGCTCCAAGGGGCGGATACGACCATTTTAAAGAGAAATCTGTAACGTGACTTTGACTACACGCGCTGAATCTTCCTTTACACCGCCTGTTATGGCGACGCTGAAATCTCCGACGCACCTACTTGCCGCTGGCCTGGGCTCGGGACTGGCGCCTTGGGCGCCGGGGACTTTTGGCTCCGCGTTGGCCGTGCTCATTTACATGGCCTCTTTGGCGCACTTGGGACCATGGCTGCAATTGTCGGTTATCTTTGTGTCAGCGGTGTTGGGCGTTTATCTGTGTGGTAGAACCGCTAGCGACTGGGGGGTGCACGACCACAAGGCCATTGTGTGGGACGAGTTTGTCGGGCAATGGATAGCATTGTTCCTGTTACCCTGGAATAGTGTGTTTATCCTGCTGGCTTTTGTTTATTTCCGGCTATTTGATATCTGGAAGCCGTGGCCTATTCGGTGGTGTGATCGCCATATTCATGGGGGTAAAGGAATCATGCTTGACGACCTTCTGGCTGGCGTCATGGCGTTGGCGGCGACGCAACTGACGGTCTACTGCGCCGCGTTGTTTTAGCGCCTCAATAGATTCTATGCGCTCGCATCACTCTGGCGGCTTGGCTTTCACCAGGTAGAAGCTGGGCGACTTTCAGAAAGCGGCGCAATCCCTCTTCTGCGCGTTCTTTAGCGGCGTAAGGTCCGCTATCAAAGCCTTCCCGTGTAGAAAAATACCACTTGTCGCCGACAGCGAAAAAGCGGTCGCTGCGAAACGGCGTCAAGCCGTCTTCACCTCTTCTGTTGGTCGTATCCATATTAAAGTCCCTCTTCTGCATAGATATAGTGTTGTTATCGTTTGATTAAAAAGTGGCACAACTTATTAAATTAGGCAAATGGGTTAGCCTATGCGTTATTTTGTTAGCTTAATAAGTGGCGCTACGAGGTTGCATAAGCCCTTCCGCCGTATGACAATTGAACCCGTTTTATGAAAGCTCCTAAAGCTTCTTACGAAATAAAAGTTAAAGAGGATGATATGAAGGTTATTTGGTCCTGGCTCCGGTCGTCGCTTGTAGTGGCGTTAGCAATCGCCATCAGTGCGTGTGGAACGACGCGAGCGATTAAAACCTATGATGGTCAAACCCTGGGCGATGGCCAAGTGGCTAAAGTCATGGCGCCAGCTGAAATAGAGCTGCTTGAAATTGATGGCGTTTCACAAAAGAACTTTCTATTGGAAAACATTGATTTAACCTACGATATTTTACCTGGTCAGCGGACGCTTGTTTATCGCTACGCGAGCATCTGGGCTAAACCAAGACAAAGCGATGACGGGAATGCCGAGCATGTTGATACGGTGGCTACGGATCGTCTTCAAGTTACGGTGGATATGAAGCCCGGGCAAGTTTACACGTTCAGTTATGACAAGCCTGATAATAAGCGTGAAGCGGCAGTCTTTGTGCGTAATCCAAAAATCGCTTTAGTTGATAGCGCGAATAGAACCATTGCTGTTGGGGGCGCATATCAACCAGTTGTTGTAGCTGCTACCCAGCCTTCAGCTACTCAACCGTCTGCTACAGCTACTGCGGCTACTGTTAGTCCTTCTGTTGCAGCTGTTCAGCCTGGGCAAAGTGCTGTGCAGAATAATGTTTCGGCACTGCCGTCAGACGCCGGTATCTCCCGTATAGAGGCATTGAAAGTGCTTTGGGAGAAGGCGTCGGCTGAGGAGAAAAAACAATTCCTTCACTGGGCCTTTAAGTAGTGTTTTCTTCCCCGAAGGCTTGCTCTACAAGCCTTCGGGGGTGACAAACTATCCTGGCGGGTTCAGAATAGACTTCCAGTAATCCTCTCTAATTGCCCTCAATATTAAAATCAATGTGAGTTGTGAGGCATCAAAAGGGAGATATAAATGTCTGTTCGAAAGCCTGCAGTT
Organism: Hahella sp. KA22; assembly: GCF_004135205.1. Lineage (NCBI taxonomy): Bacteria > Pseudomonadati > Pseudomonadota > Gammaproteobacteria > Oceanospirillales > Hahellaceae > Hahella > Hahella sp. KA22. The sequence goes on along the minus strand of NZ_CP035490.1, from coordinate 6,366,563 downwards.
AGCGGATTATTCTACCCCGCCAACGAGGAAGACCTCTCTGAATCAGTGAGTCGCTATATCGCGACGTCGACTTCCTTTGATCATAAACCCAAAGCAATTATCGCCCCCCATGCAGGCTATATTTACTCTGGTCCAATAGCGGGAGTCGCATACAGCGCTCTGCGTAATTCAGCTAAACATATTAGTAAGGTTGTATTGTTGGGGCCAAGCCATCGCGTTGGCTTTAGAGGGATCGCAGTCCCTTCCTCTGATGTATTCTCTACTCCTCTCGGCAACATTGTGGTTGACGCCGATAATCTGGCGAAGCTCGCATTGCTCCCCCAGGTTATTACTTTGGATTCGGCGCACGCTCAGGAGCATAGCCTGGAGGTGCATCTGCCGTTCCTGCAACGGCGCCTTGATCGCTTTGAACTCACTCCCCTCGTGATAGGTGATGCTGATGCAGAGTCAGTCGCAGAAGTTCTAGAGCTTTTGTGGGGAGGAGAGGAAACGCTGCTCGTGATTAGTACGGATCTGAGTCACTATCATGATTATGTGACGGCTATAGACATTGATGCAGCGACAACTCGTGAAATTCTGGCTCTTCATCATGGTCTTACGGGAGACCAAGCCTGCGGCTGCAAAGGGGTAAACGGGCTTCTACTGTTGGCTGGCCGTAAAGGAATGCATATTTCTTGTCTGGCCCAGGCTAACTCTGGCGATACTGCTGGCGATAAGCGTCGAGTTGTAGGATATGCTTCCTATGTCCTGTATTAATCTCTCGGACGAAGAAAAGAAGCGGCTATATGAAGTGGCTTCCCTCGCTATTGAGCAGGGACTTGTTTCTGGTGAAAGGCGAATTATTGATCTGTCTGGGTTTTCGGATACGTTGTGTCAGGCAGCTGCTACTTTTGTTACCGTCTTGAAGCAAGGCGAATTACGCGGGTGCATTGGAGTGTTGGGGGCTATCCGCCCTTTAGTTCAAGATGTGTCGCATAACGCTTTCAGCGCAGCATTCGAGGACCCTCGCTTTGCTCCTTTGAAACGGGATGAGTGGCGGCTATGCGCATTACATATCTCAGTGCTTACTCAACCGCGATTATTGCCAGTTACTTCTGAGCAAGATCTGGCAGGCAAGCTAAAGGTTGGGGAAGACGGTTTGATACTCTCCTGGCATGGACATCGCGCTACGTTTTTGCCGTCAGTTTGGGAGCAACTCCCTAAACCTGAAGACTTTATTGGTCAATTGAAGCGTAAGGCGGGTTTGGATAGAAAATTCTGGGATAAGGATATCAAGGCTGAAATATACCAGGCTACATACATATAGTTCTATATCGGCGCGCCTTAAAGTTCTGAGTTGACGTCCTTTTGCTTCTCTTCAGTTTCCCCGGTTTTCTTTGCTTCGGAAAATAAGTTGCTAAAAAGAGAAGTGATATCCCCCAATAAGGCCGCAAGGATATTTGGAGGTCGTTGCTCAGTTAACTCTGGCGTAGCCTCTAGAGAGTTTAAGTCTGTATGTGCTAAGTCCTTTTCCAATTGAGTAATTGCGTTCTCAAAATGCTTGGTCAGATCTGCTGGATTTGTAATGACCTTCGGGTTGCTGGTTAGCGTAAATGTTACTTCGCCGTTGTAACTTACCACGACGATAGAAAGGCCGAGCCCATCGAACAAAGGTGCGCTGCCAAGCTGTTTGGTCACTTTTGCCCCGTTAAAGTAAAGAGGGGTTTGTGGGCCTGGAATATTGGTAATCGGTATATTGAATAATGGCTTGTGTCTCTGGGCGAGTTGAAACTCGGTGTAGATGCGAGCAGAGAGGCCTAGCATGGAGGAGGGAATGAGCTGAGTTAAGCGAGCGGCGGAGATTGCCTGACCATATATTTGTGATGAAGTTGCGTTGTCATGGATAGACTTGAGCCGGATGGCCAGATTGGGCTCATTCGTAGCGAGCGAAATCAGCATGGCTGAGAGCTGGCTGCCTGTGGGACTATCAATACGCTTGGAACGAACCGAGATGGGCGACACGGCAATTAGCGGGCGTTCGACGTTCTCATTCAGGGCTTGTAGGTAGCGTATTAAGACTTCGGAGCACAGTGTCATGACGACATCGTTAAGTGTAATGTCGTCATGCTGCTTTTTGAGCTGCTTAAGTCTATCGAGGCCGCATGCAAAATAGGCAAGGCTGCGTTCTTTTCCAATGGCGCGGTTGAACGGTGTAGGTGGTGCGCTGAAAAGGGCGGGAGGAAGCGCCAGTCTATGTAAACGCTGGACCAATAATGTATAGAACGCTGATGCGGCTGCGTCTTTAGCCATATTGGCGAGTCGAAACGGGGTATTCAGAGCGGAGCCGTAGACATTACTGATCAAGCGGGTCCTGGATGGTAAAGGGCTCGGGCTCCAGGCTTGTGGTGACGCTCTTTTGGCTGGTTCGGGAGAAAAGTCGAGCAGAGCGCTCATCAGTTCTTCGCCTGTCGCGCCGTTGATGATTGAATGGTGGATCTTGACGATTAAGGCGCAACAGTTGCATCTTCTTTCCCCGTTTGGCTGGCGCCCGCCAACTAGAGTTATCTCCCAAAGCGGTCGTTCGCGGTTTAAAGGTTCTGCAAGTATTGCCGAGGCGAGTTGGAGTAACTGCTCTTCTGCGCCGGGAGCTGGGAGATGGGCGTGTCGAAGGTGATTGCTTAGGTCAAAGTCCGGATCGTCTACCCAGTAAGGATGGTCCAGTTTTAGCGGCACCTCTACAAGGCGTTGTCTGAATTGTCTGGCGGTAGGCAGGCGGGATTCAATGTGATGGTAAAACGCCTCAAAACTCAGCTCACTGTTCTGTTCTGAGCAGTCGAGGACGTACACGCCGCCAATATGCATGGGGGCGTTTTCTGTTTCCAGATAGAGGAAGGACGCATCCAGTTCGCTTAGCTGCTGCATATCCGCTTAATGTCCTGTAATGGCGTACCGCTCACTCTATCAGTACGGCGCAGTCAGCGATAGCGGGTTGTTTCGCTTGTCCTAGTGCTCTCGTTTGAGCTTATTTGGTGCGGTTTACTGCAATTTCAGTCAAAGCAAATAATGCGTCTCGATATACTGAAGGAGTGAGTCGTTCAAGCCTTGCTGCGGCTCGATTAGCATACTCTTTCGCCAGCTTGACAGTATAATCCAGAGCTCCTGACTCCCTGACGGCAGTCATTACGGCATCAAGTTGCTCTAAGCCGCCTTCTCTGATTGCTTTACGTATCAATTTTCTTTGCGCATCGTCGCCTTTCTGTTGAGCGTAAAGCAGTGGTAGCGTGGGTTTGCCCTCAGCTAAGTCATCGCCCACATTTTTGCCCATTTCAGCTGCGTTGCCCTGATAGTCCAGGACATCGTCAATCAACTGGAATGCAATGCCCAGCTCTAGACCAAACTCCTTCATATTGGCGGTTGTGTCTGCGTTGGCTCGACAAAGTATTGCCGCGCTATGCGAAGCGGCTTCGAACAGCATGGCTGTTTTGGCGGTTATCACTTCCATATACTGCGCTTCGGTGATATCGGGATTTTTACAGTTGGTAAGCTGTAGCACTTCCCCTTCGGCAATCACATTCGTGGCGTTGGCCAATACCGCCATCACATCTATGTCGCGCAGCTCTACCATCATCTGAAATGCTCGAGAGTAGAGAAAGTCGCCGACTAGGACGCTGGGGGCGTTGCCCCACTTTGCATTGGCTGTGTCTCGCCCACGACGCAGATCTGAAGTGTCCACAACGTCATCATGCAATAGCGTGGCAGTGTGTAGAAACTCAATGATAGCGGCTAACTTAAGGTAATGCCTTTCGTTGGCGTTTAGTGCATTGCTGACCAGTAAGACCAGGAGAGGGCGCAGACGCTTTCCGCCTGAGTCGATGATGTACTGACCAATCTTCTCCACAAGTGGAACGTTGGAGAAAAGCTGATTTTTGATGAGTCCGTCGACGGACAGAAAGTCTTCGTTAACGGCTGCGTAAATAGTTTCTGCCTGCATGCTTGAATGTTCACCGGGAGGCTATGCGCCCGCTATCGGATGTTCGGCGCTATCGCCGGCCGGTTCGCATAAAATGCGGCCGATTAAGTGATTACCGATGGGAGCGTGAGTGTCGACACTGGGTTTGGCACCCTACGGGAGAGGAATGCTAGGGGGGAAGTCCGTGTTATGTCAAGGTTTTGCGGGCAATTATGGGGTGGTTGGCCAGACTGTAGCAGGATTCGCTTCCAAGCCTCGAATTAGAGTGCGCCTCTCTATAAACTTGGTTGCTCAATCTTTCTGCATTTTGTATAATCTCGCGCCCGCAAAAACCATTCCCTGTCATAGGGTCACCAAAGTGTTTCCCCTGGCAACAGGCTCCGCGGCGGTTTATTCGTTCAGTTTTCTGGCGAAGCCGGTATTAAGTAATGGTGATGCATGGACTTCCAGCAGGCCTGATGAATGATTAATAAGACAGGCGGCGAAGTTCATATTTAACCCGTGTGATTGGAGATTTATCTCATGTACGCAGTTATCGTGAGTGGCGGTAAGCAGCATCGCGTAAAAGAAGGCGAGCGTCTTAAGCTGGAAAAAATTGAAGTTGAAACCGGCGGTGTTGTTGAGTTCGACAAAGTCCTGCTTGTCGCTAACGGAGACGATGTTAAAGTAGGCGCTCCAGTTGTTGAAGGCGCTAAAGTGACTGCAGAAGTTGTAGCTCACGGCCGTCACAAGAAGGTCAACATCATTAAGTTCAGACGTCGTAAGCACCATATGAAGCGTATGGGGCACCGTCAGTGGTTTACTGAAGTTAAGATCACCGGAATTTCCGGCTGATACGGCAACTAATCTAGAGGAGTAATAACATGGCTCACAAGAAGGCGGCGGGTAGTAGCCGTAACGGTCGCGATTCAGAATCCAAACGACTTGGCGTCAAGCGTTTTGGCGGTCAATTCGTTAAAGCTGGCAACATTCTGGTTCGTCAGCGTGGTACAGAGTTTCATCCTGGTGAGAACGTAGGTTGTGGTCGCGACCACACTTTGTTCGCGAAGCAAGATGGCTTTGTTAAGTTTAACGTTGGTGGCCCGTTAAACCGCAGAACAGTCAGTATTGTCGCTGCGGAATAAGACTGACCCGTAACGTTTAAAAGCTCCGCATATGCGGAGCTTTTTTGTTTGCGCCGTACATGTGCAAACCTTGTGTTATAAAGATGTTGGTAATGGCTGGCTTCAAGCGCTGGCGAAATTGCAATTGTTGGGAGAAAAGGCATGAAATTCGTTGATGAGGCCACAATTTACGTGGAAGCAGGTAAAGGTGGAAATGGCTGTTTGAGCTTTCGTCGCGAAAAGTATGTGCCTAAGGGCGGGCCGGACGGTGGCGATGGTGGTGACGGCGGATCTGTCATTCTAGAGGCGGACGAGTCTATCAATACACTCATTGACTATCGCTATACGCGTAAGTTTAAGGCGGCGAATGGGGAGAGCGGTCGCGGAGGCAATTGTACTGGCGCGAGTGGCGTCGACTTGGTGCTGAAAGTGCCTGTGGGGACCACTATTATCGATACCGATATTGATGAGGTGCTTGGCGACTTGGTGGAAGTTGGGCAGCAAATTAAAGTGGCGCAGGGAGGCTTTCACGGCTTGGGCAATACCCGCTATAAATCCAGTGTTAATCAGGCTCCGCGCCAAACTAAGCCAGGACAGCCGGGGGAGTCGAGGAATATTCGGCTAGAGCTAAAAGTATTGGCTGACGTGGGATTGCTTGGCTTGCCCAATGCTGGCAAATCAACACTGATTCGCGGTATCTCCTCCGCTAAGCCCAAAGTAGCGGACTATCCTTTTACAACACTGGTTCCTAACCTTGGCGTTGTGCGCGTACAGGCGCATCGTAGCTTTGTTGTGGCCGATATCCCTGGACTGATTGAAGGCGCTGCAGATGGCGCAGGGCTGGGTATACGCTTTCTCAAGCATTTGGTCCGTACCCGTCTCTTGTTGCATGTCGTGGATGTTTCTCCTTTGGATGAATCAGACCCTGTGGAGTCAGCGGTTAAAATTGTGGCGGAACTGGAAAAGTTTAGTCCGGCGCTGGCCGCTCGCGATAGGTGGTTGGTGCTTAACAAAACGGATTTGTTGGCGGAGGACGAGAAGGATGCAGTTTGCGCCGACATTTTGAAGCGCTTGAATTGGTCTGGTCCCAGCTATGAGATTTCCGCGCTGGCGGGAGAGGGTCTGCAGCGTCTTTGTCAGGATATTATGACCTGGATTGAGCGAAGAGCTGAGGAAGAGCGTGATGATCCTGACGTGGCGGAAGCGGATCGCTTGAATCGCGAGCAGATGGATCAAGAAGTTCGTGAGCGTATTCAGTTTCTGAGTGAGCAGCGTCGTCTGGCGAGAAAGAAGGCGAAGGAATCTGATGACGATGATGATGACGAAGATGTTGAAGTTTTCTATGCGCCTTAACGGGAATTACGGGGACGTGTGAATTATGTCGGTCAGGCTGCAGCTAGGACAATTAAACGAGTCGCAGGCGCGAGCGCGTCTGCGGGAAACACGTCGCTGGGTGATTAAAATCGGCAGCGCATTGCTGACAAATGATGGGCGCGGATTGGCCTTGGAGGCAATGGGGTTGTGGGTGGATCAGTTGGCGGCTTTGCGCAAAGATGGCGTTGAAGTGGTCATTGTCTCTTCTGGCGCGGTGGCGGAAGGGATGAGTCGCTTGGGGTGGAAGGAGCGTCCGAAATTGTTGGATGAGCTGCAAGCCGCTGCTGCTGTGGGGCAGATGGGTCTGGTGCAGGCGTGGGAGGCGCAATTTAAGCGTCATAACATGCAAACTGCCCAGATACTTTTGACGCATGAAGACTTGTCTGACCGTAAACGCTACCTGAATGCTCGAGGAGCCTTATGCACCCTAATTGATATGGGGGTGGCTCCTATTATCAATGAGAATGACACGGTGGTGACGGATGAGATTCGCTTTGGAGATAACGATACGCTAGCTGCTCTGGTTGCGAATCTGGTCGAGGCTGACCATTTGATTATTTTGACGGACCAGTCGGGCCTGTTTGATAAGGATCCTCGTTCCAATGCCGATGCCAGTTTGGTGGGGGTCGCCAAGGCTAATGACTCGGCCTTGGATAGTATGGCTTCTGGTAGTTCTGGCGCTTTAGGTCGGGGGGGGATGTTCACCAAGCTGCGCGCCTCGCGTTTGGCTAGCCGTTCGGGGGCTGCGACGGTTATTGTGGGTGGACGTATCGATTCAGTGCTTACCCGCTTGCGTGATGGGGATGAATTGGGGACGCTTTTGCTTCCTGACCAAGAGCGCTGGGTTGCGCGTAAGCAGTGGCTGGCTGGACACCTCAAAACCCGGGGGCGTCTGGTGTTGGATGATGGTGCGGTTCGAGTGCTGACTCAGCAGGGGCGGAGCTTATTGCCTGTCGGGGTTAAGTCTGTGGAAGGCGGCTTTCAGCGCGGAGAAATGGTGAGCTGCTATGATTTGCAGGGTAATGAGGTCGCCAGAGGGCTGGTGAACTACGATGCAGATGAGGCGGTGCGAATTGTTGGCGTTGCTTCTGAGAAAATTGAGTCCATTCTGGGTTATATCAATGAGCCTGAGTTAATACATCGGGATAATTTGGTTTTATTGTAGTTTTACCTGGCGTGCAGACAATAAAAAACCGGCGTAAGCCGGTTTTTTATTGTTCAGAAGAACTTAGCTAGCCTTCAGCGCCTTAATTTTGGCGTTTAGGCGGCTCTTGGTGCGAGCAGCTTTGTTCTTGCTGAAAATGCCTTTGTTGACCATGGAGTCAATGATCGGCGCTGCAGTCGTTAATGCCTGTGTTGCGCCGTCATAGCTGCCTTGCTCGATCTGGGCGCTAACTTTCTTGATGTATGTGCGTACCATGGAGCGCAGGCTCATGTTGTGAGCGCGGCGTTTTACTTGCTGTCTGGCGCGCTTCTTGGATGAAGGATTGTTCGCCACCTTGAAACTCCTCAATATTCGAATGCTGTCGGTTGGTGTCGCCGAAATAAATGACGCGGAAATATGCCGCTTTCGTGGCCATTTGTCAACGATTATGGCAAAAAAAATGACTGTTTTTCATTCAATGCAAGCGTGGCGGCCGAGTGATCTATTTTTCCGCTAACTCTCGCATGATAGGATGTGCCGCCTGTCGATAGAGGGCGATCGTCTCTCAACGCTATTTTTAATTTTCCTAGGTATGACTAATTTGTGAGCGCAGCAGATACGCATAAAGAAAAGCCTACTCCGTCATTGTTGAGGTCCAGTGGCTTGGTTGGGTTGATGACCATGCTGTCCCGGGTGTTAGGTTTGGCTCGGGATATTGTAATCGCCAATTTTTTTGGCGCAGGCGCAGGCGCCGATGCTTTTTTCGTGGCGTTTAAAATTCCAAATTTTATGCGTCGCTTGTTTGCAGAAGGCGCTTTTTCACAGGCTTTTGTTCCTGTGTTGTCTGAGTATCGCTCGAAGCAATCGCCGGTTGCGGTGAAAGCTCTTGTGGACAATGTCTCAGGTACGCTGGGTGTGGTTTTATTGGTCATCACTGTTTTAGCTGTGGTGGTGGCTCCGTTGTTGGCGGCGTTGTTCGCTCCTGGCTTCTTGGATAATGATGATAAGTTTGCGCTTACCGTGGAAATGCTACGTCTGACATTTCCTTATCTGCTGCTTATTTCAATGACGGCGTTTGCGGGGGCGATATTAAATAGCTATGACTATTTTGCTGTTCCAGCGTTTACTCCTGTGCTGCTGAACCTGTCATTGATTGGCGCGGCGTTTCTGATCACGCCATACATGGACGAGCCAGTAATGGCTTTGGCTTGGGGTGTATTAATTGCAGGTATGGCTCAACTGCTGTTCCAGCTTCCCTTCCTCTCTCGCTTACAGTTGCTTCCCAAACCTAAGATAGATAGGAAGCACGAGGGCGTCCGCCGAATTTTACGACTAATGACGCCGGCGATGTTTGGTGTGTCGGTAAGCCAAATAAACCTTCTCCTGGACACTATCCTGGCGTCTTTTCTGGTGACAGGGAGTGTTTCCTGGCTGTACTACTCTGATCGTTTGTCGGAGCTGCCTTTAGGGGTTTTTGGAATCGCAATTGCGACCGTGATCTTGCCTAGCCTGTCACGAAAACATGCGGCGGATAATGCAAAAGACTTCTCCGCCACCCTTGATTGGGCGATTCGCGCAGTTCTTCTTATTGGCTTGCCGGCTGCGGTGGCTCTAATGACGTTGGCGCAGCCTATGATTGCTACGCTGTTCCAGCACGGGGCGTTGACTGACTTCGATGTGCAAATGTCCGCTCAAAGCTTGCAGGCGTACTCTCTTGGCTTAACTTTCTTCATGTTGGTTAAGGTTTTGGCTCCAGGCTATTTCTCGCGGCAAGACACTAGAACGCCAGTAAAGATAGGGATTGCAGCGATGATCGCCAATATGGTTTTCAATCTTGCATTGATTTATCCCATGGCGCATGCGGGCTTGGCCCTGGCGACCTCTTTGTCGGCAGCGCTAAATGCTGGGCTGCTCTGGCGCGGCCTGGTGAAAGCGGGCGTGCTCCAGCACCAGTCTGGTTGGGGGCTGTTCTTGTTGCGTCTTATTGGCGCCAATGTTGTGATGGCGTTGGTTCTCCTGGCCTTGTTGCCTGCTGAGAGCTTCTGGTTTTCGGCGAATACTGCGACGCGTGCGTTTTGGTTGTTGGGAATATGCTGCGCAGGCGGGTTGAGTTATTTCGCGTCTCTTTACGTGTTTGGCGTTCGTCCCCGTCAATTTTTTATGCGCGGATAAAGACCTTGCTTCAAATGAGATCTCATAGATTGGGCAGCTGGCGCCACATGCTTTATAATCGCGCTTTTGCATGGCCGCTGTAGACGCATGAAACTGATTCGGGGACTGCACAACTTAAAACCATTCGCCTCTGGCTGTGTGGCGACTATTGGAAACTTTGATGGCGTGCACATTGGTCACCAAGTCATAATCAGTCAGTTGCAGTCCAGGGCTGAAAGCATGGGCGTTCCCGCCGTGGTCATGGTGTTTGAGCCGCAACCACGAGAGTTTTTTGAGAAGTTGGACGCTCCCGCTCGCTTGATGCGGTTCCGTGAGAAGTTAGATGCTATCGCCGCCTTAAATGTGGATTACTTATTGTGTCTTCAGTTTAATCGCCGGCTGCGAGGCCTGACTGCTCAGCAGTTCATTGATGACGTTCTGGTAACAGGGCTTCATGTTAAGCACCTCGTTGTTGGCGATGACTTTCGCTTTGGCTGCGATCGCTCTGGAGACTTTCGCTTGCTGGAAAAGTCTGGCGTGGTATCCGGCTTTAGTGTTGAAAATACGCCCACTGTAGAAGTAGAGGGTGAGCGTGTCAGCAGTACGCGAATTCGCGCCACACTGGCGCAAGGCGAATTTACGCAAGCGGAAGACCTGCTTGGAAGGCCCTACAGTATTACAGGGTGCGTGGTGCATGGACGTAAGCTGGGGCGACAGTTGAACGCGCCGACAGCCAATGTATCTTTAGGGCGTAAAAGACCAGTGCTGTCTGGCGTCTACTTAGTTAAGACGACGCTGGCTACAGGTCACGTGCGATTTGGCGTAGCTAATATTGGCGTTCGTCCCACCATTGATGGCTTGGGAATGACGCCAGCTTTAGAGGTGCATCTTTTTGAGCATGCCGACGATATATATGGCCAGCGAATAAATGTGCAATTTCTTGAAAAACTGCGGGATGAGCGCAAATTCAGCGGATTAGAGCAGTTACAAGAGCAGATACAAAGAGATATTGAAGGCGCTAAGAGGCGACTGCAATCTATGCCACTGCAAAACATCAATAGTGCAGGCTGAACGAAAGCCTGCATGGTGTGTGGCGAAAAGCCGTAATCGTATGTTCACTAAGTATGGTTGGGCTCTGCTGTAGGGCGGTCGCAGCAATTGAATTGATCGCCGTAAGATGACTTTCAAGTGTAAACAGTAAAATGTAAGTGGATGGCAGGCGCAAAATCCTGACTTTGGCATATTAGGTAAATTATGAGCGACTATAAGCACACCCTTAATCTTCCTCAGACCGATTTCCCCATGCGTGGCAATCTCCCTCAACGTGAGCCGGATATGCTGAAGCGCTGGGGAGATATTGAGCTCTACGAGAAGATTAGAACGGAGTTTAAGGGGCGTGAAAAGTTCATACTGCACGATGGCCCTCCTTACGCCAACGGCAATATTCACTTGGGGCATGCGGTTAACAAAATCCTGAAGGACATCATCGTCAAGTCAAAGAGTGTGGCGGGTTACGATGCGCCTTACGTTCCTGGCTGGGACTGCCATGGCCTGCCCATTGAGCACAAAGTCGAAACTATGATTGGTCGCGCTGGCGACAAGGTCGGCTATAAAGAATTCAGGCAGAAATGTCGTGAGTATGCTCTGGAACAGGTGGCTAAGCAGCGGGAAGATTTTATACGCCTGGGCGTTTTTGGCGACTGGTTCAAACCTTATTTGACCCTTGATTTCAAAACTGAAGCGGACATCATCCGGGCGTTGGGCAAGATCGCGACGAGCGGGCATCTTCAGAAAGGGTATAAGCCAGTCTACTGGAGTGTTGTTGGCGGCTCCGCCTTAGCGGAAGCAGAGGTTGAGTATAAAGATAAGACGTCTAACTCCATCGATGTCAGCTATCCTGCTGAAAATGAGCAAGACGTACTGAGTGCGTTTGCTGACGCATCTGGCGAGGGAGATGTTTCCATTGTTATCTGGACGACTACCCCTTGGACTTTGCCTGCTTCTCTGGCGGTCTCATTGGGAGCGGAAATTGAATACGCGCTGACGCAGTGCAGCGTTGATGGTCGTTGGCAGCGTTGGATCGTAGCGGAAAAAATGCTTGAGTCCGTCATGTCCCGCTGCGGTGTTGAAGATTATCAGGTCGTAGGACGTTGCACTGGGCAGGACCTTGAAGGCAAGACATTCCACCACCCTTTCTATAACCGCAGTATTCCTGCGTTGCTGGGAGATCATGTCACTCTGGATGCAGGTACGGGCGTTGTCCATACTGCTCCTGACCATGGTATGGAAGACTTTGCGGTCTGCAACAAATACGGCATTGAAACTATCAATCCGCTGGACGACCGTGGCGTGTACCGGGATAACGTTGAGTTATTCGCAGGGGAACATGTCTACAAGGTCGATGACCATGTAATTGAAATATTGAAAGAACGCGGGCGCCTGCTAAGCCACGGCAAAATTACCCATAGCTATGCGCACTGCTGGAGAACTAAGACGCCGCTGATTTACCGCGCCACGCCGCAGTGGTTTATCAGTATGGATAAACAAGGGTTGCGTGATCAGGCGTTGGCGGAAATCAAGCAGGTGCGTTGGGTTCCATCCTGGGGACAAAACCGCATTGAGGCGATGATTGAGCAGAGCCCGGATTGGTGTATCTCTCGCCAACGTACATGGGGGGTCCCCATCGCTTTCTTTGTGCATAAAGAAACCCAGGAGCTGCACCCGGATACTGCGCGTTTGATTGAAGAAGTCGCCAAACAAGTTGAGAAAACAGGTATCGACGCATGGTGGGATATCAATGCGGAAGATCTGTTAGGCGCTGACGCTCAGAATTATGAAAAGGTCACGGACACTTTGGATGTGTGGTTTGATTCCGGCGTCACGCATAGCGCTGTCTTGGAGCAGCGAGAAGAACTGGCTCAGTTCCCTGCGGATCTGTATCTGGAAGGGTCTGACCAGCATCGGGGCTGGTTCCAATCTTCTTTGAAGACAGCGGTGGCTATTAAAGGTAAAGCTCCCTATCGGCAGGTGCTCACCCATGGCTTCACTGTGGATGAAAAAGGCCACAAGATGTCCAAGTCCTTGGGGAACGGCATTGAGCCCCAGGAAGTCATGAACAAGCTTGGCGCGGATATTCTACGGCTGTGGGTTGCGGCGACGGATTACAGCGCTGAGATGGTGTTGTCAAAGAATATCCTGGAGCGTACGGCGGATTCTTATCGTCGAATTCGCAATACTTCTCGCTTCCTATTAGCGAATATCAATGATTTTGATCCGCTCAAAGGCATGGTGGCGATGGATGATCTGTTGGCGTTAGATCGCTGGATTGTCGACCGCGCCTGGTTGCTGCAGGAAGAACTGAAGAAGGCTTACGAGCAGTACAACTTTGTTCAGGTATATCAGAAAGTGCATAACTTCTGTTCTGTAGAGCTGGGCAGCTTCTATCTTGACGTCATCAAGGACCGTCAATACACCATGAAGTTGGACAGCCGCGGCTGTCGGTCAGCGCAAACCGCGCAATATCATGTCATTGAAGCGCTAGTGCGCTGGATTGCGCCGATCCTGAGCTTCACCGCAGAAGAAATCTGGTCATATATTCCTGGGAAGCGCTCAGAAAGTATCTTCCTTGAAACTTTCTATGAAGGTTTGCAACCTCTGGCTGAAGGTTCTGAAATGGGGCGCGAGTATTGGAGCCGCCTGCTGCGGGTCAGAACATCTGTCAACAAAGCGCTTGAAGAAGCGCGTAATGCAGGCAAAGTGAAAGGTTCACTGACAACGGAAGTGTCCCTGTTTGCTACACCTGAGATGCAGCGTGATCTGAGCGCTTTGGGTGAAGAGCTGCGCTTTGTATTCATTACATCTGGCGCCTCTGTTTTTGGTGTGGAAGGTGCGACTGAAGCCAATTCTGTCGCTACGGAAACGGAAGGCCTGCGTGTTGGCATCAAGAGCTCAGAGTACAAGAAGTGCGGCCGCTGCTGGCATCATCGCGAAGATGTGGGCGCTCACAAGTCACATGAAGATCTATGTGGACGCTGCATCGAAAATATCGATGGCTCAGGAGAAAAAAGGAAATATGCCTAATGGATGCGCGGGCCAGTGAAGTCAATCAAGGCGGAGGCGAGATGCAAAAAGTGAATCCGGCAATGCTGCGTTGGTTATGGCTGACTTTGGCGGTTATTGTTCTTGATCTGGGAACCAAGTGGTATGTGAGCGCCAATATGGTTCTGGGCGAATCTGTGCCCGTCGCGCCTTTCTTCAGCTTTACGCTGCTGCATAATACCGGCGCAGCGTTCAGCTTTCTGGCTGATGCGTCAGGCTGGCAACGCTGGTTCTTTATTATTCTGGCGGCTGTTGTGAGTGCGGTGTTGGCGCTATGGCTGGTGCGGCTGAACCGCGCGGAGCGCTGGATGGCCTGTGCTCTCAGCTTGGTTCTCGGGGGGGCTCTAGGTAATCTGTATGACCGGGCTGTGCTCGGCTATGTTGTTGACTTTCTGCACTTTTTCTATGGTGGATACAACTTCCCTGCGTTTAACCTCGCCGATACCGCAATTACCATTGGCGCTTTTATGATTGCGATTGATGTATTCCGTAATCCTTCCGGTGTGACGGAAGATAAGTAATTAACGAGATGATGCAATGACTGAAATGTTTGTCGGCGCCGGAACGCTTATCACTCTGCATTTTGAGCTGCGTTTAGAGAGTGGAGAAGTTGTTGACTCAACTTTTTCTGGTAAACCGGGCGAGTTTGAGTATGGCGACGGCGCACTGCCAGCAGGCTTTGAAGAGTTGTTAAGAGGAATGCGGGCAGGAGAGCGCAAGAGCTTTTCTGTCCTGCCTGAGAAGGGGTTTGGCATGCCTAATCCTAATAATGTTCAGGAATTTCCGTTAGACAGCTTCCCCGATAAGGAAAGTCTGGAAGTGGGGATGGTGATGTCATTTGCTGACGCCGCCAAGGCGGAACTGCCCGGCGTAATTAAGCAGATCGAAAACGGTATAGTGACCGTTGACTTCAATCATCCGCTCGCAGGACATACGCTGGACTTTGAAGTAGAGGTTCTGGTGGTGAAAGAAGCGCAAACTGGCGAACAGGAGGGCTGTCATGAAAATTAAGCTGGCGAATCCTCGGGGTTTCTGTGCCGGGGTAGACCGCGCGATTGAGATCGTGAACCGTGCTTTAGACGTCTTTGGCGCTCCGATATATGTTCGTCATGAAGTGGTGCACAATCGCTTTGTGGTGGAGGGTCTCAGAACAAGAGGCGCAGTATTTGTAGATGAACTTGATGAAGTTCCAGATGGCGCATTGGTCATTTTCAGCGCCCACGGTGTTTCTCAGGAGGTGCGCCAGGAAGCCGACGCCAGAGGGCTGAAGGTTTTCGACGCTACCTGCCCACTGGTCACCAAAGTTCATATGGAAGTGATGCGTTATTCCAGAGACGGTCGGGAATGCATCCTGATTGGCCACGCAGGACACCCTGAAGTGGAAGGCACGATGGGGCAGTACGACAGCGTTAATGGCGGCGCCATTTACTTGGTGGAAGATGAAGAGGATGCAGGCAAGCTCATTGTTAATGATCCCGGAAATCTCGCCTATGTCACCCAAACAACCCTGTCTGTTGATGACACCGCTCGAGTAATCGACGCGTTACGCCAAAAATTCCCTGAAATCAAAGGCCCGCGTAAAGATGATATCTGCTATGCGACGCAAAATCGCCAGGATGCCGTCAAAGAGCTGGCGGTCACATGCGACGTGGTGTTGGTGGTTGGTTCAGTAAACAGCTCAAACTCCAACCGCTTGCGGGAATTAGCCGAGCGTATGCAAACCCCTGCATACCTCATTGATGGCGCCCATGAAATCCAGTCAGACTGGTTCGCTGGCGCCGCCAGTGTTGGCGTCACGGCAGGCGCCTCCGCCCCAGAAGTGTTGGTGCAGCAAGTTGTGCAAAGGTTAAGAGAACTTGGTGGCGAAGCCCCAGCAGAGATAGCTGGGCGCGAAGAAAACATCGTTTTCTCGATGCCTAAAGAGCTAAGAATTCCCGCCGTTAACGAATCATGATCAAACTGGAGCGCAGCATAGTCCTGTGCTCCAGTTCACACTTCCCCTCCCATTGAGACCGTTTATCCCGCAAATGCTCCGTTTATCGTGCGGCGCATGACTATGCTATTCATCTAAATTATTTTTAAGGTGCTTAAAAAGGATGAGAATCTATGAAGCAGAAAGGTTTTACATTAGTTGAGTTGATGGTTGTTATCGCCATTCTGGCTATAACATTAGTTCTGGGGCTCCCCAGTTTTTCTAATTTAATTGATAGTAATCGCGTGACTGCCAATACGAATACCCTTGTAGGAGCGCTAAATTTAGCTCGAATGGAAGCAGTTAACAGGGGGGGGAAATCAGGGTTAGCGGAACCGGTGGAACCTCAAGCTGGGCTTCTGGATATAGGATTTGGGCTGATGCTAATGGTGACGGGGCTTATGACGCAGGTGAAGAGATACGGGTATATGAAGGTGTGAAAGACAGTTCGACTCTTAGCTTAAACGGAGGGGGGACAACGATAATCTATCGTGCCTCAGGTTTTGCTTCCGCTAGTGCTAACTTCAAACTCTGTAGTTCAAATGCAAATGTACAGGGTCGTGCGGTGACTATCAGTGCAGCTGGCCGTGTAAGTGTCGCGGAGGAAACTTGCCCATGAATATACGTTCCCCAAGCTCTCGCCAGTCTGGCTTTACAATGATTGAAATACTAGTCGCAGTAGTAATTTTGGCTATTGGTTTGCTCGGTGTTGCTGGGCTTCAAACCCTCTCCGTCAAAGCATCGACGAACTCAAGCGCCCGTAGTCAGGCTATCTATCTTGCTAATGATATGGCGGACCGTATAAGAGCCAATCTTCAGGGGCGTAAAGACTCCAATTATGACGCAATTACAGGTGACGCTAAAAAAGCTGCCTGTCTTACAAGCACAGGGTGTTCTGCTGCAGATATGGCTGCCAATGATAAGGCTGAATGGTTAGAAGAGCTGTCCAATAGATTACCGAATGGTAAAGGCGAGCTTAAACATACTGGAAATTTATACACTATTACTATCACGTGGGATGAGCGTGTGAAGCAAGGTGCTGATAAAGATGACGCCAATGTTGCGCTCCAACAAGCTACGCTTAGTTATACCTTCTACCCCTAGGAGTTTATGAAATGAAACATATCAGGCAGTCAGGCCTGTCACTTGTTGAACTAATGATAGCTCTTGCTTTGAGCGCGCTCTTGATTGCCGGTGTGATTCAAATATTCAACTCAAATAAAACGGCATTTAGGGTTCAAGACGCTTTTGCAAGAGTTCAGGAAAACGGTCGTATAACTAGCGAAGTGGTTAGTAGGGAAATCCGAAGTGCGGCATATCTTGGATGTGCGAAAGGATTGTCTTTCACGAATAATGTTGATGTATCTAAGTTCTCTCTTACGGCGGTTAAACAGGCTCTGGCTTTTGATGGGGGTAATATGGTTGAGGCTTTTAACGATGTCTCAAATACTACCGGTACCGACTTGGCCAATTACGGTCTGGTTGTAGGAACTGCCTCGGGGAATATTGTATCGGGTACTGATGTTCTTATATTGCGGGGGGCGGGCCCTTGTGAGGGTGGGAAAGTCGTTAGTTATAATTCAGGTGGCGGTGGAACAGCACAATTTAAAATTGAGGACGCTACAGCATGTGGGCTATCGCAAAATGATATTGTATTAGTAACAAACTGCCAGAACTCTGAGATGTTTGCTATATCAAATAACCCATTGTCCGGCGGGACAAAAGATACTATTGCGCATGCTGATAATGTAAATAATTCAAGTAAGTTGTCTGGAAACTACTCTGATGATGACTCTTACCTCATGAAGTACAGAGAAAATATATTTTACATTGGCGTGGGAGCTAGCGGCAGGAATGCTCTATTTCAAATGCAGTTCTCAGGCCAGAAAGTGGAAACTTTTGAATTGGCCGAAGGCGTTGATGATTTACAAGTACTCATGGGAGAAGACTCTGACGAAGATGGAACAGTTAATAGGTATTTAGAGCCTGGGACAACGGGCCTTGATAACGAAAAAGTCGTATCAGTCAAAACATCCTTTACCCTAAGTTCAGAAAATTCTGTTGATCAAGGTGCTGGAAATCAAGTGGTACAGACTTCGTTGCAGTCAATTACTACGGTTCGTAACCGCGTTAAGTAAAGGGGGAATTGGCATGTTAAAAAAACAGTCTGGAGCGGCGCTTTTTATCAGCTTGATACTGCTCCTGGTTCTAACAATTATTGGGCTTGCGTCAATGAATGATAGTGTCATGCAAGGAAAGATGTCTTCTGCCATTCAAGACTCTAATCTGGCATTGCATGGAGTGGAGAGTGCTGTGAGAGAGGCGGAGTCCGCGTTGGATGGTATGGCTTCACCTGAGGGGTTTGGAACGACTTCGGGGTTATACTCAGAAACAGATAAACCAGCGATTTACTCTAAAACACTTTGGACTGATGATGCAAAGTCTATAAAAGCTGTCGGTGATGACTTAAAAACATCCCTCGGTCTTAATGAAGAACCTCGTTATATCATTCAGTATGTTGGCCAAGTCGGCGGAACTAAAGATAGAAAGCCAGGTATCGATAATTATGGTCACGATACGGGGCAGGGAGAAGTCCTTGGATTTAGGATTATATCTCGAAGTACTGGAGGCTCAGGAAATTCTTTGAGGATGGTGGAAAGCTATTATGGAAAACGGTATTAAGCGCGATAGGTCGTTGGAGATTTAACTATGAAAAAGTTGCAACAAAAATTCTTATGGTGCGCCTCTGGATTCATTTTAGTATTTCCAAGTGCAGGTTTCTCAGCGAGTGTTAGTCCTACAAGCCAGCCTCTGTTTCTAGATTCTTCGGTGAAACATAATATTATGTTGTCAATAGATGACTCAGGCAGTATGGACTGGGAGGTGTTGTTTGATAATCTGAAGAGTGACTTGTATCTGGATAGTGATGGTAACTTTATTAAGAATGGGGTGTATTCCACCTCAGGGTATAGGTATGGATATCTTTTCCCGAATGGTTATAGTGATCACTATTATACAAGTACGACTAAAGCTGGCATGATGACTAACTGGGGTGCTGTGCCTCCTTTAAGGCCGTATGCATTTGCTCGTAGCCCTGATTTTAATAAATCATACTACGACCCAAATGTCACATACGAACCTTGGCCGATATATGGAGGAAAGCTGGTCGGCCCTGACTCGACAGAGTATACAACTTTTGGTCCTGCATCTACTTCTGCTACTAGATTTGACCCGCTAGTAAGCAGAACTATGAAACTGTTTGAAGACTTTACACCTCCCTTAGCAGACTACAGTTGGCAGTTTTATCTTTCTGATAACGATATGGTTTGTGACAATGCGGGTAACTCAGGGAGCTCTTGCTCTAGCGCTAATATTGCCAACTACTCAGATGGTTCTAGATACTATCGAGGGAGTTATTATCCGGCTACATACTATTTGAAGAATACAGCATCTTCATATACATATGATTCATCAGGTGGTGGGGGGAGCGTTATCTCTCCAGATTATTCTCAGTTGTTTGAGGCGGAGAATTATATAAGCGAAGGGTCGGAGTTTAAAAAAGGTACTACTTTAAATAGTGCGGGTGATATGAGTGCCAGCACTTACTATAGTTTCTCATATATTAGCTCTGACGCATCGTATGGAAATTTTATTGGTGTCAGCAACGTTAGTTCTAGCTCACCTCCGCGTGCTGACAGCTTGCCCAGTGTTTCAACTGGCGAGGCTGTTTTCGATATTAACTTGACTGGTAAAGTGTATATTTGGATTCGCCGTTGGTTTCCGAGTGGAAATGATGACTCCGTGTGGCTGAGTATTGATGGTTATGGTAGTTCAGCAATTGATGCGCTGAATAATAATGGTCGTTGGGGAACATATGGTGGGCAGGAGTGGAATGGTTGGATTGATAGTCATTCTACTTCAACATCCTGGGTATGGGAAAAGTGGGCTGTTGCTGACTTGCCAGCTAGCGGTGTAAAGAAACTGAGAATGCGTTACCGTGAGAATAGAGCGTTCATTGACCAAGTGTTGGTGACTACGGATTCAACAATCACTCCGGCAGGGCAAGTTGTGCTCTCTTCGTCTGCAACCAAATCATACTCTTGTGGAGACGCGATACCTAGCCGTTATGATGAGTTCGTGCGCAAGCCAGGGGTCTATAAGTTTCCAGCAGGATCGAACATAGTAGCTTTGGCTCCAGATGGCACTTGTCTTGAGGAGTATAAGATTACCGGCACTGATACGAATGTATTTGCAAATGGGGCGACAAATACTGCAAGAACTGGAGTAACTGTCGCGCAAGAGAAGCAGAATTTTGCTAACTGGTTTAAATATTATCGTCGGCGCCATCAAGCTACCAGAGGTGCTATAGGGCACTCTTTCCAGAGTATAGATGGGATTAGAAGTGGTCTTTTCTGGATTAATAATCAGCGCTCAGTCAGCATGTTCGATATGGACAAAGGTACTGATGTTATAGGCTTTTTGAAAGATAACTATTTGCACGTAGGAGAGGGTGGAACCCCTTTGCGTGATGCGTTGCATCACGCAGGTAGTGAATATAAAAAGGCAGGGACAATTACGTTGCAGTGTCAGAAAAATTTTACACTATTGTTTACTGACGGATTTAATAATAATACGTTGGATGAAGATATAAAGAACGTGGATGGAACTGATAAAGCTGCAGGCGCTGGAAATATTAGCTATAAAGCGGCTGCCCCTTTTAAAGATACGAATTCGAATACTTTGTCTGATGTCTCCATGCTTTTTTATAACTCAATTCTGAGGACAGATATCCCAGCAGGAAAAGTAAAGACTTCATCTGATTGTGATTTGGCAACCCATGATAGTTGGCTGGACTGCAATCCTAACTTGCATATGAATACATATACTGTTGGGCTTGGTGCGTTAGGCTCTTCAGTTTATGGCAAGCCAAGATCTGATGGCGGCACCTATTTGAAAGTAAAGGACGCCCATAACCATCACCCAACTTGGCCTACGATTACTAATGATGAAGACTCCACACAGGTTGATGATTTATATCATGCAGCAGTAAATGGAAGAGGGGAGATGTTTAATGCCCAGAATCCGGCTGCACTGAGCGTGGTTCTTGAGTCCGCACTGAAAGATATCTTGAGTGTTATTGGCTCTGCTGCAACAGTAACCTTCAATACTGCCTCGTTAAAAGAAGAGAGTGCAGTTTATTCGGCTAGCTTTAACTCATCTGCTTGGACAGGGGATCTTCATGCGCTTGACCTTGATGCGAAGGGTAATGTTCTTCCTTATGATGCAGATGACCCTGACTATCAAGGATGGTCCGCTGAATCAATATTAAGAGCACGAATAGAAAAAATATATGATGATTCAATAGATGATAGTGAAAAGGACGGCAGAAATATCTTTACGTACTCGAACAATAAAACTGTTCGATTTGACTACGACAACCTGACTGCTACACAGAAAGCGGATTTTGATGTGCCAGATTCATCAGGAACAACCGCTCAAGATAAAGTTGAATATATTAAAGGAAAGGATATCTCTGGCCTGAGATCACGTTCTAAGTCTATGGGAGATATTATCAATTCTTCGCCGGTATATGTAGGCAAGCCGGCGCAGAACTACCCTGATAAAGACCCCTTTGGAGAGGACCTGGCGGGGAAAAGGTATTCTGATTTTGAAACTGCGCAAAAAAACCGTCGGGCAGTTGTCTATGTCGGCTCTAATGACGGAATGATTCATGGTTTTAACGCTAACCCTCGAACAGATAAGGATGATTCTTCCACCATTATTGATGACAGAGGGCGTGAAGTGATGGCGTATATTCCTAACCTGATATATTCCACGACAGCTAACTCTGGTTTACATTACTTGACAGATCCTAATTACACACATCGTTACTATGTTGACCAAACCCCTATAGCTGCGGATGTGTATTTTGATGGCAAGTGGCGGACAATTCTTGTCGGAGGTTTGCGTACAGGCGGGAAAGGAATATTCGCGTTAGATGTGACAACCCCTGATTTATTTGAAGCGGAGCAACCAGCAGCCTCCTCCACCACTACGCCTGAGTATGAAAGTCTTGTACTTTGGGAGTTTGATGGCGGTGATGATATGGGACAGCAGATTTCTACCCCTATTGTTGCGAAGATGAATAGTGGAGACAGCGATAGCTGGGCTGTGATTTTTGGTAATGGATTTAATAGCAAGAGTAATACGACCAAGCTTTATATAGTGAATGTAGAGCCGAACTCAGACCATTCAGTAAAATTCAAGACAATTGACACTCAGTTTACAAGCTCATCTACTGGGGGGCTGACTGGGGGGCTCTCAGGCGTAGCTGTCGCTGATGTTGATGGAAACGGGACTGCCGACCGTATATTTGCTGGGGACCTGAATGGGAATATGTGGGTATTCGATGTTTCTAGTAGTAATGAAGGCGACTGGGCAGTAGCCAATAAATCGGGTAGCTCACCAGCTCCATTGTTTACAGCTAAAAACTCAGCAGGCAAAGTGCAACCTATTACAGCTGCGCCGAACTTGGCGTTTCACCCAGAGAAGGATGGTTCTGATAATTTGTTGGTTTCGTTTGGTACTGGAAAGTATCTTGAGTCTGGAGATCCGACAAATACAGATGTGCAGTCAGTATATGTCGTATGGGATAAAGCAAAGTCTAGTAAAAGTTTGACTCGATCAGATTTAGCCCCTGTCTATATAGAGCAGTCTACGACTTCAGTGACAGTAAAGGATGCTGATGGTAAAGATGTAACCAAAACTATTGATGTCAGAAAAACGACAGAAATCAAGCCAGGTAGTGTGCCTAAAACAGGGGCTTTGGTTGACTGGAGTTCACAGAGCGGTTGGTATATGGACTTTGATGCAAAAACTAGTACAGGGGCAGATGTAGCCACAGAGAACGGTGAGCGTCTAATCGTCAGACCGTCTATTCGAAATGGCTTTCTTGTGTTTAATACGCTAGTGCCTGAATCTGATGAGTGCGGTGCTGGAGGTCACTCTTGGCTTATGGCGATGCCATTGGCAAATGGAATGACGCCTTCAGAACCGGTTTTTGACTTGAATAATGACGGTATTGTTGATAGCAAAGATGCCTTAGTTTCTGGAATGGGTGGCTTTGACGCTATAGTAGGAAGCTTGAATATTTTAGGGGATAACATATACATGTCACCCTCAAGGACTTCATCATCTGGAGATGGCGGCTCTTTAACGCCTATAAAAGTGGGAGCTGACTTTGGTAAAAGTGCTGAAGAAGGCCGTATTGGATGGCGAGAACTGATACCTGACTAGGAGTGGTATATGAAGCTCAATCGAGGCTTTAGTTTAATTGAATTAATGATCGTGGTAGCTATAGTGGGAATAATCGCAGCCTTTGCCTATCCAAGCTATTTGGAGTCCACAGCTAAGTCTCGTCGCGCTGATGCTCAATCAGCGTTGATGGGACTGGCTTCGGCTATGGAGAGATGGTACAGCGGCCATAGCTATAGTTACACTGGAGCTGCAGCTGAAGGAAAAGATACAGGAGCTCCTGTTGCAAGTCTGTTTCCTTCTCAAGCCCCATTGGACAGCGGTACGAAATATTACGACTTGGTTATTTCCGCAGCAGCGTCCAATACTTTCACATTGCAGGCTAAACCGATTGCTGGAGGGGCAATGGAAGGAGACCGCTGTGGCACAATGCAAATCACATCTGAAGGTGTGAGAACTGCAGCAGAAACAGACTGTTGGCGGTGAATAGTAAGCAACGGCGTAAAATACGCCGTTGCTTTCCCTCAACACTTGGGTTCTTTGTTTGATGAGACTCTAGGTCTTCCTCCCCTGTTAATCACAATGGAGTTGTTTGCCGTTGACGCTTGATGGATCGAGCATATGTAGAACGTACCGTTTTGCTTATAAGTAAAGCCGCTTGGTTGATACTGTAAATACTTATTCCCACCCCAACTTTGCCAAGTTATTTCGATTTCTGTGGCGCTCTGCAGCTTTCTTAATATAGTTTCATCGCTATCAATAACTTGATTATTGTTACTATCGACAAAAACATATAGCGGGTGTTTCCAGTCGTTAAGACAAGTCTTGCCATTCGAGGATGGGCACAGGGTAGTAGGTTCACCTGAGCTGACTGCATAGTTTCGTGTAAAGTTAATGATGCCCAGTAATTGGTTGGTAGCTGAAATAGCCTTCTGATTTTGAATAAATTGGAGGAGTTGCGGATAGCCGATGCCGGCGACTATGCCAACGATTGCGAGAACAGCCAAAAGCTCAATGAGGGTAAATCCCTTGCGGTGCATAATTCAGTTCCTTCTGTTTGGTTAAACCGATTCCAATCGGAAGGCGTATTATGCAGATTTTTGAGCCTTTGGCTAGTGTTTGACCAATAAGACTGAGTTTTGCCCGGTTAGATATGGCGTTTAGGGAGAATTACTCCATCCCCAGTTTCTTCAGGCGGTAGCGCAGGGCGCGAAAGCTGATGCCCAGCTTTTTGGCGGCCGCTGTTTTATTCCACCGAGTTTCTTCAAGCGCTTTCTCAATAGCCTGCTTTTCTATGTTCTCAAGAAAGTGTTCAAGGTTAACCTTGTTTTCGTCGAATTCAGGTACATCCAGCTCCATGGCGTCTGATGCTGAACCTTCCATATCTGTTTTAGGCAGGTGGATGTCCTCTTCGTTAATGACATCGTCTTCGCACAGGGTAAAGGCGCGCTCCATAATATTTTCGAGTTCGCGAACGTTACCTGGAAAATAATAAGCCTCCAGTTTCTGCATCGCCGCTTTGCTAATTGAGGCGTTAGGAATTTCGCATTCATCCGCCAGCTGTTTTAGAAAATGATTGGCGAGAAGCGGGATGTCTTCTTTTCGTTGACGCAAGCTTGGGACTCTCAGCTCGATGACATTTATTCGATAAAAAAGGTCTTGGCGGAACCGGCCTTCATCTACCTCATTGTGCAAATCTTTATGAGTGGCGGACAATATGCGTACATCGATTGGAATCTCTTTTTGTTCGCCAACTGGACGAACAGCTTTTTCCTGAATCGCACGCAGTAGTTTTACTTGCATGGTTAAAGGCAAGTCAGCAACTTCATCAAGAAACAGCGTCCCGCCATTCGCCGCCTGGAATAACCCTACTTTATTTTCAACTGCGCCAGTAAATGCCCCTTTCTTATGGCCGAAAAATTCACTTTCCATTAACTCGCTGGGTATAGCGCCACAGTTGACTGGCACAAAGGGACCTTCGCTTCGCGGCCCTTGCTCATGGATCGATTTGGCCACCATTTCCTTTCCGCTACCCGACTCGCCGCTAATATAAATCGGCGCCTGACTGCGTGCGAGCTTTCTGATTTGCCCGCGAAGTTTATCCATCGTGGATGATTCACCGAGCAATTGGGTTACTTGAGGGGCTATTTTGGGGGCGTCATTTTTTGACAGTTTTAGCGCACTGTTAACGAGCTCGCGTAGACGAGCAAGATCTACAGGTTTGGAAACAAAGTCAAAAGCGCCGGCTTTAAGTGCGGAAATGGCCGTATCAATACTGCCATAAGCTGTAATCACCGCTACAGGGGTGTTGGATGACTGCTTTTGGATGTGGGCGACAAGGTCGATACCATTGCCGTCCGGCATATTCATATCGGTCAGTACGAGACTGAAGCTCTCTTCGCTCAATAACTGCTTGGCTTGCGTAATATTTTCCGCCGCCCTTGTTTCGATTTGCATGCGGCTTAAAGTGATTTCCAGTAACGCGCGAATATCGGGTTCGTCGTCAACGATGAGTACTTTCTTTATCATAACTGATTGTTCTATATAGCTCGTTTCGGATGGGGAAAGGTGATGCGGAAGCAGCCGCCCCCTTCCTGTCTTGTGAGATAGTCTAATTGCGCCTGATTAGCTTCACATAGCTCTTTGGATAAGTATAAACCCAAGCCTGTCCCTTTGGGGTCAGTTGTGAAAAAAGGCTCAAATAGATGATTTAATTGCTCCTCATTGATTCCCGGACCAATATCCATAACGTCAATAAAAGCTTGTCCTGTCTCTTCAACTTCGCCCACGACCAGCTTAACCCAGGCGCGGGCGCTTTCCTGCTTGCTATAGCGTAACCCATTGCCCACGAGATTATTGAGGATCTGATTCAGGTGATTGGGGTCGAAGCGGCCATGGATGTCGTCTTTTAAGGGCAGTATCTCGATTTCTGCGTCACGTGTGCCGGCGGCGGTGTAGTCGCACACAAAGTCCGTTAACCAGGGAATCAGAGTGAGCATTTGCGGTGAGCTGATTTTTCTGCGCGACAGGCTCAGTACATTCTCAATGATGCCGTTCATGCGGGTGGCGTGCCGTAAAATAATCTCCGCCATTTGCTTGTCGGGAGGCGTTAACTCCTGTGACTCCAATAGCAACTGTGCGGCATGGCTGGCAGCCCCTAGCGGATTCCTGATTTCATGAGCTATGCCCGCAGTGAGTCTGCCCAATGAAGCTAATTTGAGTTGCTGAGCCTGTTGCGCGATTTTGCCTGTATCTTCGAGGAAAATAAGGATGTCCTGACCTTCCTCTTTTTGCAAAATGGCGAAATTGGCTTGTATTGGCGCTCTGTTCGCCGAGCCGCGAAATGGTGTGGTTTTCTTGCTTGGGTCTTCCTGCCATTCCTGTAATCGGAGTAGCAAGTCCTCTGGTAACGAAGTTAACTCATGCGTTTCATCGACATTAAGCAAACTCTGTGCGGCCTGATTGGCCATTCTTACGCCGCCATTCTCATCCGCGACGATAATGCCGGTTAGCATTCTTTGTATGATCTGATGATTGAGACGCTCAAGCTCCAGAATATTTTGCGCACGCTTGCGCGCAAGGTTTTCAGTGGTTGCGATGCGAATCGACAGGTTTTTAACGAGCAATGCGGTGGCGAAGTACACGACACCTAAAATGCCAGCTCGGAATACGTTATCCACGTCACTGTATTGTACGACCATTCGGTATATTTCCTGGGATACAACTCCCAGGCTGGCTATGGCCGCCAGTAGCGTCCCTAGCTGTCCTCGCAAAATTATATTGCCGGCGGCGACGCTGATGACCACCATATTTCCCAGGCCGCTTGAAACGCCGGTCCCGAATAAGAGCATTGCTGAGATCAGGAGGAGTTCTAAAACAACCGACACCATGGCGTGGCGTATTTCGGGACGGAACCCTGCTAAGAGTAAAAAGCCCGTAAATACGTGAATCGCCAGATAGCATATGACAGAGACTTCAAAGTAAAACGGCGATAGGTACTGGCTGACGCTGGATGGGTTTTGTAGATATAAGGCGCTCACCAGAATGATGCCCACCGTCACCCTATAGTGGTTATAAACCCGGAATAGCCGGTTGGTGGTTTGTTCTACATCGGTGCTTAAATCAGACATGCGCGGAGCCTGCAACAAAACTATCCTTGAAGAAGTGAGCTGCCTATTTAATTCGATGTTGACGGAGAAGTGTCCGGCATTGGAATTATTTCGGTATAGTGCTCAGAATTTTAATGAAAACAGTATAATGCAAACTTTCCCAATGTTTGTGTGACAGATGGTAACCAGAATGACGCAGCTTAAAGTCGCTTTCGCACAGATCGACTGTTTGGTCGGGGATATACCCGGCAATGTAGATAAAGTCATAGAGGCCGTTGAGACGGCGAAGACAAAATATAACGCCGACTTGGTGATTTTTCCTGAGTTAACTTTGACCGGCTACCCCCCCGAAGATCTATTGTTGAGGGCTAGCTTGCAAGTCAGAGTTGAAAAAGCCCTGGAGCGGATTCTGGACTCGGTGAAGGATGTTGCTCTGGTTATCGGCTTTCCTTGGAGAGAGCAGGGCAAGTTGTTCAATTGCGCCGCTTTTATTGATGGCGGCGAGATAAAGGCGAAATATCGTAAGAAATGTTTGCCGAACTATCAGGTGTTTGACGAGAAACGCTACTTTGAACCAGGGTCTGAAACGGTGGTTTTGCCATGGCGAGGCTTTAATCTGGGCATTTCTATCTGTGAGGATGTATGGGAAGAAGGCCCTATCGCTGCGACAGCTGCGGCAGGCGCTGACTTTATCGTCAATATCAATGCATCTCCCTACGATATGGCTAAGCACCAACAAAGGCGCACGCTTGTTCAGTCTCGCGCAGTGACCAATAGCGTCCCGATCCTGTATGTGAATATGATCGGCGGCCAGGATGAACTGATTTTTGACGGCGGCTCGTTCGCGGTTGATCGTCATGGAAGAGTTTGCTTTAGCGCTCCTCAGTTTGAAGAAGGGATTTTTCTGCTTGAGTTAAATGAGGTCCTTCACGGCGAGAGCCGGGAGGGCGCCGATCCTGCGCCCACTATGACGGTGGAGGAGAGCATCTATAAAGCGTTGGTGACCGGGGTCAGGGATTATGTGAACAAAAACCGGTTCAAATCAGTCGTGATTGGTTTGTCTGGCGGCATAGACTCTGCTGTTACCTTAGCGGTGGCTGTCGATGCGATTGGCGCTGATAGAGTGAGAGCGGTGATGATGCCTTTCCGCTACACCTCCCAGATGAGTCTGGAAGACGCAGAAGCTGAAGCGAAGGCGCTGGGCGTTCAATATGATGTGGTTCCCATTGAGCCTATCTATGATCAGTTTATGGGAGCGTTAACCCCCTTGTTCGCCGGTTTAGATCGCGATACGACGGAAGAGAATATTCAGGCGCGTATACGTGGCGTTATTCTGATGGGGATTTCGAATAAAACTGGCGCGCTGGTGTTGACCACGGGTAATAAAAGCGAAATGGCTGTTGGCTATGCGACACTATATGGCGATATGGCGGGAGGCTATGACGTCCTGAAGGACGTATTTAAAACCATGGTGTTTCGCCTTGCCTGGTATCGTAATACGTTGTCTCCGATTATCCCGGAAAGAGTTATCACGCGCCCTCCATCTGCTGAACTGGCCCCAGATCAGAAAGATGAAGACAGCTTACCTCCTTACGAGATTCTGGATGAGATATTGTCCTTATACGTTGAGCATGACATTAGCGCTGACGGTATTGTTGCGAAAGGCTTTGATAAGGAGACCGTTTACCGAGTGGTGCGTTTGGTGGACATCAACGAATATAAGCGTCGCCAGGCCCCTGTTGGAGCAAGAATCACAATGCGTGGGTTTGGGCGGGATCGTCGTTACCCGATAACTTCTGGGTGGAAGCTGGGGGAATGAGTTAGTTCTCTTGGGGGGGACAAAAACAGAAAAGGCCGCTGATGCGGCCTTTTCTGCATATGAACCAGAGCTAGTCGCCAAGACCGAAGTCAAAATCGAAGACGCTGCTGATGTTGCGATCTTCTTCTTTGAACTCAGAGCCATTGAAGCGCATATTGGCGTCGAAAGATTTGTAATCTGGGTAACTGGCGGCGAGCAAGACTAAAGCGTCATCGGCTTGACGCTGCATACCCAGATACCTGTAAAGCTCCACCATTAAAGATAACGCTTCCGGTACGACGGGCGTCTCAGGATAATTCTCGACGACGTATTGAGCACGGGCTACTGCTGCGACGTAAGCCTGGCGACGAATGTAATAACGTGCGACATGCATTTCATACTGGGCCAGACGCTCTTTTATCGCCAGCATGCGCTTTTCCGCGTCAGCCGCATAGGGGCTGTCTGGGAAGTTCGTGACAAGGGTGGAGAAGTCTCTGAACGCCTCTTTCGCGCGCCCTGGATCACGGGAATTAACGTCGATGGGGAGAAATCTCGGTCCTAAGCCCAAATCCGCATAATAGGCGGCCAACCCTTTGATGTAGTAGGCATAATCTACATGAGGACTTTCAGGGTGAAGGCGGATAAATCGCTCTGCCGCGGACTCCGCTCTTTCTGGATTCAGAGAATTATAGTGGGCGTATATCAAATCCAGCTGAGCTTGCTCTGCATAGCGCCCGAATGGATGGTAAGTCTCCAGGTCTTCCAAGTGGCGCGCTGCTTCCAAAAAGTTGCCTGAGTCCAAAGCGGACTTCGCCTTGTCGTAGTATTCCTTTTCACTCAACACTTGGGGTGGGGCGGAAGCGCATGCTGTCAGCAGAACAAAGGCCAGCATGGCAAAAAGGGCGCGAATACGATGCATATTTGAATTAAACTTCACTAATTTCATGGAATAGAGCAGTCTTGCGCAGCAAGGCTTTCGTGAATATTGGCGCGCCATTATTCCACAACCATAGTTTTGACAACACCCCACAGCCGACGGATTTAATTTATGAGTCATCGCATACAACAGTCATTGATTGTTCCCGCTGAGCTTGGCGAGCAGCGGCTGGATATGGCTGCAAGCGAGCTAATGCCTGAATATTCAAGGTCCAGGATACAGAGCTGGATTAAGCAGGGAGCCCTGCGCGTCAATGGAAAGCAGGTTAAACCTAAAGAAAAGGTAATTGAAGGCGACCAGGTTGAGCTGGATGTTGAACTAGAAGCGCAGGGGGACTGGGAAGCGCAGCCGATTGCGCTGGATATTGTTTTCGAAGACGAGCACCTCTTGGTAATTAATAAACAAGCGGACTTCGTTGTTCATCCAGCTGCGGGGCATAGCGATGGCACGGTGGTTAACGCAGTCTTGCATCACTGTCCAGCATTGGCCGAACTCCCTCGCGCTGGCATTGTGCATCGGCTGGATAAAGATACGACTGGTTTGATGGTAATCGCGAAAACGCTAGTTGCGCACAGTTCTCTCGTTGAGCAGCTGCAAGCAAGAGAAATGGGGAGGGAGTATGAGACTGTCGTATACGGTGAGTTAACTGGCGGAGGGATGGTCGACGCAGCGATTGGCAGGCATCCGCAGAGCCGGCAGAAGATGGCGGTGACCCGTGGAGGAAAGGATGCGGTGACCCATTACAGGCTGATACGGCGTTGGCGGGGCTTCACACATTTGAGGTTGAAACTGGAGACTGGGCGAACACATCAAATTCGGGTGCATATGGCGCATATCAATCACTCAATATTAGGCGATCCGCTGTATGGAAGCCGTCCGCGCCTTCCTAAGGGGCTTTCGTCGGAAACCATCGACTATCTTCGCTCTTTTGGCAGACAAGCACTGCATGCGAAAGCGCTTGAATTATCACATCCAACTACTGGCGAGGTGCTGAGTTGGGAAGTGGACTTGCCTGAGGACATGATAAGCCTGCTAAACCGCTTGGATAGGGAAGAAGAGGATGCTTTATAGATGGATGCCGGTAGACTGCAGTTGATTCAACCTGATTGGCCAGCTCCTGCTAATGTCCGAGCGCTGGTCACGACGAGAGCGGGCGGAGCAAGTCAGCTGAAATTCGCCAGCATGAACCTTGGCGGTCATGTTGGAGACGATGCAAATGCAGTCGACACTAACAGGCGTCTTCTAGCGGCGGAAGCGAGCTTGCCTGCTGATCGCTTTCATTGGTTGGAGCAGGTGCATGGTGTCGATGTGGCCGTGTTGAATGGTATGAGGTCTCCCCAACCACTTACTGCTGATGCTGCGTATACTGCTCAGTCGCAGCAGGCATGTTGCATCCTGACAGCGGACTGTCTTCCTGTTCTATTCGCAGCTGCCGATGGTTCTGCAGTGGCTGCGGCTCATGCAGGATGGCGGGGGCTGGCCGCAGGGGTGTTAGAAAATACCGCCAAATGCTTTAGTGACCGGACAGAATTGCTGGTTTGGCTCGGACCTGCGATTAGTCAGGCGGCATTCGAAGTCGGCCAGGAGGTGATGGATGCTTTTGTCGCACAAGAACCAGAGTCTTCCGCTTGCTTTATCCCTTCATCGTCTAACGCCGGTAAATGGCATGCGGATTTATACGCTTTGGCTCGGCTGAGGCTGCACAGACTTGGAGTTACACAAATCTTTGGCGGCGACTATTGCACCTATACGGATTCAGGCAGGTTTTTCTCCTATCGCAGAGATGGCGTAACGGGACGCATGGCGTCAGTTATTTGGCTCGACTCTTCTTCTTAGGATTATGGCTTGAGATAGGTCAATATCCCACTTACTTTCTTTCTCTTCTATGCGCACAGCCTTGAAGCTTTCAGAGCATGGCCCCACATTTTCGGTAATTGAAACTGCGTCATAGTGGACGCGGATAACATCGGAATTTTGGGGTAATGCAGATGCGATTTGATAAATTCACCAGCCGTCTCCAGATGGCGATATCAGAAGCCCAATCGCTTGCCTTGGGTAAAGATCACAACTTCATAGAGCCTGTACACCTGTTCCAATCACTGTTGAACCAGTCTGGAGGCTCCACAGCGCCGCTGTTACAGCAAGCAGGTGTTGACGTGGCCCGCTTTAAATCAATGTTGGCGCAGGAATTAGATAAGCTTCCACAAGTCCAAGGCTCTGACGCGGACGTTCATTTATCTAATGACTTGGGGCGGCTGTTGAATCTGGCGGACAAGCTGGCGCAGAAGCGCAGCGATCAGTTTATTTCCAGTGAGTTAGTGCTTCTGGCGGCGATAGACGACCGGGGTGTCGTAGGAAGGTTGCTAAAAGAGTGCGGCGCTGATAAACAAAGTTTGGAGAGGGCGATAGAAACTATGCGTGGTGGTGAAAAAGTACAAGATCAAGGTGCGGAAGAGAGTCGTCAGGCGCTCGATCGCTTCACTATCGACCTTACCTCCCGGGCGACGGAAGGTAAATTGGACCCCGTTATTGGCAGGGACGATGAAATCCGCAGAACGATCCAGGTATTGCAGCGCCGCCGCAAAAATAACCCTGTTCTAATCGGTGAGCCCGGCGTGGGTAAAACCGCGATTGTTGAAGGACTTGCGCAACGTATCGTGAACGGTGAAGTCCCTGAAGGGCTGAAAAATAAGCGTGTACTGGCTCTGGATATGGGGGCTTTGATAGCGGGGGCCAAATTCCGCGGTGAGTTTGAGGAGCGCCTGAAGGGGGTGCTTAACGAGCTTGCGAAGCAAGAAGGGCAGATCATCTTGTTCATTGATGAGCTCCATACCATGGTTGGCGCGGGTAAAGCGGAGGGCGCGATGGATGCGGGCAATATGTTAAAGCCTGCGTTGGCCCGCGGCGAGCTGCATTGTGTCGGAGCCACGACATTGGATGAATACCGGGAGTTCATTGAAAAGGACGCCGCTCTGGAGCGTCGCTTTCAGAAAGTACTGGTGGATGAGCCGAATGTTGAGGACACCATCGCGATATTGCGTGGCTTGAAGGAGCGCTATGAGGTGCACCATGGCGTTGAAATCACTGACAGCGCCATCATCGCTGCGGCGAAATTATCCCATCGCTACATTGCGGATCGGCAGCTGCCGGATAAAGCCATAGATTTAGTCGATGAAGCCGCCAGCCAGATACGGATGGAGATTGATTCGAAGCCGGAGCCGTTGGATAGATTGGAGCGGCGCTTGATTCAGCTAAAGATGCAGCGGGAAGCCCTAAAGAAAGAGAAAGATGCGGCGTCCAAAAAAAGTGTGGATGAGCTGAATACGCAAATTGATGAAATGGAAAAGGAATTTGCGGATCTGGAAGAGGTATGGAGTTCTGAAAAAGCAGCGCTGCAAGGTACGCAGCAAATCAAGAGCCAACTGGAACAGGCCCGTGTAGACTTGGAAAATGCCCGCAGACAGGGCGACCTGACACGAATGTCTGAGCTGCAATATGGACGCATTCCTGAGCTGGAGAAGCAGCTCGATATGGCGAGCCAAGCCGAAATGCTGGAAATGCGGTTGCTGCGCAATAAAGTTTCTGAGGAGGAAATTGCCGAAATAGTCTCCAAATGGACCGGTATTCCTGTCGCCAAAATGCTCGAGGGCGAGCGTGAGAAACTGTTACGTATGGAAGAGGCATTGCATCAGCGTGTTATAGGACAAGACGAGGCTGTTGTTGCGGTCGCCAATGCGGTGCGTCGCTCAAGAGCCGGTCTCAGCGACCCTAATCGCCCGAACGGTTCATTCCTGTTTTTGGGACCAACAGGAGTCGGTAAAACAGAGTTATGCAAGTCTCTGGCGAGTTTCTTGTTTGACACTGAAGAAGCGATGGTGCGCATCGATATGTCAGAGTTTATGGAGAAGCATTCCGTTGCTAGATTAATTGGAGCTCCTCCCGGCTATGTGGGCTATGAAGAGGGGGGGTACCTGACTGAAGCCGTCAGACGTAAGCCATACTCTGTCTTGCTTTTGGATGAGGTAGAAAAGGCGCACCCTGATGTATTCAATATTCTGCTGCAGGTGCTGGAGGATGGCCGCCTAACGGATGGGCAGGGGCGTACTGTAGACTTTCGCAATACAGTCATTGTTATGACTTCTAACTTGGGGTCTGACCTGATTCAGGCGATGGGCGGGCAAGATGAAAACTACGACGAAATAAAAGATGCTGTATTGGAAGTGGTCGGCAGGCATTTCCGTCCAGAGTTCATTAACCGAATCGATGAAGTGGTTGTCTTCCATCCGTTGACCGCTGAACAAATTCGCGGTATTGCGCTGATACAGCTGGATATCTTGAATCGTCGCCTGCAAGAGCAGGATCTTAAAGTGGAGTTGAGTGCGGAAGCCATGGCGACGCTGGCGGAAGTTGGCTTTGACCCCATATACGGAGCACGCCCGCTGAAACGGGCGATACAGCAACGAGTAGAGAACCCATTAGCACAATCCATTCTTAATGGTGAGTTTCAGCGTGGGGATGTGATTGCAGTTGAAGTAGAAGATGGCAGGTTGATATTTAAGTAGGGCTAAGCAGGCTCTTCGAGTGCGAAGCGCTATTGCGCTCCGCACTTTTCGTCAATTAGCGCTTGGGTGTCTTTACGCTTTTGAAGTATTTCTTCAGGTGTCATGAAGCGTTGACTGCCATCTTCCTGTTCTTCACGGATTCTTGCATTGTTCATCAAAGTTTCTAGATTTACTTTTAGTAGCTCACAAACTTTCTTTTGTCTCTCATCTGCTTCTGCATTTTCCTTAATCTGTTGCTGTTTCAGTCGCTCCAACTCCTGTTGGTCACTTAACTCTTTGGACTGAGCATCTAAGTCTTGCCGCTCTTTAGTTGGCGTTCCTGTTTGCACGTTAAGTTCTTCACTGGTTTTAAAATCCGGCTTTTTATCAGAATAGTGGATAACGCCATTCTCATCGGTCCACTTATAAACACCGCTTGCAAAGGACAGAGAGCTGATACTTAACAGAAAAATAGAAAAGATGGCTGTACGCATAAAATCAAGGATCTCCAAGCCACTGAAATTCATAAACAACAGAGAGTACATAATACCGGAAAGATAGATGAAAGAGCAGCGTTGGTAAAGCCGCGGAAGCCTTGAAATGCGCATTTTCTATTGACAGAGACGGATGGGATGTCAGAATTGTCGATTGCTCGAACATCGACGTAACTTTTACGGCAAAACCAACAAAGCTACGAACGATCATGACCACACGATATCTGCAGACCACAGACTCCTAACACCAGGAGCAGTCTTTGAGTAAATGCCCAACAGGCATGTGTGAGCAAGTCAAGAGATAACCTCTCGCGATAAACAGCTAGTGTGGCGGCGTCCACCATATGTATCCTTTTGGGTCTATATTTGAGTGGAAGTTATTAGCAACCAGCCCTAATTCGCGCTGACGCATTCTGCGCGTATTAAGAGAGGAAGACGTGACGGCAGAAATGTTATCCGGCGCCGATATGATCGTGCGCTTTCTGCAAGACGAGGGTATCGAATACATATACGGATATCCTGGCGGTGCGGTGCTTCATATATATGATGCGCTGTTTCGCCAAAATAAAGTAAAGCATATCCTGGTGAGACATGAGCAAGCAGCCGCTCATATGGCGGATGGCTATGCTCGAGCGACAGGCAAGCCAGGCGTCGTTCTGGTAACCTCAGGTCCCGGCGCCACCAATACTGTGACAGGCATTGCAACCGCCTACATGGACTCAATTCCTATGGTGGTGTTGTGTGGGCAGGTTCCTTCCACGCTGATTGGCGAAGATGCTTTTCAGGAGACTGACATGATGGGCGTTTCTCGTCCTGTCGTGAAGCATAACCTGAGCGTCAGAGACCCCAGCGAAATCCCCGTCGTATTGAAAAAAGCCTTCTATCTGGCCTCTACTGGTCGTCCCGGGCCGGTTGTAGTCGATATCCCTAAGGATATGACTACGCCTAACGAGAGGTTCGAGTACGTATACCCCAAAAAGGTAAAAATGCGCTCATACAGCCCGCCAACCCGCGGGCATGCAGGACAGATAAGAAAAGCTGTAGATATGATGATGGCGGCGAAACGCCCCATCATATATGCAGGCGGCGGTATCGTTTTGGGACATGCCTCTAAAGAGTTGGTTGATCTGTCGCATCAGTTGAATTTTCCCGTTACCACGACCTTGATGGGGATCGGCGGATTTCCTGCGGATGACAAACATAGTCTTGGTTGGCTGGGAATGCACGGCAGCTATGAATCTAACATGGCTATGCACCATAGCGATCTGATTGTGGCTGTCGGTGCGCGATTTGATGACCGCGTCACCAATGCGACGGAAAAATTCTGTCCAGGCGCCAAGATTATTCATGTGGATATAGACCCAGCATCAATCTCGAAAACCGTTCAGGTTGATGTTCCTATCGTCGGGCCGGCTGCTTCCGTATTGCGCGATATGATTGCGTTTGTGAAAGAGGACAGCTCACGTCCAGATAAGGAAGCGCTATCGTCATGGTGGAAGCAGATTGATGAATGGCGCGCCTACCACGGTGGACGCTACCGCACTGACGACAGCGAGATGCTCAAGCCGCAGCAAGTCATTGAAATGCTGTGCAAGATCACGGAAGGCAATGCCTATGTCACCACTGACGTTGGCCAGCACCAGATGTTTACCGCGCAGTATTACCGCTTCAATAAGCCCAATCGCTGGATTAATTCTGGCGGTCTGGGAACCATGGGATTCGGTTTGCCTGCGGCGATGGGCGTCAAGCTGAGCTTTCCTGAAGAAGAGGTCGTGTGCGTGACGGGTGAGGGCAGTATTCAAATGAATATTCAAGAGCTCTCAACCTGCAAACAGTTCAATCTTCCGATAAAGATTATCAACCTGAACAACCGCTCCTTGGGAATGGTTCGTCAGTGGCAGGACATGAATTACGAGGCGCGTCATTCACAGTCCTATATGGAGTCTTTACCAGACTTCATGGCGTTGGCGGAAGCTTATGGGCATGTCGGGATTACCATTCGTAAGCCGGAAGAACTAGAGGAAGGTTTAAGAAAAGCTTTCGCAATGAAAGACCGTTTGGTGTTTGTCGATATTTATGTTGACCCTCATGAGCACGTTTACCCGATGCAGGTGGCGCGTGGCGCAATGAAAGATATGTGGCTAAGCAAAACGGAGAGGGTGTAAACGGCATGCGTCGAATCATATCAATGCTATTGGAGAACGAGCCTGGCGCGCTGTCTCGAGTGGTAGGACTGTTTTCGCAACGGAATTACAACATTGAAACGCTGACGGTGGCTCCAACAGAGGATCCGACACTTTCCAGGTTGACTGTCACGACGATTGGCTCCGACAGGGTCATTGAGCAGATTACCAAGCAACTTAACAAATTGGTGGAAGTCGTTAAGGTGGTCGATCTGACAGAAGGCGCCCATATTGAGCGCGAGCTGATGTTGATCAAGCTGAAAGCCAGTGGAGCCTTAAGGGCCGAAATAAAGAGAACAGCTGATATTTTCCGGGGACAGATTGTTGACGTGACCAGTACGGTCTATACGGTTCAATTAACCGGAGATAGTGACAAATTAGATGCTTTTATCCAGGCGATTGGAAAAAGCAGTGTGTTAGAAGTCGTGCGCAGCGGAGTTTCCGGGATTGCGCGCGGTGAAAAAACATTATCAGTTTAACGAGTAAGGGCGCGAGCGCGCACAGAAATAGGTGAATAAAATGCAAGTTTATTACGATAAAGATTGTGACCTTTCCATCATCCAGGGCAAGAAAGTTGCAATTATTGGCTATGGCTCTCAAGGGCATGCGCACGCTAATAACCTGAAGGACTCCGGTGTTGATGTATGTGTTGGTTTGCGTAAGGGGTCTGGTTCCTGGGCCAAAGCTGAAAACGCAGGACTTGCAGTTAAAGAAGTGGCGGAAGCTGTCGCTGGCGCAGATGTAGTAATGATTCTGACTCCAGATGAGTTCCAGGCGAAACTATACAAGTCAGAAATTGAGCCGAATCTTAAGAGTGGCGCTACGCTGGCGTTCGCTCACGGTTTCAGCATTCATTACAACCAAATCGTGCCACGGGCGGATCTGGACGTCATTATGATCGCCCCCAAGGCTCCAGGGCATACGGTTCGCTCTGAGTTCGTAAAAGGTGGCGGCATTCCCGACCTGATCGCTATTTTCCAGGACGCTTCTGGTTCAGCGAAAGACTTGGCTCTTTCCTATGCTAGCGGTGTTGGCGGAGGCCGTACCGGTATCATTGAAACTACCTTTAAAGATGAAACCGAAACTGACCTGTTTGGTGAGCAAGCAGTGCTGTGCGGTGGTGCAGTAGAGCTGGTGAAAGCTGGTTTCGAAACACTGGTGGAAGCTGGTTACGCGCCAGAGATGGCGTACTTCGAGTGTCTGCATGAGTTGAAGCTTATTGTCGACCTAATGTACGAAGGCGGTATCGCCAACATGAACTACTCCATTTCCAACAACGCGGAATATGGTGAGTATGTCACTGGTCCTGAGGTTATCAATGATCAGTCCAGAGCGGCTATGCGCAATGCGCTGAAGCGCATTCAGGATGGTGAATACGCCAAAATGTTTATCGCCGAAGGCGCTCATAACTACCCATCAATGACAGCTTATCGTCGTAATAACGCAGCTCATCCGATCGAGCAAGTTGGTGAAAAACTGCGTAGCATG
Organism: Hahella sp. KA22; assembly: GCF_004135205.1. Lineage (NCBI taxonomy): Bacteria > Pseudomonadati > Pseudomonadota > Gammaproteobacteria > Oceanospirillales > Hahellaceae > Hahella > Hahella sp. KA22. The sequence goes on along the minus strand of NZ_CP035490.1, from coordinate 6,327,968 downwards.
ATGCCTTGGATTGCATCCAATAAAATCGTGGATAAGTCCAAAAACTAATCTGCGATAATGCCACAGACCTGAAAACGCGGCGTAAGCCGCGTTTTTTTTTGGGCTGGTTGTCTAATCCTGCTCTCATGTATAGTTGTTTGCTCTATTGGAAATTATTGAGTGATATATGACCTCTTCAAACTCTAAAAAAGAAGTCGAGCTTGCTGACATCAAAGCTGATGCTTCCTGCAAAAAAGATGAAACTGTTGCGGGTGCGGAAGTCGTTGAAGAAGAAGTTGTCGGTGGGGCCAAGGTGCGGCGGAGAGGGGTATACCTGTTGCCCAATCTTTTTACTACAGGATCCTTATTTTCAGGCTTTTACGCGATTGTCGCCGCAATGCATGGAAACTTTGAGAATGCCGCTATTGCGATATTCATTTGTATGATTCTCGATGGCTTGGACGGGCGAGTGGCGCGCCTGACCAATACGCAAAGCGCGTTTGGCGCTGAATACGACAGTTTGGCCGATATGGTGGCCTTTGGTGTGGCTCCTGCATTAGTAGCCTTCACTTGGACATTATCTGATCTTGGAAAGATAGGCTGGGTCGCTGCTTTTATATACGTGGCCGGCGCAGCATTACGGTTGGCTAGATTTAACACCCAAATAGGGTCGGTGGATAAAAAGTATTTTGTTGGCCTTCCTAGCCCCTCCGCCGCTGCAGTTGTCGCCGGAACGGTTTGGACGCTACACACATTGGAGCACTCCATATGGCTGTCATACGGCGCAGTGTTAATTGTCGCTGGCGCGGGAGTGCTGATGGTCAGTAACATTTTGTTTTATAGCTTTAAGGAATTTGACCTCAAGGGGCGGGTGCCCTTTGTCGCCATACTGGTCGTTGTGTTGATCTATGCGGTCATTGCCACGGCTCCTGCGCAGGTGCTATTGGGCGGCTTTTTGCTATACACCGTTTCAGGCCCATTCCAGGCGCTGCAGCGTTGGAGAAAAAAGAAACGGCAGGCCAATTGAATTTTTTCTGATCCCTGCGGTCTAACCTTGGTGTGAATTAATGATTTAGTTGTTACACCTTGCTGGAAGGACCGCTTCAATGCTCATCAAAACCTCTTCAGATATTCCCTCGTCAGAGATAACCGACGAAAAAGTCTACCTGTCACGCCGTAGTTTTATGAAAGGCGTGGCGGTTGCGGCAGTATCGAGCTCTGCTGCTGGGTCATTAATTGGTTGTACGAGTTCTGCGAGTGCGGCGGTTACTCCTTCAAGACAAGCATGGGAAAAGTTGGTGGCTCCCCAGTTTCAAAATATTAAAGCTGGGTCCTTCAATACTACTGAAGAGCAGACCCCCTACGAAGACATTCTTCGTTATAACAACTTTTATGAGTTTGGTACCGATAAAACTGATCCGTCCAGATATGCGGAGCAGTTGGATATTCAGCCATGGTCTATCAAAGTGGATGGCGAATGCGGGAAGCCCGGAAGTTATCAACTTGAAGACCTTATCAAAGAAAATCAGCTGGAAGAGCGTGTGTATCGTCTGCGCTGTGTCGAGGCATGGTCGATGGTGATTCCTTGGGTGGGGATACCCATGGCGACTATTCTGAAAAAGTTTGAGCCTAACTCTAATGCGAAGTATGTCGCTTTTGAGACGGTGGTCAGACCAGAGCAAATGCCGGGGCAGCGCTCACTGTTCAGCAGCATTGAGTGGCCTTACAGAGAAGGCTTGAGAATTGATGAGGCTATGCATCCTCTTACTCTGGCGGCAGTTGGTCTTTATGGCAAAATCCTCCCTAATCAGAACGGCGCCCCGATACGGTTAGTGACTCCATGGAAATACGGCTTTAAAAGTATTAAGTCGATTGTTGGGATTAAGTTTCTGAGGGATGAACCGTATACAACGTGGAATGCTTTAGCTCCCAATGAGTATGGCTTTTATGCAAACGTAAATCCCAGTGTCGACCATCCCCGCTGGAGTCAGAAAACTGAGCGGCGTTTACCTGGAGGTCTCTTCGGTCCTAAACGCATAGACACCCTAATGTTCAATGGCTATGCAGATGAGGTTGCGAGTCTTTATGCTGGCTTGGACTTAAGGAAGAATTACTAATATGGCTGCGGATAAGTGGGGGGCTGCTCGTTGGTGGGGGATATTTGTGTTGTCTATCGGGCCACTAATATATCTGATTTATCGGGTAGTCTCCCGAGACTTAGGGCCTGATCCTGGAGAGGCGATTACGCGCTTTTCAGGCCTTTGGGCTTTGAACTTCCTATTAATAACGCTTGCGGTTACTCCACTAAATCAATGGTTAAAGCTACGCTGGTTGGTGCGCTACCGAAGAATGCTTGGGCTCTACTCCTGGTTTTATGCGACATTGCACTTTGCTGCGGGCTTTTTGCTGGTGCTGGATATTCAAAATTTTATCCAAGAAATAACTAAGCGCCCTTATATAACAGTAGGCTTTGTGGCTTTTGTGATTCTGGTGATGCTTGCTGCGACATCACCTAAATTCATGGTTCGTAAACTAGGAAAAAGTTGGAAGAAGCTACATAAGCTGGTTTATCTGAGTGGTGTTCTCGCGGTTGTGCACTTTGTTTGGCTGGCTAGAGCTGATTACACCGAGCCATTTACGTATGCATTTATATTGGCATTGCTTCTCGTGATGCGCCCAGCCTATCGCCGTTTTGGCTCTGCCAGTAGAACACGAGGAGCAGCGCTTAATTGATTGATTTGTATGCAGAGATACGTTTTTTAAGTTTTTTGGAAGAAAGTTAAAAAATGGAGTTGACGGGAAAGAGGAGGGGCGTATAATGCGCCCCACTTCGACGGGGAAGCCGGTCGGAGGGGAAGGAAAGAGCTGGTTCGAAAGAGTCGGCGGCGCTAAAAAGGAGTTGACACTGAGAAACGAAAGTGTAGAATGCGCGCCTCGGTCGGAGAGAGTCTCCGGAAGAGAAAGTTCTTTAAAAAGTTAATCAAGTAATTTGTTGTGGGCGCTAACTGAGGCGGATCTGGAAAGATTAAGTCTTAAGTTAGTGACTCGTACAATTCATGGGTGAGCAATCACTCAAGAGTACAGTAGTTTTAACTTGAGCAAGATTAAGAATCTTAATGATTCACACTCTTTAAACTGAAGAGTTTGATCATGGCTCAGATTGAACGCTGGCGGCAGGCTTAACACATGCAAGTCGAGCGGTAACAGTCCTTCGGGAGCTGACGAGCGGCGGACGGGTGAGTAATGCATAGGAATCTGCCTGTTAGAGGGGGATAGCCCGGGGAAACTCGGATTAATACCGCATACGCCCTACGGGGGAAAGCAGGGGATCTTCGGACCTTGCGCTAACAGATGAGCCTATGTCGGATTAGCTAGTTGGTAGGGTAAGAGCCTACCAAGGCGACGATCCGTAACTGGTCTGAGAGGATGATCAGTCACACTGGAACTGAGACACGGTCCAGACTCCTACGGGAGGCAGCAGTGGGGAATATTGGACAATGGGGCAACCCTGATCCAGCCATGCCGCGTGTGTGAAGAAGGCCTTCGGGTTGTAAAGCACTTTCAGTGGGGAGGAAAGGGCAGTTGCTAATATCAGCTGCAGTTGACGTTACCCACAGAAGAAGCACCGGCAAACTCCGTGCCAGCAGCCGCGGTAATACGGAGGGTGCGAGCGTTAATCGGAATTACTGGGCGTAAAGCGCGCGTAGGCGGTTGCTTAAGCTAGATGTGAAATCCCCGGGCTCAACCTGGGAACTGCATTTAGAACTGGGCGACTAGAGTTTTGGAGAGGAGGGTAGAATTCCAGGTGTAGCGGTGAAATGCGTAGAGATCTGGAGGAATACCAGTGGCGAAGGCGGCCCTCTGGCCAAAAACTGACGCTGAGGTGCGAAAGCGTGGGGAGCAAACAGGATTAGATACCCTGGTAGTCCACGCCGTAAACGATGAGAACTAGCCGTTGGGGTCCTTAGAGACTTTAGTGGCGCAGCTAACGCGATAAGTTCTCCGCCTGGGGAGTACGGCCGCAAGGTTAAAACTCAAATGAATTGACGGGGGCCCGCACAAGCGGTGGAGCATGTGGTTTAATTCGAAGCAACGCGAAGAACCTTACCTGGCCTTGACATCCAGAGAACTTTCCAGAGATGGATTGGTGCCTTCGGGAACTCTGAGACAGGTGCTGCATGGCTGTCGTCAGCTCGTGTTGTGAAATGTTGGGTTAAGTCCCGTAACGAGCGCAACCCTTGTCCCTATTTGCCAGCACTTCGGGTGGGAACTTTAGGGAGACTGCCGGTGACAAACCGGAGGAAGGTGGGGACGACGTCAAGTCATCATGGCCCTTACGGCCAGGGCTACACACGTGCTACAATGGGGCGTACAGAGGGTTGCCAAGCCGCGAGGTGGAGCTAATCTCTTAAAGCGTCTCGTAGTCCGGATTGGAGTCTGCAACTCGACTCCATGAAGTCGGAATCGCTAGTAATCGCGAATCAGAATGTCGCGGTGAATACGTTCCCGGGCCTTGTACACACCGCCCGTCACACCATGGGAGTGGGTTGCACCAGAAGTAGCTAGTCTAACCTTCGGGAGGACGGTTACCACGGTGTGATTCATGACTGGGGTGAAGTCGTAACAAGGTAGCCGTAGGGGAACCTGCGGCTGGATCACCTCCTTAAACGATATCCAACTGTCTCAGTTTGGCGTCCACAACAAATTGCTTGATTGGCGAGTAGAGAGCTTACTTAAGGGTCATCAGACCCGTGACGCAATCGAGAGATTGCAAGTTCTGGGTCTGTAGCTCAGGTGGTTAGAGCGCACCCCTGATAAGGGTGAGGTCGGTGGTTCAAGTCCACCCAGACCCACCAGAATTTCCTTGTTCTTGGTGAATAACTAGGTTTGATTAGGAAAATTATGGGGCTGTAGCTCAGCTGGGAGAGCGCCTGCCTTGCACGCAGGAGGTCAGCGGTTCGATCCCGCTCAGCTCCACCATTCACAGAATGGTAGTAGTACGGTTGACAATTAAGTAAGTGAAATCTGACGGTTTCAGATGATAGAAACGAATACAGCATGAAAGTTTCAGAAAGATGACTGTATTGGTTTCTGGCATTTGGTCAGAGAAGCTCTTTAACAATTTGGATAAGCAAAGTAAAAACCAACGTGGTGACAGATGAAGTTTATTTGTCACTTAACGGATAGGTTTTACTGAGTAGTTATACTCAAGCGCAATATCGGCAAATTATTGTTACGGTGAAACCAGCGCTGTATAGCTTGAAGTGATGGCAGTAATGAAATTACTTCGGGTTATATGGTCAAGTGAATAAGCGCATACGGTGGATGCCTTGGCAACTGGAGGCGATGAAAGACGTGAAAGCCTGCGATAAGCGTCGGCGAGGTGGCAAATAACCTTTGACCCGGCGATCTCTGAATGGGGAAACCCACCTGATTTATCAGGTATCCTGCACTGAATCCATAGGTGTAGGAGGCGAACCGGGGGAACTGAAACATCTAAGTACCCCGAGGAAAAGAAATCAACCGAGATTCCCTCAGTAGCGGCGAGCGAACGGGGAACAGCCCTTAAGCTTTGTGACAGATAGGAGAACGCTCTGGAAAGTGCGGCCATAGTGGGTGACAGCCCCGTATCTGAAATCTTATCAAAGTGAAATCGAGTAGGTCGGGACACGTGTTATCTTGACTGAATATGGGGGGACCATCCTCCAAGGCTAAATACTCCCAGTTGACCGATAGTGAACCAGTACCGTGAGGGAAAGGCGAAAAGAACCCCTGTGAGGGGAGTGAAATAGAACCTGAAACCGTATGCGTACAAGCAGTGGGAGCAGATTTATTCTGTGACTGCGTACCTTTTGTATAATGGGTCAGCGACTTACGTTTAGTGGCGAGCTTAACCGAATAGGGGAGGCGTAGGGAAACCGAGTCTGAATAGGGCGAATTAGTCGCTAGGCGTAGACCCGAAACCGAGTGATCTAGCCATGGGCAGGTTGAAGGTTGAGTAACATCAACTGGAGGACCGAACCGAAATCTGTTGAAAAAGATTCGGATGACTTGTGGCTGGGGGTGAAAGGCCAATCAAACTCGGAGATAGCTGGTTCTCCCCGAAAGCTATTTAGGTAGCGCCTCGGACGAACGCCTACGGGGGTAGAGCACTGTTTGGGCTAGGGGGTCATCTCGACTTACCAACCCCATGCAAACTCCGAATACCGTAGAGTGATATCCGGGAGACACACGGCGGGTGCTAACGTCCGTCGTGAAGAGGGAAACAACCCAGACCGCCAGCTAAGGCCCCCAAGTCCATGTTAAGTGGGAAACGATGTGGGAAGGCAGAGACAGCTAGGAGGTTGGCTTAGAAGCAGCCACCCTTTAAAGAAAGCGTAATAGCTCACTAGTCGAGTCGGCCTGCGCGGAAGATGTAACGGGGCTCAAACATGGCGCCGAAGCTGCGGATTCATCCAATGGATGAGTGGTAGGGGAGCGTTCTGTAAGCTGATGAAGGTGTGTCGAGAGGCATGCTGGAGGTATCAGAAGTGCGAATGCTGACATGAGTAACGATAATGCGGGTGAAAAACCCGCACGCCGGAAGACCAAGGGTTCCTGCGCAACGCTAATCGGCGCAGGGTGAGTCGGCCCCTAAGGCGAGACCGAAAGGTGTAGTCGATGGGAAATCGGTTAAAATTCCGATACTTTGTATTGCTGCGATGGGGGGACGGAGAAGGCTAGGTCAGCCTGGGATTGGTAGTCCAGGTTTAAGCCTGTAGGCAGTGTGTTTAGGCAAATCCGGACACACAATGCTGAGGGGTGATGACGAGCTCTCTTTAAGAGAGCGAAGTGATTGATGCCCAGCTTCCAGGAAAAGCCTCTAAGCTTCAGGCAATACAAAACCGTACCCCAAACCGACACAGGTGGTCAGGTAGAGAATACCAAGGCGCTTGAGAGAACTCGGGTGAAGGAACTAGGCAAAATGGTGCCGTAACTTCGGGAGAAGGCACGCCGTCATTACGTGAAGGCCCTGCGGCTGGAGCGGAAGGCGGTCGAAGATACCAGGCCCCTGCGACTGTTTATTAAAAACACAGCACTCTGCAAACACGAAAGTGGACGTATAGGGTGTGACGCCTGCCCGGTGCCGGAAGGTTAATTGATGGGGTTAGCGTAAGCGAAGCTCTTGATCGAAGCCCCGGTAAACGGCGGCCGTAACTATAACGGTCCTAAGGTAGCGAAATTCCTTGTCGGGTAAGTTCCGACCTGCACGAATGGCGTAACGATGGGGGCGCTGTCTCCACCCGAGACTCAGTGAAATTGAAATCGCTGTGAAGATGCAGTGTATCCGCGGCTAGACGGAAAGACCCCGTGAACCTTTACTATAGCTTCACAGTGGACTTTGAACCTGCTTGTGTAGGATAGGTGGGAGGCTTTGAAGCGAGGACGCCAGTTCTCGTGGAGCCATCCTTGAAATACCACCCTGGCATGTTTGAGGTTCTAACTCTGACTGGTAATCCCGGTCGAGGACACTGTGTGGTGGGTAGTTTGACTGGGGCGGTCTCCTCCAAAAGAGTAACGGAGGAGCACGAAGGTGCGCTAAGTACGGTCGGACATCGTACGGTTAGTGTAAAGGCAAAAGCGCGCTTAACTGCGAGACAAACACGTCGAGCAGGTACGAAAGTAGGTCTTAGTGATCCGGTGGTTCTGTATGGAAGGGCCATCGCTCAACGGATAAAAGGTACTCCGGGGATAACAGGCTGATACCGCCCAAGAGTTCACATCGACGGCGGTGTTTGGCACCTCGATGTCGGCTCATCACATCCTGGGGCTGAAGCCGGTCCCAAGGGTATGGCTGTTCGCCATTTAAAGTGGTACGCGAGCTGGGTTTAGAACGTCGTGAGACAGTTCGGTCCCTATCTGCCGTGGACGTTGGAGATTTGAGGAGAGTTGCTCCTAGTACGAGAGGACCGGAGTGAACGAACCGCTGGTGTTCGGGTTGTGATGCCAATCGCATTGCCCGGTAGCTATGTTCGGACGGGATAACCGCTGAAAGCATCTAAGCGGGAAGCCCCCTTCAAGATAAGATCTCCCTGAGGACTTGATCCTCCTAAAGGGCCCTTGTAGACCACGAGGTTGATAGGCTGGGTGTGTAAGCGCTGCGAGGCGTTGAGCTAACCAGTACTAATTGCCCGAGAGGCTTGACCATATAACACCGAAGTAATTTACCGGTATTGATTGAGTATAACTGCTTATCCAAGTTAAAGGTCTTCTGACCAAGCGCCAACTAGACAAGCTAGACTAAGACAAAGCTTAACGGTTTTGCCTGATGATCATAGCGGACTGGAACCACCTGATCCCATTCCGAACTCAGAAGTGAAACAGTCCAGCGCCGATGGTAGTGTGGATTACCCATGCAAGAGTAGGTCGTCGTCAGGCTCTTAATACGAAGAACCCGTCCTCGTGACGGGTTTTTTTATGTCTGAAATTTATCGCAGGGCAGGACATGCAAACGGCCTCCCGTGCGGCCCTGCGCCACGACTCTTCCCTCCCGCACCCCCCCAGCTCAGTGAAAGTCCCGCGAGGGCGACTCCAGACCCTTAAGATGTTACGTCAGACCTGACTGTACCTTTATGCTAGCTCTAAAGTAACTCTCTACAATTGGTGACAACGTTAGTCTGGCAAAGCGATTATTGTTAATAAACAATGAATGCTTTGGTATGTATAATGCCGAGCCCTGTTATATCTAGGGCGTTGTGTTTTTTACTGGCTATTTGGAAAGGCCCACTTCTTAATGAGAATACTACACCTAATAAATCTTGATAATGTTGGTGGCGTCGAAAGGTTATTCTGTGAGTTTATAAGCCACACGACCCCATCTGACGTAACAAACTTGGTTTTAGCGGATAGTAAAAACATTGCGCCTTTATTGAAACCAGTCGTTAAGCGCTTTTCCAAGCAAATATCTTTTTACAAACATTGGGGAAAACTGAAAATCCCTAAGAAGCCGGTAAGTCTTAGATTGAGGCATCGTCGTCGTTGTATTCATGAGTCTAAGCCGGATCTGGTGCTAATCTGGAATCAACTTTCAGATATCCAGCAAGGCGACATCCCGCAGGGGGTGCCTGTGGTGTATTACGAACACGGGATGGCTTGGTATTCCCATAATCCCTTGAAGGAGAGAAACTTCTTTCCACAAGTGGACGGGTACATAGCGGCCTCTTACGCTGCAAAGAGAATGCTGGAACTCAAATATGGCGTTAATGGGAGAATTGACGTTTGCTTGAATCCTATCCGCAATGCATGTCTGGAATACCCACAAAAAACGAAGCAGGATGATAAAGACAGACCTTTTGTTATTGGCGTAGCATGTAGATTGGTTGCGTTAAAGGCGGTCAATTTAGGCATATACGCGCTGAAGGAAATACTGGATAGAGGAGTTTCGTGCGAATTAAGAATTGCCGGAGCTGGGCCCATGCGAGAAAAGCTAGAGGCGTTAGCAGTGAAGCTGGGCGTGAAGGAGTCTGTGTCGTTCTTAGGTTTGGTTGATGATATGGACAACTTCTACAGAGGTATAGATTGTCTGTTGTCGACCTCTATTCATGAAACGTTTAGCTTGGTCAGTGCGGAAGCAATGGCCGCTGGTTGCCCTGCGATAGTTGGTAAAGTAGATGGGCTACCTGAGGTTGTGAAGGATGAGGTGACAGGCTTCTGTTTGCCTCCCTCCCTTTGTAAGGATGAATATCTGAAAATGGACGCATCAAGTCCTCATCTGCCGCCGCAGATATATGATGTTGATGCGGATGAAATCGTTCCTCCTAAACTATTAGCTCCGGCGGAAATCGCGGAAGCTGTTCAGAAGCTGGCTCAATCTAATGAGCTTTATCAACAAATGAGCGGTGAAGCTCAAAAGTGGACTCGAAGCCAATTCCAATTTGAGCGATATATGTCAGAGATGATGTCGGCGCTGCGTTCTTATTGTTCTTAGTTGTTTACGCCAAACTGTTTGGCGAACTCCGTCAATGTGGCTCCGCGATAACGCCCATTGGCGGCTTTAAATAATTCTGTAAGATCGCGGTATAAAGCTTCGATAGACTCTTTGGTTTTAAAAGTCGGACTGCCCCCAGGCATAAACTCAGATGAGTGCAGTATAAACTCGACATATGGGCGTTTGTTTTGCTGTGCTTCGTCTAGTACTCGCAACATATTTTTAAGGTTGTTTCCTGTTGGTCTCAACCAGATTGTCGCATCCTCTTTCTCACGGCCCTTTAGTTTGTTAATTGCTTTACGGCACCGGCTGATGAACTTTGAGTATTTTGGCAGGATGCTTACAGGCAACTCCAGTAGGGATGAAGCGCCTTTTTTGCGAATATCGCTCAGATCGAGATAGTAAGGCGCATCTGGAAATCCACGGTAGTCTGTTCCCCCTTGTTGCTTAGGGTCCCCTAGATTCTTGCGCCAACTGACGCCAGGGGTCACAGAGCAATCCACTAAGTAGCCATGCCTAACCAGCGTCTGCGCATAGAACTCGTTAAACGCCCATCTTCCTGCACGATGACTAGTCATTTTGCTGGAGAAAGTGTCTTCCAAGAGTTTGGTTAGATAGTCAATTTTCTGTTCTATAAGAGCTTCTGGATATTCAATTAGATAAGGCAGATAGCGATAGTCGTCCTCCGTCAGACTCTCCTCGGGCGGGCTATTCCAGGCATGAAGATGCATGCCGACCTCAGCTGTATTTCGTTCAAGGCAGTCTTTTGCGAACTCAATATATTCGTCGGATATCGCCATTTCATAATTGGTCAAGTAAGTCGGCTTGAGACCAAAGCGCTCACACAACTCCTGAAACCGCGGGAGGAAACCTGCGTTCTTTGTTTCAATTTGGCGGGGGCTGGACCAGATATTATCGCCCTCTGTGTCAATAGTTATCAAAAAGGCGGGTTTAGGCTCGGCTGATTGCATTCTATGATTCCATGCTGCCGTTTACCGGGAGTAAACGTTTATATAAGTCTGTTAATTGTTGGCCCATGCGCTCTGGGCTGTATGGTTCAATAGCTTTACGCGCAGCGGCGCCAAGGTTAAGCCTATGAGGCTGGTCGAGAAGATTGGTGATCGCGTTGGCACAGCCAGCAGAGTCCAATGCGTCGACTACATAGCCGCTCTCACTTCGTTTAACCAGTTCTGCGCCACCGCATTGCCTGGATGTGATCACGGGTAAGGCGCAGGCCATTGCTTCAAATATAACGTTAGGAAAGGGATCGTATAGGGCAGGTAAAATAAGGGCGTCGGCGGCGGCGTAGTAGGGAATAACCTCTCTTTTTACCCCCGCGAAATGTACTCGCTCATTCAGCCCCAGTTTGTGTGCTTGTGATCGGTAAGCCCTCTCGTGCTTATCCCCGCCGACCACGATCAAGTGAGTCTGAGGCGAAGTTTGAGCTAGAGCGGTGATAGCAGTAGCTAAGCCCTTCCTTTCAAACCCTGATCCAACAAATACTAAGGCTGTTGCCTCTGTTGGAATACCCAACTGTTGACGGATTTTGGCTCGGTGTGGCGCACAAGCTTGAGGCGAGAACTGCTCTGCGTTGACGCCGTTGTAAATAACATGAATGTTGGCTTCGGGAAAGTTGAAATAACGGATGATTTCCTCTTTCACCATATGAGAATTACAAATGACCGCGCGTAATCGGGATGATGCGAATAAGCGCTTTTCACTTTCCAATACATAGCGATGGTAAGGGCTAAGCTCCAACCACCTTTGCTTAACCTTCGGCAGAATCCGTTTGCGCTGTTCCAGCCAGGATCGGTGTACGCCGTCACCCGCGCGGTAGATGTCACAGCAGGGCATGCGCTCGTGGGACTGCACAAGATCAAAGTCATGCTCTGCAACTTGAGCGCAGACAGCCTGAGCAAAGCGTTTTTCCCGGGATATGCGCCCCCACTTGGGAGGGTTGCAGGTGATGACTCTGACGTTACTGGCTTGCCCTTCCCATTTTCGGGTAAGTACGGTCAGCTCCAGATTTTGTGCGCCGAGAGCATCCAGCGCCCGACTGATGAAGCGTTCCGCTCCGCCGTCAGGCCGGTATTTCTGTCTGATTATCGCCAATTTGATCGTCACGACGTCAAGCGCTCCACGGCATTCAGTGTCTGTTCAACCTTTATGTGTGACAGGCATTCACTTCGCCAGCCATCGCCGCATCCGGCAAGGTCGCAGGGGCGGCAAGGATGGTTTGACGATAGAATTACGTGTTTGTTTAGCCAGGGAGACCACTCCCGTTCGTTGCTGGGACCAAATAGGGCTACGCACGGAGTTTGAGTTGCTGAAGCAATATGCATCGGAACAGAGTCTACGCCGATGAACAACTTCGCATGCTGTATCAGAGCTATTAACTCTTTGAGCGTCAGAGTCCCGCTGAAGTTGATAACGGGGTGAACCAGACGCCCCAGAATATCTTCCATCATACGCATTTCATCCCCGCTCGGGGCTGCGCTAAGGACTATGGTGTGTCCCCTTTCCTGTAATCGATTGATTAGGTCCGCCATTTTATCCACATCCCAACTTTTAAAAAGCCAGCGGGAGGTAGGATGTATGTGGATGTATTCACCTGTTGACGCGCCCTGTTCCGCCAAGCGATCAAGGACTGCGTGTTCTGCTGAATCGCCTGCGACAGCGGTCAGGCGTCGTTCTTCATCACTTGGATACAGGCCTATTCTGCGTAGAGCGTCGAGGTGTTTCTCAACGGTATGGCGATGTTTTGCGTTCACTGGATAGTGATGAGTAAATGTCTTTTTCCAGAGTTTTCCTGGACGTCGGGCGTAGATCTGACAGACGGAAAACCTGGGCTTAAGCAATCGAGTCAACAACATGCCGCGCCAGTGTTCGGTTAAGTGAATAACCAAGTCGTACTGACGTTGCTTGAGCTGACTAATCAGCCCCCATTCCGCTTCAAGTTGACGTCGAACGCCGAGCTTCTTCCATCCCCTGTCAATCAGATGCAATTGCGATATGGCAGGGTGAAGACTCAGCATGTCCTGAGTATCTTTGTATACCAAGCCATCTACCTCAAGATGAGGGTGTTGTGACTTTAACGCGGTAAAAACGGGAGAACTCAGCAGAACATCGCCATGGTGGCGAAGCTTGATGACAAGAACTCGCTTGATCCTGGAAAAGTCCACCGCGTCCTTTAGCAGGAGGCTGGGAATGATTTTACTTGCCGCCATAATGCGAATGATTCTCCCTGTTCTCCTCAGTCTTAAACCGCCGATGCATCCACAGGTATTGGGCGGGATAGCGGCGGATGGCGTTTTCTATCGCCAGATTCGTGGCGGTGGCGTCTGCAAGGTCGTCGCCGGATGGGTAGTCAGATAGCGCGGGCTCGAAGTAGACGTCGTAGCCCCCGTTTTCGTTACGGAAGTGACTAAAGGGGACCACAGGCGCTCCGGTTTTTTGCGCGATGCGTGATGTAGTGGTGATCGTTGCCGCCGGAACATTAAAAAATGGCGCGAATACACTGCCGCGCAGGCCATAATCCTGATCTGTGGCGTACCAGATCGTACCGCCGGCTTTCAGGTGGCGGATGAGGCCGCGTAAATCATCTTTTCCCATTACGGGATGGCAGAAGTCACTGCGGGCGCGAGTCATCACCAGATTGAATAAGGGATTATCGTGGTCTCTCTGCATGCATGCCGCAGTGGAATAGAGGTCAAACAGTGCGCCGCCGAGGTCCAGTGTGGTGAAGTGCCCCCCCAGCAATATTACGCCTTTGCCTTTGGCCTGAGCTTCTTGCAGGTTTTCCAGGCCATGAGCTTTGGTGATGGCGCGAAAGCGCTCTTTTCCTGTAAACCAGGCGGAGGCGGCCTCGAAATAGCCGATGGCGTTGTTGTCAAAGGCGGACTTTACCAAAGCTTGTCTCTGCGCTGCGGCAAGTTCTGGAAAGCAAAGATTAATATTAACCTCGGCGATTTTGCGTCGCTTGGGCAAAAAATAGTAGGCGGCGCGGCCCAACATAATCCCCAGGGCGCGTTGAAAGGCCAAAGGCGCATGGGCGATCAGCCATAGTAAAGCGATCCCAAGCCAGGTTGGCCAGTAGCGGGGGTGAATAAAGTCTGAGTAGGTCAGATCGCGTTTCTCTTCGGACACTTAACGGCGTTCCCAAAACAAAAGAAGCGCATTTTAGCCCGATCCCGTCCGGCTCTCCAGTTTGTCAGGCCAGTTGACGGAGCGGTAAGGTGCTGTGAGGGGGAGAGGCGTGCTAATATTGCGGCGCGATTCTTCCATCGCAAACAGATAAATGAAGGCTTCAGTTTTGAGGACGGGCATGCAGATACAGCTTCCAATGTTTCAGAATTCACGGGTCGTAGTGGTTGGTGACGTTATGCTGGACCGCTACTGGTACGGCGCGACATCAAGGATTTCTCCTGAAGCGCCGGTGCCCGTCGTCAAAGTGGAGCAGTTGGAAGACCGGCCTGGCGGCGCAGCTAACGTGGCCTTGAACATCGCTGCGCTGGGCAGTGCGGCGGTGATTTTGGGGGTAACGGGTAAAGATGAGGCTGCGCAGTCACTGGCGGCGCGGATGGAGTCCGCTGGCATACTGGCGGATTTTCAGGAGCACGAAACTCTGCCGACCATCACCAAGTTGCGGGTAGTCAGTCGTCACCAGCAATTGATTCGCATGGATTTCGAAGAGAGCTTCGCTGGTGTTCCCCAGGAGCCGCTGGAAAAGAAAGTCGCAGGCCAGCTAGCCGGTGCAGGGGCTTTGATTTTGTCCGATTACGGCAAGGGCGCCTTACGCGATCCTCAAGCTTTTATTCAACTGGCGCGAAGCAAACAAATCCCCGTGTTGGTTGACCCTAAGGGCAGCGACTTCGAGAAATATCGTGGCGCAACCCTGATCACCCCTAACTTATCTGAATTTGAAGCGGTGGTAGGGCATTGTACAAGCGAGGCGGAACTGGTTCAGCGAGGCTTAAAACTGGTTGAGGAGCTGGAGCTTGAAGCGTTGCTGGTGACTCGCAGTGAACAGGGGATGACCCTGTTGAGAGCGGGACGATCCGAACTGCATTTGCCTGCACAGGCGAAAGAAGTCTTCGATGTTACTGGCGCAGGCGATACGGTTATCTCTGTGCTTGCGGCCGCCTTGGCGGCAGGCAGTGATATGGGGCAAGCGGTGGCGCTGGCCAATATTGCCGCTGGCATTGTTGTGGGTAAACTGGGTACGGCGTCAGTTAGCGCGCCGGAATTGCGTCGTGCAGTTCAGCAGGAGCAAGGCGCAGGGCGTGGCGCGATGACGGTGGAGCAATTGAAAGTGGCGTTGGACGACGCCCGCGCGCACGGCGAGAAAATCGTGTTCACTAACGGCTGCTTCGATATCATTCACGCCGGCCATGTGGGATATCTGGATCAGGCGCGAAAACTGGGGGACCGATTGGTCGTTGCTATTAACAGCGACGCCTCTGTGAGCCGTTTAAAAGGTCCAGCGCGTCCAATTAACCCTCTCGAACGCAGGATGGCCGTGCTCGCGGGCCTGGAAGCAGTGGACTGGGTTACCTGGTACGAAGATGACACGCCAGAGCGTTTATTGGAGATTCTGAAACCGGATATCCTGGTGAAAGGCGGCGACTACAGTAAAGAACAGGTGGTCGGTTGGGAGATCGTCGAAGGTTATGGTGGAGAGGTTCGGGCGTTGGACTTTCTGGATAACTGTTCAACCACCGCTATCGTTGAAAAGATTCGCAAGGATCAGGACAAGTAGTCGTTCCACATTGCGAAGATCTCTTTGATAAGGGGAGTGATCGGCGACGCAGGAGCGTCGCCGAGTCGGCAACAATTAACCTTTGTAGGCTGCCACTGCGTCTTGAATCGCCTTACGGGCTGCTTCGCGGTCCGCCCATCCAGCAATTTTCACCCACTTGCCTTCTTCAAGATCCTTGTAGTTCTCAAAGAAATGCTCGATCTGCTTGATCAGTAGTTCAGGCAGGTCGGTCGGCTCGTTGACGTTTTTGTACAGCGGAGTCAGCTTGGAGTGAGGAACCGCCAACAGCTTGGCGTCTTCGCCGGCTTCGTCTGTCATGTTCAACACGCCGATTGGACGGCAGCGGATCACTGCGCCTGGCTGGATCGGGTAGGGCGCAACAACCAACACATCCAGCGGGTCGCCGTCGTCAGACAGAGTGTGAGGAATAAAGCCGTAGTTGCAGGGATAGAACATGGGCGTGGCCATGAAACGGTCGACAACTACCGCACCGGAGTCTTTGTCGATTTCGTATTTAATCGGGCTGCTTTGCGCAGGAATTTCGATTACGACGTTAATGTCGTCTGGCAGTTCTTTACCTGCGGAAATATTGTCAAAGTTCATAATCTGTACTTTCCATTCTATTAAAAAGCTGGGCAGCAAATTATAGGAGCTTTGCCCCGCTAAAACCAATAAGGCGTCTGTCCGAGCTTAGAGACCGAGTTGCTTGGCGATAATCTCGTTCATGATTTCGGTGGAGCCGCCGCCAATGCTGAGTATGCGGGCGTCCCTGTACAGCCGCTCCACTACGGACTCGCGCATATAGCCCATGCCGCCATGAATCTGCACGGCTGCATCCGTTACCTCTTGGGCGGCCTGAGCACAAAAGTTCTTCGCCATGGCGACTTCTTTGATTGGGTTATCGCCGTTTTGTATGCGTTGAGCAATGTTTAATGTGTAGTTGCGAGCGATCTCCACCTGCGTCGCCATCTCGACCAGGCGATGCTTAATGACCTGGAACTTGGCTATTTTCCTACCGAATGCATCTCGCTGGCAGGCATAGTTCAAGGCTTGCTCGTAGGCGATTTGCGCGGTCATGTAAGCCATGATGGAAAGCGCGAGGCGCTCCATCAGAAAGTTGCTCATGATAGCGATGAAGCCGCTGTTTTCAGGACCGATGAGGTTTTCAGCCGGAACAAGGCAGTCATTAAAGAACAGCTCTGAGGTATCGCTCGCCCACCAACCCATCTTCTTCAGTGGTTGACCCGTGCTAAATCCTTCTCGCTCCCGCTCCACCAAAATCAGGCTGATACCTGCGTGGCCTTCGCCGCCGGTGCGTACGGCCACCGTGTAGAAGTCCGCCCGATGGCCGCTGGTGATGAAGGTCTTGGAGCCATTGATGCGGTAAAGATCTCCTTCCCGTACGGCGCGCGTTTTTAAATTGGCGACGTCAGAACCGCCGTCAGGTTCTGTGATGGCGAGGGCGGCGATTTTGTCTCCATTGAGTACGGGGGGAATGACTTTTTCTTGTAACGTCGGGCTGCCCCAGCGTGCGATGGGAGGCAGAGCGATATCCAATGACCCAAGGCTGGCGACAAATCCGCCAGAATTGCTGCGCATGAGCTCTTCGCTGACAGCGACTTTCATCAATATATCGCTTTCGCCGGAGCCTCCCCACTTTTCATTGAAACCAACGCCGAGCACGCCGGCCTCTCCCGCCAGACGATAGATCTCCCGAGGAAACGAGCCCGCTTCCTCCCATTCCTGAATATAAGGCGCGACATGTTGTTTGATGAATGCGGCGGTGGTGCGCCGCGCCATTTGATGAGTCTCGTTGAACATGCGCAAGTCCCATATCTAGTTGTTATCAGGGCTCAGCTTATCGATCAATTTAAAACCAAGCAAGCGCTTGTTTTTTGTGGGGGCTTGGATGATTTAAAAGGGGGGAGCGCTGTGGATACATCAAAGAAACAGGAGAGATCTGTAAACGAGACTGCAACAGAAGGGAGGGAGCGAATGGCGCGGCCCTGGCTAGATGGCGCGCGCCAGACTAAATCAGGCGTCAACCTTGATAGTTTTTACGCCTTCCTGTGATCCCAGCAGGAGTACGTCAGCAGGGCGCATGGCGAACAGGCCGTTGGTGACCACGCCAGTGATTTGATTGATCTGTTGCTCCAGTTTTACGGGCTCCAGAATACGCAGGTTGAACACGTCCAGAATAATATTGCCATTATCCGTCACACAGCCTTCGCGGTAGACCGGGTCGCCGCCCAGCTTAACCAACTCCCTTGCTACATAGCTGCGCGCCATGGGGATAACTTCTATTGGCAATGGGAAATCGCCAAGTACATCCACCCATTTAGATTCGTCGGCGATACAGATAAAGGTTTTGGCGTTGGCGGCGACAATTTTCTCTCGCGTCAACGCGGCGCCGCCGCCTTTGATCAACTCCAGGCGTGGGTTGGTTTCGTCTGCGCCGTCGATATAGAACTCCAGGCCGGAAACGGCGTTAAGTTCATAGACGGGAATATTGTGTTTCTTCAAACGTTCGGCGGAAGCCTCTGAGCTGGCGACCGCGCCCTCGAACTGAGTTCTTACTTCCGCCAAGGCGTCGATAAAATAGTTGGCCGTGGAGCCTGTCCCGATACCAAGAATGGTATCTGTCTGCAGATGGGGTTTGATGTATTCCAACGCCGCTTTTGCGACTGCCTGCTTTAGTTCGTCCTGGTTCATAAGCCCGCCCTCAAAAATTGGGGAATTATAGACTTCGCATCCTATCAATAGTAGACGTTGGGTCCGTAATGCCGATATTATTTGGCGCTTAATTCCGCTAGCGACTTAGTAAGTTCCCATCATGCCCCACCGATATATAAAAAAGATCCTGGACGCCAAAGTCTATGATGTTGCGATAGAGTCTCCTTTGGAGTCGGCCCACCTGCTGAGCCACAGGTTCAATAATCATATTTTATTGAAGCGTGAGGACCTGCAGCCTGTTTTCTCTTTCAAGTTGCGCGGCGCCTATAACAAGCTGGCCCAACTTTCAGCGATTGCTAAAGAAAAAGGCGTGATTGCGGCGTCTGCGGGCAACCACGCCCAAGGGCTGGCGCTGGCGGCGCAAAAGTTGGGCGTCAAAGCGACAATTGTGATGCCGCAAACCACGCCGGAAATCAAAGTAAATTCCGTGCGGGCGAAGGGCGCGAAAGTGGTGCTGAAAGGGGACGCCTTTGACGAAGCGGCGGCGCATGCGCAAACGCTGGTCAAAGAAAAAGGCTACATCTACATACCTCCCTATGACGACGAAGAGGTGATTGCGGGGCAGGGTACGGTGGGCATGGAGATTATGTGGCAACACACGTCTCCTATTCATGCGGTGTTCGTTCCCGTTGGCGGCGGCGGTTTAATCGCCGGCGTAGCGGCGTACATCAAATATCTGCGTCCCGATGTCAAAGTCATAGGCGTGGAGCCGGAAGACTCCAACTGCCTCCATGCTGCATTGAAGGCGGGCAAGCGGGTGACGTTGCCGGAAGTGGGCATCTTCGCCGATGGCGTCGCCGTCAAACAGATTGGCAAGGCTCCTTGGGAAGTTTGTCGTCAGTATGTGGATGAAGTCGTTCTTGTCTCCACAGATGAAATCTGCGCGGGCATTAAAGATGTCTTTGAGGATACCCGCTCTATCGCGGAGCCAGCTGGCGCATTGGCCATTGCCGGTTTGAAGAAGTACGTGGCGAGAGAAAAAATTCAGGATCAAAACCTGATCGCCATCGTAAGCGGCGCGAACATGAACTTCGACCGTCTGGGTTACATCACTGAGCGCACCGAAGTCGGTGAAGAGCGTGAGGCGATTCTGGCGGTGAGAATCCCAGAGCGCCCAGGCAGTTACAAGCGTTTCATTCAGGCGTTAAGCCGCCGTAATATCACCGAGTTTAACTATCGTTATTGTGATGCGACAGAAGCGCAAATCTTTGTAGGCGTTCAGATCAGCTCCGGTCTGGAAGAGCGCAAAGAGCTGGTTGGCGCGTTGGAGGAAAAAGGTTACTCGGTGCTTGATCTCACTGATAACGAAGTCGCCAAAATGCACATCCGCCATATGGTGGGCGGGCACTCGCCGGCGTTAACCAACGAGAAGGTTTTCCGTTTTGAGTTTCCAGAGCGTCCTGGAGCGTTGATGAAGTTCCTTATGGCGTTTGGCGCACGCTGGAATATCACCATGTTTCATTATCGTAATCATGGCGCCGCTTATAGTCGTGTTTTAATGGGCGCGCAAGTGAACGATGACGAAATGACGGAGTTCCGGAAAATGCTGGATACCGTTGGTTTCAGGTATTGGGAGGAAACCAATAACCCTGCCTACAAACTGTTTCTAGGCGCCTGATAATTAAGAGGTTTTAATGTAAAGGCAGAAACGGTCACACTATTGCGTTTTAAAGCTTTGATTTAAATCAGGCAGGAGTTACAATACTTTTCTATAATTTCAAGTTAAGACAATTACCTATTTGTCTGATTTATAAAATTAAAAAACGCCAATGAAAATTAGGGGGATGCATGAAGCGCAAGCCTGACGTCATGCTTACGCTTGTGATCGTATTTTGCCTTGGGTTGGTCGTCAGCGGCTTCACAACCTTTGGCCACAAGGAAGCACGTACGTCGCCCACATATGTTTCCGTCGCTGGCGAGGACGTTAATTAGTCCCTGTCTTCCCGACGATCCGAAATAGCCCTGTTAACGCAGGGCTTTTTTGTTTCTAAAGCGGAGTAATTGTTGGTCCGTGGCGACAGCAGAGAGTGGAATGTCCCAAGGTTCGTGAGGCAACTCTGGAAGCTGCTGGAAATGATGAGCGAACCCAATCAATTTCGGCCTTCTGATGATGACCCTGCGATCCGCGAAGGTGCGATCATAATAACCCCCTCCCATTCCCAATCGGTTCCCTTGTTTATCAAACGCGACTAATGGAAAGCACACCACATCCAATGACCAGGGCGGAACTCGTTTGGCTCCTCGCAGTACAGGTTCAGGGATGCCATATTTGTTGGGTTTGAGTTTGGCTCCGGGCTGATACCGAACGAACCATAGCCGGTTGTGGTAGAGCGGGTGTAACACGGGGAGGTAGCAGGCTTTTTTTCTACGCCACAGGCGCTGAATAGTTGGAAGCGGATTGATTTCCCCGTCGTTGGCGAGATATAGACCCCAACGGGCGCTACGACTGAGATGGACGGCTGAGTTAAGTGATTTTCGCAAGCCGGAGGCGGCGGTGCGTTGTTGGGCGGGTGTCAGCGCTCTGCGCTTTTTACGCATGGCGCGACGAATAGACGCTTTATTCATAGCAGAAAAAGTAAACTCCCCGAGACAGCCGCTGTCTGACGTGGCCCTTGAACCCTTTGGTTCAAGGAGGTAACCGCTGGAATGAATTAGGCTTTCCCTTCAAGAGGGACTTGCACACATCACTCGCAGGAGGTAACCAATAATAAAATTCATCGGCTCGAGGACGTATCTGACTGGCGAGCAGTTCAGGGAGCTTGGGTCCTATTATAACGAAAAATGTAAAAAAAGCAGTGGGGTGAACCAGGAATATTCAATATTTTTTTCTTTTTTGATTACGTAATTGTATGTTTTGTAAAGTTATTTATTTCTCAATGCGGCATCCAGCTTTTCATGAAGCGTGCTTAGGGTGGTAGAGACCTGCTCGGTCTTCTGCCCTTGCTGCATTAGATCATACGTCAGGTTCAGGGCGGCCATGACCGCAATTCTCTCGGTGCCGTAGACTTTTCCCGATGCACGGATTTCTTTCATTTTCTGATCCAGCGCCCGCGCAGCGTCTTCCAGTTGGCGTTGCGCTTCCGGAGGACAGGCGACCAAGTACTCCTTGTCCAGAATAGTGACGGTGGCGGTGTTGTTGGTGCGACTCATTAACGTTGCTCCAAAGCTTTCAAACGACTGATCATGGCCTCGATTTTGGAGCGGGCCAGATCGTTTTTCTGTAATAGTTGCATGCGTTCCTTTTGCCAGTCTTCCTGCAGCTGGCGTAGCGCCTGATTATCTGCTTCGAGCTGTTTGCACTTCTGTATCAGGCGGTCAATTTTATCGCTTAACTGCTGCAACTGAGAAACATCCATAAGTTTTTCCAGTGGTATTGCTAGGGTTCTTCAGGAAGAGTTTTCTAACATGACTCGACTTATGACGGACGCAAATCAAAGTGGAAAAATGTTAGAAAACCAAACTGTAGGCGCATGGGCGTCCAATTAAATATAAGTCGCCGATGTAAGGGGGTCAACGTGCGCACCCGCGTGGCGATGTAAGTGGGCGTCATGTTAGCATACACAGCATTATTCTGGCGTGAGTCGATCCTGATAAAGTTGACGTCAGAACCGTAAAAAACATGATGGCGAAAGCTTGAGCCGTCGCATATATATTCAATTGCGCCCGATGCGCTTTATTAAAGCAGAGCGGGCGTTTTTGCCAAATGAATTCTATTTAATAAGGTTACGCCATTCGCCGTTGCGAGTGATATTGGCTAAACCTTTGGAAGCGGGTGGTTTCCGCCCGACTGGAGAGTTAAACGAATGTCCCAACCCTACCATGCCCTGCAACAACTATTAAACCGCATCGACGCAGACGCCACTCCAGCAGGAGTTCACGGTCTCTGGTGTGGAAGAATGGCTGCGGGAGATCGGGCGCAGGATAATGACTGGTGGAGCTACACGCAGCGTTTCGCCGGCAGCGTCAATGCGATTGAAGAAAATCTGCAAGCGGCTTTCAAAGCCGTATACGGCTACGCGGAAGCGGCGCTGATGCAGGATAATATGAGCTTTCAGCCCTGGTTGCCGGAAGACGCTGTTGAATGTTCGCTGCGCGTTGCGGCGCTGGCGGACTGGTGCAGGGGCTTCGTCGAGGGGCTGACGTCTGTCTTGGGTAGCGGCTTGTCCTCCTGCTCGGCGGATGTTCAGGAAATTCTTCAGGATCTGGTGGATATCGGCGAAGTGGACCCAGAGGTGGATGGCGACGAGCAGGATGAAAGAGAACTGCTGGAGCTGACTGAATTTGTAAAAGTGGCTGCGTTGAATGTGTTGCAGGAACTTACCGCAGCCAAAAAGAACGCCGCCCCGGAAAAGAAAACGCTACATTAACGGCCCAAGGACAAGGCCCGCCGGCAGTTTGTACGGATGTGCGCCATATATGGATAACTAAAAGTTTAAGAGAGATAGACGTGCAAGCATTATCGATTCGTGAATATCAGAAACGTCGGCGCCACCTGCTTGATGTGATGACGCCCAACAGCATCGCCATTCTGCCCGCGGCGCCAATTCGCGTACGCAATCGTGATTCGGAATATCCCTACCGTCAGAACAGTGACTTTCATTATCTCAGCGGGTTTGCGGAACCGGATGCGGTAATGGTGCTGATCCCCGAGCGTGAGCACGGCGAATCCATTTTGTTCTGCAAGGAAAAGAACCCTGACTACGAACGCTGGAATGGCAAGTTGGCGGGACAGGAAGGGGCGATCGAACAGTATCTCTTCGATGACGCCTTCCCCATCGACGATGTTGATGAAATTCTACCTGGCTTGCTGGAAGGTAAGCAGCGGGTTTACTACTCCATGGGACTGGACGAAAAGTTTGATCGCAGGGTCATGGAATGGATCAATGTCATTCGCAGCAAAATCAAGAACGGCGCGCATCCGCCCGGAGAGTTCGTGGCGCTGGAACATACGTTGCATGATATGCGCCTGTTCAAGTCATCCGCTGAAGTCAAAATCATGAAGCAGGCGGCGCGTATCAGCGCTGAGGCGCATAACGAAGCCATGCGCATTTGTAAGCCGGGGATGTATGAGTATCAGCTTGAGGCCGCTATTCAGCACGTGTTTCTACGTGAAGGCTCGCGGGCGCAGGCGTACAACTGTATTGTCGGCGGCGGTGAGAATGCCTGTATTCTTCATTACGTCACCAATAACGACAAGCTGAAGAGCGGCGATCTGGTGTTGATCGACGCGGGTTGTGAACTGGACTGCTATGCATCTGATATCACCCGGACATTTCCGGTATCAGGCCAGTTCAGCGCGGAACAGCGCACCATCTATGAAATCGTACTGGCGTCTCAGGAAGCAGCCATTAAAGAAGTGCGTCCCGGTCGTCATTGGAATCAGCCGCACGAAGCGGCATTGAAAGTGATTACTGAAGGTCTGTGTGAAATCGGCCTGCTCAAAGGCGAATTGAGTGAGCTGATTGAAACCGAGGCCTACAAGAAATTCTTTATGCACCGCACGGGGCACTGGCTGGGCCTGGATGTCCATGATGTCGGCGATTACAAAGTTGGCGGCGAATGGCGGGTGTTAGAGCCCGGTATGGCGCTGACTGTCGAACCAGGTATTTATATTGCGCCGGAATTGGAAGATGTCGATCCTCGCTGGAAAGGCATTGGCGTTCGTATCGAAGACGATGTGATCGTGACCAAACAGGGCGGTGAGGTCATGACCTCGGGTACGCCGAAGAAAGTCGATGAAATTGAGGCCTTGATGCGGGGTAAATGATGACCCGTCACTACGATATCGTTATCGTCGGCGGAGGTCTGGTCGGCGCAACCCTGGCTTTGGCCTTACAGCAGTCTTCCCGGCGTCGCTTTCAGGTGGCGCTGGTGGAGGCGCACTCCTTGCGGACCTCGTCAGAGGGACCCTTTACACCCAGTTTCGATGCTCGCTCCACTGCGCTGTCTCACGGCTCTCGCCTCCTTTATGAGCGTATGGGAGTATGGTCCGCGATGGCGCCATACGCCGGAGGCATCAGCACTATCCATGTGTCCGAACAGGGCAAATGGGGCGCGACCCGCCTGCAGGCAAGCGAACAGGGCCTGGATGCTTTTGGCTATGTGGTTCCCAATGCGGCCATCGGACGCAGTCTCGTTGCCTCGTTAGAGGGATGGGCGGACTTGACCGTACTGGCGCCCGCCGAGGCGGTGTCTGCGCAGTGCTGTCCTGAGGGAATGACGGTGCGTCTGCGGGAAGGGGAACATGAGAGGGATATCGTCGGAAGATTGCTGGTGCTTGCCGACGGAGGACGCTCCAGTCTGGCGGAGGGCTTTGGCGTCGCCAGCCATCGCGTGGACTATGGCCAACATGCGCTGGTGGTCAACGTGGGCCTTTCCCGTTCACACGACAATATCGCGTATGAGCGCTTCATTGATGGCGGCGCCGTCGCCTTTTTGCCGCTGGCGTCTGTGCGTAATGATCGCATGGCGGTGGTCTGGACAGTTCCGAGCAATCGCCTGCAGGGGCTGCTATCTCTGGACAAGGTCGGTTTCGCTGAGGCGCTGCAATCTCAAATCGGCTACCGCATAGGTCGTATTGTCCAGGTCGGTGATATCAACCATTACCCGCTTACGCTGCAAACTGCCCAGGAACAGGTTCGAGAAGGACTGGTGTTGCTGGGTAACTCAGCGCATACGCTGCATCCTGTGGCGGGACAGGGATATAACCTGTCTTTGAGGGATGCGCTGCATCTGGCGGAAGCGTTGAATGAAGCGGTCACCAGTGAAGAATTAGGCGGACTGCCGATACTGAACAAGTACCTGGCGCGCCAGCAGGCGGATCAGAAGCGCACTGTGACGGCCAGTGATGGACTGATCAAGTTATTCGGTGAAAAGTCCGCCTGGCTGGAGAGCGTCAGGCAGTTTGGCCTGATCAGCCTGAATTTGGCGCCTGCAGCGAAACGCCGGTTCGCTGAGTATGCCATGGGCGTCGCCGAGCGCGCGCCGCAATGGCGTTGAATACTGATTATTCGAAATCTGCAAAGCAGAGGCTTCCTATTGTGAAGACACAATTTCCTGTCGCCGTCGTTGGCGGCGGCATGGTCGGCGCGGCAATCGCATTGGGCTTGTCTGCGCTGGATATAGAAGTGGCCCTGATCGATCCTGGTGGACTGAACACGGCGACGCCTCCCAAGTGCAATGACGCGCACAGCTTTGACCCCCGTGTCAGCGCTCTGACGCTGGCGAGTGAGAAGCTGCTGCGCGAGTTGAATGTCTGGGCGGAGATAGAGCCATATAGCCTGCGCTACACCGACATGGACGTTTGGGATAGCGCGGGGAGCGGACGGATAGTGTTTTCCTCGGCGGAAGTGTATGAAAGCAGCTTGGGGTTGATCGTCGAAAACCGTGTGGTGACCTCCGCTTTACATAAACGCATTGCTGAGCGCTCTAACATCCACGTCATCAAAGATCAGGTGCGTGCGTTGAAGCCGGATGCTTCTGGTTACTCCCTTGAAACCGGGAGCGGTGAGACGGTTTCCTGCCGAATGTTGGTTGGCGCGGACGGCGCTCTATCCCGTATTCGTCAGTGGTTGCACATCCCGACTCGGGAATGGGATTACGGACAGCAGGCGATTGTTGCGACGACTACAACTGCCCGCCCTCATGATTTCACAGCCCGGCAGCGTTTTCTGCCCACAGGCCCTTTAGCTCTGCTGCCTTTACTGGATCAGGATCAAAACTACCGTTGCTCGTCCATTGTCTGGTCGGCGGATTCTACGGAAGCGGACAGGTTAATGGAGCTGGACGACGCCAGCTTCAAAGCGACTCTATTCGACGCCTCCGAGCAGGCGTTGGGGGAAGTGGTCGATATCAGTCGACGCTTTGCTTTCCCGCTCAGGCAGCGACACGCTAAGCGTTACTTTGATGGCGGCGCGGTGCTTATTGGCGATGCGGCGCATACGATTCACCCCTTGGCGGGGCAGGGTGTCAATCTGGGATTTGAAGATGTCGCCGCCTTGCTGGATGAGGCGCGGCGCGCCTTGGGGCGGAGCATTCCTCTAGGGCACGAGGAGATGTTGCGACGCTATCAGCGGCGACGACAGGCTGGGAATCTTTCCATGATGACGTTGATGGAGGCGTTCAAGCGCGGCTTTGGACATCCTTCTCCCATGATTGCCGGAGTAAGGAATGCAGGACTAACGCTGGTGAATAAAACGCCGTTCATCAAAAAAGAACTGATTCGTCAGGCTATGGGCGTCTAACGCTAGAGGCGGTGGCGGGTCCATGGCGGCGAAGGCTTTCTGATAGCGCTCACCGCCGTGCGATTTACAGATATAGCTTGCCGATCAGCGCAGGAATAACCGTTTCTACGCGAAGTATGCGCTTACCCAGGGTGAAGCCCTTAAAACCGATTTCCTCCAACTTTTTCACTTCATAAGGCGTAAAACCGCCTTCGGGACCTACCGCCAAAGTCAGCGGCCCGTTGACTTGGGGCGACTGCGCCTCAGAGGTGGGATGCGCCACCCAGGCGTCGCTTCCAGCGATGATTTGCGACAGCTCGTCTTCCACAAAGGGTTTGAACAGTTTACGCATGTGGATTTCTGGAAGCACGGTATCCACTCCCTGCTCGAGACCCAGAAGACAGTTTTCCTTCAGTGAGGCGGCCTCCAGCCAAGGAGTTTGCCAATAGCTTTTTTCCACCTTGTAAGAGTTGATCAGGTAGATGCGCTTTACTCCCAGAGATACCGTGCTCTGAATCACTCTGCGCATCATCTTGGGGCGGGGTAGCGCCAGGATCAGGGTCAGGTCCAATGGCGGCGGCGCTTCGGCGTTCAGAGTCACTTCCAGGCGCGCGCGCTCTTCGTTGATATCAAGTAAGCGAGCGGTTCCCATCTCTCCATTGATCTGGCCAACGCGGATGTCGTCGCCGGCCTGGGCTTTCAATACTTTGCGCAAATGCTCCGCGCGTCTGTCGGTGAGCGAGAGCTGACCGGACGCGGAAAGCTCTTCTGCTGAGAACAACAGGATATTCATAACGTCTGAACTAAGTCGGGAATCAGGTGTTGATGGACTCTGAGTTGGAGTCCGCAGTTGGCTCCACCCAGCGGCTACATAAGACGCCGACTTCGAACAGCAGCCACATGGGCACCGCCAGTAAGGTCTGCGAAATAACGTCAGGGGGCGTCAACAACATGCCGATGATAAAGCAGATAACCACAATGTAAGGGCGTTTTTCCCGCAGGCTGGCTACGTTTGTTAAGCCGACCTTCACCATCAACACGGTGGCGATAGGGATTTCGAAGGCGAAGCCGAACGCGAAAAACAGCTTGAGGATGAAATCCAGGTATTTGTTGATGTCTGTCATCACCGTTACGCCTTCAGGGCTGGCGCTGGCGAAAAAGTTGAACGCCAGAGGAAACACCACGTAGTAGGCGAAGGCGACGCCCAGATAAAACAGAAGTACGCTGCTTACCAGAAGAGGGATCGCCAGCTTTTTCTCGTGCTTATACAGCGCGGGAGCGATGAACGACCAGATCTGATAAAGGATGAATGGGATCATGAGAAAGATCGCCAACACCATAGTCAGCTTGAAGGGCGCCAGAAACGGCGACGCCACTTCGGTTGCGATCATGGTGGCGCCTTCCGGCATCGCCGCGCGCAGCGGTTTGGCCAGGTAAGCGTAGATTTCATTGCGAAACGCATACAAGGGCAAGAATGCCACCAGCACCGCTAAAACGGAATGCAGCAAGCGGTTGCGCAGTTCAACCAAGTGATCAAATAACGGCAGTTCTTTATCTGCGTTGTCGTCGCGCGGAGTCATTTCAGGAGCGGTCATGCTGCTTGGGAGCGTCGTCGGATTGGGTGTGGGATTCTACCGGTTGTGAGTCTGACCTGGAAGACGGCGTTTGGGGCGGGCTGGCCTTGGAGGACATCGGCGTAGCCGGGTTCTTCTCAACCATGTCCTCATATTTCTTTGCTTCAGCCAGCGCATCGTTGACGGTTTGCTGGATTTTCTCCAAGCCAAGGGTATCGCCTTCTTTGCGCAGTCGTTCCCGCATTTCCTCAGCTTTTAATTGCCGGTCTATTTCAGAAGACATCTGACTGACCATACGGCGAATGCGGCCTACCCACAAGCCGGTTTTGCGCGCGGCGTAGGGCAAACGCTCCGGGCCGAGCACAAGCAGGCCAATGACAGCAACCAGCGCTAGCTCTGGAAATCCGATATCGAACATAAACTATAGTCGTCCGATATGGGTTAGCTGTGTTTGGATTCAGTCTTCGCGTCGTTGCGCTCTACGGAGCCTTCGATGGTGCGGCTCTCATTTTGCGACAGCTTCTTGGGTTCTTTGTCTTCCTCGGATTCGCCATCGCTCATGGCTTTTTTAAAGCCTTTCACCGCTCCGCCCAGATCGCCGCCAATGTTCTTCAGCTTTTTCGTACCGAATAGCAGCACGATGATTAACAGAACGATGAGTAGTTGCCACATGGATATGCCCATGATTGTGCTCCTTTGAAGTATTACTGCCTGATTACCAAATCCTACAAGTCCAGCGTTAGCGCCGGTGCGGACTGTCCGCGGTTATTTCTTGCCTCGCGAGGCTTTTTCCTCAAGCCCCGAAATGTCAAAGCGCCGGGCCAGCTCCTGCATGATTTCCTGTGGACCGATGTTCAGGTGACTCAACATCACCAGGCTGTGAAACCACAGGTCCGCCGTTTCATAAATTACATTATGCGTTGAACCGTCCAGTTCCGCATCTTTGGCGGCGAGGATGGTTTCGGTGCATTCTTCGCCGACTTTCTCCAGAATTTTATTCAATCCTTTCGCGTGCAGACTGGCGACGTAGGATGAATCCGGATCGGCCAGCTTGCGCTCTTCCAGTACTTTGCCGAGCTGGGTCAATATGTCGTTCATGTTGCGCTTTTCCAAGCCTCTGAAAGCAAATTGTCTAAATTTTTATATCGCCTGTCGGGTCGCTGCTTCGCCAATCAGTGTGATAGCGGGTGAAGCGGAGGGCGGGCGCCTATCCGTAGATATCTTTCGGATCTTTCTTCACCGGCGCGTTGACCTTCCACTCTTGTGCGTCAAGAGAACGGAAAAAACAGTTCTCACGCCCGGTATGACAAGCAATTCCGCCAATTTGTTCAACTTTCAGCAGCAATGTGTCGCCGTCACAGTCCAGTAGAATATCTTTTACTTTCTGTACGTGCCCGGAGGTCTCGCCTTTATGCCAGAGTTTTTCCCGGGAGCGGGACCAATACACCGCTTCCTGTTTGGCAATCGTTGCCGACAACGCGTCTTCATTCATCCACGCCATCATCAGCACGGTTCCGGTGTCGTTGTCCTGGGCGATGACGGGGATAAGGCCGTCGTTATTCCACTTTATCGCGAGGCGCCAATTCTGCTCTGTCATTGTTACCGTTTTATTTCTTAAATAGGAGGTTGTCACAAATTTGTAAACTGCACCCTTACTATCGCGCTATTTGGGGCGCATAAGCAAGTAAAGACCGGCGACAGCGAGCGTAACGGAGGGCCATGGCAGCTCCGTCAGGCGCAAGGGCTGATCGCCAATCGCCATCGCCGCAGCGGACGCGAGCACCAGGCCCGCGAGCCAGAAGTCGCGCCGTTGCTGCTTATCCTTTTCAAACGCGCGACTCAAACTCGCCAGACTGTCCTGATTAGCTTGATTGTAGCGATCCAGATGACGCAGTTGATCAAAGGCTTCGTACAGAATCTGCGGCAACTCCGGCGTTTGCTCAATCCAGTCCGGCGCATGCTGCTTAATAGCCTTTAGAAGTCCTGGCGGCGCGATGCGCTGTTTCATCCAGTTTTCCAGGAAAGGCTGCGCGGTGGACCACAGATCCAGGTCTGGATAAAGCTGGCGTCCCAGTCCTTCAATGTTCAACAAGGTCTTCTGCAACAACACCAATTGCGGCTGAACTTCCATATCGAAACGGCGCGCGGTCTGAAATAACCGCACTAGGAACTGCCCGAAAGAGATGTCTTTCAGCGGGCGTTCGAAGATCGGCTCACAGACCGTGCGAATAGCGGCTTCAAATTCATTGACGCGAGTATGTCCCGGAACCCAGCCGGAGGAAATATGCAGCACCGCCACCTGACGATAATCGCGGCGGAAAAAGGCCAGCAGGTTCCTGGCTAAATAAGACTGATCTTCTGGCGTTAGTGTGCCGACGATACCGCAATCGATGGCGATGTAGCGTGGATTGGCGGGATTGCTGACATCCACAAAAATGTTGCCGGGATGCATGTCTGCGTGGAAGAAACTGTCTCGGAACACCTGGGTGAAGAAAATTTCCACTCCACGCTCCGCCAATAACTTCATATTAACGTTGGCTTTGCGCAGCTGCTCTACGTCCGCGATGGGTACGCCGTAGATGCGCTCCATGACCAGAACGCGGGAGTGGGTCATTTCCCAGTAGACTTCCGGGATATAGATCAGCTCGGAGCCAGCGAAATTGCGCTTGAGCTGGGACGTATTGGCGGCTTCCCGCTGCAGGTCCAGCTCGTCCAGAATCGTGTGTTCGTAGTCACGCACAACCTCTATCGGATGCAGGCGCTTACCGTCTTCCCAGTAGTTTTCGACCAGGCGCGCCACCAGCAACATCAGCGCGATATCCAGGCGAATGGTCTTTTCTATATTGGGGCGGATAACTTTCACCACCACTTCCTTGCCGTTTTTCAAGGTGGCGGCATGCACTTGCGCGATGGAGGCGGACGCCATCGGGTAAGTCTGAAAATCGGCGAAGAGCTCTGAAATCGGGGACTTCAGCGACTCCTCGATGATTCGTACGGCTGAGTCGCTGGCGAAGGGAGGCACTTTGTCCTGCAGACGCTTGAGCTCGTCCGCCAGATCTTCCGGCAGCAGGTCTTTACGGGTGGAGAGTATCTGGCCGAATTTGACGAATATTGGCCCCAACTCCTCCAGCGCGCGTCTCAGGCGTTCGCCGCGGGGTATTTGCGGTTTGGGAAACAGACGCCAGGGCGCCAGCAAAAACAACAGACGCAGAGGCAGCGGCAATAAGGTCAACGGGGCGAACTCATCCAGCCGATAGCGGCAGATCACCCAGACGATTTGAATAAGGCGGTTGATTCTTCTCACTTATCAGTGTCTTTTACTGCGGGATTAAGGGCTTGTTGCAGGCGTTGCAGACGGGCTTCCAGACGATCGTAATCCATCCGGACGCGGTCGACTTCATCGGCCCAGTAGCTCATTTCATCTTTGCTTGGCGCGGTGCGCGCTTCATGGTGTACATACTCTTCCGCGTCACGGCGAAAGCTGTCGCCGACATGTTTCACCCAGCGACCGAAACCTCGCAATCGCGTACCCAGGAAGTGGGCGGGCATATCGCCAAGATGCTCGGCCAGTTTGGCTTCCCAGTCTACTTCCAGATTGTTGGCGATGGCGGCGATGCGTTGCGCCAGGCCCATATCGCCCTGGATGTGGATGTTCTGCGCGCCTCCTTTGTTCTGTAAATAACTCAGGAAGTCGCCAGGGGAGCCTTGGATGACGAGATCGACGTCGCCGCCGGCCTCATCTGCAAAGCGGGGACGCTCGCCCAACCTGACGTACAAGGACAGATTGAAGGGCGTTAACGACAGCTGGGCCCACTTGCCGTCCAGCTCCGCCAGACGCGCGGAGGACCCTGCGTCGTAGCGGAGTATCTCCGCCGCGATGCGCTCCGCCGTCGCATTGAGGGCGGTGAGGAGAAGCGGGTCGAAGGGGCTCATATCAGGCTTTGACGCCAGTATGCAGCGCGACTACGCCGCTGGTGAGATTGTAGTACTTGCACAAGCAGAGTCCGGCCTGCTCCATCATCGACTTGAGCGTCTCCTGGTCAGGGTGCATGCGGATAGACTCGGCAAGATAGCGATAACTCTCACTGTCCTGCGCGACGAGACTGCCCATCAGCGGTAAG
This sequence comes from Hahella sp. KA22, assembly GCF_004135205.1. NCBI lineage: Bacteria > Pseudomonadati > Pseudomonadota > Gammaproteobacteria > Oceanospirillales > Hahellaceae > Hahella > Hahella sp. KA22. Next base: position 6,295,614 of record NZ_CP035490.1, on the reverse strand, counting down.
GCGGAGAAGGAGTAGGCGTCGTAAGCTTTGGAGACAATAGGGTTGGTGGGCTTGGAGAACTCCAGCACCAGCAGGCGTCCGCCAGGACGCAGCACCCGTTGCATTTCCCGCAGCGCCTGATCTTTGTCCGTCACGTTACGCAGACCAAAGGCGATGCTGACGCAATCAAAACTATTGTCAGGGAAGGGCAGCGCCTCAGCGTTGGCCTGCACAAATTCGATATTGTCGCCGTAACCGTGATCCAATAGCTGGTTGCGGCCAACCTGCAGCATAGAAGCGTTAATGTCTGCGAGAACCACTTTGCCGGACGGACCGACCAGACGTGAGAACTTTTTGGTCAGGTCGCCGGTGCCGCCGGCGATGTCCAGAACCGATGCCCCGGCGCGGACGCCGCTTTTATCGATAGTGAAGCGTTTCCAGAGGCGGTGAATGCCCATCGACATGAGGTCGTTCATCAAGTCGTACTTGGCGGCGACCGAGTCGAACACTTTGGCCACATGGCTTTCTTTATCTGTGACCGGCACCTGTTTGTAACCGAAGTGGGTGGTGTCCCGCTCTGTCATTAGGTTGCTCCCGTAAAAATAATTGTGCGGTATTCTACCTGTGTCCCGGGGAAAGTCCTACCCGCGATTCGCAGCCCAAGGCGGGATTTTTTTGCTTGATTTACATGGCGAAAACCCATAAACAATAGCCTCCGCAATTAACCAAAGAGTTTTATAGATGTCAGTGATCGAACTCACCCGTGAACATAATCTTGATATGGATCATGCCGTACAGGCGGCGGACGAACTGGCGCAGAGCCTGTCCGAGCGGTTCAGCGTCGACTATGAGTGGGAGGATAAAGTTCTGCGCTTTCATCGCAGCGGAGTTAAGGGGCAGCTGGAAGTGGCGGAGAGCCAGATTCATCTGCACATGGAATTGGGCTTCTTATTCCGTCCCTTCAAAGACCGCATCGAGCAGGAAATTCACAGTCACTTGGACGGGCTGCTGAAGAAAGCCTGATAAATCCGGCTTACGTCTCGCTATAGTCAGGCGTAGGCGCGCAGATTATCCGGCAGGGTGAAGGGAGAGTCCGCGTTAACCTGGATTTGCTCCAGGATGTGGCTTTCCCTCTGCATGATCACGCGCAATAGCTGACTGACTCCGCCCATTTCCTTGAACGCCTTGAAGCCTCTGGACAGGAAACTGTGCAGCTGGTCCAGACCCGCCATTTCCGCCGGACCCTCGGTTATCTTCAGACTGAAGCTGATGAAGCGACTCTTCACATACTTTTCCAGTTCGTGGCCGGTTTTGTCGATCAGCGTGATCTGACGGCGTCGTGAGGCGAAGTTGTCGCAGCGCCTGAAGGCCTCCGCATAGTTGTCCTCAGTAATGCGTTCGACGCGCATCTCTCGTAAAACGGCGGCGATATGCTCATCCAGCTGCTGCGTGAGCAGATTTAATTCAACCAGATCGGCGATTGTGTGCAGCGCGGAATCGGGGAGCAGTTTCACCATCACCGGAAATACCCTTTCCAGGTCGGCGTCACGACGGGTGAACTCTTTTGGGGAATAGAGGTCTTTCAGCAGGAAGTCTAACGCTTCGTGATAACGCTGGTTGCTGTAAAGATCGTTATGGGTTCTTTTGAGGCGATCCGCCTGCCAGTCGCACAGTCGGTCAATGTCCTGCGCCAGGGGATGTTCGTCTCTCTGCAGCCGGTAATTATGGTAGTCCAGCAGTAACTGTTGCAGGCGTCGGGCGTTGGCGGTTCTTGCGTTGACGCTTAACAGTTTCTCTTTGGACATGAGTGATCCCCGCCATTTGGCTTCAGAAAACAGTCTTTTCGGCGTTAATGCGATGACTCATCGCAACCTATGAATGATTGGCGGCAAGTTTACTAAAGATAGATTAGAAAAGCCTACCTAACTTTTTGTCGCGTTCCCGCAGTTTGTGATTGGTTACTCAGTTGTGAGCGCTTGGAGGTGGTTAACCCGGCGCGTCCCTGGCCGGAGCGGGAAGATTGCGGAAGGTCAGGCGCCGGCGGCGGCCGCATTGGGAAGCAGGGATAAGGGCGGAACCCACTCCTGGCTATCCAGCGTGACAAAGTGGCTGGTGGCGCTGGTTTCAATGATGCGTATGGCGTTGGGGGAATTTTCGGCGCTTTGCAGCATGGCGTCCCGGTCCAGAATGCGGTCGATCTTGGGAATCAGGATGGTGCCGTGACGCATGTGCTCGTAAGCCGTCATGTCGCCTTTTTCCATCCAGGCCAGAATATTCTCGATATTGCGCACAATGGTGAGATGGTCTCGCGTGGATGAAAACAGACGATCCAACAACACCCGCTTGCGGGGATTCATTCTGCCGAAGAAGGTTTGACCGTAGGTGGTGGAAGGGGCGCTGTTGACCAGGCGGATCACCCAGGGCCACATGCCGTGGCTGACCGGGTCGAGCAATGCGCGGGCCAATGCGTGCAGCTTGCCTTGCGGCAATACCGGCGCTTCCAGCACCACATCCACATTGGCGTAGAGTTCGGGCCACTGCTTGATGGCTTCCAGAATAACTGCGCCGCCTCGAGAGTGACCATGCACCCGCACCCGATTGGTGCTGGGCATATTCTGCAGCACCTGATTAAGAATGGCGGCGTCGTATTCGATGGTCGCTTCAAGATATTTGATAGGCGTCTGCCAGGGGGCGGACTCCAATGTCGGCCCGCTGACGGGAATATGATAATTGCTGCAGGTGAGCAGGATCAGCTCCGTATCAGGAGCCTGATAGGTCTGGGTGAAGTAACAGTGATTTTCGAGGAATCCGTGGACGCCGATGACGGTGTTTTCCGCCGGAGCGCTATGATTGCGGAGGGATACCGCGCCTTTTCCCACGGAATAGACCTTACCGGAAAACATCTCGGTATAGGCCGGATCAATTGGTCGTAACAACTTACGGGCATGGACTGCTTTCATGGTAGTAACTCCCACCGTCGCGCCGCCCCGTTTTCCGCACGCTTGGAGACGCTCGCCTCCTGTGGCTGAAACTACAACGGGTTTATTATATTTGTATGTGCTCGCAACTGGACGACACTTTGGCTGTTTGCGCCTATAGGTTAATTATGGCGCCTATTTCGTAAGTCTGGAGGTAATCTTAAGTCTTATATATAAAGTGTCGCCTGATGCTCTATGGTTTCCCCATGGACACATCAGTTAAACTGCCAGGGCGCATTCCGCAAACTCGCCGGTTTCTGCTCGAAAAATCCGGCAAAATCCAACCAGGCAGTCAGGTTGTCGCACTTTGATTATAGGATTGCCGCTTTTGAGCCAGTGTTAAAATTTGTAATCGCTCTGTAAAGAAGTTTGCGATTTTCAGCCATTATGGCTAATGACCGAATTGTAGGGGGAGGTGCGGCGAAAGCTCATGTCAGATAATCACTTTGAGCCGGTAAGCGGCGTTGATTCAGCCTGGTTACGGTTGGATCGTCCGACAAACCTGATGGTGATCACCGCGATGGCGGTGGTGGAGCCGATTCCCTTCAACAAGCTGAAAGAACTCATCAACGCCCGGTTTCTGGCCTTTCCCCGCTTTCGGCAAAAGCCGGTTAATCATTCCGGATTCTATTTTTGGGAAGAAGATCCCTACTTCTCTCTGGATTACCACGTTCGCAAAGTCGCTCTGCCGCAGCCGGCGGATAAAGGCGCTTTGGAAAAATTCATTGGCGACCTGATGAGCACGCCCTTGGACCCGGGTAAGCCGTTGTGGCAGGTCTTCCTCATTGAAAATTATGGCGACCATCATGTCTGCGTGATGCGGGTGCATCACTGCTATGCGGACGGTTTGGCGCTGGTGGCGGTGTTTGGTTCGCTGTCCGACCAGTCTCCCAACATCAATCCATTTCCTCTGGACCCAGGCAAGCAGCGAGACGCGGGCGTCCGTGCGCGGCAGTCTTTCGTCATGGGCATGGAGACGCTGTCCCGGGCGGTGGAAAAGTGCACCAAGCTGCGCTATCGCATTGCGGAAGAGGGTAAAAGTATCCTACGGGAACCCGGTTATGCAGTGGAAGGCGTCAGACAGGGGCTGAACGGGGCCGCGGAGATTGCGCGTCTGGCGGCGCTGGAGGCGGACGATCCCACGCCTTTGCGTGGCGAGTTGGGCGTCATGAAATGCTGCACTTGGTCCGAATTGATTCCCCTGCATAAGTTCAAAGAAGTCGCTCAGGCGTTTGGGTGCAGCATTAACGACGTGTTGCTCAGTTGCGTCAGCGGCGGCTTGAGACGCTTGTTGCAGGAGCGCATGGATCAGGTGGACGGGGTGCGTTTGCACGCCACTTTGCCTGTCAACCTGCGGCCATTGGAGACTCGATTAGGCAGAGAACAGTTACAGGAATTGGGCAACCAGTTCGGTACAGTCTTCGTTCCGCTGGCGGCGGGCATTGGCAACCCCATTGAGCGTCTGTACAAGATCAAGCACGATATGGCGGCGCTGAAAGAATCGATGCAACCCAGTCTTTCCCATGCATTGCTCACTGCGATGGGACTGTTTCCCCAAGGCGTGCAACAACCGCTGCTGGAGTTGTTCAGTAATAAGACGTCGATGGTGCTCTCTAATGTGCCAGGCGCGCGTCGCGCTCGCTATCTGGCGGGCAGCCAAGTGAAAGAGCTGATGTTCTGGGTGCCGCAAACCGGCGATATCGGACTTGGCGTCAGCCTGCTGAGCTATAACCAGTCCGTGCAGATCGGCATCAATGCGGATCGGGCGCTACTGCCGGAACCCGCTGAATTGACCCGCGCAATGATCGATTCTCTGGAAGAATACTGCTCACTCACCGGTATGTCCTGGCAGGCGGCGGAAACCCGCTCCCATCGCAAAGCTTGAGCTCAGGCGGCGCTATGCGCCGCTTTTGCCAATTGCATCAATGAATTTATCTTTGTGTAACCTAAGATTGCAGTTGGTAACTCCCCACTGAGCTCATTGATTGCGATGAATAACAATAAATACAACCTGGGGCCTGTGCATTGGTCCCGAAGTGCGCTTATCGTCGTAGCGGTTGCAGTGACGCTGCAGGGCTGCGAAAAACTGGAAACTAAACCTAAAGACCCTACCGTACCAAGCCCGGACTTTGTTCTCAGTGGCTTGCAATATGCATCGGAAATCTCGCTGCAGCGCGATCAGGCGCGCGTCATGCGCTCTATCATCAGCGGCAACTCACGCGCAGGGTTGGGCGATCTGCTCGATAAAGGCGGCAATGGCGGTTACGCCAAGATCAACACGCCTAAATACAAATTTGACGACGCGGGTTTCATGAATGCCTCCGGATCGCGGTATGGGGGCATCAGTGCGGCAGGCGATCTTTTCTTCCTGACGGATGTCGCCGCCATCAGCACCACTTTCTACGCCGGCGTGAAGGTCGACGAAACCGCTACCGCCGAGAATCCGGACGGCGATATCGTCTATCAGAAACCAGACCTCACCCAGGGCGATTATCTCTGCATTGAAGAAACCTATTTCCCCAGCGGCGCTGACAACAAGCTCACCGTGCAGATTCATAAAGCTACCTTGGATACAGACGGAAACGGCGTCTTACAGCGCATCGGCAGCACCGGTGCGGGCGCAGGATCGGAAAGCAGGTCGATTGCTTACTCTTTTGACGACGAGGCTGTTCTAAGCTGGTCCGATCCGCCTTTGGACGAGGCGTTTGATGAGGTCGTTCAGAACGCAGGCTATACGTTGGACTGTCCTGTCGATAACGACGGCAACCCGGTATATGACCCCTGTCGCTGGAGCGTACGCACACTGGGAGGCGCCTCGCCTGATGGTCGGGTATTCCATTTTTCCAGGGTGGCCTGGAAAGAACAGGTTCCCGTTACGCCACCTGAAGATGATAGTCCAGGCAACGCGGAAGTCGGCGGCTGGCGACCCGTGGCAAGCTCCGCGATATGTCTGCGCACCGCCACGGATATGGCGAATAACGCTCTGCTGGGGGAATACTGGCTGGGCGTTGTGATTGAAGATCAGGACATCCCCCAGGCGACGTTCAGTCGTTTGACGCTGGATGGCGCGGGCGCAGGCGTTGACAGTCAGATACGCGCCTCGGCGGGGATTGCGACGCGAAATCTGAGCGTCTCCTATAACGTGGAGCCGAACGGCGAGCTGACTTACAGCGGCCGTATGGGAATTGCATCCGCCGATGGCGAGTTGCTGGTGTTTGACGCCAGTGATCCTGCAAACGGTAAGATCGGATTTGGCGTCGCCATGAAAAATCAGAAACCGGCGGGGCAGGAAGAGTAACTGGAACGATAAGGTTGGGACAGATAAAGAGAATAAAGGCCATCATGCCGATATATCTGCAATTTTCACGCAAGATTTCCGTCTGCAGGGATGTGTGAACGCGCAAAATACGCTAGGATTTTGCGCGTTTATATTCAGATTACCTGATGCCCGGAGAGCGCTCCTGCTTTTCGGGTCTTGCCGGAGATATCCTATGCCTACCCATGAAATCCGCCACCCCTTGGTCCGTCATAAAATCGGACTGATGCGGCGGGCTGAAATCAGCACCAAAAGCTTTCGCGAACTTGCTCAGGAAGTGGGAGCGCTGCTGACTTATGAAGCGAGTAAAGATTTCAATCTGGGCACGGAGGTGGTGCAAGGCTGGGCCGGGCCGGTGGAAGTGGAAAAGCTGAAAGGCAAGAAAGTGACGGTTGTGCCTATTCTGCGCGCAGGACTGGGTATGCTGGACGGAGTTTTATCTCTGATTCCCGCGGCTAAAGTCAGCGTAGTGGGCCAGGTTCGCAATGAAGAAACCCTGGAAGCGAAAACCTATCTGGAAAAGCTGGTGGGTGAGCTGGATCAGCGTCTGGCGTTGATCATCGACCCCATGTTGGCGACTGGCGGCTCCATGATTTCCACTATCGATCTGCTTAAGAAAGCAGGCTGCCCCGAAATCCGCGCATTAGTGCTGGTGGCGGCGCCGGAGGGCATTGCCGCTGTGGAGAAAGCCCATCCTGACGTGCACATCTACACCGCCGCCATTGATGAAAGGCTCAATGAGAAGGGGTATATCCTGCCTGGTCTGGGCGACGCCGGCGACCGCATTTTCGGCACCAAGCAGAAGAGCTGACGTTCGCGTTTTCTGCTTGGGAGAGGCCGGCTCTTAGAGCCGGTCCACCAGCGGAGTTGAGTAGTTCAGCTCCATGTCCCAGGGGAAGCGCATCCAGGTTTCCTGAGACACTTCTTTAATGCACAAGTCCACAAAAGGCCGTCCCAGCGGTTTTGCGTACAGCGTGGCGAAGAACGCGTTGGGTATCAGGTTGCGCACTACTTTGGCGGTTTTACCCGTATCCACCAGATCATCCACCAGCAGATAGCCTTCTCCATCGCCAATGACGGAAGCGTCAAAGCTCTTGATGACGTTGACGTCATCGGATTGCTTCTGCTCTTCATAACTGACGGCGCAAACGGTGTCGATGTAGCGAATGCCCAGTTCGCGGGCGATGATGCCGGCGGGGATCAAGCCTCCGCGGGTGATGGCGATAATGCCTTTCCAGCGGCCCATATCGATCAGCTTGCGGCATAACATCCGCGTGTCCCGATGAAGTTCTTCCCACGAAATAAAGATGGTTTGATGGTATCTACTGTCGCTCATAGTCTGCTTAGGTCACTTTCAGGCTGGCCTGCGACCCCGCCCGGGATCGCTGAGGCATATAAAGGGTTGCATATGCTAGCCGCGTTTTTTACCCAGGAACATTCTCCTTTGGATAAAAAACGCCGCCGGACTTATTCGGTTCCGCCGCCCTGTTTGATCCAGGCGCCCAATTGTTGGCGCTCTTCATCCGTCATTCCGGTCAGGTTGCCCAGAGGCATGTAGTTGGAATCCACCGCCACCTGCTGAATCTGTTGGAGGTGGCGCATAACGCCACTGGTGGTGTCCAGAAGTACGCCGGCAGGGGCCTCTGCAAATCCGGCCTGGGTTGGTTTGGCCGCATGACAGCTGGCGCAACGGTTGTGAATGATCGCCGCAGCCTGCATGAAGCCGACCTTATCCGCTGTGTCGGCGGCTTGCTCAGCGTCTGCGCTGTCTGCTTTCCCTGTGCTTTTGACGATCACCGCCAAACCGATGAACATCACCATGGCTATCACCAGAATAGCAGGTTGTTTTACGCCTCTGTGTTTGAGGTTGAAATAATGACGCGCAAAGGCGGTAATGACGACCAGCGCCGATAGAATGGCCCAGTTCCACTCGTGACCGTAGGTCATGGGATAGTGGTTGCTGATCATGATGAAGATCAGCGGCAGCGTCATGTAGTTGTTATGGGTGGAGCGCAGTTTGGCGTTTTCGCCCAGTCTGGGGTCTGGCGCTGCGCCAGCCTTGACGGCGTTCACCAGCGCTTTTTGGGACGGAATGATGATCATCAATACGTTCCCCGCCATCAGCGTACCCATCAGGGCGCCTACATGAATATAGGCGCCGCGGGCGCTGAAGACCTGGGTCAGGCCCCAGCTGGCCAGAATAGCGAGACCCAATAACAGACTGCCGAAGACGTAACCATTGCGAGAAAGGGGGGAGCGGCACAAGCCGTCGTACAGCGCCCAGCCCGCCACTAAAAGGCCGACGCCGATGCCGATAGCCTGCCATTGGCTAAGCTCCATCACGGACTTATCGATCAGGTAGGTCTCCGCCCCGAAGTAGTACATCAGGGACAACAGCATGAAACCGGTCAGCCAGGTAGTGTAAGCCTCCCATTTGAACCAGTGCAGCGTGGCCGGCATTTTTTCCGGCGCCAGCCGGTACTTGGCGACTTCATAAAAGCCGCCGCCATGAATGGCCCATAAATCGCCTTTGATTCCCTTTTCTTTTTTCCAGTCCGGCGGGTCCTGCAGGGAGTTGTCCAGCCAGACAAAGTAAAAGGAAGCGCCAATCCACGCCACGCCTGCGATAACGTGAAACCAGCGGATGAAAAGATTAATCCAGTCGATGTAATACGGGTCCATTCTGACCTCAAAGCAGAGTCTAATTGTTATTGGTCAACGAAGCCGCGTCCGCGGCTTCCAGTGTTTTTGTTCTTTATCCGACAGACAAATAGCGTCCGGCTATTCGTCTGTAAACGACAGAACCTGCACAGGTCAGGCCGTGTTATTGCTTCTTGTGCACGCAGCGTCCAGCGGCGTAAGTCGCACGTATGGCGCGATCGTCTCCCAGGATGCTGAAAGCGAAAAGTTGCTCGGCCAGACTGCGACAGTTTTCCATGCGCAGTTGCAGCAGCGGCGTGGCGCGTTTATCCAGCACCACGAAGTCCGCTTCTTTGCCGGCGGTGAAGCCGCCCAGGCAATGGTCCAGCTCCAGCGCTCTGGCGCCGCCCAGCGTAGCCAGATAGAAGCTCTTGAACGGCGTCAGCGCATGTCCGCGCAACTGCATGACTTTGTAAGCTTCGTTCAGAGTTTGCAGCAGGGAGAAGCTGGTGCCGCCGCCCACATCGGTACCCAAACCCACTTTGACTTTGTGTCGCTCGGCTTCTTCCAGCGCAAACAGGCCGCTGCCGAGGAACAGGTTGGACGTTGGGCAGAACGCCAGCGCGGAATCCGAGCTGTGCAGCCGTTTCCATTCGTCTTCGCATAAGTGAACGCCATGGGCCAGGACGGCGCGTTTGCCGAGCAGGCCGTAATGGTCATAAACATCCAGATAGTTGGCGCATTGCGGGAACAGTTCTTTCACCCAGTCGCACTCGGCGGGGTTCTCCGACAGATGCGTATGCATATAGGCGTCGGGATATTCCTCACGCAGACGGCCCGCCGCCGCCAGCTGCTCCGGCGTGCTGGTGGGGGCGAAACGCGGGGTCACGGCGTAGAGCAGCCGACCTTTGCCATGCCACTTCTCAAGCAGAGCCTTACTGTCCTGATAGCTGCTTTCCGCGGTATCGCAAAGATAATCGGGCGCATGGCGATCCATCATAACTTTGCCACAGATCATGCGCAGATTGCGTTCGAGAGCTTCCTCGAAAAACATGTCCACTGACTCGGGGTGCACAGTGCCGAACACCAACGCCGTGGTGGTGCCGTTTTTCAGCAGCTCATCCAGAAACACCCGCGCCACTCTGCGCGCATGTTGAGGGTCCTTAAAGTCGCGTTCGGTGGGAAAGGTGTAAGTATTCAGCCACTCCAGCAACTGCTTGCCGAAGGCGCCGATCATCTCGGTTTGCGGATAATGGATATGGGTGTCGATGAATCCCGGAACGATAAGGCTGTCGGGGTGCTCTTCGACCGCCGTTCCTTCTGGCAGCGTCGAAGCCACATCGCTATAGGCCCCTGCGGCGGTAATTTTGCCGTCTGCGACAGCAAGCAGGCCGTCTTCCCAGTACTGATAACTGGCTTCTTCGCCCACTTCAGCCGGATCGGCGATCATGTGGAAAAGCGGGCCGCGATGGGCGCTGATGGAGCTGGTCATGGTGTGTCAGGGTTCCTCATTTCGTATCAAAATCAACGGATTATAAATCAATTGTCCAAGGCGCGTCGGGCAGTTCGACTTCGTCGCAGTTATTACCCGGTCCTTTGCGGTCAATGACAAGAAAGTCACTGACGTCTTCCAGGGCCAGACAGAAGTGATGCCAGACGCCCTTGTGGTAGTTCACGCCTTGTCCCGGTTGCGCCAGAAAGGCTTTCACTTTGTCGGCGTCGAAGTCTCCGGGAGGCGCCACCACCACCAGATAAGGGCGGGGGCTTAGTGGGTAAAACGCCTGACTGCCCAGTGGGTGCCGCTCCATGATGCGGAGACTGATCGGTTGCGCTAAGGGCGTGGAACGAAACAGGCTGATAATGGGCGCGCCATCGGACTCCGCCGCATCTACCGTCGCCAGTTGGTGATAGCGCTCCGTCTGCCCGTAGTTAATGGTGAAATGCTCGCTGCCAGCGTCGGCGACGATAACGTCGCCATAGGGCGCGAAGGCTTCCCGGGTCAACGGCCGCGGATGCAGGCGACGCGCAGGCATGTTAGCTGCCCCGGTAAGTGGAGTAGCCATAGGGAGAGAGCAGCAAAGGAATATGGTAATGCTCGCCATCGCCGCTGATTTCAAAGACGACGTCCACATACGGGTAGAAACAGGTTTCAGCGCCGCGATAACCGGGTGTGTGCGTGAGCTTTTTGAAATATGCCGCGGTATCGAAGGCCATCAGATAACGGCCCGCGGGCAATACCACGTTTTCTTCCAACAGGTTAGGTAGACGGCCGTCGGCGTTGGTTTCGCCGCCGCCGATTTGTTCCCAGTCATCGTCGACAAAGGCGAAGAAGCGAATGGGAACGCCGGCGGCGGGCTTGCCCTGGGCGGTGTCCAAAACATGAGTGGTGATCTGGCTCATAGCAGTTTCTCCAGGCGGATGCGGGTGATTTTACGTTGCTCTTCCGCAGCGTTTTTAACTTCCTCGCTACGCGCGTTGGGGAGTCTCGCCTCCAGCAGCGACAGCATTTCCGCCGCACTTTTACCGGTGGCGCAGACAATGAAAATAAAGCCGAATTTCTCTTCGTAAGCCTGATTACCAGTGGCCAGGCGCTGTAGGGTGTCCTCGTCGGCGCTGTTGACGCCGGACTGTTCGCCGGCGGCCAGGGCCTTGGTGTGAGCGTACTTGGCGCGCAAAGAATTGACGTCGCCGATCTTGGGATGTCCTGAGAAGGCTTCCAGGTAGTCCTGTTCGGACAGTCCCGCCCAGATGCTGTCGGCCGTCTCGTAAACGGTCGCTACGTCGGCGAAAGGACGCGCCGCCGTCATGCCGCGCGCCCAGGCTTCGCTGGAGCAGCAGGTCAGGAAGGTCGCATGCGCCGTTTGCTCCGGCATGGCGTTGAGTTGATCCAGGGTGACTTGGCTCATTTGGGATACCCCAGCACGCGCAGACGGCTGACGCCGCCGTCAGGGTAAATATTCAGGCGCAGATGGGTGAACGCGGTGGCTTTGTCCAGGATTTCGTCCATGAACAGGTGCTCGCGGTGCGCATGCAGTTTGGTTTCAGCAATGACGACTTGCCAGTCCAGGGCTTTCAGGCTTTCTGCGTCCGTGCTGTTCGGGTCCGCCGCCACTGCGCCTTCCAGAGAAAAGCGGTCAGGGTAGTTGCCTTTGAAGTGGCAGGTGTCGACGATCACTTTCTGCAAGGCTCCCGGAGCGGCCAGACGCATGATCAGCCAGTCGTAGCCTGGGCCGCGACGTCGTTTGGTTTCCCAGCCGTCGCCCATATTGACGCCGCGTCCGGGCATCAGAAGATTTTGCATGTCGCTGAAGAACATATCACTGCACAACAGTGCGCGACCGCCATTGGCGATAGCGGCCAGATCCACCAGCTCGCCGGGCAGGGTGCGCGACCAGTCCACCTGGGGAGAGCCGTACACTCTCAGCCGCGCCACGCCGCCGTCAGGGTAGATATTCAAACGCACATGGGTCCAGTTTTCTGCGTTGTCCACTTTGATCAGGTTCTGGCTGTGAGCGCTGACATTGGTCTTTGGCAGAATCTCCGTCCACTGTGTGCCGGCGTCCGGCTCGCCCAGACAGTAGCAGGCGTCCAGCGACACTGACGCGGGCGCGTTGCCGCGGAAATGATTGGTATCAGCGTCGATAAAATCGATGCGGCCAGGCGCGCCCAAGCGCACTGTGCACCAGTCGTAACCGTCGTCGCGGCGACGCCGTGATTCCCAGCCATCCATCCATTTGCCGTTATCCGTGTATTTGTCGGCGATGAAAATGCCGCGTCCGGACTTGATCAGGTTGTCCTTGGAGGCGAAGAAATCGTCGCTGCAGGACAACACCTGGGTTCCCAGGCGTTCGGCCGCCAAGTTCAGGGCGCCAGGATAGGGCAGTTCAAAATCGATGGCGTGACTCATACAGAGAATTCCAAAATAAGTGTGGAGGTTAATCGTTGTTGTGTGTCGTTCATTGCGTCCGCGCTCAGCCTGCTTTGCTTTCTCTCAGCAGCGGCTGGCCTTTGGCGGCGCCGATAAACTGGTCGTCCTTGTAAATGCATTGTCCGCGCAGCCAGGTCTGGCGAATGGCGCCGGTGGCCTGCATGCCTTCATAAGGCGTAATTTTGTGGCGATGCTTGATCATGTCCTTGCTGATGGTGACCGCCTGATGGTCGTCAAACACCAGTACGTCCGCGTCATATCCTGGAGCCAGACGACCTTTGCGATGAGCCAAGCCGGCGAAGCGCGCGGTTTCCCAGCTCATCAGACGGGAAATAAAGGGCAGCGACAGTCCTCTTTGGTGGGCTTCATGCCATACCAGCGGCAGGCTGAACTGCAAGGCGGAGATGCCGCCCCAGGCCTTTTCAATGTCGCCGCTGTCGATCTCTTTCAGTTGCGGCGTACAGGGTGAGTGGTCGGACACCACGAAGTCGATCAGACGCTGCTCCAGGGCTTGCCATAAGTGCTCACGGTTATCGTTTTCACGAATGGGCGGGCAGCACTTGAACAGCGTTTTGCCGTCAGGGATAGCTTCGGCGAACAGGGTCAGATAGTGCGGGCAGGTCTCCACGGTAAAGGACAGGCCTTCTTCTTTGGCGGCGGCGATGGCGGCCAGGGCCTCTGCGGATGACAGGTGCACGATATGCACCTTGCAGTCCACGCCCTGGGCCTTGAAATCGCGGGCGGCGCCGATCATCAGATCAATGGCGTCGTTTTCCCAGGCTTTGGGGCGCGAGGCGAGAAAGCTTTGGTAGCTGGCGCCGATAGTGGGCGCTGGGCTGTGCTCTTTGTCCAGTTCGGCGTGGATCAGATAAGGAACGTTGTAACGCGCCAGTATCGGCATGGCGCGTTTGACGTCGCTCTCCGTCACTGGCGGAAATTCATCAATGCCGGAGTCGATCAGAAAAGACTTCACCCCCAGCACGCCTGCGTCCAGCAACGCCGGCAGGTCGTCGATATTCTGCGGGACAACGCCGCCCCAGAAGCCACAGTCGACCCAGAGTTTGTCGGACACGGCGTCCAGCTTGGTGCGAAAGGCGTCGGCGGTAGTGGTGACCGGTATACAGTTCAGCGGCATGTCCACCAGGGTAGTGATGCCGCCTGCGGCCGCCGCCTGGGTGGCGGTGTTGAAGCCTTCCCATTCGGTGCGGCCAGGCTCGTTGATATGGACATGGGTGTCCACCAGACCCGGCATCACCACGTCATTGCCGACATCCACCAGCTTGTAGTCGGCGTCTATCGACATATCATAAGGCTGCACTTCCACGATTTTGCCGCCGGCCATCAGCACCGTTGCAGGCTGCATGCCCTGATCGGTGATGACTCTGCGGCTGCGAATGGCGACGCCACTCATAAAGTCTCTCCTGAGGATGTTTGCGTTGACGTTGAAGCGTCCGTGTCGCTGGCGTCGCGCGGCTCTGCCTGATCGGCGGCCCAGCTTTTGATGTCTTTCCAGGCCACGCCCTGTTGCGTGGGGCTCTCGGAAGTGTGGTACAGGCCGATCAGTTCAGCGGCGATGGACACCGCCACTTCCATCGGCTGCTTGCCAGGGACGGCGGACAGGCCTACCGGACAGCTCACGCGCTCGACCTGACTGGAGTCCACGCCGCGATAGTCGAATCGCTGGCGGAAGCGCGCCCACTTGGTGGTGGAACCGATTAGGCCCAGATAGGCGAAGCGGTCCTGGCGCAGAATCTTTTCCGCCAGTTCGTAATCCAGCTGATGGTTATGGGTCAGGATCAGGTAATAAAAGTTGTCCGGCAGATCGTCGATCACATCGCAGGGATAGGCGTCTACGCGTTTTTGAGTATTGGCGGGAAGGGTTTCAGGAAACAGCTCTTCCCGGGAGTCGATCCAGGTTACTTGCACCGGCAGATCCGCCAGGATCGTCACCAGCGCTTTGGCGACATGGCCGGCGCCGAATAGTGCGATCTGCGTGGGGCAGGGCGCAAAGGCTTCGAACAGAACGGTGGCGCTGCCGCCGCAGCACTGGCCCAGGCTGGCGCCCAGAGGGAAGTTTTCCATGCGCTGACTGTAATCCTGCTTCGCCAACATCTCCCGCGCCATGGCGGTGGCCTTGAACTCCAGGTGACCGCCGCCGATGGTGTCGAAGGTGGCGTCGGCGGACACGACCATCTTGGTTCCACTGTCCCGGGGCGTAGAGCCGCGCGCGCCGATTAGCGTGATCAGCACAAAGGGCTGCCCGGAGCGGCTGAGCCGCTGGGTGACTTCGAACCATTGCTCCCTGTACATGGCTTATTCTCCCTTGGCGGCGCTCAATGTCGCCTCAACCGCCGCCAATACCCGTTCTGGCGTCGCCGGCGTATGCAGCGGCGCGTCAATGCGGTAATCGCTCAGGCTGGAAATCGCGTCTTTGAGGGCGCACCAGACTGACATCGCCAGCATGAACGGCGGCTCGCCCACCGCTTTGGAATGATAAATAGTTTCCTCTCGGTTGGGTTCGTCCGGCAATAGCTCAACGTTCAGGACTTCCGGCAGATCTCCCAGGGTGGGAATCTTGTAGTTCGCCGGGCTGTTGCTGAGCAGACGGCCATTGGCGTCCCAGCACACCTCTTCGGTGGTGAGCCAGCCCATGCCCTGAATAAAGCCGCCTTCAATCTGGCCGATGTCGATCGCCGGGTTCAGCGATTTGCCCACGTCATGCAGAATGTCCGCCCGCAGCACTTTGTACTCGCCGGTCAAGGTGTCGACCACCACTTCCGCCGCGGCGACGCCATTGGCGAAGTAAAAGAAGGGGCGGCCGGACGCGGTGTCGCGATCATAATGGATCTTCGGCGTTTTATAGAAGCCGGTGGCGGACAGAGACACACGGCCCATGTAAGCCTGCTGAATGAATTCAGCGAACGGAAATGTCCGCTCGCCCACATGGACGTGATTATCCGCGAAGTGAATCTGCTCCGGCGTGGCCTGATACTGCTCGCAGGCGAATTCGATCAGGCGGCCTTTGAGTTTTTGCGCGGCGTTCTGCGCCGCCTTGCCGTTCAGGTCTGTGCCTGAGGACGCTGCGGTCGGCGAGGTGTTGGGAACTTTATCCGTACGCGCGGCGGAAACAATGATGTGCTCCATATCGACCTGGAATTCCTGCGCCACGATCTGCGCCACCTTGGTGTACAGGCCCTGGCCCATTTCAGTGCCGCCATGGTTCAGGTGAATACTGCCGTCGGTATAGATATGAATCAGCGCGCCAGCCTGGTTAAGGTGCTGCACGGTGAAGGAGATGCCGAATTTCACCGGCGTCAGCGCCAGACCCTTTTTCAGGATCGGGCTGGATTTGTTAAAAGCGCGAATGGCATTTTTGCGAGCATGATAGTCCGCATCCGCCATCAACTTGCGAGTCATCAGCGGAATGAGGTTCTGCTCTACTTTCTGATGGTAGGGCGTGACGTCATAACCGCCCTGCTTGAAGTCATAGCGCTCATGATCTTCCCGGTAATAGTTCAACAGGCGTACTTCCGCTGGATCTTTACCGACGCGACGGGCGATCGCCTCGATCATGGCTTCCGCCGCCATCATGCCCTGCGGTCCGCCGAAGCCGCGAAACGCGGTGTTGGACACTGTGTGAGTCTTGCAGCGGTTGCCGATAATGTTGGCGTTAGCCAGGTAGTAAGCGTTATCCGCATGGAACATGGCGCGGTCGACGATAGCGTCGGACAGGTCCGGTGAGTACCCGCACAGGCCATTCACGGTAATATCGGCGGCGAGTATGCGGCCTTCGTCGTCAAAGCCCACATCGAAATGGTTATGGAAGTGATGGCGTTTGCCGGTCATCTCCATGTCGTCGCTACGGCTGAGGCGGAACTTGACCGGACGGCCGCTTTTACGCGCCAGCACCGCAGCGAGGCAGGCCCAGGGCGCGGCCTGCGTCTCTTTGCCGCCGAAACCGCCGCCCATACGCCGTACGTCGACGGTAATGCGATTGAAGGGGACGTCGAGCACTTCCGCCACCAGTTTCTGTACTTCCGAAGGGTGCTGGCTGGAGGAGAAAATCTGCATGCCGCCGTCTTCATCTGGAATCGCCAGGGAAATCTGACCTTCCAGATAAAAGTGTTCCTGTCCGCCAACCTCAATATCGCCGCTTAACCAGTTAGGCGCGCTGGCGAGCGCCGCTTCCGGTTCGCCCAGACGCATTTGATGAGGCGGACGCACAAACAGTTGTTGTTGCAGGGCGTCTTCAATAGTGAGGGTCGCTGGCAAGACTTCATAGTCAACTTCCGCCAGTTTAACGGCGCGGCGGGCGGCATTATGGCTTTCCGCGGCGACGGCGAACAGAGGCTGACCGACAAACTCCACCTTATCCTTGGCCAGCAGCATATCGCCAGGGAACACCGGACCGATATCCAGATGTCCGGGTATGTCGTCGGCGGTAATCACGCACAGGACGCCGGGCGCCGTGCGTACTTTGTCCAGATTCATGGAAAGGATGCGGGCGTGGGCGTGAGGGCTTTTGCCCACACAGCCATAGAGTTGACCCGCGTGAGAGAAGCGGTCGTCGATGTATTGGGCTTCGCCGGCTACGTGTTTATGCGCGCTGTCGTGCTTGGCGTTGCGCCCCGCTTTGGGAGTACCTTGGGTTTGTTCCAGATGCGTATCGGCAGTCGGTGCGCCGTCCAACTTCACCTCAAGTGGTTTGCCGAGCTTGTTCAACAGATCACGCATAGTGAAATACCCTCGTCGCCACCGCCCCATTGGCGCTTTCAATATACAACCGCTGCAACAGATTCGCAGCCACTTTACGCCGGTAATCAGCGCTGGCGCGGACATCGCTCAAAGGCGAAAACTCCTGTGTTATGGCCGCCTGAGCGGCGCTGATAGTGTCCGACGTCCAGGGTTGGCCAAGCATGGCCTGCTCGGTGAGCGTGGCCCGCTTGGGTATCGCCGCCATGCCGCCGACGCCAAGTCGGATGTTAGCCACTGAGCCGTTTTCGATTTGGATATAACACGCCAGGCACACGGCGGAAATATCATCCTCCAGACGTTTACTGACTTTATATAAATGCAGGCTGGCGTTTGCTTGAGCGCGGGGAATGCGGATAG
Source organism: Hahella sp. KA22 (assembly GCF_004135205.1). NCBI lineage: Bacteria > Pseudomonadati > Pseudomonadota > Gammaproteobacteria > Oceanospirillales > Hahellaceae > Hahella > Hahella sp. KA22. The sequence continues at coordinate 6,277,661 of NZ_CP035490.1, read as the reverse complement.
ATGCAATGAATTCGCCAGGCTGCAACGCCGTTTTCTTGTAGTCCAGGAAAAACTGATCAATAGGAAGCCGACGACTCTGGTCGCCTTTGCGCAGCGTCAATTCCGCATTTAACGCCAGCAGTACGGGCGGCATGTCGCCGATAGGGGAGGCGTTTCCGATGTTGCCGCCCAGGGTGCCCTGATTGCGCACCTGCATTGAGCCCAGGCGTTCCAGAAACGGCTCCATATCGGGATATTCCTGTGACAGCGCGGACATGGCGCGTTCATAGGTGACGGCCGCGCCGATTTCCAGCGTGTCTTCAGTCACTGTCAACGCGTTCATTTCGTCGACCGCGCCGACATAGATAATGTTGTCGAGTTGCTTCAATTGCTGAGTGACTTCCAGCGCCAGATCGGTGCCTCCCGCCAGCAGGCGGGCGCTTGGGGCCGCGTCGTAAAACTGGGCGAGCTGATCCAGATTCGTCGGCAGGTGAAAGTGCTTGGCGACGCCTTGGTCGTCACGAGTCACGGAACCAGGCCCCTGAGCTTTGATAGCGGCCAGTCTGGCGCAGATGGCGGCCTCATCTTCTTTGATTTGCGCCAGTTGCTCAGCAGAGGTGGCTTGCCGCGCGGCGTCCAGAATAGGCCGATAGCCGGTGCAGCGGCACAGATTGCCGGCCAGATAGGCCTCTCCTTCCTGACGTGAGCAGGCGCGCGTGTCCGCCTTCTGCTGTTTATGCTGATACAGGGCGTACAGGGACATGACGAAGCCCGGTGTGCAGAAACCGCATTGAGAACCGTGCTGATCCACCATCGCCTGCTGTACGGGATGCAGGTTTCCGCGCCGGTTAAGATATTCAACGGTGATGAGCTGTTTGCCGTGCAGTGCGCCCAGGAAGGTAATACAAGTATTGATGGAGCGGTAGGTTAATACGCCGTTCTCTTCTGTGGCGAGCACTGCAGTGCAGGCGCCGCAATCGCCGGATGCGCAGCCCTCCTTGGTTCCGGTTAGCCCCTTATTGGTGCGCAAGAACTCTAAAATGGTCAAATCCGGGTCAAAATTGTCGAGCTCTAAGGCGTCGTCGTTGAGTAAAAATCGAATCACCGTGGCGTACCTTGATCTTTTTATATACAGCTTACTAAAATTTTTTTGTTATAACGTCCACATGACGCCGCTTAATATTACACGCAGGCAGTCGCTGGTTTTTCACGCCTGTCCTTATAGCTTACGCCCTTTAAAAAACTTGTCTACATGGTCAGGTTATTATTTACATACAAATTCGGTCAACCTATAGTTCAAGTCAGATCTGATCGAACATTAGGCGATTAATGGCGATAATGTAAGGTTAGCAAATGTTTTGCCAAAGTTGATCAATTGGTCAAATAAGAAAAAACTGACCAATTGGCCAAAAATTTGCATTCGGAATGAACGCAAACCGGCATAAGGCGGTCTGAGCCCACTGAAATAGCGGGCTCGGGCGGTTGAAATTGCCGGGGTTTATGTTGATGATGCGGCCCCTGTTTGACCTGGGCCGGCGTCAGACCCCGGAGCCGGACAGAATAAAAACAGCAGAAATATTCCAAAGAGGCTTGGCAGCGCATGACAATCGATATTGATCTTCCTCCGCCGAGTAAGGACTACCGGCTGCAGCTACAGGGAATCACCAAGCAGTATCCTGGCTGCCTGGCCAATGATCGCGCTCATCTAAACATCCGTCCTGGCGAAGTGCACGCACTTCTTGGCGAAAACGGGGCGGGCAAAAGCACCTTAATGAAAATTATCTACGGGGTTACCCGGCCTGACGCCGGCGTCATTTATTGGGAAGGCGAGCCGGTGGAGATCGCCGATCCGGCGGCGGCGCGCAGATTGGGCATCGGCATGGTGTTCCAGCACTTCTCTCTGTTTGAAACGCTTACCGTCGCCGAGAACATTTCTCTCAGCCTGCCCAAAGAACAGGTGCGCGACCGCGCTGCTTTGTCCCGCCGCATTAGCGAGGTCTCCGACAAATACGGCATGGCGTTGAACCCGGACCGGCTGGTGCATACCTTATCTATCGGCGAACGTCAGCGGGTGGAAATCGTGCGCTGCCTGCTACAGGATATCAAGCTGCTGATCCTGGATGAGCCGACCTCAGTATTAACGCCTCAAGAAGTCGACCAGCTATTCGCCACTCTGCGCCAACTGTCCCGGGAAGGCTGCAGCATTCTATTTATAAGCCATAAGCTGAATGAAGTGCGCTCCCTGTGCGACAGCGCCACCATTTTGCGGGCGGGCAGAGTCAGCGGTCATTGCGTTCCGGCGGAGGAAACCAATCACAGCATCGCTCGTCTGATGGTGGGGGATGATACGCCGGTGCATGCGGAGCATGAGAAGACGACCGGCGGCGAAGACTATTTAATTGTAGAGAACCTGTCGGTGAAGACGGATGACCCTTTTGGCGTCAATCTGGAGTCCCTTAGCTTCACCGTGAAAGCCGGTGAAATTCTCGGTGTGGCGGGTGTGGCCGGCAATGGGCAGGAAGAATTGCTGGCGGCGCTGAGCGGGGAAACGGTGGTGGTGGACTCCCCCGCAGCGATTCGTCTGCTGACGCAGCCGGTGGCGGCGATGACGTCCGGGCAGCGCCGCAAACTGGGAGTGGGCTTTGTGCCGGAAGAGCGACTGGGCCGCGGCGCCGTGCCGGATATGAGCCTGAAAGAGAATGGACTGTTGACCGGTTATTTTCAGGGGTTGACCAAAGCGGGCCTGATCAGCATGCCGGCGGTGCGCAAATTCGCTGAAACCGTGCGTGCCCGCTTCAACGTCAAAGCGCCCAACACGGAAACGCATGCTAAATGCCTCTCCGGGGGCAACCTGCAAAAGTTCATCATTGGCCGCGAAATCCTGCAGAATCCTAAGCTTCTGATCGCCGCGCATCCGACATGGGGCGTGGATGTGGGCGCTGCGCTGGCGATTCACAAAGCGTTGATCGAACTCCGCGATCGTGGCGCTGCTATTCTGGTGGTGTCAGAAGATCTGGACGAGTTGTTCGCCATCAGCGACCGCATATGCGCTCTTTACGTGGGTAAGATCTCGCCGATTAAAGAGACCAGGGGAACAACCATCGCAGAAGTCGGGGGTTGGATGGGGGGCGACTTTCTGGAGTCGTCCCAGCCCGCGCCGCAACACGCGGTGGGGGCCTGAGGGATGAGAGAGCATAACGAAGCAGACGTGTTAGCGAAGGGGGCCGGGCAATGATTTTTAAACTGGAGCGTCGCGTAGACGACTCCCGCTGGATGGCGTATCTCTCTCCCATATTGGCGGGAACCTTGACGCTGATTACCGGCTCCATCTTGTTTTGGGCGTTGGGTAAAGACCCGCTGCAAACTTTATATACCTTCTTTATAGCGCCGGTATCGGACTTGTACGGCTGGACCGAGCTGGGAGTGAAAGCCGCGCCGATCATGCTGTGCGCCCTGGGGTTGGCGGTGTGTTATCGGGGTAAAGTCTGGAATATCGGGGCGGAAGGACAGCTCTTATTGGGCGCGTTGGCCGGCGGCGCCTTAGCGCTGCAGTTTCTGGAAAGCGATTCCGCACTCGCTCTGCCGCTGGTGTTGGTGGCGGGTGCGCTGGCGGGCATGGCGTGGGCGGCGATTCCCGCACTGTTGAAAACCCATTTCAACACCAATGAGATACTTACCACCATCATGCTGAACTATATCGCCCTGAATTTGCTTCTGTTCAGCGTGCATGGGCCTCTCAAAGACCCGGGCGGTTTCAATTTTCCCGAGTCCGCTCTATTCACTGAAGCCGTGACTTTGCCTTTGTTGCTGGAAGACAGCCGCATGCATATCGGTATTCTGTTCGCATTGTTCGCTCTGGTGGCGGTGTGGGTGCTGCTGAGCAAGACCTTCGTTGGATTTCAGATCAAAGTGCTGGGACTGGACACTCGCGCCGCTCACTTCGCCGGCTTTAAAGAACGCCGTCTGGTGTGGCTGGCGCTGCTGCTGAGCGGCGCTTTGGCCGGGCTGGCGGGCGTATGCGAAGTGACGGGGCCGATCGGGCAGCTGGTGCCTCAGGTATCGCCGGGCTACGGCTACGCAGCGATTATCGTCGCCTTTCTGGGGCGTTTGCATCCAGTAGGCATTCTTCTGGCGAGCATGTTGATGGCGCTGATCTATATCGGCGGCGAGCTGGTGCAGATTGAGTTGAACCTGCCGCTGGCGCTGACGGGCCTGTTCCAGGGCATGTTGCTGTTTTTCCTGCTGGCCTGCGATGTGCTGATCGCTTATCGCATACGCCTGAATCCGCGTTTCAACGCCATGCGCAAGCCGTCGTCCGCGGCTCTGGTGAACGGCGCTGACGCAAACCTCTCCACGCATTCACAATAACGGGGCGTCGTCATGGATTATGATCTGATAGTCAACATTCTGTACGCCACCGTGCGCACGGGCACGCCGTTGATCCTTGTCGCGCTGGGCGAGATGGTGTGTGAAAAGTCCGGTGTGCTCAATCTGGGCCAGGAAGGCATGATGCTGATGGGAGCGGTGATTGGCTTCATTGCCGCCCTGGAGACCGGCAATCTGTGGCTGGGCGTCACCTTCGCCATGGCGGCGGGACTGATGATGTCTCTGTTATTCGGCTTTATCGCGCTTAACTTAAGCGCCAACCAGGTCGCCACGGGGTTGGCTTTGACTATTTTCGGAACCGGTCTCAGCGCGTTTGTCGGCAGCGACTATGTCGGCACGCCGCTGGTTGGCATCGAGCCCTGGCATATTCCTTTACTCTCCGACATTCCTTTCGTTGGTCGCATTCTGTTCAGTCATGATCCGCTGGTCTATCTTTCATTCGGGCTTTTTGTCGGCGTTTACCTGTTTTTGAATCGCTCGCATGCCGGATTAGCGCTGAAAGCAGTGGGCGAGTCGCCGCAATCCGCCAAGGCTACGGGCCTGCCGGTGTTCAAGATTCGCTATCTGGCGGTGATGTTCGGCGGGGCCATGGCGGGACTCGCGGGCGCCTACTTATCGCTGGCCTATACCCCGTTGTGGGCGGAGAACATGACCGCCGGACGCGGCTGGATTGCTCTGGCGCTGGTGGTGTTCGCCAGTTGGAAAGCCGAGAGGGTATTGCTGGGGGCATACTTGTTTGGCGCTTTCAGCATCATGCATCTGGTCGCGCAGGGGCTGGGCTTTTCGGTGTCGCCGAATTTGCTGGCGATCATGCCGTACCTTGCGACCATCGTGGTATTGGTGCTGCTGTCCTCGGATAAAGCCAGGGTAAAACTCTACGCCCCGGTATCGCTGGGCAAACCGTTTCACCCGGCGGACTAACGGTCGATGGATTACGCGCCAGGCCCGGAAGGCCTGGGTCAGGCGATGCGCAAGGAGCTGCGGATAACTCAAAAACTATCCTGCTGAAGGGGTTACATTGTATGAAGCAAGAAATGAAATCGTTGGCGCAGCGCTTCGCCAAAGCCGCAGGCGTCGCACTGGCGCTGTTTATGTCGGCGCAGTCCGTGACGGCGGCGGAACCGGTGAAAGTCGGTTTCGTCTATGTCGGACCTACGGGCGACGCGGGCTGGACATACTCTCACGACAAGGCGCGCAAATACGTTGAAGAGCAGCTCGGCGACAAAGTGAAAACCACCTATGTCGAGAGCGTCGCGGAAGGCGCGGATGCGGAGCGCGTGATCCGTCAGTTGGCCAAGTCCGGCAACGATCTGATTTTCACCACCTCCTTCGGCTACATGAATCCAACCCTGAAAGTGGCCAAACAGTTTCCCAAAGTTAAATTCGAGCACGCCAGCGGTTACAAGCGCGCCAAGAATGTGGGCACTTACTTCGACCGTATTTATGAAGGCCGTTACCTGACCGGCGTTATCGCTGGCAAGATGACTAAGTCCAATGTTATTGGGTATGTCGGCTCTTTCCCGATTCCCGAGGTGGTGCGCGGCATCGACGCCTTCACGCAAGGTCTGCGCAGCGTCAATCCGAAAGCGGTAGTGAAAGTGGTTTGGGTCAGTTCCTGGTACGATCCGGCGAAAGAGCGGGAAGCGGCGGAAACATTGATTCTGCAAGGCGCGGATATCATTAACCAGCACACGGACTCCCCTGGACCTATACAGGCGGCGCAAGCCAAAGGCGTGTATGCGTTCGGCTATCACTCCGATATGTCTCTGTACGGCAAAGACGCGCATCTGACAGCGGCGACCCATAACTGGGGACCGGTCTATCTGGAGAAAGTGAAATCAGTGATGGACGGCTCCTGGACGTCAACCGACTTCTGGGGCGGCCTGGCGAGCGGGGCGACGGCGCTGGCGCCTTTAAACCCTGCGATTCCGGAAGATGTCGTCAAACTGGTGGAAGAGCGCAAGCAGGCGATCATCGACGGTAAACTGCACCCCTTCCAGGGACCGGTCAAAGATCAAAGCGGCGCAGTCAAAGTGCCTGCCGGCGAAGTGATGAGCGATGAGGATCTGCTCTCCCTGAACTGGTATGTGGAAGGCGTGGAAGGAGAGCTTCCCAAGTAGGCGCCCGTCCTGCTTTAAATTATGATGGCCCCGGCGCCGGTATTTCCGGCGTCTGGTAATCAGGGCGATCAAAATACGGGTGATCAGATGACGACTCTCTGGATAAAGAATCCACTGGCGATATACGGTCAGGAAGCGAACTGCGATGCAGGCGGCGGCGTGGTGACGCGCGGCTCGCAAATCGTTGAGCTGGTGGCCGCCGGCGGCGCGCCTTCTACTCCTTATGACGAAACCTTCGACGCCTCGCAGCATGTATTGCTGCCGGGGTTGATCAACACCCATCATCATTTCTATCAAACACTGACGCGGGCGTTGCCCGACGCCCTGAACAAGCCCTTGTTCCCCTGGCTGCAGAGCCTGTACAAAGTGTGGGCGCATCTGGATGCGGACATGGTGCGTCTGGCCACGGAGATGGCGTCAGCGGAACTCTTATTATCAGGCTGCACCACGGCGGCGGATCATCATTATCTGTTTCCCATGCAAATCGACAACGCCATCGATATTCAGGCGGAAGCGGTTCGCAGGATGGGCATTCGTGCGGTATTGACGCGGGGCTCCATGAGTCTTGGCGAAAAAGACGGCGGCTTGCCGCCCCAGTCAGTGGTGCAGGACGAGCAGTCGATCCTGGATGACAGCCTGCGTCTTATCCGCGCCTATCATGACGCCAATGACGGCTCCATGCTGCAGATCGCCCTGGCGCCTTGCTCGCCATTTTCCGTAACGCGCGAACTCATGCAGGAAACCAATCATCTGGCGTCTCGGGAAGGTGTTTTGCTGCACACCCATCTGGCGGAAACCGAGGATGAAAACGATTTTTGCATACGGGTATACGGGGTGCGGCCGGTAGAGTATCTGGCGGAAGTGGGCTGGATGCACGAAGGCGTCTGGCTGGCTCATGGCATTCACTTCACCGACGAAGAAATGGACGAACTCGGGCGGCGCGGCGTGGGCGTGGCGCATTGCCCCAGCTCCAATATGCTGCTTGGCTCCGGCGTATGTCAGACGCTGGACTTGCAACAACGAGGGGCGCCAGTGGGGCTGGCGGTGGACGGCTCCGCCTCCAATGATTGCTCCAACATGATTCAGGAAGTGCGTCAGGCGCTGCTGATACAGCGTTTGCGCTATGCGCCAGGCCAGATTACTCATCAATGGGCGCTGGACCTGGCCACCAAGGGCTCGGCGAAGCTGCTCAAACGTCCTGAGCTGGGCGTGCTGGGCGTTGGAAAGCAGGCGGATCTGGCGTTGTTCAAGCTGGATGAGAATCGCTTCTCCGGTTCCGGCGATCCGCTGGCGGCGCTGGTGCTGTGCGGCGCCCATCAGGCGGACGCCGTCATGGTTGCAGGGCGCTGGCGCGTCAAAAACAGTGAACTTATGGATGTGGATATGGCTCGATTGCGCGCGGAACATACCGCTGCGGCGCTGCGTTTGCGCCAAGCCGCTTGCAGTTGACGCCATAACATGAACAATACGTTAATTCAGTGAGTTAACCGTGGGCGTCGTCGCCGTTGTCGCGGCGGCCCGCGAACTGTTCACCCATTAAGCAGCAGGGGATGGTTAGGGCGACTATGGTATTGAAAACAAACCGTGTGGAGAATCCGGGCCGTATCAGGCAAAAGAATGAAATGCTTATCCTGCGGGCGGCGGAAATTGAATTCGCCCGCCACGGTTTCAAGGGCGCGACAGTTCAGCAGATTGCAGACACGGCGGGGCTGCCCAAGGCCAATGTTCATTATTACTTCAAGAGCAAGCACGACCTTTATCTGGCGGTGTTGAGCGACATTGTCGAACTCTGGAACTCCGCTTTTGACGCCATCCGCCCGGAAGACAGTCCGGCGGACGCCCTGGGACGTTATATCCGCTCCAAGGTGATGCTGGCGAAAACCCATCCACTGGCCTCCAAAATCTTCGCGACGGAGATCATCAGCGGGGCGCCCACGCTGGGCAAATACCTGAAATCCAATAACCGGCAGTGGGTCAGGGAAAAATCAGCGGTGATTCAGTCCTGGATCGACCAGGGCAAAATTGACCCCATTTCCCCGGAGCACCTGATTTTTCTGATCTGGAGCGCCACCCAGCATTACGCGGACTTCAGCACCCAGATTGAAGCGGTGCTGGGACGTAAAAAGCTGACCTCCAAGGATTTCGACTTCGCGGCGGACAATCTCATTCGCATCATCCTGAAAGGCTGCGGCGTCAAAACTCCCTGACATAACCTTTATGCGATAATTTGTTCGCTTTCAGGGAACTTCCTTCTTTTACCGGAGTCTAACCACGGCAGACGTGGTTAAGGCTTCGGGCCTCGCGTCCGAGCCGGTTTCCTCAGTTGATCATCGTAATCCCCGGGGAGAACCTGTATGAAGATACTGCTGTCCTTAATGCTGGCGCTGTTTCCCGCGCTGGCTTCTGCACAATTGGGCCCTCAGTCGGACTGGGGCGATATCTATCGGAACCGTTTCTATTCGCCGGATATGCCGGTAGTGATCTTTCACGCTAAATCTTCGAATGGCGTGGGTTCAAAGTTAATATTCGCCAAAGTGAACCAAGTCAGCCGTTTTGTCGGGGCGGATGGCGTGGAGTACCTGTATGGCGGGACCGCTGAAATCTGCAATAACTATGCAGTGACTGGCAGCCTGAGCGACAGCGACCGGGTTTGTCTGACGACGGAGACAGTAGAGCTGGTGCGGCCGCGCGCCTATCAGTTTGAGTTTTGCATTTTTCGCAGCGATGGCGTTTGCGCTGGCTATGCGACATCCGACAAGCAATACCCACTGACCTATGATGTAGCCGTCTACCGGAGGCTGAGTGAAAGCGACGCCTTTCACAGCGCTGCGCCGCCGGCATTCACCAAGCGCGTACAGGTGCTGGAGTGCGCGGATTGCGCCGGTCGACTACGCTAAGGCTCGATTCCAGAGCGATGTGCGGCCGCCTCGTTCAGGCGGCCCGCCAGTCGGGAAAGTCCAAAGGCAAGCCGTGCTTCGCCCTGGCTTTCAGGCAGCCCTCTGAGCCGGCTTCGAACTCTCGGCAGGGAGAAGGCCTTTGATCATAGATAGAGCAAGTCGTATAGCCGCCGATATCACCGCATAACGCGCTACAACGGGGCTGCGGCTGATTGGTGCCAGCCATCACACTACGCCAGGGATTCAGCTTCTCGGTAAATTCCAGCGGTACTACTCCGCCGGACTCAGCATCCGCCTCAGCCCAATAAAAAGACACGCGAAAACTGGCGCAACAGGCGCCACAGGACAAACAGGGGTTGTCCACACTCATTGCCACACACTCCGTGCACAACAACCAGCGCTAACTCTGGATGGTTTGATAGATGAATCTGCTTGGGCGACGACCGGGAAATCGGCATGGAAACCGTTCGGCCGCCGTAAATCGGAGGCCATTATCTGTTCAATTCCCCATTTTGGCAATATAGTCAGTAAATAGAGGTATAAACTGAGGGAGGAGGCAGTCGACTCCAGCTCGGGCATTCGGCCTAAGTGCAAGGCGGGATTACTATTTTTTTAGGATTATGCACAATCACACACCGGCTGAAGCCCGCCGTTAAGAGATCGCTGTTCGCTTGACGGTTAGGGGAAGACCGAGCAAATGGAAGTAAAGTGTAAATCGGGTCATCAACAGGAATGGCAATGAGAGTTTTTCATGGTTGGCGCTTTGAATAATCATTGGTGGTCAGCGCTTATCCTCTTCATGTTTACTGCGCCCCTGGCGGCGGCGCCTTCTGTTTCTCCCTATGGCCATAAAGGCGAGATTTCCGGGGAACATCAAGACAAAGACGGCTTGCGTCCCATGGCGTATTCCCTGCGCTGGGAGCTTTATCCGCTGTTGAGCGGACCCGCCGTGAGCGGCTCCATTAAATGGAAGGCGCAACCGGGGCTCGTTGACACAGAGTTGGGCGCGGGCATTCAGGGCGACAGCATTCCTCCGGAGGTCGCCGCCACTATCTTGCCTTACGATATCACTGTTTATTTGTGTGGACCCAGCAATGCTTTCAAACAGCCTGTGTGTATTGATGTGGACCCAGGCATGGCGAAACCGGGCGGCGGCGACTGGTCGCTTTCATTGCCACATCAGTTCAACTGGAGCAATCTGTTCTGGACGCCCGGCGAAGACGGCCGTCTCTGGTTGACGGAAGAGCAGGCCAAAGGTGTGGTGCGCAAAGGCTTCAAGCCGACCCGAGTGCGAATCGCCGAGATGAGTTGGGATTTGTCCGGCGTGCGTCGCTGGGCGGCGGAATTCTATCCATTTGAAGAAATTCGCACTCTGGAGACGCGTGTGTTCAGCCAGCTCGACGTCATCGCCCGAGCGCATCGCTTATCCCTGTCTCCTATCCGCGAAAAGCTGGATGCCTATAAAACCGCGCATACGCCCATTGTTTACCGGGATAAGCTGAAGGCGATTCTCGCCAGCTTTGACGCAGGACTGTTGGACCCCATGCTGGAGCCTGGACGTCGCGACGCGCTGTCAAAACAGGCGCTGCTGGTGCGTTCCGATATGGCGCGTGAAGACGTCGCTCACAGCAGAAGGGTGACGGAGCTGGACAAACAGGCGCGGGCCCAGAAACTGGAGTGGGAGCAGGCGTTGTATCGACGCGTATGGCGGGATGAAACCAATGAAGCACTGCGTCTTCAGGCTCAGTATGACTATCTGTTGCAGCAAACGGAGCGCTTCGGCGTGAAGTCGCCGGACGCCTTCGGCTGTGAAGAGTATCTGTTGGCGTTCGCGGAATCCGGCGAAGAAGAATTGCGTGAGCGACTGCAATGCGTACAGGAGTACGATAGCTACCTGCTCAACAAGCTGGCGCAAACGGAAGCATTGCTGGACCTGCACGACGCCACGGCGGCGAAGGGAAAATTGCGGGGTAAAATTGAAGAAGCCCACGAGCAAGTCAAGAAAGAGATCGCCGATAATTTACTGGCGATGGAACAATATTATGACCGCCTGAGCAGGGATAAGGGCCAAAAAGACGCTTTTTCCGCACAGCGCAAAGCGGAGCAGGAGCGCCTGTTCCGTCATTGGCTGGAGAAATACGCGAAAGGGGCGCTGGCGCAGGCGGAGCAGTCATTGAATAACCTGCGCCGGGTGCTGATGGCGGGGGGCATGACCCCAGACGCCGCTCCAGACGATGCCGCCAATCGCGCCGATAAGAAAACTCCGCCCCCGACATTATCCGGCGGAACCCTGTAAATCCATGCGTTCTGCCTGGGACGCGACTAAGATCAACGAGACCTTGTGCTGAACAAACGATAGGTGACGGCGGATTACGACGGAATGGAAAAAGCGCAGATCGAAGAATTTATAAAGTCCCGTGGAACGGTGGATGACATCCTGTCGCCATCGGCCTGGCGGGCGTTTTGGACGCGCTTGCAGAATGAACTGATCGGCAGGGCGATGAGCAACAACCGGGCGGCGGACTCGGAAGAGTTGCAGACGGCGATGGCGCAGGTGGAATCAGTCTGGCGCAAATTGGGCGAACAGTTGCAGGAGCGCCTGGGCGTAGTGTTGCTTGATGCGCCCGGCGGGCCGGACAAAGACAGCGGGATTCACGACGCCATTAACCAGGGGATTGTCGATAGCCTTTGCAGGCAGGGGCTGGAGCATAAGTTCTGGAACCTGCAGCTGAAAAAGTCTGCCCCTAAACCCAAGCCGCAACCGCAGCCTTCGCCTTTTAAAACCGGCAATGGCGTCGTTGCTGAACCCAAAGCGATGAACCGGGCAGTGCGGGTTGTGCGCCCGGACGTAAAAAAAACGCTTACCTCCCACCTTCGTTCACGGCGCTTTGTCTTCGCCGGCGTCGCCATCCTGGCGGCGATTGGCGTGTTGGCGTTGCCATTCGGCTGGGTGACGCCGACGGCTATTATATGGTGGCTGGCGTTCGCTGTATTTTGCGCAGTCGGTGTCATCCTTCCCAACCTGTACGGTCGGCGCACCACGCAGTTTTTTATCGTATTCGCGGTGACCCTCGGCCTGATCGGTTTACTGGGCAAGGCGGCGGAAACGCCACGCTGGAGCGGCCTCAAAACCGCTATCGTCGCCGTCACTTATCCTGCTTATAACCTGCTGGGACTACACAAAGTCATCGATATCAGTTCCGTGCGTCAGTTGATGGTGGACGGACGTACGCGTATCAGTGTTGATAAACGCCTGTACGACGAAGTCGTGGGGCAGGGCGAGCTGGTGGTGCAAGTGGAGAATCAAAGTCCCTGGCGGCTGTCTCCGAGGGGGCTGCGGGTCTTTGCGCCTGAGCAAGGCTGGCTGCGCCTGCGGGCGTTCGGCCTGGACGCGCCTGGATTGTGGCGGGGAGAACCGGTAGCGCCGTACAGCCGTGGCGAATGGCGCCTGCTTATCCCCTCGTCGGGAGAAAGCGCCGCTGCGCTGACGCAGGCCGGTTTGCAGGACAACGCCTCTCTCACAGAGGCGCAGAATGCCTTGGAATCACTACGTGGCCTGGCTCGTTACGGCGAGGACTTATCGAGCGCCCTGGAGCCTCAATATCAGATTTCCTATTATGATCGGCAGGCGGAACTGGAAAAAATGTTCGACCGCCTGCTCGCCAATTGAAAGAGTGCGGCGGAGCGCTTGATCAGAGCAGGTCCGTCAGCAACACGCCGATGCCGATGCGTTCCACTGACGCGTTATAGTCCATCAGGTTTTCGCCGTAACCATTAAAGTACTGCACGTAACCGCGCAGTCGCTTCCATAATGGGAAGGTGAACCCCAGTTCCACCGCGCCTTTGTTATCTTCGCGCAGGTTGTTGCGCAGCATGAGACTGGCTTCGTAGTTATCCCAGCGATAGGCGGTGGTGAACTCGAAGTGTCCCATGTAGTCGTCGATATCGGGATTGTCGTCGCCTTTGGGATCGAGCTTGTCCTTTTTCGGGTCTTCCGGAATTCTCCACCAGGGCTTCAGACTGAATACGAAGCGGCTATGCTCCCAGATGAAGTTGGCGTAGATACGATTCCAGCTCCGCGACAGCGGCTGCGAACGACCGTTGGACTGGTGGCTGAAGCCAACCGCCAGCAGACTGAAATCCGCGGTGGAAAAGGTCCAGTCCACCGGCGCGATCCAGAACACCTCCGGCTCATAATTGGTCTCCCGGAAGGGGGCTGAATAGTCGTGGTTGTATACCTGCCAGAAGGACTTGAGGGTGACGCCGAAAAATATCCCGTCCGAATCGATGAAGGTTCCCTGCGCCAGCGGCACTTTCAGGCTGATCTGAAATTTCGCCTCCAGATTGTCCAGCTCGGCGTCCTCTCCGAGGTCGTAAGCCTCGCGTAACGGTTCGCTGTTAGGGTTTTTCAGGTAAGACACCGGCATCAGGTAGTTGCGCATGTGGGGAGTAATCACGCTGCGACTGTTGCTGGAAAGCTGCTCCCGCATAATGCGTTCGGCAATAACGCTTTCTCCATTTTTCACCTTGGGGCTGGCGTCTTCAGGAATTTTGGGGATTTCTACGCCGCAACGGCTTTTCAGCTCGTCGATGGTCATATCTCCAGGGCCCAGGGTCAGCGCTTTGAAGACGCAGGTTTCGGTTTCATCCTGATCTTTTTCTTGCAACTGAGCCTGTGCGGACAGGGCGTTGGCGCCCAGCGCCAGGGCGCAGCAAAAGGTAATAGTATTCAGTCCATTAGGCGCTGATTTAGAAAATTTCATACTCTGGTAATATCCGCGTTGGGCAGGTTATGGAAGCATACGTGACAGAGAGCCGCGATTGTAAATCTAACCCGGATTTATGACAAAACCGCTCCCATCTCATAGGACGTTATAACTAAGGAAATTTTCAAACGCGCCGTCAGGTCGTGAGGCATGCGTTCGTCGTCGGCCCGTCTGCGCCCAGCGGAGGAATGATACATGTTGATGGGTAAAACCCTGAGTGGATTGAGATTATGTGTACTGGTCGCCAGCGTCGGCTGGGCGGCCGCCAGCGCCGCCGCGCTGCCTTTGGCCGACTCACAGGGGCAGCCCTTGCCCACCTTGGCGCCCATGCTCAAGGAAGTGAACCCCGCTGTCGTCAACATCGCGACCTACGCCAAGCAGGAATCCTACAGCCCCTTAATGCAAGACCCTTTCTTTCGTCACTTCTTCAATATTCCGGACAACCGTCGGCCTCGCGAGCAGCGTCGCCAACAAAGCGCCGGGTCAGGGGTCATCGTCGACAAAGATAACGGCACGGTGGTCACCAACTATCACGTCATCAAAGGCGCGGATGAGGTGCATGTGTCGTTGACGGATGGTCGCACCCTGAAGGCGGAAGTGTTGGGCGGCGATCCTGACGCCGATATCGCCGTTTTGAAAATTGAAGCGGACGACCTGAGCGAAGTGAAGATGGCGGATTCAGACAGACTGGAGGTTGGGGATTTCGTGGTCGCCATCGGCAACCCCTTCGCCCTGGGGCAGACCGTCACCACTGGAGTGGTCAGCGCATTGGGACGCACAGGACTTGGCATCGAAGGCTATGAAGACTTTATTCAGACCGACGCCTCCATTAACCCCGGCAACTCCGGCGGCGCTCTGGTCAACCTGCGTGGTGAGCTGATCGGCATCAACACCGCTATTCTGGCTCCGACCGGCGGTAATGTCGGCATCGGGTTTGCGATTCCTATCAATATGGCCAAGGCCAGCATCGATCAGATCGTAGAGCACGGTGAAGTAAAACGCGGGCAACTGGGCGTGGGGATTCAGGACATCACCCCGGATCTGCGCCAGGCCTTCAAGCTGCGTAACGGCCAGCGCGGCGTTCTGATCACCAGCGTCGGCAAGGATTCTGAAGCGGAGAAGGGTGGTTTGAAGACCGGAGACATCATTATCGCCGTTGACGACAAGCCCACTCGTAGCGCAGGTCATTTGCGCAGCCAGATTGGACAACGCAAAATCGGCGACAAACTGCGTGTGACTATTTTGCGTGAGGGCGACGAAGAAGTCGTGAAA
This sequence comes from Hahella sp. KA22, assembly GCF_004135205.1. Lineage (NCBI taxonomy): Bacteria > Pseudomonadati > Pseudomonadota > Gammaproteobacteria > Oceanospirillales > Hahellaceae > Hahella > Hahella sp. KA22. The sequence continues at coordinate 6,262,241 of NZ_CP035490.1, read as the reverse complement.
GTGACCTTGCAGGAGCCGCCCAACAGCATCGCTGGCGACACTCGTATCCACAAGCTGCTGGAAGGCGCCTCGTTTGAGGATAATCCAGATGGTTCCGGCGTGGTGGTGACCGGGTTGGCGCCCAATTCAAACGCCGCATACAGCGGACTGCGTCCTGGCGATGTTATCATCGGCGCTAATAATCGCCGGGTAAATTCCGTTGGCGACCTGCAAAAAGTAGTGGACGTAGGGGAGACCAAATTGCTCCTGCTGGTGCAGCGGGGCGGCGGCGCGTTTTATCTGGTAATACGCTGATTTGATCTGAGAAAAAGGTTATGGCCGAAATAAATCGGCCATAATCTGCATGCATCGGGGCGTTGAGCTTAGTGTACTTTCATACTGTGAATGTGAAGTTTATAACCCCGATCATAACCCGATTCACTGACTTTCTTTTCCAGCTCTGCGGTAGCCTGTATGGCTACAGGCTCCTCTCGACCATCAACCGCTAGCCGCCCGGAAATATCAAAAGTGCAGGCGTGGCCTATCGAAACTTATTGACGATATATCTCAGCAATAAAAAGCATGTATTTCAGATTATATAACTAACGTAAAAAGGCAAGTCAGACTCCTTTCTGTACAAATAAAAATGTCCTTGCGCTTGTATATAAAGCAATGTGACGAGTGAGGCGAAAGTATAGTAACTCAGGACGACTGACAAGCCTGATTTGTCGTTTTTGCGATTATGATGTTCGGATCAGGTAATTGATTAGTATGAAAAATATATAATTGTGAGTATGATTCGCCTTCACCTGGACAGGTGAGGAGTACTTATTAAAAAGGAGAAGTCAGTATGACCAAAACACTAGCAGGGCTACTTTTAGCAATATCCACTACTGCATCCGCACAGTTTAATGTGGAAGAGAATATCTCTTATCTGTTTCGTCATAACCAGATTGTTGCAATAACTCCCGATCTAAAACTGGGAGAATCTATATACACAAACAAAGTTTCATTCTGCCGTGAACCTGATGGTTCGCTCTATGTTGGCGGCCAGAACTTTCAACGCTTTCAGACCCCAGAGACGCCTTATAAATTAACGTTAGTCAGTGAAAAGGGCGTTGCGTTGACTCATGCGTTAGAACCAAACGGGTTTATGCTGGATGGTCCCGCTGTTAAAACTCTGCATGCGCTTAAGTCGAATGAACTGATTAAATCCGAGAGCTGTAACATGGATAATATGGAGCATATGCTCGGAACAGTTTGGCAGCCCTACAAGGTTGAGACTTTATTTGGCCACGTTAGCTATATAGGGTTGGCGGAAGCTGTTAAGAGAGACCTGGAGACTCGATATGGTACTGACATTGCCTTTACTCTAATCGCTCGTACATTAGACGAGCAGCCTTCAGAGTAATCATCTATAGACGTCCGCTGCTCTCCTCGCCGGCGGGCGTTCCCTTCAATTCGTGACATTCTGTCTTACCCGGATAACTGCGGATTTTTCCTTGACCGGATACTGCGGTATCATGGCCGCCATTTCCATCAGTTTCAGCGGCGGACTCCCGTTGCTGTGAGTAACGAAGATCTTCCTATGAATCTGCAACAATTGCTTGAACAGAAAATCAGCGCAGCGCTGCATGCGGCGGGCGCTCCAGAAGGCTCCCCGGCGATCGTGAAGCCGTCCGGCAAGCCTCAATTCGGCGACTATCAGGCCAATGGCGTGATGGGCGTCGCCAAAGCGCTGAAAATGAACCCGCGCGAATTGGCCGCCAAAGTCCTGGACGTTCTGGATCTGGGCGACATGGCCGAGAAAGTTGAAATCGCCGGCCCTGGCTTTATCAATATTTTCCTGAGTAAAGACTGGATGAGTCAGAGCCTGCGTCAGGTGCTGGCCGATCCGCGCCTGACCATTCCTCTGGACAGCCCCAAACAGACCGTGGTGGTGGATTATTCCGCGCCTAACCTCGCGAAAGAGATGCACGTTGGCCATCTGCGTTCCACCATCATCGGCGACGCCGTCGTCAGAACACTGGAGTTTCTGGGGCACAGGGTGATTCGTCAGAACCACGTGGGCGACTGGGGCACTCAGTTCGGCATGTTGTTGGCCTACATGAACAAGTTGAAGACGGAAAACCAGCAGACCCTGTCCATGGAGCTGGCTGACCTGGAAAACTTCTATCGTCAGGCCAAGAAGTGTTTTGAGGAAGATCCTGAATTCAAGGATAGCGCGCGTCAGTATGTTGTTAAGCTGCAATCCGGCGATCAGGAATGCCTGTCGCTGTGGAAAACATTTATCGATATCTCTCTGCAGCATTGTGAAGACGTATATGAACGCTTGAATGTCAGCCTGACGCGGGCGGACGTGATGCCGGAAAGCGCTTATAACGAAGACCTGCCGAACGTTATCGATGATCTGCGCGCGAAAGGCCTGCTGACCAACAGTGACGGCGCTGAGTGTGTCTTCATGGACGAGTTCAAAGGCAAAGACGATGAGACTGTGCCGTTGATCGTGAAGAAGTCTGACGGCGGTTACCTGTACGCCACCACTGATCTGGCGGCTCTGCGTTACAGAGAGCGGGTTCTGAAGGCGAATCGGGTGCTTTATTTCGTCGATGCGCGGCAGTCATTGCACTTGAATCAGGTCTATGCAGCCGGTCGCAAGGCAGGCTTCGTCAGCCCTGATATGTCTCTGGAGCATATGGCGTTCGGCATGGTTCTGGGAACCGATGGCAAGCCCTTCAAGACTCGGGATGGCGGCACCGTTAAGCTGGCGGATCTGCTCACCGAGGCGCAAGGTCGGGCATACGCCGTCGTGAAAGAAAAGAATCCGGAAATGCCGGAAGAAGAGCTTAATCGCATTGCTCACGTCGTCGGTATGGCGGCGGTGAAGTACGCGGATCTGTCCAAGAACCGCTCCAGCGATTACATCTTCAGTTTCGACGCCATGCTCAGCCTGGAAGGCAACACCGCGCCATACGTACAGTACGCCTACAGCCGGGTTGTGAATGTCTTCAAGAAAGGCGAAGTCGGCAATCTGACCTTTGAAGGTGACCTGCAACTGGCGGAGCCCATTGAGCGTGCGCTGGCGGTCAGACTGTTGCAGTTCAATGAAATATTGCACTCTGTGGCGTCTGAAGGCTGTCCGCACATTCTGTGTGGCTATCTCTATGAATTGTCCAAAGAGTTCGCCAACTTCTATGAAGCTTGTCCGGTGCTGAAAGCGGAAGAACCTGTACGTAGCTCGCGTTTGATGCTTTCACTGCTCATTGCCAAGACCCTGAAACAAGGTCTGGATTTGCTGGGCATCGAAACCCTGGAGCGGATGTAATCCCTATCCGCTTTTTTCTGTCCCCCCAACGGAATTGCTCGTTGGGGACCAGTACGAATACAGAATTGCATTGACGCTATATTTGTCCCCTGAAATAATCGCGCGATGATTTACATCGATATTCATATTGTTTCCCGAATTGAGGGCGTTCCTGGTGGGGCGTCCGTAATTCGTGAGCAAATCTAAGTTCGCGTAATTGCGAAATCAGCCCCGCCGTATCAACGGACGGGGCTTCGTCACGCCTGTAGGAAGTTGTATCCCGTTCGTTGCCGGCATTTTTCAAACGGAGTACACACTAATGACACAAAATATTTACGACACCGATTCTTTCTTCGAAGGCTACAGCCAGTTGCCACGTTCCCTGAATGGGCTGGACGGAGCGCCGGAGTGGGCTTCGATTAAGGCATTGATGCCCCCGCTGGCGAACGCGAATGTTGCAGACCTGGGCTGCGGATTTGGTTGGTTCTGCCGCTGGGCGCGTGAGCAGTCCGCCGCCAACGTGCTGGGCGTCGACGTTTCCCAGAATATGCTGAGCAAAGCAGAGGAAATGACGTCGGACGCCCACATCCAGTATGCGCGTGAGGATCTGGAGACGCTGACCCTGCCGGTGAACAGTTACGACCTGGTATACAGTTCGCTGACGCTGCATTACATCGCCAATCTGCAAGGCTTGTTTGAACAGGCGTATAACAGTCTGAAACCCGGCGGCTGGCTGATCTTCTCTGCGGAGCATCCGATCTATACGGCGCCCAGGAATCCTGGCTGGGCGGAAGACCAGCGCAAAAACACGCTTTGGCCTATCAACCAGTATCTGGTGGAAGGGCCAAGAACCACTGACTGGTTAGCGGATGGCGTGGTTAAACAACACCGTACTCTGGGAACCTATCTGACGATGCTGATTAATACGGGCTTCACCCTGAAGCATCTGGAGGAGTGGCGACCCAGCGCAGAGCAAATCGAGGCATGTCCAGAACTGAAAGTCGAGCTGGAACGCCCGATGTTCTTTATTGTGGCGGCTCAACGCGTTGAATAACGTCTGATTAAAACGCGGCTCATCTAAATGAAAATCAAGGCGGCGATCTCTGTTTATGAGGCGCGGCCTTTTCTTTGCTTTTTTGCTCCGACGCATGGCGTCAGCCTGGCGGGTTGACATCCTTTTGTTCGGACGCATAATGTCCGGCATGATTACTTTCAACATCCATCCAAAGCATCTGCATCCACTGTCGCATCGTCGGCTGGGAGAGCTATTGCTTGGTTGAAAGTTAAGCCCGTTCACTGAGAAAGCCCTCCCAGCGTTGCTGCGAGGGCTTTTTTATTGTTTTTAATTCAGTGAATGGGAATTTGTTATGGAATATAAAATTGAAGGTCTGGCCAAAGGCGTAAGAATTATCAGTGGCGATACGGCGAAGAAGCGCAGGGCGTTGCTGAATCAGATGATTGCGCTGGCGGAAGCCAGTGGGTTTGAAGAAATGATTCTGCCTTCCATTGAACCTTCTCAGGTCTACATCGACAAGGCGGGAGAAGAGATACTTGGGCAGATGTATGTGTTTCCGGATAAGAAAGGCCGCTCTTTGTGTCTGCGTCCAGAAGGAACAGCGACGGTGCAACTGGTGGCGGACAAACACTTCAAGCGCAGAAAGAACGTGCGGCTTTGGTATTTTGAACGCTGCTGGCGCTATGAGCGTCCTCAGGAAGGCCGCTACCGGGAATTCTTTCAGTTCGGGGTTGAGGTCATTAATCCCACCTCCGCTGAGGTTCGGGAAGAACTGATCGCCCTGGCGGAAAACATGGTGGCTTTGCAAACCAGGGAGTACGAAGTGTTCAGCGCCGTGAAGCGCGGGCTAAGTTACTACATGGAGGATGGCTTCGAAATCTCAGTACCCAAGCTGGGTGCACAAAAGCAAGTGGTCGGAGGCGGCGCTTATAAGCAAGGAATTGGCTTCGCGATTGGCTTTGACCGCCTGATGCTTTGTTAGGTAACCCATCGACCAATCATCTGCGGTGCACTATGGATGGGGAATATCAGGCATCTTGAAATTCTACTCTTCGGCGTAGAATGCCCGTTCTGCATTCCCCCCGTTCGCCCTGAGCCTGTCGAAGGGCTTCCCAGAGCGACGAGGAAAAAATAGTCCACTTTCCTGATGTTGATTAAAGATCATTGCCTATGGATTAGCTCTCTGGAAGGCCCTTCGACAGGCTCAGGGCGAACGGAGTAGAGATAGACTGGGGAGAGAAGGAAAGGTCGTATTCGGATATGCCGGTTATTTCACGTATACACCAAAGGCCCTTTTGCGGGCCTCTGGTTGTCTATCTCTCTTAAATGAGGGGTATCTTATCCGGTTACCTTTTCACCAACTCAACCCGGCGATTTTTGGCTTTGCCTGCTTCGTTTTCGTTGGAGGCGACAGGGGCCGCCATACCGACGCCTAAGGCGGTCATGCGTTCAGCGCCAACCTTGTACTGACTCACCAGGGCGTCCATCACGGCTTTGGCGCGGTGCTCTGAAAGGCTGCGGTTGTAATCGAGCGCGCCAGCATTATCAGTGTGGCCGACAATTAAGACCTTTAGCGACGGCTGGGACTTCATAAGCTTGGCGATTTCCGCCAGGGTTTCCGCTGATTCCGGTTTGATATCCGCCTTGTCGGTGTCGAAGTAGGCGCCATACAACGCGATATGTCCCTCCGCATCCAGGCCTTTGGCCATGGCCTCTGCGTCCACCTTCACCATGCCGGATTGCATGGGCGCTGATTCCACCACCTGCGTATTCACGAACACCCGGTTTTTATCCTGTCCGCCGATGGAGTAAGCCTTGGTGATGTATACCGCCACATGCACGGTTTGATCTTCCCGGGTCAGGCGCGCCAGCAGGTAGCGTTGGTCCTTCTCATGAAACATCATTTTTACAGTGAGGTCTTTGGGCGTCACGATTTCGTTGAAGGGGCGCCCGGCGGGTTTACCGCCGCATTCTTCATTTTTGCAGCTGAACAGGATCTCGAAACCCGCTCCGCGTAGCGCTTCCTCGTAGTTACGATAAACTTCCAAGGTACTGCGCCCCTCGGGAATGCGGTAAGCCACGCGGGTCAATTTTCCTTCCAGCTCCAGAAACGCACCGGGATTTTTGTCCCTGCCGCCTCGCTGTTGGATCGGGGTCTGCGCCAGGGATATTTCAGTGAAAGCCTGTTTTTCGTATTTGATGATTTCCGCGCCGGCGTACCGGGACACCATGGGATGATCCTCTGAGCCGGGTATGTCGCCCGCCATCGCCAAGGACGTAATGAAGAGACAGAGCAGTGTCGCCGAGCGCCAGAATAAGCGAGCCGTCATAACGATAAGCCTCCACTATGAATAGAAGAAAGATAGCTCACATCGCCAAAATACTGCATGGGCGTTTCAAGATTACTGCGTATTTCGGGTTGCTGACCAGCTATTATTCAGGGATAACGAGTGCAATATTTCATTGACGTGCGGACGATATCCTGTGACGGCTGAACCATCCGGTACTCTCACTTTACTTCTTCTTGGCGGCGGGCATACCCACGCTTTGTTGCTGCTGGCGCTGGCGAAGGACCCTCTGCCGAACGTGCGGGTGGTTCTGGTCTCCGAGCGGCCGCTGAGTCCTTATTCAGGCATGTTGCCTGGGTTGGTGGCGGGGCACTATGACTATGCGGAGGCGCATATTGATTTGCTGGCTTTGTGCCGTCATTCGGGAGCGGAGTTTCTTGAGGGACGGGTGAAAGGGCTGGACTGCTTGGGGCGCATGGCGCTTCTGGAAAGTGGAGAAGCGCTGCGTTACGACTATCTATCCCTCAATATCGGCGCGGTTCCTGACTTGAGCACGCCAGGAGCGTCTGGCTATGCGATTCCCGTTAAACCCATCGCTGACTTCTGGCCCCGCTGGCGTGAGACCTATGCTAGCCTGCGCGCCGATCCGGCAGTGCGGAATATTGTCGTGGTGGGCGGCGGCGCGGGCGGAGTGGAATTGGCGTTCGCTATTGCTCATGCGTTGCAGTCGGCTCCTGTCGCCCATTGTGTGGCCCTTGTGGCGCGCAGCGAGCCGGTGGCGGATTATCCCCAACGTATGCGGCGTTGGCTGCAACGCCGCTTTGATCGCTATGGCGTGAAGACGCAGGCAGACTTCGATGTCGCGGAAGTGAGGTCGGAGAGCCTGGTGGATAAGACGGGGCGGACGCTGCCGGCGGATCATGTGTTCTGGTGTACGCAAGGCAAAGCGGCGCCCTGGTTGACCCAGACGGAGTTGCCTTTAACCTCCAAGGGCTTTATTCGCGTCACGCCCAGCCTGCAAAGCATCGCTTTTCCTGAGGTGTTCGCCGTCGGTGATTGCGCCTGGATTGATGCCTCCCCTACGCCCAGGGCGGGGGTGTATGCGGTGCGTCAGGCTCCTTTCTTACTCGATAACCTGCATCGCCTGCTGCGTGGCCTGCCGATGCGGGCCTATCGTCCACAGCGGCGCTTTTTGAGTTTGCTGGCCTGCGGCGGTCGTGATGCGGTGGGCGCGCGAGGATGCATCAGTCTGGCGGGGGAGTGGGTATGGCGTTGGAAAGACGTTATCGACAAGCGCTTTATGCGGCGTTTCCCTCGCGCCTGAGCATTTAGTCATCTGTGGAGTCACGGGCGTCATAGTCGCCGCGATAATAGGCGTCTTCCATTTCCTGATACCGACCGCTTGCGCGCAGGCGGCGCAAGCCTTCGTTGAACTGCAGGATAAATCTGGCGTTCATGGGTCGCTTGCGGGATAGCATAAGCCGGTATTCATGGCGATCGAACACGGCGGCGGAGTGAGTGATGAGCGCTTGCTCCTGAGGCGAAAAGTGCGCACGCAGTGCGCTGTAGCCTACTGCTTTGGCGAGCGGGAAGGCGTCTACCCGTCGTCGCAGCAACATATTCATCCCTACTTCGATGTCCCGCACTCCGAACTCCATCACCTGTCCGGACTCCACAGCCTCTTTCCAAACGCCGAGTTTGGAGCCCAGGGGGACGGCGATAGATTCGCCGTGTAGATCGGCGGGCGACTTTGGCTCTAAGGGTAGTACGCGCAGGTGAAACAGCACTTCATCCTGGGTGACCACCACATCGCTGAAATAAGCGAACTCACTCCTCTGTGGCGTTTGCGTCCAAAGCAGAGAACCGTCGATCTGTCCGCCTTCCACCATCGCTTCTGCGCGCGCCCAGGGATAAAACTGGTATTCCACCTGCACGCCTACCGCGGCGAACGCTTCCGTGACCAAGTGTGAGGCGAAGCCATAGTGGGGCAGGCGTTCGGAAAGAAAGGGCTCCCACTCCCCGTTGGCCAGAATCACCTGCTGGTCTTCTTCCGCCATAACGGTGGTGGCGCAAACCAGCAATAAAAAGAGACGAAGCCAATAGAGCATGGGGCGTAAAAGGGTTTGTGCGACGTACTTTTAACTATAGCTGAATCGTGGCCGGGGCTTATTGCAGGCATGTGACGACAGGGAAATACAGGGGATAGGAAGCGTTAGCAAAGGCCCGCACCAGACTTGGGCCTTTGCATTGAATGAACGGGTCAGGTTATTCCTGAGTTGGAGAACCGACTTCTCTCACCAGCTTTGAACTCCAGGGACACCAGATATTGCCAGGGAGAAAGGCTCCACCGACTTCATTCAGGTGTTCCTGCACGTATTGCATGGAGGCGTCGCACACTTCGATCGCAAATTCGAAGAAGCTGATGGTGTCTGTGTCCAGGTGGTATTGCCATCTGGGGTTGTAAGGCGCAGGAGAGGGAGTGACATAGCCCATAACGTGATAAAAGTCTTCCTGGCCGTTAGCCAGAATATCCCGCGCCTGCTGAATTTTTGCTTTATCCGTTAATTGGATGACAAAGGTCTGCTCTGGTTCGACGTCGGTGAATTCGAAATAGGCGACGTCTGCGGAAGCGCTCGCTGCGCAGAACGCCAGTGGGGCGACCCACATTTTTCTTAAATGCTTTTTGATGGACATAAGATACTTCCTTTTAATGTAAGACTTTCCGGTGATAACGCTCGTGATTGGTTCACGGGGCGGATTCTACTGCGTTTTATACGCCTTCAGTACCGTGCTTTTCCCAATATTTATCTCAATTTCGCACCGATAATGGGCGTCGTTAGCGGCGGCGCCCCATGAAGGCGCACAGCCTTATCGCATAAGCAGATGAAAGTTTTATGACGACCTAGTGAATCGGCGATAGGGGAGTGGCTGTGAGAGGTGGTGTTTTATCTGTAATTGCAATTATTAATAAAAAACGAGTCAAAAAATGATTAATCATTTTGATTCTTTTTTGAGGTGAAAATATAAATAAAAGTCAAAATATGTTGTCACTATTTTTTTGATAAAAATGGATCGCTGATAACACCCGTTAGATAAATCTTTTAAAACATAAAAGTAAGCCGTTTAAAATTTATAAAATACGTATAAATGCTTATTCTTTTTGGTCTATATTGTGGATGATTAAAAAACGCCCAAACTGCTGAATTAATAAAAGTTCTCTGGCATAGGAATTGCCATCCGTCTTCGTCATCACTCAGGACAACATTCAACTTGGAGAAGAAGTAAAATGACGGAGAAGTCGTCCATAGCATCCTTTAAGGCTATATCACTTAATTTATCTCGCGGGGCGCTGGTTTCTGTATTAACCATGGGTGCGGCCGCCAATCTTTATGCGGAAGAACCTGTCGATGCGGATGCCTCCACCGAGGCGGAAACCGAAAGCGCGCCGGTGGAAAAACTGGAAAAGATTCGCGTCACGGGTTCACGCATTATGCGGGCGGACATGGAAGGCGCCCAATCGGTGCAGGTCATCACGCGCGAGGATATTGATCGCACGGGCGAACTGAGCATTGCGGACGTGCTGCGCTCCGCCGCCGGCAACAGCTTTGGCTCGATCTCGGAGTCCTCAGGCTCTACGGCGCAATCGCAGTCGACCATCAGCCTGCGCGGCCTGGGCGAGGGCAGAACCCTGGTGCTGATTAACGGCATTCGCGTTCCGGTTTCTCCCAGCGGCTCAGACACCGGACCCGCCGGCGCCGTCAACTTGAATGCGATTCCCGCCGCTATTGTCGAGCGTGTTGAAATCACCGCCGATGGCGCATCTGCGATTTATGGTTCCGACGCCATCGCGGGCGTCGTTAACATCATCCTGAAGGAAGATCTGGACGGCGGCATCATCTCTTATGGCAAAGGCCTGCCGAAACATGAGGGTGGGGAAGAGGAATCCTATAACCTGGCGCTGGGAACGACGACAGAGAAAGGCAACCTGCTGTTCTCCTACGAGCATGACTCCAAAGGCATCGTCAATCTGCGTGACCGTGAGTACCTGAAAGCGACCGGCTTTGGCTCCGAATTCTTCTCCGACACCAGCGGACAAAGCTACTACGGACGCAACGTACTCGACCCCGCCAACGGCTACGCCATCAAGCCGTTGGCCGGTTCCCTGGATGGAGACGGCAACTGTAAAGGCCCTTTCCATGGTCCGTATCGGGATAGCAAAACCGATCCCAGTCAGTTGGTTTGCGCCTACGACTACACTGGCGAAGCCGCCAAAACCGCCTCCTTGAGCCGTGACTCGGTGATGCTGACGGGACGTCAGGAGCTGAAGGATAATCTGGACTTTGTGGCGCGGGTTATTTTCAACCAGAACAAAAGCTTCAGCCGCTTCGCGCCGGTTGCGGACCAGTTTGAGATAGACCAGAACACCTCCGGCGGCGCTGCGTTCTTTGCGGAAAACGGGCTGGACCCGGACACTAACGGCGATGGCGTGGTGAACGGCGATGACGATCCTGCCGTTGTGCTATACCGCTTCTCACCCATCGGACCTCGTGACGATAAAGTCTCCGACACGCAGTTGGATCTGGTTTTCGGTCTGGAAGGCGAAGTGGAGACACAATTGGTGGGCGATCTGAGCTGGAACGCCAACTATCACCATAACTACGCCAACAACACCAAGACATCCACCGGTTACGTGCTCAAGCCTCTGATTCAGCCCTTGCTGGATTCCGGTAAGTTCACCGGCGGCGAGTTTGACGCGGAAAGCATCCAGAGCCTGAAATACTCGCCGTTCTCGCAAGATCAGATGACGTTTGAACAGGCGACCGCCGGTGTGTCTTTTGACCTTGGCGAAATCGGCGGCAGATCGGTTTCCTGGGCCCTGGGTACGGAATACGCGAGCTGGGATTTCTCCTCCAAAGTGGATGACCAGTCGGAAGCCGGCAACGTGCTGGGCAGCTCCGGCAACTCTTCCGCAGGGGAACGAAACATGCGCGCGTTCTACATTGAAACCGTGGCGCCGATCACCGACCAGGTGGAACTGAATCTGGCCGGACGTTATGACCGTTACAGCGATTTCGGCTCCGCCTCCACCGGTAAAGCCACCGTCCGCTATCAACCGCTGGACAATCTGACGCTGCGCGCCACCTACGGCACCGGCTTCCGGGCGCCGACCTTGAGCGACCTGTACGCGGCGGATTCATTCTCGGCGGATTACGCGGTGGACTACGTCACTTGCGGCGGCGATTGCGATGAACGCCAGTACAACGTCACCCGTTCCTCCAACGAAGATCTGAAGGCGGAGGAATCCACCTCCTTCACTGCAGGGGCCGTGTGGAACATCACTGAATCCATGGACGTTTCCGTGGATTACTACTCCATCGAAATCGAAAACGTCATCCAGTTGCTGGAGCTGCAAAACTCCATCAACCAGGAAGTCGCCACTGGCGAATCCTCACCTTACATCACCCGCTCCGATTCCGGACGCATCCTGTCCGCCGTCGCGCCCATGGTTAACTTTGGCGTGAACAAAACCGAAGGTCTCGACGTCAAGTTCAACTGGGGTGAAGACTATGGTTTCGGCGCGCTGCGTTACGACTTCTCCGGCACCTATATCCTGAGCTTCGAGAAAGACGAGTTCCCCGGCGGACCTGTGAACGACTACGTGGGCCGTTGGGAATATCCCAGCTTCCGCTTCAACACGGGCGTTGGCTACACCACGCCTAACAACGCCCATGATGTTTACCTGAACGCCGAAGTCATCGGACCGCAGTCGGATTCCGCTATAAATGAGCGCGACGGGCACGTCGACTCCAACACCGTGTGGAACGTTCACTACAGCTACAACACGCCCTGGGACGCCACCATCGCTCTGGGCGTACGTAACCTCTTCGACGAAGAGCCTTCGTTCCGCGCCGATGGCGTCACCTACTCAGAAGAGCTGTACAGCATTCAGGGACGGGTCTCCTACTTCAAGTACACCCAGACCTTTTAGTAATGGATGAGCCGGCTAAGCCGTCCGTAAGGCGGCCTGGTCGGACTACAACGGTCGTTTTCCTGTAGTCGCCCCGCTTTCGGGCGGGGTCTTTTTCAGGAGTCGACGATGATAGTTTTTGCAAGATTATTGAAACTTATGAAGATCAGATCGATTTCCAAACTGCTAATTGCAGCGCCCCTGGCGGGACTGACGCTGTCCCTGCCAGTCTATGCCGATACTCTGGGCGAGTCCGTCGCCGCGCAAACCGCCATGGTTCAGTCCTCGCAGCAATCTCAGGCGCGGGTGGACAAACTGGCGGACCAGTCCGACGAATTGTTGTCCGAGTACAAGAACGTCATCCGCCAGATCGAAGGCCTGAAAGCCTATAACGATCAGAATGAGCGCATTGTCAGCTCGCAACAGGCGGAGTTGAGCTCTCTGAATACGCAGATTTCCGCCTTGGAGCAGACGCGTACGGAAGTGGTTCCGCTCATGCTGCGCATGGTGTCGGCGCTGGAGCAGTTCGTGGAAGCGGATGTGCCCTTCCAGATGGATGAACGGCGCAAGCGGGTGGCGGATCTGCGCGCCCTGATGGATCGCGCTGATGTGTCCACGTCAGAGAAATTCCGCAAAATTCTGGAAGCTTACGAGGTGGAGAACGAATACGGTCGCACCATCGAAGCCTACAAGGCCAGCCTCGGCGAAGGCGAGCAACTGAGAACCTACGAATTCCTGCGCATCGGCCGTATCGCGTTGATGTATCAAACGCCGGATGGCGCGGAAACCGGCCACTGGAACAAAGATAAAAAACAATGGGAAGCGCTGCCGGAAACCTACCGCTCCGCCGTGTCGCAAGGGCTGAAGATCGCCAAGAAACAGGCGCCGCCCGCGTTGATTAAATTACCTGTGCTGGCTGCGAGGGCGAAGTGATGAGAATACTCAAACATTTAACTGTCTCCAGTTGCATTCTGGCGGCGGCGTTGGCGACTACCGCTGTCAAAGCCGGCACCAATGAAGACCTACAGGCGCTGTTACAGCAGATCAAGGAAGACCGGGTCACCGAGTCCAAAGAAAACAAAAGCCGCGAAGCGAAATTCAAAGCGGAGAAAGATCAGCGTCAGGCGCTGCTGGCAAAGGCTCAGGCGGAATTGAAGGCGGAGCAGGCCCGTATGGACAACCTGAAAACCGCTTACGATGACAACGAAAAACAGCTGACCGAACTGAAGGAAACCCTGGAGCAGCGTAAAGGCTCCCTGGGCGAGATGTTCGGCCTGGTGCGGCAGACCGCCAACGACACCAAAGGCGTGTTTCAGGCGTCCATGGTCACGGCGCAATACCCGGAGCGCATGGCGCTGATGAGTTCATTGGCGGAGAGCACGGCGTTGCCATCTATCGATGAGCTGGAGAAGTTCTGGATTGAGCTTTATCAGGCCATGACCGCCTCGGGAGAAGTCACCCGTTTCGACGCCACCGTGGTGTACGGCGAGGGCGATCAGGCGGAGAAAAGCGTCACCCGCATCGGCACATTCAACGCCATCGCGGACGGCAAGTACCTCAACTATTCCGCCCAGACCGGCAAATTCGAGCAGCTCTCACGGCAGCCGGAAAGCGCCATGCTGGAACTGGCGGCGGGTCTGGAAAACGCCAATGACGGTTATCAGCCGTTTTTCATTGACCCCTCACGGGGCGTGATCCTGTCGCTGCTGGTGCAGAGTCCGAGTTTGGAAGAACGCGTTCAGCAGGGCGGCGCCGTAGGCTATGTGATTCTCGCGCTGGGCGCGGTGGGTCTGCTGCTGGCGTTGTTCGGTTACCTGCGCCTCAGCTACATCCAGTCCGGCGTGAAGAAACAGCTTAAGTCCAAGGACGTGATTCGCGGCAATCCCATGGGCGACATCATGCAAACCTATCAGGATAACAAAGACGCGGATGTGGAGACGCTGGAGCTGAAACTGGATGAAGTGATCATGAAAAACGCCCCCAAACTGGAGAAGGGCGTCGGCTTCATCAAGCTGTTCGCTTCTGTTGCTCCGCTGTTAGGGCTGCTGGGAACGGTCATCGGCATGATCGCCACGTTCCAGGCCATCACCCTGTTCGGCACCGGCGATCCCAAACTGATGGCGGGCGGTATTTCCGAAGCCCTGGTCACCACCATGTTGGGGCTGATTGTGGCGGTGCCCCTGGTTTTCGCCCACACCCTCGTCAACGGCAAGAGCCGCCGTCTGATTCAGACGCTGGAAGAACAGAGCGCAGGCTTTATCGCCTTGCATAAAGAAGCGGAAGCGGCGCGCTAGCCGGAGCTGGAATTATGGTTTGGTTCATTCTTGACGAAATTGAGTCCATCAAGCGCTTTCTGGGCCTGGGCGGCGACGTGCTGATCGCCATCTTCGTCCTGACCGTGCTGTTGTGGACGCTGATTCTGGAGCGTTACTTCTTCTTCGCCATGAGCTTTCCGGCTCAGGCGAAGAGCATTTTGCTGCAATGGAGCGAACGTGTTGAGGCCGCGGCCTGGAACAATCAGCAAGTGCGCCGCGCGTTGATCTCGCAGGCGTCCATTAGCGCGCATCAGTCACTGCCCTTGATCAAGACGCTAATCGCGCTCTGTCCTTTGTTGGGACTGTTGGGAACGGTGGTGGGGATGGTGCAGGTGTTCGACGTACTCGCCGTCACCGGCACCGGCAGCCCCAGGGCGATGGCGTCCGGCATTTCCAAGGCGACGATTCCCACCATGGCGGGAATGATGGCGGCGCTGTCCGGCATTTATTTCGCCGTGCAATTGGAAAAGCGCGCCCAGAAAGTGACCCGGGAGCTGACCGACAAATTACAGCATCACTAACGCCTGCGACGAATTGACGCAGCAAACAGACGCACACGCGGATATAGACTAGAGGCGGCCCGGCGGGGAGTCGGGCCAGGGGATAGAACAATGAGAAGAAGATATGCTTCCGCGGAGTCGGAAGACACCGCCATCGACATGACGCCGATGCTCGACATCGTATTCATCATGCTGATTTTCTTTATCGTCACCACGTCGTTCATCAAGGAAGCGGGCATTGACGTTAACCGCCCCAGCGCCAATACCGCGCAGACGGTGAAAAAGGGCAACATCATGATCGCCGTCGCGGATGATGGCGCGGTGTGGATCGACAAGCGCAAGGTGGAAGTGGCCCAGGTGCGTCCCAATGTGGAGCGTCTGCGCGCGGAAAACCCGGAAGGCGCGGTGGTGATTCAGGCGGATACGGAATCCCGTTCCGGCATCGTGGTGGAAGTGATGGATCAGGTGCGGATGGCGGGGGTGCAGAACATCTCCATCGCTGCAGTGAAAAAGTAGGCCTCGTTGAAAATCGTTATGAAATTCAGATTCGCAGCAGCATTAGGCCTGGCCTTGATCACCGTACTGGGGTTGTTTCGGCTGATGGATCAGCTCATCCACAATGACGGCAAGGAACTGGCGGACAAGGACGACATCGGTATGATCGATTTCGTGCGGGTGCAGAAGGAAGACCCGGTCAAGGAACGCAAACGGGAGCTGCCGAAACCGCCGCCTCCGAAGCGTCCGCCGCCTCCGCCGGAAATGAAGACCACGCAGAGCGCCTCGCGTCCGCAGACGCCGCAACTCAAAGTGGACATGCCCCGGGTTGACGCCAACCTGGGACTGGCTCTGGGACAGATGGGGCAGGTCGGGATGGCGGCCAGTTCCGCCGGAGACAGCGGCGTCATCGGTAAAGCCACCTTCCCGCCGGACTTTCCACGGGAAGCGGCGCGCGCCGGAATAGAAGGCTGGGTGGAAGTGGAATTCACCGTCAACGCGCAAGGTCGGGTGGAAGACATCAAAGTGGTGGCGTCGGAGCCGCGCAAGATATTCGACAAAGCCGCCAAGCAGTGTATTTCCAAATGGACTTTCAAGCCCGCCATGGTGGACGGCAAGCCCGTCGCCACCCGGGCTCGACAACGTATTGACTTCACTCTTTAGGAACGGGGACGCAGATGACAACACATATCCGTTCATATTCGATGAAACAAGCAGTCCGCACGGGCGTGCTGATCTGTCTGTCCGCATGGTTGCTGACCGCCGCCGCGCTGTGTAGCGCCGAAGGCATGGAAATCTCCCCGCAAACCTACAAAAAAGTGGTGAAAGCCAGGGAGTACATTTCCGAGGAAAAATACGGCGATGCGGAAGCATTGCTGCTGGAGCAGAAAGAACGCAGCAAGCGCAAAAAATTCGACCATATCGAAGTCTTGCGTACTTTGGGCTATCTCTACGCCGCCCGCAGCCAGTATGGGAAGGCCATGCAGGTGTTCGAGGAAGCCATGAAGGTGGAGGGATTGCCGCCTGAGCTGGCGCGGGAGCTGCGCTACAACCTGGCGCAGATGTATATGGCGCAGGACTTGTTCGCGAAAGCGGCGCCGCAGCTGGAGATCTATCTGCAGGAGAGCGAGCAGGCCAAGCAGAAGCCCGGCTCCGCCGTGTATCTGGCGCTGGCCAATTGCTACTCCCAGCAGAAGCAATACGCCAAGGTGATACCGGTGGTGCGCAAGGCCATTGCAACGGAAAGCAAGGCGCAGGAATCCTGGCTGCAACTGCTGCTGGCGGCCCATTATGAACTCAAGGAATATGATCAGGCCGTCAACGTGCTCAAGGAGTTGCTGCTTGCATATCCGGAGAAAAAGCAGTATTGGAAGCAGTTGTCCGGCGTGTATATGCAACTCAAAAAGGACGCCGCGGCGGTCGCCGTTCTCGAAATGGCCTACCGACGCGATATGCTGGAGGAGGAAAAAGAGTTCGTGAATCTCGCCAACTATCTCGCCTACCAGAATGCGCCCTTACGCGCCGGCAAAATCATGGAGGACGGCATGCAACGCGGCGTGGTCGTCAGCAACGGCGACAACCTGCGTAAGCTGGCCGGCTTCTGGCGTCAGGCGCGGGAACGCAAGCGCGCCATCGACGCTTACAAAGCCGCCCTGCAACAACAAGTCACCGGGGACACCCAACTGGATCTCGCTTATCAGCTGTATGAGAACGAAGACTATCGCGCGCTGGTTGATTTGCTCAACGCGCCCGCGACAGACATGAGCGAGGAGCAGAAAGGCCGGGCGTTGTTGTTGAAAGGGCAGGCCTATTACAACCTGGAGCAGTCCCAGGAGGCGTTGGCGACGATGCGAGAAGCATCGCGCTTTGACGCCAGCGCTCCTGCCGCGAAACGCTGGATCAGCTTTCTGACCGCGGGCGCGGAGCAGTAAAGGCGGCGCGGACTCCCGGGCGATTTAAGCAACGAGCGCCCCGTCCAGGTAGTCATGGGACGGGGACTGTATGAGTGAATGGAAACCAACGGATGTATAAAGCGAAGTTAAAACTGTATTCCTGCGTGCTGCTGTCCACCTTGAGCCTGGGCGGCGGCATTGTCACTAATGCGGCCTGGGCCGCGGAGACAGGGAGCGTACCCGCGATGGCGCAGACAGAAGCGTCGGATCAACAGGCGGAAGCCTTGTTCGACCGTATTTTTAAAGGCTGGGTGTCGCGCAGCCCCACCTTCCAGTCCTATCTGGGCATCAAAACTGACTACGACAAATGGGACGACATGAGCGAAGCGTTCGCCGAGGAATCGCTGCGTATCGCCAAGGCGGATTTACAGGATCTGCTGGCGCTGGACCCCTTGCGTCTCAATTCGTCGAACCAACTGAGCTATCAGTTGATGCAACAGCAACTGGAAGCGCAGATTGAAGACTACCGCTGGCGTCACTACGACTATCCGGTAAACCAGATGTTCGGGACCCATTCCGATACGCCTTCTCTATTGATCAATCAGCACAGCATTGACGACGTGAAGGATGCAGAGGCGTATATCAGTCGACTTAACGGCATTCCCGCTCTGTTCGATCAGCTTATTGAGCAGCTGGCGTTGCGGGCGGACGAGGGTGTGATTCCGCCGCGTTTTGTCTTTCCCAAAGTGATCCAGTCCAGCCGCAACATCATCAGCGGCAAGCCCTTCGGCGGCGAGGAAGAGAGCGCCCTGCTTGCGGACTTCTCTGCGAAAGTCGCTACGACGGACATTCCCGATGCGCGTAAAAAGGCTCTGATCGCGGAAGCCAATAAAGCGCTGCTGACGTCGGTGAAGCCGGCCTACGAAAAACTGATCGCCTATCTGGCTGACCTGGAAAAGCGCGCTGACGACAAAGCCGGGGTCTGGAAATTCCCCGATGGCGATGCGTTCTACGCCAACGCGCTGCGTCGCATCACCACCACGGATATGAGTGCGGAAGAGATTCATCAGCTAGGCCTCAAGGAAGTCGCCCGTATCCATGATGAAATGCGCGCCATCATGCAGCAGGTGAAATTCAAAGGCGACCTGCAGGCGTTTTTCGCCTTCATGCGTGAGGACAAGCAGTTCTATTACCCGGAAACGGAAGAGGGCAAACAGGCGTATCTGCAGAAGGCCACAGCGCTGATCGACGATATGAAAGCCAACCTGCCCAAACTGTTCCTGACGCTGCCCAAGGCGGACCTGAAGGTCAAAGCGGTGGAGCCGTTCCGAGAGCAGGAGGCGGGCAAGGCGTTTTATGAAGCGCCAGCGCTGGAAGGGGATCGCCCGGGTCTGTATTACGCCAACCTCTACAAGATGAGCGAAATGCCCATTTATGAGATGGATGCGTTGGCCTACCACGAAGGCATTCCTGGTCACCACATGCAGATCTCCATCTCCCAGGAGCTGGATAAGCTGCCCACCTTCCGCAAGTTTGGCGACTACACCGCCTACATCGAAGGCTGGGGACTGTACTCTGAACTGCTGCCGAAAGAGATGGGGTTCTACAAAGATCCCTATGCGGATTTTGGACGTTTGTCCATGGAACTGTGGCGCGCCTGCCGTCTGGTTGTCGACACTGGCATTCACGCCAAGCACTGGACGCGGGAGCAGGCGATCGACTATCTGGCGGAGAATACGCCTAACGCCCGCGGCGACGTGGTCCGGTCCATTGAGCGTTACATTGTCATGCCCGGGCAGGCCACTGCGTACAAGATCGGCATGCTTAAATTCCAGTCGCTAAGACAAAAAGCCAAGCAGGAATTAGGTGAGAAATTCGACATTCGCGAGTACCATGATATTGTATTGCGTGACGGAGCCGTTCCGTTAAATGTTTTGGATGGACTGGTGACCGATTGGATCGATCACAAAAAAAGGGATGTTCTCGCCAAAGAAAAAGATGCGCTTCAGGACGGGAAGTCATGAAGTCTCTGAATCTGTTTTTCTTCTTGTTGAAAACATTCACACGACATATCTGAGTCATCGTCCGTTCAGGAGCGGTTATACGTAAGCTTTCCGGCCACTCGCCGTTGGTTCCCCTGTGAGAGCAGGGGGCTGACGGCATAGTGCGTGGCGATGCGCGATGCAGCTAACCGTTCAGGAACAAAATAAATAGCTAAGGAGTTTGCGAGTATCTATGAAAACATTACACCTGTTTGCCGGCGCGACCATGTTGGCCGCTGCCTTTACCTTGTCAGGATGCGGCGGTTCCGGTGATGAACCGGTTTCCGTCGCGCCAAAAGCGGAAGCCGCCCAAGTCAGTCAGATGGAGACAAAGTCGGGGGCGAAGCAATCTGGGAGCGCAACAACGCGAATGCACCCGACGACAGGAGAGCCGTTGTCCGCGGAGCAGGTGCTGGTAAGGGGTAATGGTTCGGAGCCCGGCTCCATAGATCCTCAACTGGTGGATGACAGTGTCGGCGGCGCCGTCGTTAATGATTTGTTCGAAGGCTTGACCAGCAGTGGTCCCAACGGCCAGTTGCTGCCCGGAGTGGCGGAGAGCTGGAGCGCCAGCGAAGACTTCAAAACCTGGACCTTCAAGCTGCGCCACAACGCCAAATGGAGTGACGGCGAACCCGTCACCGCCAATGATTTTGTCTATTCCTGGAGACGCGCGGTTAATCCTGAAGTCGGCTCCAACTACGCTTACTACATGGAAGTCGCCGGCGTCGCCAACAGCACCGCCATCGTCAACGGCGAAAAACCGCTTACCGATCTGGGCGTGAAAGCGCTGGATGATTACACCCTGCAGGTGTCTCTGGAAGTGCCGGTGACCTATCTGCCCATCATGGTGTCCCACTACACCACTTTCCCTTCGCCACAGAGAGCCGTGGAAAAATACAAAGGCGACTGGACCAAGCCTGGCAACATCGTCTCCAACGGCGCCTACAAGCTGAAAGAATGGAGTGTCGGCGAAAAAATGGTCGCCGTACGCAATGAACACTACTGGGGCAATGAGAACACCATCATCAATGAAGTGGTGTACCTGCCCATCGACGACACCGTCGCCGAAATGCAGCGCTTTGAAGCCGGTGAGATGCACCACACCAACACGGTGCCGGTTTCCCAGATGGAGCGCATCAAGCAAGACATGAACGATGAGCTGATCTCCGTGCCAAAACTGGCGACTTACATGTATCAGTTCAATCTGCAGGAAAAACCCTTCGACGACGTGCGCGTACGTAAAGCGCTGAGCTATGCGATCGACCGCGACATCATCGTCAAATACATCACCAAAGGCGGGCAGACTCCCGCTTACAGCATCACCCCTCCAGAAGTGAACGGCTTCCATTATGTCGCGCCTGAAATCAGCAAAATGACCCAGGCGGAAAGAGACGCTGAAGCGGTTCGTCTGCTCAACGAAGCCGGCTATAACAAGGACAACCCCCTGGTGTTCGATCTGGTGTATAACACCAGCGAAGGCCACAAATCCATCGCCGTCGCCATCAGCCAGATGTGGAAGGAAAAACTGGGCGCCATCGTGACGCCGACCAACATGGAATGGAAAACCTTCCTGACCGAAAAAGCCGCCGGTAACTTCAAAGTGGCCCGCTACGGCTGGAACGGCGACTATAACGAAGCCTCCACCTTTCTGACCTTGATGTTGTCCAACAGCGGCAACAATGATGGCAAGTGGAGCAATGCAGAATTCGACAAACTGCTTGCAGACGCGCGCAACTCCACAGATCCTGCGCCTTTCTATGAGAAAGCGGAGCAGATCCTCAGCGAAGAAATGCCTGTGGCGCCCATCTACTTCTACCGCGGCCTGCGTATGGTCAGCCCTCAGCTCGGCGGATACGCCACTAATAATCCTCTGGACATCGCTTACGCCAAAGATATGTACATCAAGGCGCAATAAGTCAGTTTTAGCCGCCTGCGCACGCAGGCGGCTCTACTCTAGTGGGAAAATAAAAACATGCTGAGCTTCATCATCAGAAGATTGTTGGTGGCGATTCCTACGCTGCTGATACTCGTCACTATTTCATTTACGTTGATGCACGCCGCGCCCGGCGGACCTTTCACCAATGAACGCAAGGTCCCGGAAGCAGTGATGAAAAACATCGAAGCCAAATACCATTTAGACCAGCCACTGTGGAAACAGTATCTCTATTATCTTGGCGATCTGGCGCAAGGAGATTTGGGGCCTTCCTTCAAATACAAAGACCATACGGTCAATGAACTGATTTCATCGAGCTTTCCCAGATCCGCCTACATTGGGGTGCTCTCTTTCGTAATTGTCGTGTTTCTCGGCATCGGCATTGGGGTAGTGGCGGCGCTCAATCAGAACCGATGGCCTGACTACGCGGGAATGACCTTCGCCATGTCTGGAGTCATGCTGCCCAACTTCGTGCTGGCGCCGTTGTGCGTCATGATCTTTGCGGTGTACCTGAAATGGCTGCCCGCCGGCGGCTGGGAAGGCGGGCGCATCGAGTATCTGATTCTGCCTATCGTCGCCATGGCCACATCCTATGTGGCGCAGGTCGCCAGGATCACTCGCGGCAGCATGATCGAAACTATCAACAGCACCTTTATCCAGCGCGCCCGCGCCAAAGGGCTGCCGCGCAGTCATATTATTTTGCGACACGCCCTCAAGCCCGCGATGATTCCGGTCATTTCCTATTTAGGGCCGGCGTTCGTTGGCATCGTCACTGGCTCGGTGGTGGTCGATAAAGTGTTCTCCACTGGCGGCATTGGCCAGCACTTCGTCAACGGCGCGATTAATCGCGACTATTCCCTGATTCTCGGCGTCACCATTCTGGTGGGCGCGTTGACCATTTTCTTCAACGCGTTAGTGGACATCCTCTACACCGTGCTCGACCCGCGCATCCGCTACTGATAGCGGCGAACCTAGCGAATCGGATAACAAGGAATACGAATCATGCTGTTGATGGGCAAAGACAAAGGCGTGGCGGCGATGGCCGCCAACATGGGTAAATACAAAGGCCGCAGCCTGTGGGCGGACGCGGCCAGACGCTTCGCGCGCAACAAGGCGGCGTTGATCAGCCTGGGCGTGCTGGCGCTGCTGCTGGCGTTCTCTCTTTTGGGGCACTATGCCTCAGATTGGAGCAACGAAACCATTGATTGGGGGCGCCTGAGCAATATCTACGAACAAGGGCAGCCCAATTTGGAAAGCGGGCACTACTTCGGCCTCGATCATGTGGGGCGCGATCTGTATCAACGAGCAGTGCAGGGCAGCCGGATCTCATTGATGATCGGCGTGCTCGGCGCGTTTGTGGCGGTGGTCATCGGGGCCCTGTACGGCGCGGTATCCGGGTTTGTCGGCGGTAAAGTCGACAGCCTGATGATGCGGCTGGTGGACGTGCTCAGCGCGTTTCCGTTTATGTTCCTGGTCATCGTGTTGATGGCGATTTTCGGGCGCAATGTGCTGTTGATGTTCGTCGCCATCGGGGCGGTGAGCTGGCTGAACATGGCCCGTATCGTGCGCGGTCAGACCCTGAGTTTGAAGCGTAAGGAATTTATTGAGGCTGCGTTCACCGTTGGGGTGCATCCCATGGTGATTATCCTGCGACATGTCATTCCCAACCTGCTGGGCGTGGTTATCGTTTACGCCGCGCTGCTGGTGCCGGAAATGATCATGTTCGAATCATTCATTTCCTTCCTCGGCCTGGGCGTCTCCGAGCCGCAGACCTCCTGGGGCGCATTGATTTCTGAGGGCGCCGACAACATGCGCAGCACCCCCTGGATGCTGGCGTTTCCCATGACGCTGCTGATCGCCACGCTGTTCTGCTTTAACTTCATCGGCGATGGGTTGCGCGACGCATTGGATCCCAAGGGTAATTGAGGCGAAGGTTATGACATTGTTGCAAGTAGAAAATCTAAGCGTGTCCTTCAGCACTCCCGAAGGATCGGTCAAGGCGGTCAGCGGACTGAGCTACAGCGTCGAAAAAGGCGCAACCCTGGGCATTGTGGGGGAGTCCGGCTCCGGCAAAAGCCAGAGCGTGTTCGCCATTCTCGGGCTGCTGGCCAGCAACGCCCATGTGTCCGGCAGCATCAAATTCAATGGACGTGAACTGATTGGCCTGAGCGAGCAGGAGCTGAATCGCATCCGCTCGAAAGAAATCGGCATTATCTTTCAGGACCCGATGACTTCGCTGAACCCCTTTATGCGGGTCAGCGATCAGCTGACTGAAGTGCTGATGCACCATAAAGGGATGTCGAAAAAGGACGCGCTCAATGAAGCCATCCGTATGCTGGACGCCGTGCGCATCCCGCAGGCGCGGGAGCGGGTGAACATGTATCCCCATGAGTTTTCCGGGGGCATGCGGCAACGGGTGATGATCGCCATGTCGCTGCTGTGTAATCCGCAGATGCTGATCGCGGACGAACCGACCACGGCGTTGGACGTGACAGTTCAGGCCCAGATTATGCATCTAATGAGAGAGCTGCAGCGGGAACTCAGCATTTCGATCGTTCTAATCACTCATGACCTGGGCATTGTCGCCGGCGCCTGTGATCACACCATGATCATGTATGGCGGGCGTATGATGGAATACGGCTCTACTTTGGATATTTTCAAAACGCCGTCCCACCCCTATACCCAGGGACTGTTGAAAGCGATTCCCAGACCGGATGACGAGAGCGATGAGCTCTACTCCATTCCCGGCAATCCACCGAATCTGCTGAATCCGCCGACGGGATGCCCGTTTGCGGAGCGTTGCTGCGAGGCGAGCGAGCAGTGCGAGGCGCGCGTCCCTGCGCTGGAGGCGTTGTCCGGGTCGCGTTTGCGGGCCTGTCATAAGCCCTGGACGCCGCCGCACAGAAAAGAGCCGCCCGCCGCCGGCGCGCGTCTGGAGCTGGAGGCCGGCGTGCGCGGAGATGTGTTATGAAGAAGTTGCAATATAAGAACAAAGGTAATGCCGACATGATGATAGGAGCCGCCCAATGAGCAGCGCCAACCCGATATTGAGAGTTCAGGATCTCTGCGTTCGCTTCGATTTGCCGCGCGGCGGCGTCTGGCCTTGGCGGGGAGAGGCGTTGCAGCTGAAAGCGGTGAACCACATCAGTTTCGACCTGTATCCAGGGGAAATTCTCGGCATAGTAGGGGAGTCCGGCTGCGGCAAGTCCACCCTTGCGCGTGCGATTCTCGGCATGCTGCAGAACGTGCAGGGCAAAGTGGTGTGGCAGGGAGAGGACATGCTCGGACTCTCGCCTTCGCAGTTGCGCAAGCGGCGCCAGAAACTGCAAATGGTGTTTCAGGACCCCATCGCCTCGCTGTCGCCGCGCATGACTGTGGGGGAGATCATCGCCGAACCGTTGAAGACCCATTATCCAGAGATGTCTTCCGCGGAGCGGGAGGCGAAAGTAGTCAGCATCATGGAGACGGTCGGTCTGCACGCCAATCAGGTCAACCGTTATCCCCATGAGTTCTCTGGCGGACAATGTCAGCGTGTGGGCATCGCCCGCGCCCTGGTGCTGGAGCCGGACCTGATCATCTGCGACGAGCCGGTGTCCGCCCTGGACGTATCCATTCAGGCGCAGATCGTCAATCTGCTGAAAAAGCTGCAGCGGGAGCTGGGCCTGTCGCTGATTTTCATCGCCCATGACCTTAACCTGGTGAAGTACATCAGCGACCGGGTCATGGTGTTGTATCTGGGACATGTTATGGAAGTGGCGAACAGTCGCGATCTGTATCGGGAGCCGCTGCATCCTTACAGCAAAGCGTTGATCTCCGCGGTGCCGATTCCAGATCCGGAACTGGAGCGCGGCAAGGACGTACTGTTGCTGGAAGGGGATTTACCGTCGCCCATCAATCCCCCGCTGGGATGCCCCTTCGTCACCCGTTGCCCCATGGCGACGCAGGTCTGTGAAGAGACCAAACCGGAACTGCGTGAGGTAGCGGACGGCCAACGCCGCGTCGCCTGCCATCACGCGTGATCATAAGGACGTAATCGATTTTAGTTGTAGTAAGGAAGTGTCTATGTCGTTCGTAAAACAGGGTGTTGAGCCATCTATTCACTGTAGCTTCGTATTCTCATATCTCGCTTATTTACGAGAGAGCCGGCTTGATGAGCAGGCGTTGGTGGACGCGGTGAAGGGGTTAAGGGAGTTGTTGGACGAACGTTGCTGGGTTCCCGCGCGCATGCTCAACGAGCTGACCGCACGGGCGCTGTCGGAAACCCGCGATCCCTATATGGGGTTGAGGTTCGGGGCGGAAATCGACGCCTCGACCTATTCCATTCTGGGCTATATCGTCAGCTCAGCGCCTTCCGTAGAGGAGGCGTTGTCCGTGCTGCGCAAGGCGCAACGGGCGGTCAGCTCCATCGGAGAGTTGCAACTGGTGGTGGAGGAAGACGCCGTCACCTGCGTATTCAAAGACAACTGGCCGCGCAAACTCATGCTGGATCATCTGGTGGAGGCGTTTATCAGTTGCTGGAAAGCGCTGGGCAGCCGCATCTCCGGCATCAAGGCGCGAGCAACACTGGTCACCTTCAAGCATGCGCCCGTTGGCGATCCGGTGCAGTATGAAAAAGAGCTGGGCTGCCGGGTGAGCTTTCACAGCCCGGTGGATTCGGTGCGCTTTTCCCTGGAAGGCGCCAATCGCGACACCCTCTGCGTGGGTGACAGGCTTGTCTTCGAAGCGCTGAAAGAGCGTCTGCTGAAAATGCTTGGGCCGGGCTCCCGCAATGTCTCTGCGCAGGTTAACCGAGTGCTGGCGAATCTACCGGGAGAACTGTTTCCCAGTATGGAAATGGTGGCGTCGCGACTGGGCATGGAGCCGATTGAGCTGGGCAAACAACTGAAAAGCGAGCACGCCAGTTTCCGCATGTTGTTGGACCGCCGCAAGTTCATGCAAACCCTGGCGCTGATGCAAACCACAAAACTCGACCTCGCCGCGATTGCTGTGCAGGTCGGCTTCTCTGAGCAAAGCGCCTTGAGTCGCGCATTTCAACGCTGGACCGGCATGCCCCCGGCGCAATACCGGGAGATGTTGCAACGACAGGAACGCTGGTTGCGGCGTCAGCGCGGAGATTCTTCTCTGGGCTCGCTATCGCCGGAGCTGTCCTGGGCGCCTGCGCTGAACAACCGTAATCTGCCCACGCCGCGATCGTTTGTTCCCGAAGAAGCGTTCTCCCGCTGATCCAGACTGTGTAATCTCACCGCGCAGAACATTCTGCATGCTTCGTCTTTGGGGCAAATTGGGCGGATAGTCTATTGTTTAAGACGTTGCGGACGCATTAAGCGTCCGCGCGTCAGACTATTGGTCTTGATGGATATCCCCCAGCAGACGGAGTGGCTCATGAAGCTCAATTTCTTTCAGAAGCTTGTTTTACTGGTGGCGCCCGCCGCCGCCTGTCTCTTGATACTGGCCTATGTGATTATTTCCGAGTCTCTGCGCGAATACCGGCAAGCGGATGACCTTACCTACATGGTGGCGCTGGCGGGGAAAAGCAGTTATCTGACCCACGAACTGCAAAAAGAGCGCGGCGCCAGCGCCGGGTATCTGGGGTCGGGAGGCAAGTCATTCGGCGACACCCTCAAAGAACAGCGCACTTTGACCGATCAGCGCCGATCTGAATTATCCGACTTCCTGAAAATGCACCGCCACATGATCGTCAGGCCGCAACTGCTGGAACTGATGAAAACCGTGGATGATTTGTTAGCGCAAATGCCGCAGATTCGGCAACGGGTGGACAGTCTGAATATTCCCGCCGCCGAAGCCATTGGCTTTTACACCAAGGCAAACGCATTGCTGCTGTCCTCTGCGGCCACGGTCGCCGATGACGCGGTGACGCCCCAAATCAGCTCGGCGCTGATGGCTTACTATAACTTTCTACAGGGCAAGGAACGGGCGGGAATCGAACGCGCCGTGCTCAGCAATACCTTCGCCGCAGGAAAGTTCGCGCCTGGAAATTATGAGAAGTTCATTAGGCTGATCAGCGAGCAGAATGCCTATCTGGAAACCTTCGATCAATTCGCCCAACCCGAGCAAGTTGAATATCGTAAGCGCACCTTACAGGGAGGCGCGGTGGAACAGGTAGAGAAGTATCGCCGTTTCGCCCTGAGCGGTGAGTTGCAGCAGGATGCGGCGGACTGGTTCAAGCAGTCCACTGGTCGTATTAACCTGCTGAAAAACATTGAAGAAAAACTGACGAATGACGTCCTGGCGCTGGCGGAAAAGGTGAAGAACGATGACTTGAAGTTATTGTGGTGGCATTGCACGCTGACTCTGATTTCTCTGGCCATCGTCGGGGGCATGGCCGCCTTTCTGACTTATGGTGTGCACAAGCAGGTGAGCAGCTTGATGGAGACCATGCGCGCGGTGTCCATTCGCAAGGATCTGCGCAGTCGGGCGAAGATTCTGGCGGGAGATGAGCTGGGGGAAATCGCCAGCTTGTTGAACGACATGCTGGATAACTTCCGCGACGCGGTGCACCGGATTTCCGCCTGCAGCGGGCAATTGGCGTCGGTGGCGGAAGAGAGCGCCGTCACAGTGGCGACGACGGCGGACAGTCTGAGTACGCAGAAGCAGGATACGCTCATTGTCGCCTCCGCTATTGAGGAAATGAGCGCTTCTATCAAAGAGGTCGCGGAGAACACATCCAGCGCCTCTAGCGCGGCCGGCTCCGCGGATACGTTGGTGAGCAAAGCCAATCAGCTGAACTCGGAGGCGGCGACGACTATTGATACTGTCGCGGCGCAGGTCGGTGAGGCGTCGGCCAGCATTCGTAGTCTGCGCGATAGCAGCGAGCGCATTTTCCAGGTGGTGGACGTCATCAAAAGTATTGCGGAACAAACCAACCTGTTGGCGCTCAACGCCGCTATTGAGGCCGCGCGCGCGGGCGAACAGGGACGGGGGTTCGCCGTGGTGGCGGATGAAGTGCGCTCTCTGGCGCAACGCACTCAGAGTTCAACCACGGAAATTGAAGACATGATCCGCGCTTTCCAGGACGAGAGCGGCCGGGCGGTGTTGAAAGTGGAGGCAAGCAAGGACTCCGTCAGCAAGAGCGTGGTGGGCGCTGGTGAAGTGCGTAAGGTGTTGAACGACGTTCTGGAGGCGATTCATGATATCAACCAGCGCGCGTTGCAGATCGCGGCGGCGGTGGAGCAGCAGGCGCAGGCCAGCGGCGATATCGCCGCCAAGATGCAGTCGATTGGCGAAAAATCCCAGGTTGCTGCGGAAGCCGGGGATCAAATCTCCGCCGCCGCCGGCGAGCAAAGTCGTCTGGCGGATGAACTTAAAACCCTTTCCACCGCGTTTCAGGTGTGATTGTTCAGAATAAAAAAGCATAAGGGGTCTGGCCTCTTATGCCTGTCGCTTTGTTTTTCCTTTCTGTTCCACTCAATTAAATAACGCTTGCCCTAAGCGAAAATCAAATAAAACAAACTGTTGCGTATTGCCTTTCAGTCTTGGCGGCCACTCACTTCATCCGCCAAATAGCATAGAAAAAATACCTTTCTGGATGATACCAATTCGTGTACTAATATATACCATTGAGATACCAATAATAAGTAATCTCATGTGGTAGGTAGGTCCATTGATATAAGTGGTACGGTATAGGCGGTCCAATATAGCCCTAACGAGGCGTACAAGGCGCAGCCCAGTAAACCGGCTCGGGCCGCTTATTACAAAAATCCAATAAGGAGTCCCGTAAACGCCGGGACGTTTTGCCTCAAGGAAATAACTATGCGTACTCAATTCAGATTCGGAATGGGGATATTAGCCTCTGTATTCTGTCTATCCAGCGCAGTGGTCATGGCTGCTGTGCCGGAATGGAAAAACAACGCTGTTTATCAGGGCGGCGATCAAGCGCACACCGCCAATACGATTTTTCAGGCCCGCTACTGGACGCAGGGAGATGATCCCACCGCCTCAGGAGAGTGGGGCCCCTGGAAGCAAGTAGGACTTTGCGACGCCTCCTGCAGTGGTGGCGACAGCCCCGGCGATGGCGGCGATAATCCGGGAGATGGCGACGACAGCGCCAGCGATTTGCCGCAACCGCTGCCGGGCGGCGGCTACAGCATGAAAGCGTCTGCTCTGGACGCCGCGGAAGCAGGCCTCACCGATACGCCCCAGTTCAACAAAGTCAAAGACTCCGTCAAAACCCTGGATAACGCTCAAGTCGAAGCGATTGTTCCCGGCGCCGCTTCTAATCCGGCGAACGTCAAGCGCGTGGAGAGCATCATGTCTTCCACACAGTTCGAAGAGACCTTCCCGCAGCGTCATGAGTCCTACACCTACACCCGCTTTCTGAGGGCGGTCGGCAAGTTCAAAGGATTCTGCTCCACCTATGATGACGGCCGCGACAGCGACGCTATCTGCCGTAAATCCCTGGCGACCATGTTCGCTCACTTCACTCAGGAAACTGGCGGCCATGATGGTAATTCCTCTATTCCACAGTGGCGTCAGGGTCTGG
The DNA here is from genome assembly GCF_004135205.1 of Hahella sp. KA22. Taxonomy (NCBI): domain Bacteria; kingdom Pseudomonadati; phylum Pseudomonadota; class Gammaproteobacteria; order Oceanospirillales; family Hahellaceae; genus Hahella; species Hahella sp. KA22. Next base: position 6,232,010 of record NZ_CP035490.1, on the reverse strand, counting down.
TGTTCGTCAGAGAAGCCGGATGCGACGCGAATAACTCGGGGTGCGGTTACAACGCGGAATGCAGTCCGGACACCTGGCAGGGCAAAACCTGGCCTTGCGGGAAGGACGCCAGCGGCGACTATCTGAAATATTTCGGCCGTGGCGCCAAGCAGCTCAGTTATAACTACAACTATGGCCCCTTTTCCCAGGCCATGTACGGCGATGTGAGAGTGTTGTTGAACGATCCTGAAAAAGTCGCAGACACTTGGCTCAACCTGGCCTCCGCCGTGTTCTTCTTTGTGTATCCGGCGTCTCCGAAACCCAGCATGTTGCACGTGGTGGATGGAACCTGGACGCCTAACGCTCACGATGCGCAACTGGGCATCAAACCCGGCTTCGGCGCCACCACCAATATCATCAATGGCGGCATCGAATGCGGTCATGGCTATGAGAAGCCGCAATCCGTCAATCGCATCGACTATTACCGCAACCACGCCCAGGCGCTCAACGTCGCCATCGGCGCCAACGAAGAGTTGGGATGTAAAGATCAGAAAAGCTTCGACACCCAAGGCTCCGGCGCATTGCAGGTGTACTGGGATCAGGATTGGGGTTACTACCCGGACATGCCCGAAGGCAAATCTTTCGCCTGCAAGCTGGTCGGCTATCAGACCCCGTACTTCGCGCTGGCGCAAGGCGACTATCGCAGCTGCGTGGAGAACTTTTTCGACGTCACCGTCGTGACTGATGAAAAACAACAAACAGCGGGACAATGAAGCCCGCGACCGCAAAAGGACTATAAATTATGAAAATGAAATTGCTGACCGCCACCTTGATTGCTGCGGGAGCCCTCAGCCAATCGGCGTTCGCCTATGATTGCGCGGGCCTTTCCGACTGGGACAGCGGCGCCGTATATAACGGCGGCGCGAAAGTGAAGCACAAAAACAGCGCCTATCAGGCGGCCTACTGGTCGCAGGGCGCTGATCCTGAAACCCATTCCGGCGACTGGCAGGAGTGGAAGCCTTTGGGGCAATGCGATGATGGCGGTCCTGTCGACAACAAACCGCCCAGCGTGACGCTGACAGCGCCTAAGTCCGGCTCTGAATACGCCGTCGGCGACACTGTCGTGCTATCCGCAGACGCGTCCGATGAGGACGGCTCCGTCGCCAAAGTAACCTTTATGGTGGACGACAAAGTGGTCGGCGAAGACGACAGCGCGCCTTATTCCGTTGAGTGGAAGGCGGAGCTGGGCGCCCACACTGTCAGCGCCGCCGCTGTGGATGACGATAATGCGGACGCGACGACCGGCAAGGCCAGCATTAAAGTCACCGACGGTGATACGCCACCGGATAATCAAGCGCCTACGGCCAGCGTCACCTCACCCAAAGCGGGTGAAGAATTCAATGTGGACGACAACGTCAATATCAGCGTTGACGCCGCGGATGCGGACGGCTCTGTGAGCAAGGTGGAGTTCTATGTGGACAACGCCCTGATCGGCGAGGACGACGCTGCGCCTTACGAAATGGCTTGGAAAGCCAAGGCCGGCGGCCATAGCATCGCCGCCAAGGCGATAGACGATAAGGGGCTGAGCGGCATGGCGCCGGCGGTCGCCATCAAAGTGAACGGCGGAACCGATCCCGGCGGTGAAGACTGCCGTCCTGAAGGTCTGTATCAGACTCCCGGCGTCGATGTGCCCTACTGCAGCATCTATGACGAGAATGGCCGCGAAAAAATGGGCGCGGATCATCCCCGTCGCATCATCGGCTACTTCACGTCCTGGCGCACTGGTAAGAATGGCGCGCCGTCCTATCTGGCCAGCGATATTCCCTGGGAGAAGCTGACCCACATTAACTACGCCTTTGCTCATGTAGACGGAAACAACAAGATCTCCGTGGGCAATGTGAATAATCCGGACAACCCCGCCACCGGTCTCACTTGGGATGGCGTGGAAGGCGCGGAAATGGACCCGAGCTATTCCTATAAGGGCCATTTCAACCTGCTGAACAAGTTCAAGAAGCAGTATCCCAACGTGAAGACCCTGATCTCCGTTGGCGGCTGGGCGGAAACCGGCGGCTATTTCGACGATGACGGCAAGCGCGTCGACAGCGGCGGCTTCTACACCATGACCACCAATGCGGATAACAGCATCAACCAGCAGGGCATCAACACCTTCGCCGATTCGGTGGTGGCGTTCCTGCGTTCTTATGGCTTTGACGGGGTGGATATCGACTATGAATATCCCACCAGCATGAATGACGCCGGCAACCCGGATGATTTCGCCATCGCCAACGCCCGTCGCGCTGGTTTGATGGCCTCTTACGTGGAACTGATGAAAACTCTGCGTGAGAAGCTGGACGCCGCCTCAGCGGAAGACGGCAAGCACTACATGCTGACCATCGCTTCGCCTTCTTCAGGATATCTGCTGCGGGGCATGGAAGTGATGCAGATCACGCCGTATCTGGACTACGTCAACATCATGTCTTACGACCTGCACGGCGCCTGGAACCAGTTCGTTGGTCCCAACGCGGCCTTGTATGACACCGGCGAAGACGTGGAGTTGAAAGCCTGGAACTACTACAACACCTCTCAGTATCAGCGCATTGGTTATCTGAATACCGACTGGGCCTACAAGTATTTCCGTGGAACCATGCAGGCGGGGCGCATCAATATCGGCGTGCCTTATTACACCCGCGGCTGGCAGGGCGTGAACGGCGGCGACAACGGTCTGTGGGGCACGGCTTCCGCGCCGGATCAGAACAACTGTCCTCCCGGCACCGGCTCTGGCGATAAGAATGACTGCGGCCATGGCGCCGTGGGCATCGACAACATCTGGCATGACCTGGATAAACAGGGCAATGAGATGGGCGCCGGCTCCAACCCGCTGTGGCACGCCAAGAACCTGGCGGAAGGCGTGGCGGGCAGTTACATCGCGGACTACGGCCTTGATCCGGCCAATGATCCTACCGATGTGCTGACCGGTTCCTACAGTCGCCACTATGATTCGACCGCAGTGGCGCCTTGGTTGTGGAATGCTGAAAAACGCGTGTTCCTGTCCATCGAAGATGAAGAGTCTATTGGCGTTAAAGCCAAGTATGTCGCGGATAACGGCATTGGCGGCGTTATGTTCTGGGAACTGGCTGGCGACTACGACTGGAACGCGGACAAGGGTGAGTACTTCATGGGCGACACCCTGACTACGCAGTTCTATGACGCGTTCAAAAACGCGACGCCATACGGTGATCAGGTCGGCTCCGACGTGCCGGCGACCAGTCTGGACATCAAGTACAGCATCAGCGGCTTCAAACTGGGCGATCAGAACTATCCGATCAATCCCAAACTGAAGATCACCAACAACTCGGGTCAGACCATCCCTGGTGGAGCCACCTTTGAGTTCAACGTGCCTACGGCGATCCCTGACACTATCAGCGATCAGAGCGGCGTCGGTCTGAAAGTCATCGCCAGCGGCGCTAACAGCTCCGGCAACAACATCGGCGGTCTGGACAACGATCACCACAAGGTGGCGTTCACCCTGAAAAACTATCAGGCCCTGGCGGACGGCGAGAGCATGGACATCACGCTCAACTATCAGCTGCCCATGTCGACGCCTTCCAGCTGGAGAGTGAAAATCGGCGGCGCCACCTTCGCTCTGAAACAAGAGCACCCGGAACTGCCCGCAGGCTCTCTGGATGGCGGCGATAATGGCGACGGTGGAGACAACGGTGGCGATGATGGCGGTAACGACGGCGGCTCCTGCGCCGACGCCAACGTCGATCCCAGCAAAGTGAACGTCTATCCCAACTGGACCCAGAGCGACTGGCAAGGCAATCCCACCCATGCCGGCTCCGGCGACCTGATGTCCCACAACAAGGTCGTCTACCGCGCAGGCTGGTGGACCCAATCCACCCCAGGCAGCGACGGCAGCTGGACCCTGGTGTGCCGCTTCTAAACTAAACCCACCCAGTCCGCCCCTTTAACCGGGGGCGGACTCAGTACCATCCCGCCTTGTAGCTTAACGGCTTTTCCTTTTGAACCAGTTATTGGCGCTAATAGCTGGTGCGATTCCAAGTCAGTCTTCTGAGACTTATGGTTATCTTTTTCTGACAATTTGGTAGCTTTAGTGATCAGAAAGTTTCTTTGCTATATTCTTTTGTGGTTCCTATAATTATCAAAATAACACCTTTTGATAACTGTAGTGATCACTCTATATGCCTGGTGAAAAAAGAAGCGCTATTGTTTTTCCCAAGAACCAAAAGGTTCTCTCACAGTTAGGTGAGAACATAAAGTTGGCCAGAAAGCGTAGAAACTATACTCAGACTCTGATTTCCGAGCGGACTGGGCTCAGTCGGTTAACTATTCGCAGAATCGAGCAAGGAGACGCCAAAGTGTCTATGGGGCATTATGTGGCGGTATTAGGCGTACTAGGATTAGTAGAGGACTTGGCGAAAGTGGCTAGTGACGATGAATTGGGACGCAAACTACAGGATATTAAGCTTCTGAGTAAGCAAAAATGAACACTGAAGTCTTTGTATTTGCTGACTGGGAGGAATTCGATGAACCAGTTTTGGTTGGGAGACTCCGCTCTACTGTCACCAAGAATAGAGAGCATTTCAGCTTTCATTATGATGAGGGGTGGCTGAAGCTTCCCAGCGCACAGCAAATAGACCCTGACCTCCATTTGTTCTCCGGCGAGCAACATAGCTCAAACTCAAATAACTTTCGCGCATTTCTGGACTCTTGTCCTGATCGTTGGGGACGCTTGCTGATGAACCGTCGCGAAGCGATCTTAGCGCGTCAGCAGGAAAGGCGCCCCAAGGTGCTTCATGAGATGGACTATCTCCTCGGCGTCCATGATCTTTATCGCCAAGGCGCCTTGAGATTTAAACAGTCAATAGAGGGCGCCTTTCTTGATAACGACGAGCGACTGGCGGCCCCGCCCATATCCTCGTTAAGGGAGCTGGAGTACGCCGCCCAGCAAGTAGAAGACAGCAACAGTGATGATCCCGAGTATCTAAGATGGCTCTACATGTTGATGTCGCCAGGCTCATCACTAGGTGGCGCTCGCCCCAAGGCAAGCGTGGTGGATGAGGCGAATCACTTGTGGATCGCTAAATTTCCGAGTCGCCATGACGACCATGACATTGCTGCGTGGGAGTTTACGGCTTATCAATTGGCGTTGGCGGCGGGGATAGTGATGGCTCCGTGCAGAATTGAGAGATTCAATAGCCATCACCACACGTTTTTAACCCAGCGTTTTGATCGCACTGCTACGAGTCGCCTGCATTTCACCTCAGCATTAACGCAGCTTGGTTACTATGATGGCGACTACGACGCCAGTTACATCGAATTGGCGCAGTTTCTTACTGAGAGAGGCTCCAACACCAGAGATGATTTGGCGCAACTATGGCGTCGTATCATTTTTAACATTGCGATTTCCAATACGGATGATCACTTGCGTAACCATGGGTTTATCTATCAAAAGGGAGGATGGGTTTTATCTCCGGCTTACGATATTAATCCTGTTACACCCTCTAATGGGCTGCATTTGAATATTACTGATAATGACAATAGCCTGGACTACGATTTAGCGATGGATGTGATCGAGTTTTTTCAACTAGGCGTCAGTGAAGCGAATGCGATAAAGGATGAAGTGCTGCACAGTGTTAGCCAGTGGGAATCGGTGGCCAAAAGCGTCGGTATCAGCCGAGCTGATCGACAAATGATGGCTTCAGCATTCAATGTCGGATAAATGAATCGCGGTTCTCTATCCTGATTCAAGCCTACATTGCGCAGGCTTTTTCTGCTTCTCTCTTACAAAAGCTTCCGGCTCACATCACCCACAAATACACGCATAACGCCATCACTGGCCAGCCTACGTAGGGGCCCAGCGTCCAGCGCCAGATTGTCAGGCGCGGGACGTAGCCGACGCCGTGGACGAAGCCGGCGCTGACGCCCCACAGGCATAGCGTCAGCAGGCCGTGTTTGAGTTCCGCTGAGCTGGCGGCGATGAGCTGCGGCGCGGCGAACGCCATGGCGGCCAGCGCCAGGGCGCTCAGCAATGACAAGCCCCGCGCCCATCCAGCGTAAAGTGGCCCGTAAGCCATGTAGTCGACGGGATGGCTCATGGGTTAATCCTTGATGTCGGGTTCGCGGTCGAAGTTCTCGGTGACTTCCAGCCACAGGGCGTTGATCAGGCCGAATGAGCACGCCAACAATACGCCCAGAATCCAGGTGAAATACCACATATCCGGTTCTCCTCTAAATCGTAAATGCCGTTTCAGTTCGCCATTGCGGGCTCAATAAACGCCGTGTTTGTTGCTTTCGATAAAGTCCGTGCTCAGTCGTCCCCACATCTTGTAGTAACCCCAGAGGGTGTAGGACAGCACGATCGGCACGAAAATCATCGCCACCCAGAACATGATGTTCAGGGTTTTCTCACTGGATGTGACGTCCCACAGCGTCAGGCTGTGTCCCGGCATGAGGTTGGAGGGCATCACAAAGGGAAACAGACTGAAGCCGGCGGTGCAGATAATGCCGGTCAGCGCCAGGGAACTGCCCACAAAAGCCAGTCCGCTGCGCTGGGCGGCGGTCATGACCAGCGTCAGGAGCAAGCCTGTGTAGGCCAGAATAGGCGCCGCCAGAGTGATTGGATATTTGCCGTAATTGGCCAGCCAGGCGCCCTCTTTCAGTTCGACGGATTTCTGTAGAGGCGTCATGGCGGCGCCGACATCAGCGCTGGCGGTGACGACGTATCCTTCAATGCCGAAGTACAACCAGATTCCCGCCAGAGTGAAGCCGGCCGCCACCACCAAAGCCAGCAGACGCGTGTAACCACTGGCGCGTTGACGCAGCTCGCCCTCGGTGCGCATTTGCAGATATGCGGCGCCGTGCATGGCCAGCATGCTTAGACTGACGACCCCGCACAGAAGCGCGAACGGATTCAGCAACGCCCAGAACGAGCCAGTGTATTCGGAGCGCATCAACTCATCCAGTTTGAATGGCGTTCCCAGGAACAGGTTGCCGAAAGCGACGCCGAACACCAGCGCGGGCACGGCGCCGCCGGCGGTCAGTCCCCAGTCCCAGGCGTTGCGCCAGCGTGGATCTTCCATTTTGGAGCGGTACTCGAAGCCAACCGGACGGAAGAACATGGCGAACAACACCAGCAGCAACGCCCAGTACAGACCGGAAAATGCGACGGCGTAAACCACTGGCCAGGCCGCGAAAATGGCGCCGCCGGCGGTGATGAACCAGACTTGGTTGCCATCCCAGTGCGGGCCGACGGTATTCAGCAGCACCCGCCGCTCGTTGTCGTTTTTGCCGATGATGCGTAGCAGCGCGCCCACGCCCATATCGAAGCCGTCGGTCACCGCAAAGCCAATCAGCAATACGCCGACCAGCACCCACCAGGTAAGTTTCAGCGTTTCATAATCAAACATACATTGACTCCTGATATCCGTAAGGGCTTAGGCGTTGGCGGCTGCAGAGGCGGCCGGCTGTTCGAGGTCATAGCGCCCGGTGTGCAGACTGGAGGGCCCCAGACGCGCATAGCGAAACATCAGGTACATCTCCGCCACCAGCAGCAGGGTGTAGAATCCGATGAAACCGGCCAGACTCATGTACAAATCCGTCGCTGAGCGAGTGGAGGCGGACAAGTAAGTTGGCAGCACCTCACCGATGGACCAGGGTTGGCGCCCGAACTCGGCGACGAACCAGCCCATCTCTGAGGAGATCCAGGGCAGGGGAATGGCGAACAGCAGCGCCTTCAGCAGCCAGCGCTGACGCTCCACGTTATGTCGGGAGCTGTGATAGAACGCCAGTCCTATAAGGAAAAGCATGGCGAATCCCAGGCCGACCATGATACGGAACGTCCAGAACATGGGGCCTACGGAGGGAATGGTGCCTTGCGCCGCCTGCTTGATCTGCGCTTCGCTCGCATCCACCACATTGTCCGTGTACTTCTTCAGCAACAGGCCATAGCCCAGGTCTTTTTTCAGCGCATCGAAGGCCGACAGGGTTTCCGCAGACTGATCGCCGCCTTTGAGTTTTTGCAGTAGCGCATAGGCCTGCATGCCGCGGCGAATACGCTCTTCATGCTCGACGATCAGATCCTTGATGCCCGTGACTTCTTCATCAATGGAACGGGTCGCGATCAGGCCCAGGGCGCCAGGCACTTTGACTGCATAATCCGTCTTCATGTTTTCGCTGTCGGGAATGCCGAAAAGCGTAAAAGCCGCCGGCGGTTCAACCGTTTCCCACTCCGCTTCGATGGCGGCGAGCTTGGTGCGCTGTACGTCTCCTAATTCGTAACCTGACTCGTCGCCAAGCACGATGACGGAGAGTATGGACGCGAAGCCAAAACTGGCGGCGATGGCGAATGAGCGTCTTGCGAAAGGCAGGTCGCGCTTTTTCAACAGATAGTAGGAAGAAATTCCCAGCACGAACATGGCTCCAGTGACATAACCGGCGGAGACGGTGTGAACGAATTTCACCTGCGCCACCGGGTTGAAAATCAGTTCGCTGAAGCTGACCATTTCCATGCGCATGGTCTGATAATTGAATTCGGCGCCGACCGGGTTTTGCATCCAGCCGTTGGCGATGAGAATCCACAGTGCGGACAGGTTGGAGCCGATCGCCACCAGCCAGGTGACCGCCAGATGCTGGACCTTGCTGAGGCGATCCCAGCCGAAGAAAAATAAACCGATGAAGGTGGACTCCAGAAAGAACGCCATCAGTCCCTCAATGGCCAGCGGCGCGCCAAAGATATCGCCCACATAATGAGAGTAATAGGCCCAGTTGGTCCCGAATTGGAACTCCATCGTCAGGCCGGTGGTGACGCCGAGCGCGAAGTTGATGCCGAACAGCTTGCCCCAGAACTTGACCATGTCCTGATAGACCTGCCTGCCGGTCATCACATAAGCCGACTCCATGATGGCGAGAAGAAACGCCAGTCCCAGGGTTAAAGGCACGAACAGAAAATGGTAGAAGGCGGTGATCGCGAACTGGAGCCGCGACAGGTCCACCACGTTTTCACTGATCATAGTGATCCTCCGATTGAGTAGGAATAACGCCGAACTGCTTGGAAATGCTTTCCTCTGGATGGGATAAATCCACAGGATCAGAGAAGTAGGCCGCCTTGATGGCGAATATCAGAATCAGTTTGAGCAGCAGAAACAGACTGAGTTCGCGCACCAGAGGAATGGAAAAAATGGACTTGCGCTCAGGCATTGGGGAATCTCCCTGACGTCTCCCGCTCCGCAATCGCCTTTTCCTGGCCAAGGCTGGTGATGCGTTGTCCGCCGACGATGCGACCGGGGTAGATTATGGTGTCGTCCGCCAACTCCAGCAGGGACTGCAACAACGCGGGAGAAGGTTCCTTTACTGTTGTTAAGTAAAGCAGGGCGCCAGGAGAAAACCACTGGCCGGTGAAGGCGAATCCCTCGCAACGAAATCCGCAACACTCACCGCCTGCGTCAGGCAAGGTCCATAAAATGGTTTCCCCCAAAGGCAGACTCTGAGGCAATCGCTCCCCTGACGTCGGCGCAATGCGTAGTCCTGCAATATCAGAAACATCCGATGTTTCCGCGGTGGTATACAGCAGATATTGATTACTGAGCCCCTTGCTGGTCAGAAAGCTCCGATAGCTGTCCGAAAGGGCGGGAAGGGCGTCGATCAGAGCGCTGCGCCGTGAGATGGGCTCGAACAGCAGATAGCTGAGTCGCTCGCCGTAAATCCATTGTTTCACTCTGGCCATGATTAATCGTCGAATTTGCGGTAAAAGTTTTTGTGGTCTGTGACGAGGATTTAGCAAGCGACGGGCCAGAGGCGGGAATGTCCTGTATTCCGCGGAGATGGCGGCAAAAACAGGGGCTGCGCCGCTTTACTTTATGGTGATGGCGCGCCATATTTGTCATGAGTTATGACATAAATGACGGTCTGTTATGACAGAGTCCTCCTATCCCACACTCCCCGCTATCAGCTCCATGCTGGAAGCGATTCCTGCACCTGCTGTGTTGCTGGATCGCGACTACCGTATTCGCGCCGCCAATGACGCCTATCGCCGCACCTTTCAACAGGACGGCGCCTTGTTAAATCGCCATTGCTATGAAGTGTCCCACGGCTACTCCGTGCCTTGTGATCAGGCGGGGGAGACCTGCCCTTTGCGTCAGTGCCAGGAGAGCGGTCGACGACAGCGCATGCTGCATATTCACAACACGCCGAAGGGGCGCGAGCATGTGGATGTGGAGCTCAGTCCGATTCGCGACGAAGAAGGCGAAATTCGCTTCTATGTCGAGATCATGCAGCCGGCGCATCCTGGCCGCAGGGAGCGCAGCGAACGCCGCATGATCGGGTTCAGTAACGCGTACACGCATATGCTGGAGCTACTCAGCCGGGCTGCGCCAGCGGATATCAGCGTGTTGTTATTGGGGGAGTCGGGAACCGGCAAGGAGCTGGCGGCGGAATACCTGCATGAACGCAGCCCTCGCGCAAGCAAACCCTTCGTCACCGTGGAGTGCTCCGGGTTGACCGACAGCCTGTTTGAAAGTGAATTATTCGGGCATGAGAAGGGCGCTTTCACCGGCGCGACGCACCGCAAGATGGGACTGGTGGAGGCCGCAGCGGGCGGTACGCTGTTTCTGGATGAAGTGGGCGATATTCCTCTGAGCATGCAGGTTAAGCTGTTGCGTCTGCTGGAATCCGGCGCCTATCGTCCGGTGGGTGGGGTGACGCCCAAACAGGCGGACTTCCGCCTGGTTTGCGCCACGCATCAGCCGTTACAGGAACTGGTGCGGGAAGGGCGTTTTCGTCAGGATCTGTACTATCGCATCAGTCCTTTTCCTGTGCGCTTGCCGGCGTTGCGCGACCGCTGCGACGATGTGCTTCATCTGGCTCGGCATCTTCTCGACAGTCTTAGCAAACAACGTATTCTTAACTTCGCAGAAAATGCGGAGCATTGGCTGCGACAACAGTCCTTTCCCGGTAACATCCGGGAATTGCGGAACCGGATTGAAAGGGCGATTCTGCTCTGCGACGGCTCGAACATCGAAGCCTCTCACCTGCAACTTGCTGAAGAGGCGGCGACTGATGACCGCTCGCTTATCGAGGCTGCAGAAGAGAAGCTTCTGACCTTGGAAGAAGCCGAGCTTCGCTACTTGCAACAGGCGTTTGAGCGACATCAGGGCGATAATGCGTCTCTGGCCAGAGCACTGGGCGTTAGCGAAAGAACGTTATATCGGAAAATCAGGACATTGAAACAAGGGTCAGCCTCGCCCCACCGATAGCCTGTCGGCGTTTTTGGACCTGTGTGCGTCGTTGAAAAAGGGAGTATGAAAATGGGCGTTATTCTTCGAAGACTGTTTGCTTTCTTCGTGATTGTTCTGGGCGGAATTGTTTTTATGTGGGGGGCGTCAGACTTGTTCACGGTGAAGAGCATCATGGGCGATAAATTTGTCGCAGGCGGCAAAGATAGCGCAAGAGATGTCGTTATCATGCTTGCGGGGCTGGCGCTGATTGGTTATGGCGTTTTCGACATCAAGCTAACCGGTAATTAAAAGTCTGCTCTCTGCTGTACATTAATGAGAGGCGACGCCTCTCAATCCGCCGAAAAACCAAGTCGTTAAATTGCGTAAAAACTTTCCAGTCGTTTATAGGGGAAATTAATCCTCCTGTGCTAAGATGCCCCGGATTTTTTGGACGTTATACACGCGTTCGCTGCATTTTTTGATATATGGACGCTCAAGCCGAACATTTCCGAGCGTCATCGCCGGCGTTAAACCGGTCACTCTTCATCCAAAATACAAGGAGGTAACCCGACAAGACGGATATTTGTAACCCCTCATTTTTCTTGCATAAAAAATATACATACGACATTGGCTAACGTACAAAGAAATTAAAATGAAAAAGTTGAAATTAACTCTGGTTATGCTGGCGACCTTGATGCTGGCTCCATCTCTTTCCTACGCAAAAGGCATCCCCATGTTCTTCAACACGGGCGACGAGATTTTTGAAATCGAAGGCGCTCCGCAATATGAAGAAGGCTACTCGCTAGGTTACGCCTGTAAGCGTTTCGGCTTGTTTGGCGCGGATATCTGGACGTGGGACTGCAAGATGATGGCGGTGAACCTGAACTTGTTCTCCGTAGCGGATATCGACGAGTCCGATCTGACGGAGTTCTCCGCCAAATACTCCCTGAGCGACCGCAAACGTAACTTGTGGAATCACTATGGCATCGCGCTGTTGCTGGTAGTGATTGTCGCCTTCGGTCTGCTTAAGCGCAGAGCCTGATGGGTAATAGGGCGAAGGGAGGCGCGACTGAATGTGGCGCTTCCCTTCGCCGCTCATATTGGGCGTTCTAAAACCCTCTCTATCGTTTCTCTGATCTTACTGAACTCCATTTTCCCGCAAATAACCGCGGCGCCTGCTTCCTGAATTTTCGCGTTTCCTGGCGCATGAGATGAAACCGCGATGATTTTCAACTGGGGAAAGCGCACGCGAATCTCCCGCGTAACCTCATCGCCTTTGCAGTCGTCCAGATCAAAATCGATCAGCGCCAGGTCAAAGCGTTCCGCTTCCAATACCGCCATGGCGGACGCCTTATCCGGCGTCACAGTGACCTCACAGTCCGACAAAAAGACATCCTGCGCCGTAGCGGCGAAGACAGGGTGATTTTCGATATAAAGTATGCGGGTTTTCATTGCGTGTATTGTGTCGATGATGGGGGGGACGATGGTCTATCAGACTCGCTATTCAGCCTCTTTCTCATTTCTTCCAATAATAAGTTTCTTTTGCTCAACGTGGTTATCAACAGAAGCGCCAGGAAGCTCAATAGAAGCATGCTGATGATGGCGCTGACGTGATTGCTTACCGGGAAAAATAGGTTGATCAGCAGCCACATAAACGCAGCGCCAAGTATAAAACCTTTTATCCCTCCCGATGGAGATCCTGCAATCTTCAGTATGAGTTCGTCATTGCTCAGTGTATCGAGCGGCTTAGTGAGTCGCTCTATCCAGCGATCAATGAGAGTGCGGGGAAGAAGACTGGCTGGTTTGTTCTGCTGATTTGGGTGCTTGAATATGCGGGCGTAGAAAATAATAGTGACCAGATATATCAGATAGGCGACTAGCCCGTAGGCGATCAGCCGCTCGGAGTTCAATGTTTGTTCTGACGCCTGAAATATAAAATAAGCGCAGGCTTCCAATAACAGGCAATAGCCAGCGCCAAGCGCTGCAAAGGCGCCGAGTTCCACCTTGGCGAGAGGCTTTCCACTGACTTTGCAGTAATAGTGAGCGCTCAATACCGCGCTAACCATCGCGCAGGAAAGCAAACCGATTTCCACAAAGGCGTAGGAGAGCAGGGCAATGATCGGAGCTAACGCCAAAATGGAGAGTGCGAATAAAGCCAATGCACGAAGTAAGGGATAGGATTTCATTCTGACCACGCCTCAAAACAGAGCTTATGAAGAAACAGGGTAGTCATAGTTTTCAACGGCAACCAACCCTGTGCGCCTGCATCGGCGGCAGGAATTCGTCTGACTTTCTGACGATCATGCGCGTTTAACTGCGCAAATTCTCCGCCAAGTAATCAATAACGGCTTTGACGCGCTTTATCTTCGCTTTGTCCTTTGAGTAAACCAGATACATGCCATTTTCAAACCGGTTGGGCGTGATGGCGTAGTTTGGCATCAGGCGTATCAATTCGCCGCGTTTCACTGAATTTAATACGCCATGATCCGCCAGCAGGCCGATGCCGCCGTGGTTCAACGCGCAATGCAGGATGCTTTCGGTATTGTTGGTGAGTAGATAAGGGCTTTGCATGGCGATGCGCTGTTGCGATGCGCCATCATCAAAGATCCAGCTGCTGTGCGGCGATGTAAATCGGTATGCAAGCAAACGATGTTCATGCAGATCCTTGGGGTGTCGGGGCTCTCCGTATTTCTCAATATATTGGGGGGACGCTATCAACCAGAATTCGTAGGCGCCGAACTTTTTCGCCAGCAGGCGGGAGTCGTTCAGTCTGCCGAAGCGAACGTAGATATCATGTAACCCCTCGTTGGGGTCAATGACGCGGTCGTCGCAATCCAGAATCACCGTCAGGTCAGGGTAGTGGTCTCTCAACCCTGCGAGAGCCGGAGCGATGAAATAGGACGCGAACCACCAGGGAGCGGACAGACTCACTCTGCCTCCCACTTCCTCTTTTTGCTGGCGCAGGCAATCACTGACTTCATCCAAAGAGGTGACCAGCGGCGCCGCCTCTTCATACAGACGCTGGCCCTGTTGGGTTAACGCCACCATCCGCGTACTGCGGGTGAACAGCGCCACATTCAACTCTTTCTCCAACTCGGTTATCTGTCGGGACACGGACGATGCGGACAAATGCAGCTCGGCGGAAGCCTGGGCGAAGTTCAAATGTTTGGCGACGGACAGAAAAACGCGGAGGGCATGCAGGGATCGGATCATTGTTGCGAATATTCAAAGTATGAAAAAGATAATTCGAGATTAAACAATAATGCCCGCCTCGCTAATCTACAACCCGTTTATATAGCCAAGGCGCTACGAGTTATGAGTGGCGGCGCCGAATAACAGGAGCATGACGGATGAATAAGGTATTGATCGTAAACGGCGCGGAACCCAAATCCGGGGTGGCGGACGGAAGCTTCAATGAGGGACTGATCAGCGTGGCGAAACAGGCGCTGCAGCCGTTTGCAGAGGTGCGGACCAGCCGGGTTATGGACGGCTATGATATCGCCGAGGAGCAGCAAAAATATCAGTGGGCGGATTTGATTATTCTTCAGTTTCCCGTGTATTGGTTTTCCGCCCCGGCGGCGTTGAAACGCTACATCGACGATGTGTATGCCCATGGCGTTTTCTTCGCCGGCGCAGAGCGATACGGCGAAGGCGGATTACTCAAAGGCCGCCGCTATCTGCTTTCCACCACCTGGAACGCCGCTGAAAAAGCCTTCCATCCTGACGGCGGCGTACTGGCCGGACTGGCGGCGGATCAAGTGCTGACCTCCATGCATATCACCCAGCGATACGTTGGCCTCACCTCATTGGAGAGCTTCGCTGCGTTCAATGTTATCAACGAGCCGCGTTTCGATTACTGGGCGGAAAGATGGCGGGCGCACCTGAACTCTGTGGTGAGGCCGATCAGCGCAGTTAAGACGTTGGAGGCGGCGATCTAGAACTTTTTGAGTGGATGGTTATAGTGTTTTTGGTCTGCCTAAGTGAATGATTAACTGAGCTTGATCAGCGCATAAAACCAGAATTTGTCTCGACTAGTAGTTGTCTGTTGTGAGTATGTATTCGCCTTCGTCGTTACATACTCCCTCATCGATAAGCCTGATAGCTCTGATTAATATGTGTTTTCGATTATTATCAAAGCCTAGCTCAGCCCCTTCCTGAGAATCTTCTGATCCGAGACAACTAGCGATAGCCGTTTGTGTAATCCCACAAACTTCTCTTTGACCGCTTTCACTGTTTTCAACTCGGAACTTTAGTGTCTCTGTGGCGTGGTCCCACCATTCACTACCGGTAAAATCCCAGTTTTCCATAACGTATAAACCTCAATCGAAGCCAGTCGTAGTTTTAGTTTAGGTGGCTTTGGCGGAATGTTTAAACTTTGTGCTCTAGATCTCTTTTGATCTCAACAAAAAGAAGGTGACGCGGGTAATGGGTGAGGCCGCTATAATGTCTGTCGCGTTACGCAAAATATAACAACGAAGGTAAACAAATGACCCTGACCGGCGCTACCCGCAGTAAATTGTCCCGCAACTATTCTCTAATGTGCCCCGATTCCCACGTGCCGTTAAATCTGCCGCAGTGGAAAAACTGTCAGGTGATTTATACGGCGTCGCCGGAGATGGGAGCGAAGTTTTGTCAGTTTCTGGTGAATATGAAAGCCGGCGGTAGTTTTTGTTCGGAGAGTTCGTCAGATGAATTTCTGTTGTTGGTGCTGGAAGGAGAAATAGCGCTGAGTTTTAGTGGTGAGACTCATCATTTACAGCAGGACGGTTTCGCGCACTTGAAAGCGGGTGAACGTTTTGAATTGGCGAATCGAAGCGAGTCGTCGCGGCTGCTGGCGTTTCAGAAGAAATACGCGCCGATGCCGGATACGGGGGATGCGGTGACGTCATTTGTCAGCTCCCTGCCGCAAATCCCTGCGAAACCCTTTCTTGGCGATGATGGCGCGTTGCTACAGGCGCTGCTGCCGGATGCGCCTGCATGGGATTGGGGCGTCAATGTTTTTGAGTTTCAACCTGGCGCCACGCTGCCAATAGTGGAAATGCATTTCATGGAGCATGGTCTGTACTTTCTGCAAGGGCAGGGCGTCTACCGTCTGGGAAGCGACTGGCATCTGGTGGAGCAGGGCGATGCGATCTGGATGGGGCCTTATCTGGAACAATGGTTCGCCGCGACGGGGAAAGTCTCCAGCAAGTATATCTACTACAAGGAAATGAACCGGGCGCCAAGGTTGTAGCGCTGCTTGCAACCACTCGAACGAGTGGACACCTGTCCACAGCATGTCGTTTAGGCGACGATGCAGGCTCCACATCCCGGCGTGTGAGGCGAATAGTGATTCGCCCCTGACTGCTCACAGTCAGGTAACAAATCTAGAGCGCTGGTAGTGGTGTTCGCCTTTGTGATTCTTGGCGCGTAGTGCGGTTTAGTAATCGAAGAAGAAAAATAAGGCTCAGGCACATCCCTGTTAGCACAGTAGAAGAGGGCTCCGGCACTTGGAAATGTATGAGGCTTTCCACCTGGGCTTTGCCGGAAAAGTACGGCAGCGACTTGACATAATCAGTGTCCAAAAGCAGTCCGGCGGCCAATACTCGGTCTGAGGGGAGAAGTGAGCCGTCGAAGAATCGAATGTTGGGGGTTGTGGAGGCGTCACTGTTACTGACTTCCACTGTGTCGCCAATATTCAGTGTGAGTCCTTCAGACAGGAACGCTTCGGTATTGAAAAGAGGAACCAGATTAAGTCCAGTTTCCGTATCACTGAATGTAGGAATTGCAAAGGGCTCCAGGCCGGTAAGGCCGCCAATTCCCAGGTCCGCGATGTTGATAATAAGCTCTTTGCCTTTGTATTCTGTGATGATAACGCCGATATCCACATCTTCTTGCTCGGGAATCGTAAATCGTATGGCGCCGTCTCCATCGCGGTCGAAAATAGTCTGAATTACTTCCCCGTCATTTTTGTATTTCACGCCAATAGCCGCAGTTCCGCCAGGGTCGACGATGACATCAATGACGCCTGCGAATACAGGCTTGCATATGACCAGAAATGTTATAAGAACTCCAAGTAATGTGCGCATCATGCTGCTGTCCTTTTTCTTGAACGCTAATCCGGCAACCAAATCGCTTCCTTCTATTTGGCTGAAACGACAGGGCCTGCACCTGTCAGGCCTGTCTCTCGCGGCTTGTCGCCGCGCAGGCGCGTCCATGCGCCTGGTGATTAACATGCCAATATCATTGCCATGTTAATAATATTGCTGTATCGGCAAGAATAACTGCAGCGTCTGGCCAATGATTCCATACTGTTGGGGTTCCATTGGGGGAGTGCTGTTTTCTCTAACCGGCTCTTTAGTGGCTGAGCTGCTGGGGCGTTATAGGGAATGAGTGAAAGTAACCGCCGTGCAGACCTTGGAAAACGTCAAGGAATACGGCTGTCTGAAACCATCATACTCTCTGAATTGGAGTAAGATATTTAGGTTTTTTCCTGACCAAGTATGGGGCGATACTCTACTTTTCAGTTAAGGAGTAGTATTGTTGAGGCAGAAAATAATTTGTCATTCATGCAGTTATCGCCATCCCGGCGAAGAAACGCTCTCAGTTTTCGAGTAAGGTTGATGTTAAAAAAAGTGCTGTTTTTATTGGGTTGTTTACTCGTCATTGCGATCGCCTGGTGGGCGTTCAAATTGATCGGCAAGCTAGTGTTTTTCGCTGTGCTGGCCATTGGCGCTTACCTGCTGTGGACCAAGGTGATCAAGCCCAGTTCGGGCGGGTAAGGTCCTCAAGCAAGTGGCAGTCTAATCCAAATGCTATTAATCACGGGCTCTCCGCCGCGCAGGCGCTACTTGCCCGCGTCGGAGTTTTCCTCGTTGTTCGCTCCTACATTCGCATCAAACGCATAAAACAACTGCCAATAGCAATAAAGCGCTGCGCCGCTGGCGAGCATGCCCCACAGAGGTTCGCCGGTGGCCCATTCCAGCGTCGCCCAGAACAGGCAGAATACCGTGATGGCTACGCGTCTCCATACCGGGCGAAAGAATTCCAAATCTCGTTGCTGCATGGGCGCTGTCTCTGTGTTCCGGGTGGTGAGTTGACGCGACGTTTCGGGTAAACATCGACGGGACGGATAGTTTGCAGTATCCCGAACCGCTTGGCCAGTTCAGGATACTTAAAACTTATTGTCGCCAGAAAGCGTCTACTTCATCGTCGGCATGGAAAACTCGGCGCCGGCGCGGAGGCCTGTTGGCCAGCGGCTGGTGATGGTTTTCATGCGGGTGTAGAAGCGTACGCCGTCCGGGCCGTGCATGTGCAGGGGACCGAACAGGGAGCGTTTCCAGCCGCCGAAGCTGTGGAACGCCATGGGGACGGGAATGGGGACGTTGACGCCGACCATGCCGACCTGGATTTCTTCACAGAATTGACGGGCGGTGTCGCCGTCGCGGGTGAAGATCGCCGTGCCGTTGCCGTATTCGTGTTCATTGATCAGGCGAATGGCCTCCGCGTAGCTATCGACGCGCACCACGCACAACACCGGCCCGAAGATTTCCTCTTTGTAGATGCGCATGTTCGGCTTCACATGATCGAACAGCGTGGGACCGACGAAATATCCTTTCTCATTGCCGGCGCAGACGAAGTCGCGGCCATCGCGAATCAGCGCGGCGCCCTCTTCGATGCCTGAACCAATATAACTGCGCACCTTGGCGGCGTGCTCTTTTGACACCAGCGGTCCCATATGGGCTTCTTCCGGCAGGCCCAGGCCGGGGCCGACGCGCATGTTGTCGATTTCGCTTTGCAGGCGGCTGACCAGGGTGTCCGCGACCTCATCGCCCACACAGACCGCGACGGAAATCGCCATGCAGCGTTCACCCGCGGAACCATAGGCGGCGCCCACCAACGAGCCGACGACCTGCTCAGGATCGGCGTCCGGCATGACCACCATGTGATTTTTGGCGCCGCCGAGAGCCTGCACCCGCTTGCCATGCGCGGACGCGGTGGCGTAAATGTATTCGGCGATAGGCGTGGAGCCGACGAAGCTGACCGCCTGTACGCGCTCGTCGGTCAGCAGCACGTCGACGGCTTCTTTGTCGCCGTTCACTACATTGAAAACGCCGTCGGGCAGACCGGCTTCTTTCAGCAGTTCAGCCAGACGTAAAGGCACGGAAGGGTCTTTCTCGGACGGCTTCATCACAAAAGTATTACCGCAGGCGATCGCCACCGGGAACATCCACATGGGCACCATGGCCGGAAAGTTGAACGGGGAGATGCCGGCGCAAACCCCCAGAGGCTGCATCAGGCTGTAGCTGTCGACGCCGCGGCCCACGTTCAGGCTGTGCTCGCCTTTTTGCAGATGGGGAATGCCGCAGGCGAATTCCACCACTTCCAGACCCCGCACCAGTTCGCCCTGAGCGTCGGAGAACACTTTGCCGTGTTCCAGCGTGATTAACTCCGCCAGTTCGTCAGCGTGCTTCTCCATCAGCTCCTTGAATTTGAACAGGACGCGGGCGCGGCGCAGCGGCGTGACTTCCTTCCAGCTGGCGAACGCGGTTTGCGCTGCGGTGATGGCGGCGCGGGTCTCGTCAGCGCTGGACAGGGCGACGTTCAGGCGTTGCTCGCCGGTGGCGGGATTGAAAACCGGACCGACGCGGCCCGAGGCGCTGTCGCAACGAACGCCGTTGATGAAGTTACCAAGAGTTTGCATGTCGAATACCTTTTTCATTTGCTGCGGCGCACCTGCGCAGAGGCGCGCGTCATCGGAGATGCAGGGCCCATGCCGGGCCGGATTTTGCTATTTGTCTGCCTGATTAATAGGGGGTAGATGCTGGCGGTTATTCCGATAGCGTAATGCCCGCCTCGGCGCATAGCCGCTTCAGGTTGTTCGCGCCCAGGGTGGCGTAGGTCAGCGGATGGGCGACGGCGGGGTCCTGTTCCGCTTCCACCACCAGCCAGCCGCTGTAACCGCTGGCATGCAGGCCTTTGAACAGGGTCGCGTAGTCAATGCCGCCGTCGCCGGGAACCGTGAACACGCCGTTGAGCACCGCATCCAGAAAACTCAGATCCCGGTTTTTGGCGTCCGCCAGCACTTGCATGCGAATGTCCTTGCAGTGCACATGATTGATGCGGTCGGCGTGACGTTGCTGCACCGCAATGGGGTTGCCGCCCGCGTAGGTAAGATGCCCGGTGTCGAGCAGCAGGCCTACGGAGTCGCCGGTGTTGGCCATCAGCGCGTCGATCTCCTCTTCGGTTTCCACCACGGTGCCCATGTGATGGTGATAGGCGATCTTCACGCCTTGCTCCAGGCAGTAATCCGCCACTTGCGTCAGCTTGGCGCCGAAGGTCTCCCATTGATCTTCCGCCAAGCGCGGACGGTGGGACACCGGCGTGTTTTGATCTCCATGCACGCAACCGGTGACCTCGCAATACACCATCGCCGTGGCGCCCAGGGATTTCAGCAGATGCAGATGATCCTGAATGGCGGCGATTTCCGCTTCCACGCTGCGCTCCAGCAGTTGGCCGCTGAACCACCCGGACACCAGACGCAGTCCGTGATGGTCCAGAATCGGTCCCAGCACTTCCGGCTTGCGTGGGAATTTATGGCCCAGCTCAAAGCCGGCGAAGCCCGCTTGTTTACCCTCGCTGAGGCACACTTCCAGCGGCGTGTCGCCGCCCAGGGAGGGCAGGTCGTCGTTAGTCCAGGTCAGAGGGTTGATGCCGATACGTACGCTCATGAGATATCTCCAGATATTCCGCCAAAAGTGATTACAGATTTTTGAACTGACGAGCTTTGAAGCTCTCGTAACGGCGGCGGGCCTCTTCGACCTGCGGACGTTCGGACACTTCCGCGACCGCCACGTCCCACCAGGCCCCGCCGTCTTCAGTGACTTTCAGGGGATCAGTGTCGATGGCGATCAGATAACTGATGTCGGATGCCTTGGCGCGCTCCAGGGCGGCCTCCAGCTCCTTGATGTTGCGGACGCTTTCCGATTTCGCGCCCAACGCGGCGCCGTGTGCGGCGAAGTCGATTTTGGGCGCGCCGCCATCAGCGGTGAGGCAGTCGTCCAGCAAATTGTTGAAACCGGGGCCGCCGCAGGCCTGTTGCAGCCGATGAATGCAGCCGAAGCCACGGTTATCCAGCACTACGATAATGATTTTCTGGCCCAGCATGACCGAGGTGGCGATTTCGGAGTTGAGCATCAGGTAAGATCCGTCGCCGACCATGATGAACACATCGGAATCCGGCTTCGCCATCTTGACGCCGACGCCGCCGGCCAGCTCGTAGCCCATGCAGGAATAGCCATACTCCAGGTGATAGCCTCTGTCATAGCGGGTGCGCCAGAGCTTCTGTAGATCGCCGGGCAGGCCGCCGGCGGCGCAAACCACAATGTCTTTTTCCCCTGCAGCGCGATTGACCGCGCCGACCACTTCTGCATCCGTAGGCAGGTCCGCCTGATGGTCGGCGGTGGCGTTGTCTACGGACTGGCGCCACTGTGCGCGCAAGCGCTCGGCCTTTTCAATCCATTCGCCGTCAGGGCGCCAGTCGCCCAATGCGTCCTGCAATTGCGCCAACGTCAGTCTGGCGTCGCCCACCAAGGGCTGTCCCTTGTGTTTGACGGCGTCGAAAGAGGCGACGTTGATGCTTAGCAATCTGGCGTCGGGATCAATGATCGCGCGGGAACCGGAGGCGAAATCGCCCAGGCGCGTGCCGACGGCGATGATCAGGTCCGCCTCCGCAGCGAGCGCATTGGTGGACGCAGCGCCGGTGACGCCCAGCGAACCGATGTTTTGACGATGATCCCAGGGCAGGGCGCCTTTGCCGGCCTGGGTTTCTCCAACAGGCAATGCATAAGTAGAGGCCAGGCTGTCCAGCTCCGCCAGCGCGCCGGAGTAATGCACGCCACCGCCGGCGACCAGCAACGGCTTCTTCGAGGCTTTGATCATGGCGATGGCGTTAGCCAGCTCTGTGGCGTCCGGCGCCTGACGACGCAGGCGATGGACTTTCTCCGCAAAGAAATTTTCCGGGTAATCGAACGCCATGGTCTGCACATCCTGCGGCAGCGCCAACGTCACCGGACCGCACTCGACGGGGTCCGTTAAGACGCGCAACGCTTGCGGCAGTGACGCCAGTAATTGT
This sequence comes from Hahella sp. KA22, assembly GCF_004135205.1. NCBI lineage: Bacteria > Pseudomonadati > Pseudomonadota > Gammaproteobacteria > Oceanospirillales > Hahellaceae > Hahella > Hahella sp. KA22. The sequence goes on along the minus strand of NZ_CP035490.1, from coordinate 6,209,684 downwards.
TCGGGACGAGTGATGCGATCGAAGAAACGGCTCACCGGTTTGAAGCAATCATTGGAGGTCAGCGTGTAGTCGTGAAAATTCTCCACCTGTTGCAGCACCGGGTCGGGAATTCGGGTGGCGAAGGTGTCGCCGGGCAGAAACAGCACGGGAATGCGATTGACGTGCGCCACGGCGGCGGCGGTCACCATATTCACTGAACCGGGACCGGCGGAGGCGGTGCAGGCCATCATCTGGCGGCGGTTCTGGGTTTTGGCGTAGGCGATTGCGGCATGGGCCATACCCTGTTCATTGTGGGCGCGATAGGTGGGAAGCGCGTCGCGCACATGATGCAGCGCTTCCCCCAGACCGGCGACGTTGCCATGGCCGAAGATCGCCCACATCCCTGCGAATAAAGGTTTGATTTCGCCATCCACGTCGACCTTTTGCGCGATCATATATTTGATCACCGCCTGCGCCATGGTCAGTCTTATTGTTTTCATTCGGCTTAGCCTCTCGTCTTTGCTGATCCGGACCTTGGTCCGTTCGCCATCCCCACCTGTTTCATGCAGGGATGACCGGCTGTTATTAACATGGCCATGATATTGGCATGTTGATAATCAGACGCATGGATGCGCCTGCGCGGCGGCTGGCCGCGGGAGACAGGGTCTGACCTGTGCAGGACCTGTCGTTGCAGACAAATAGAAGGAAGCTATTTGTCTGCCTGGTTAATAAGTAAGTCGTTTAGGGCTGCAGACTGTTGCGTTGCTTCCAGCAGGCGACCAGCTCCAGATAATTGGCGGCGACCGCGTCGATCAGCTCCTGGTCATTGAACTCGCCGCGCAGCCACTTGCGACTGGGCGCGCTGAAAATCGTGCGACCTACGGCGAAGCCTTTACAGATATCGAAACCGGCGCTGTCCATGAAGCCTTTTTTCAGTTCTTCCGCCGGCGCGTCCAGCCCCAGCATCACCACGCCGCGGCAATGGGGCGAGCGTTGTGCGATCAGGTCGCTGATGCGGCGCCAGTTGGCGGGCGATTGCGGCGGCAGTTTCCACCAGTCCGGCTTGACGCCCAGGTTGTAGAAGCGCGCCATGGCGTCGATGTAAACATTGTCGGTGACGTTCTGGTCGCGGGGCGGAATCAGCTCCAGCAACATCTCATGGCCGGAGTCGCAGCAGGCTTTATACAGCTCGCGCACCTGACGCTCCTGCGCCATGCGCAGGTCGATGCAATCTTCCGGGTGATAGAACACCAGACATTTGACGATATGTTCTTTGGGCCAGGTTTTCAGACGCGCGCTGACGCTGCGGCCGCCTTCCAGCTCCAGTGGGCGGGAGCTGGGAAACTCCACCGGGCGACCAATCCACCACCCGCGCCCGCTGACGTCATTGAGCGCGTCCTGCCCATAGGTGTCGTCAACCAGGACGCCGACCTGACTGTCGCCGATGCCTTTGGCGCCCAACTCAGTCGCTTTTACCAACAAGCGTTTTAGCTGCTTGATGCGGGACAGGTCTGCGCCTTCTTCCCGCGCCATGTCGAACAGTTGCTTGCGATGATCGAAAGCCAGAATGCACAGGTCGCTCCACTGGGCGCTATTGCGCTGGGTGGTGACCCGATGCAGGTAATTGAGTCGCTCGTCCAGATCTGGGCGCGGAATGGACTGCGCCCGCGCCATATAGTCATCCAGCTCTTCCGCGCTGGGAATGGCCGGTGCGCAGCCATGCCGGGACACCACCAGGGCGCCGCAGGCGTTGGCGTAAGCGCAGCAACGCTCATAGGATTCGCCGCGCAGCCAGCCGCGCAGAAAACCGCTCATGAAGGCGTCGCCGGCGCCAAGTACATTCAGCACGTCTACACGCACGCCAGAATACACCTCGAAGGCCTCGGCGCTGGCGGGAATTTCGCCGTCAAGCACGGTGCAGCCCTGAGCGCCCAGTTTCAGAACAATAGTGGCGCCGGTCAGCGCGCGAATCGCCTGCAGGGCGGTAATCGTGTCCGTGCTGCCGCCGGCGATATGCACTTCTTCCTCAGTGCCCACAATCAAGTCGAAGTGGGGCAGGATGCTTTGCAAATGCCGGGTGACGCCTTCGCTGGAAATAAAGCGGGTTTCGCCGTCGCCAAGGCTGGTCAGTCCCCATAATACGGGGCGGTAATCGATATCGAGAATCCGTCTGGCGCCGGCGGCTTTCGCATATTCCAGCGCGGTCATGCTGGCGCGGTAAGTCTGATCGGTGGAGAAATGAGTTCCGGTGATCAATAAGGCTTTGGAGGAACTGATAAATTCGGGGGTGAAGTCACCGCTGTCCACCGCCATGTCGGCGCAGTCGTTGCGATAGAAAATCAGCGGGAATGTGTCTTTGTCCTTGATGCCGAGAAGCACTAAGCCGGTCAGACGTTCTTTGTCGGTGACCACATGGCTGACATCGACGCCGGCGCGGGCCAGTTCTTCGCGAACGAAACGTCCCATGTGCTCATCGCCGACCCGGGTCAGCATGGCGGATTTCAGGCCCAGGCGGGCGGTTCCATATGCGATGTTGCCGGAGGAGCCGCCAAGGTATTTGGCGAAGCTGCTCATGTCTTCCAGGCGGCTGCCGATTTGTTCGCCGTAAATGTCGACGGCGGCTCTGCCGAGGCAGATCAGGTCCAGAGTTTTGTCTGTACTCATATTATTGTTTATCTCCCGTGGCCGGGAACTGCGGCTCCCATAACCATACATCGAATTCCCCCGGCCTGTCTCCGTACTGACGCAGACATCGCCGACATTTCATTTTTTCAAAAGAATAGAATAAAAATTCCATAATGACAATAGATGGAAAATACTTTCTTTTTTACGAGGAGAATGGGCCGTAAGCCCTGACGCAGGCGGGGCAAAACTTAAGTAAGGCGATCTTGGGCGACATCGTGAAGAGGGACTTTTCATACTACTACGGGTGGAATAGGAAGGATTTTCAACGAACTGTGGAATAAATATTCCAATGGGAGCCTGGTTGTAGCATCGACGCTGGATGCTTATTGGCGGAGCGCCTGCCGGATATGCGCCATGCTCTCTTTCACGGCGTTGAGCGGATCTGCAAGACTCCACACCGTTTCGGAAAAGGGTTCGAAGGAGATGGGGCCGCGATAGCCGGCGACCAGCATTTGTTGTAGTTGCTCAATATTGCCCAGTCTGTCTTTAGGGCCAACCAATACGCGGTCGCCGTCCAGCATGTCGGTGAAGTTGAGAGACGGGTCTTCAACGCCGGATATATGCATCAGTCCAGTACGCTGGGGATACAGGCGCTGCTCGCCCGCGCTGCGATGATGGAAAGTGTCATGGAGCAACTGAAAGCAATCCACCCCATCTATGGCGTCAATGGCCGCCAATGCTTCCTGCTTAAAACGCAGAGAGGAAACGGGGAAGCCGAGCGGCTCGACGTAGCCCTGAAGCCCATGCGGCTCCAGGATTTCCTTTAACGCTTGCAGAGCCTGGCGAAGTTCTTTGTCTTTGCTGGCGCTGGGGTCCACCTGGGTTCCATCATTTAAGGGGCACAATACCAGCGCTTTAGCCCCGCAGGCGGCGGCCAGGTGCGCCAGCTCCTTCGCCTGTGCAACGCGTTCGTCATTCCAGATATTGAAAGGGTAGAGGGCGTTGACGCTAAGGACCTCGATGCCCATTGCCGCGGCCTTGGCGCTAACGGCTTTAGCCTGTTCAAGATGGGTGAGGCTGTTGTCGCCGATATCGTTGCGCAGCTCAACGGCGTCGACACATAGGGACGCGGCGGCGTCCAGCAACGCAAGCGGCGTCAGGGACGGGCATACCATGTGATTCAGCGCGAAACGCAGCAAATCGGGAGAGGGATGGGACATAGTCGGTCTACCTTGTTGTTGTTATCTGTGTGCGCCAGGGACGTCACGATTGTCGTATCTATCCCCTGTCGTCAGCGGAAATGTCGCATCGCGCATTTGCTGAGCGGGGCTCAAGATACGTGTGAAAAAACTAAATCGACTTTCCGTTTTGCGTCAATCAATCCCATCACCGAGCCATCAAATCACCTCAAAAAGCGTCATTTCTTGTTGCGGCCGGTTGCGCTGGTGAGGCAATCGCATCAAATCGAAGGCGGCGGAGATGGGATCGCCTTCAGGCAGTGGCGTTATTTTGCCCTTTCCGCTGCAGATAAAATTGTAATGAAATAAATATTCCGTTTATAGCGAGCCGTCGCCGCGGCCTTTATACGGCGGGGGCTGAGGGAAAACGTTTAGGGGTGCGGAAAAAGGGTTGACAAATTGGGGCGGCAGGTGCAAATTGGAATATATGTTCCATCGTATAAATATCTGGAATAAAAATCTCGATATCAAGGAGTCGGAACTGCACTGAGGCGAAACGGCGGCGGTTGGATCTGCGGCCTATGCGGACGCACAGAAATTGACCACAATACGCGTTGCGCCGATGTGATTCAAACCGGAACCAACAATAAAAAAGTGAGTGCAACGGGTACTCGAAATCAAAGAGGATAATTATAAGATGAAAAAGTTAGCCTTGAGTGTCTTGGCGTCAGCCATGTTTGCCGGCTCCGTTGCGGCCGCTGATCTTAAAATTGGCGTATCCATGGCCGTATTCGATGATAACTTCCTGACCGCTTTGCGTAACGGCATTGAAACCGCCGCTAAGGATAAAAGCGTAGATGTACAGATTGAGGACGGTAAGAACGAAGTCGGAACGCAGCTCAATCAGATTCAGAACTTTATTGCGTCAGGCGTGGACGCGATCATCGTCAACCCTGTCGATACCGACGCCACCGTGTCCATGAGCAGCGATGCGGAAGCCGCCGGGATTCCCCTCATTTATGTCAACCGTCAACCTATCAACGTTAACCAGCTCCCGGACAACCAGGCGTTTGTCGCCTCCAACGAAGAAGTATCCGGCACCCTGCAGGCGGAAGAAGTGTGTCGTCTGCTGGGAGGCAAAGGCAACGTGGTGGTCATGATGGGGGAACTCTCCAATCAGGCCGCTATTCAGCGTACCAAAGACGTGCATGACGTCATCAAGCGCAAAGAATGCTCCGGTATGAAAATCGTTGCGGAGCAGACCGCGGAATGGTCGCGTTTGAAAGGCAACGATCTGATGACCAACTGGCTGTCCGCAGGCCTGGAGTTTGACGCGGTTATCTCCAACAACGACGAAATGGCCATCGGCGCCCTGCAGGCCCTGAAAGCGGCGGGCCGCAAGATGGATTCCGTTGTCGTCGCAGGCATCGACGCCACCCCTGATGCGCTGGCTGCGATGAAGTCCGGCGATCTGGATGTGACCGTATTCCAGAGCGCCAAAGGTCAGGGCGCGGGTGCGGTAGACACCGCCGTTCGTCTCGCCAAAGGTGAAAATGTTGATCAGAAAGTTTGGGTGCCCTTTGAGCTGGTAACGCCGGCCAACCTGGATAAGTACCTGAGCAAGTAAGTCGATTTTCCACCTTAGGCAATGCGGAGGGATTGCGTTATGAGTAGCGCATCAGTAGTGGAGGCGGTGTCTGTGAACAGCGCAATTCCCCAAAATCGCAATTATGAATACGTGCTCGAAGTGGCCAATGTCCGTAAAGAGTTTCCAGGTGTGGTGGCTCTGGACAACGTCTCCCTCAGGATTCGCCCCGGGACGGTGCATGCGTTGATGGGGGAGAACGGCGCGGGCAAGTCGACGTTGATGAAAATCATCGCCGGCATTTATCAGCCCGACAAAGGACAAGTATTGCTGCGGGGCGAACCGGTGCGGCTGGAGAAGCCGCTGGACGCACAGGAAGCCGGCATCGCCATGATTCATCAGGAGTTGTTGCTGATGAATCCCATGACTGTGGCGGAAAACATCTGGATTCGCCGCGAACCCAAGGGGCGATTCGGGCTGATTGATCATGACGAGATGCGGCGGCGGACTCAGGACCTGTTCGACCGTCTCAATATCAGCCTTGATCCGGATGCGGAAATCAGCGAACTGTCGGTCGCCAACCGGCAAATGGCGGAGATCGCCAAAGCGGTGTCCTTCAATTCCGACGTGCTGATCATGGACGAGCCTACGTCGGCGATTACAGAAACCGAAGTCGCTCACCTTTTTGAGATTATTCGCGACCTGCGCGCCAAGGGCATCGGCATCGTCTACATCACCCACAAAATGAATGAGCTGTTCGAAATCGCCGATGAGTTTTCGGTGTTTCGCGACGGCCAGTACATCGGCACGCATCTGTCCTCCAACGTCACTCGCGACGACATCATTCGCATGATGGTGGGAAGGGAGGTATCGCAGATGTTCCCGAAAGAAGAGGTGGCGTTGGGCGATGTGGTGCTGTCCGTGAAGAACCTGAGCCGGGAAGGCGTATTCCGCAACGTGTCCTTTGATGTGCGGGCGGGCGAGATCGTCGGCTTTGCGGGACTGGTTGGCTCCGGCCGCTCCAATGTGGCGGAGGCCTTGTTCGGCGTGGCCCCGGCGGACGCCGGCGCAATTCAGATCAATGGGGAGTTTGTGCAGATCAAGTCGCCTAATGAAGCGATTCGATATGGCATGGCGTTTCTCACGGAAGACCGTAAGGAGACGGGCTGTTTTCTGCCTTTGACCATTCAGGAAAACATTCAGTCGGCGGTGCTGCATCAGAAATTCGTTAACAAGGGATTCGTGGCGGAAGCGGAACTGGCGAAAGAAGCGGTGGAAATCTGCAATAAGTTGCGGGTGAAAACGCCGGGTATGGATGAAGTGATCGAGAACCTGTCAGGGGGCAATCAGCAGAAAGTACTGATCGGCCGCTGGCTGTTGACCCATCCGAAAATCCTGATTCTGGATGAGCCTACGCGGGGCATCGACGTCGGCGCCAAAGCCGAGATACACAGCCTGATCACTCAGCTGGCCCACAAAGGCGTAGCGGTGGTGATGATCTCTTCCGAGCTGCCGGAAATACTCGGTATGAGCGATCGGGTCGTGGTTATGCATGAAGGGCGCGTCACCGGCATTCTGGACCGGGCGGAAGCGGATCAAGTGAAGATTATGGATCTGGCGGCGCAGTAAACCGCTGGTGACTAATATTGAGAGAGGTTGAAATGGCAACGACAACAACGAGTGGTCCCATGACGACGGATAACGGACGCCTGACGCCCACGTCGAAGAAGCGCATGCCGCCCGAGCTTAGCATCCTGATGGTGCTGTTCGGCATTGCGGCATTGTTTGAAGTGCTGGGCTGGTTCATCGTCGGGCAGAGCTTCCTGGCCAATATGAGCCGTCTGCAGATTATTATTCTTCAGGTGTCGGTGATCGGCATTATCGCCGTCGGCGTCACCCAGGTCATTATCACCGGCGGCATTGATCTGTCCTCTGGTTCGGTCGTGGCGATGACCGCCATGATCGCTGCGACGTTCGCCCAGGACAGCAACTGGCCCAAGATCATTTACCCGGCGCTGGTGGACATGCCCTTTGTCGTGCCGCTGGTGGTGGGATTGGCCCTCGGCGCCCTGGCTGGCTTCATCAATGGCTGGTTAATCACAAAAACCAAGATTCCTCCTTTCATCGCCACCCTGGGCATGATGGTCTCCGCTCGCGGCATCGCCCGCTGGTTTACGGACGGCAGCCCTGTGTCCGGTTTCACTGAGAGCTTCACGATGCTTGGCAGTGGTCTGGGACGCTGGGCGCCGGTAGTGGTGTTTCTTCTCGTCGCGGCGTTTTTCCATGTCGTCATGCGCTACACCCGCTTTGGCAAGTTCACCTATGCCATTGGCGCGAATCCCCAGGCGGCGCGGGTATCCGGCATCAATATCGACGCCCACCTGATCAAGGTCTACATGATTGCGGGACTGCTGGCGGGACTGGCGGCGATGGTGGCGATCGCCCGCATCAAAACTGCGCAGGCGGGCATGGGTCTGATGTACGAATTGGACGCTATCGCGGCGGCGGTAATCGGCGGCGTGTCGCTGTCCGGCGGACGCGGACGCATCACCGGAACGGTTATCGGCGCGTTGATACTGGGCGTCATGTTGTCTGGCTTCACTTTCCTGAGAGTGGACGCCTATTATCAGGACATTATCAAAGGCGCGATTATCGTGTGCGCGGTGGTGGTGGACCAGCATCGGCAGAACAAGCGCAAGAAGACCAGCTGACCTGTCGCAACAACTACTACACCTGCATGAAAAAGCCCGACGCGGAAAGCGTGCGGGCTTTTTCTTTTGATTCTGAAGACGCTATGGGCCCTGCCTGCGCTAAATGTTTTCCCGAATATGAAGTTCCGGCGCCAGCAATACCGGCGCAAAGCACTGTTCGCCTTTGGCGTTGAAGGCGCGCGCGAACAAGGCCAGGGTTTCAGCCGCCAGACGTTCCACCGGCGTGGCGATCACCATGTCCACCAGCCCCTCGTTCAGGGCCTCCCGGGTGCTGGGCGTCAGCTCGTTGCAGATAACCACTAAATCGCGGTCAGGGGCTTCGCTGCGCAGTGCGGAGATCATCCCCGCCATACCGCCGCCGGCGCTGTACAGCGCCACCAGATCAGGATGCGACGCCAGCAAATTAGCGGTGGCCTCGGCGGCGAGGCGGTCGTCGTCGAGATTGAGAATCGGATCAAGCAGACGGAAGCTGCGGCCCAGCTCGCGAAAGTAACTGATAAAGCTGATCTCGGATATTTCCTGATTCAGATAGCGATGACTGCCCAGCAGTATCCCAATGTCGCCCTCTTTTTTCGCCAGTCGGGAAATCGCCCAGGCGGCGCTGCGTCCGGCTTTGCGACTATCCAGACCGAGATGCCCGGCGCAGGCCTGAGAGGAGAGTTGCGACAGCAGGGTGATGACGGGTTTGCCCTGGGCGGCCAGTTGCTCGATAACCTGGTTGATCGAGTGATGGTCTAACGCCACCAGCGCCACCGCGTCCGACTCTTCCGCTACCTGCCGCAGGCGCTCCGCGATATAGGCGGGGGCGACTTCGTCCATGAAAATCAAATTCGTCTGGATCTGATAATCGCGCTGTCGCGCGGCGGCGTTGACCAGCGCGGCGCCCAACGCCTGATAAAAGGCTTCGGCGCTGCGTTGCAACAGCAGGGCGATGGTCTTGCGAGGCTTGGATTCCTGAAAGCGTTTTTTCAGTAATCCGGAGGCGTGATAGCCAATATCCTCCGCCGCCAACAGCACTCGTTGCGCCGTCGCTTCACGTACTTTGGAGCGGTTATTCAGCACCCGGTCCACGGTGGCCGGACTGACCCCCGCTGCCAGGGCGAGATCGGTGATCGTTGGGCGTCTGGACATGGCGCCGCGCCGCCTCAATCCGCCTTCAGCGCCACATAACGTCCGGTGAAGCGCACGGCTGTTTCGCCGTCCGCGAGAATCTCCGCCACCAGCTCCCGACGGGCTTTGCCCCGTTGCTGATAAACGCTGACGAATTCATCCACCTGCTGCGGCTCCGCAAAGGCGCAGCGCACCGCCAGACGCGCTGAGCGCAGCGGCTTGAGAAACTGGATCTGGCTGTCCTGAATCACGATGTCGCCCTTGAGGTCATGAGACTTCAAGGTCAGCGTCAGCAGACCCCAGCCGGACAATACGCACATGGAATACAGACTGCCGCCGAACGCCGTCGCTTTGTCGTTGATGTTGTTTTCCAAAGGCGCCGACAGCGCCAGCGCCTGTCCGTCATACTGATCGACGCGTAACGCCATCGCACGGGTAAGGGGAATCTCATCATCAAAAATACGTTGCAATTGCGCAGCTAAAGACGCGTCACTCATAGCTTTTCCTTGGCGTAGTTGGATGTAGGCTAGGAGGTATTATAATCAGAGCGAGCCCACAGGGACTTAGCCATTCGTCGGTGTCTGGCGGTATTCGTTTTGGGGCGCAGCGCCCTCACAACCCTTCTTCCCGCACTTCCTCGCTGACTAAACGGTATTGTCCTTCCCGGGACTCGCGCAGGTATTGCTCAATTTTGCCCTTTGCGTGCAGTTGCTGCAGGCCGGCGTTGAAGCGTCTGAGGCGGTCGAGACTTTCCGGTTTTTCCATGGAGAACAGGAGATGCATGGTGGTCAGCGGTTTTAGTGGGTGGGGGTGGTGCGTCACGCGGTTGGCTTGTTCCGCCGGGAACAGATCGCGTAGCTCGGCGTAGCCTGCTTCGACGTCCGAGGGAAAAATGTCGAGGCGTCCCGCCAGCAGTTTGCGCCAGTTCAGCTCGTCAGAGTGCACCCACTCAATCTCATACAGTCCGTCCTTTGATGCATTCACAAAGTCTTCGCCGTAGTTGTAGCTGTTGGTGCCGCCGACTCTCAGGTTGCGCAGATCGCTGAGTTCACGCCATTCAAACGTCGTGGTTTTGAGGTGGAAAAACACATATCCATATCTGCCGATGGAATCGCTGTAGTAATGATGGGCTTCCCGCTCCGGTTTGTGGCTCCAGGGAAATGAGGCGTCCGCCAGCCCTTCCTCCGACATCAGCAGCGTGCGTTTCCAGGGAAAGAACTGGAACACGACTTTATCTCCCGCCGCCTCAAAGGCTTCTTTGACGATGCGCGCAGTGACGCCATAGTGTTTTAGCTGCGGCGACACATAGGGAGGCCAGTCTCCGGTGGCCACGGTCAGGGTTTCCGAGGCGACCGGAGCGGCGATCAGAATCAGACTGTATAACGCGGCGAGAACAGTGAGGCATGGGCGGCCGGTGATGACGGGCGAGGACATGGGATGCACCTGCGACGTTAAAGCTGTCTTAGTAATTATAGGCGCTTCGGGCGGGATTACATTTCTTAACGGAATGATGTCTGGCGTTACCCGGTTTCGTGATGCAGAGACCGTTTCCCGCCCCTGCGTTAGCTATAGTCATCATGGAGCTATTTGTCTGCCTGGTTAATACTGTTGCAAGCGCAAAGGAATCGCCATGAAAACTTTAATATCTCTCCTTCTCGCGGCGACGCTGTTCCTGACGTCCGCCGTCTACGCGGCGCTGACGCCCATCAACGGCAAAATGGAAACCCCGCAAACCCTGAATGGTTTTGTTCACCTTCCCACTGATTATGATCCCCAGCGTGAGGAGGGTTATCCTCTCTTGATTTCCTTGCATGGACTGGGCGAGTGCGGTGACGCCACCGTGAGTAACGGTGATGGAACTTACTCTCTGAACATGCAAATCCTCAACAAGGTTTCGGGCGCAGGCGTTCCCAGAATGATACGGGACGGACTCTGGGAAGCATCGTCTCCGTTGATTGTGCTGGCGCCGCAGTTACCAGCCGGCGGATCGGGAATTTGCGGCATGCACAAAAGCCGTTATGAACAGATCTATAACCACGTGGTAGCCAATTACAACGTGGACCGGAATCGCGTCTACGTCACTGGTTATAGCCAGGGCGGCAATGGAACCTACAACGTGCTGCGGGACCGGCCGGACACCATCGCCGCAGCCGCCCCTGTCGCCGCCTGGTATCCACAGGAGTTTGACTGCGAAGCCATTCATCACATCGCCGTCTGGGCGTTTCATGGCGATGAAGACGCTGTTATCGGACATAACTCCGGTAAAAACGCCGTGGATAAAAAGCTGAACGGCTGCGGCGATCCGGATTACCCACCGATGTATCCCGCCAAACTGACCAGTTTCGCGGGCGTTGGGCATAACTCCTGGGATGGCGCTTATGGCCTGAAGCTGAATCACACGTTCAAAAACAGCGATGGCCAGGTTGTGGACAGCAAAAATTACTATCTGGAATTGGCCTACGACCACAATGATCCCAATGTCGACGCCGCCGGCGCCTATGGCGGCGACGGTTATTACTATCATTACAACGAATTTGGCCGTCATGTTCTGTTTCACTGGTTGCTGAGTTTCGCCAAGGACGCGGGCGCGCCTCCCGATCCAGACCCGCAGCCGGGAGAGGGAGATGGGCTGTATCTGCGCCTGCATGGAGACTATGTGCAATGGGATCAATTTCGCCTGTTTGAGAGCGCCCTGTGGAGCGGAGAATTCGACTTGCCCGCCATGGGGCTGGATAAGCTGTCGCTGTCCTTCAAGACGTTGAACGGCGTTGCGCCGTCGCAATGGTACGTGCAGTTGTGGGATACACAGGTGAGAAAAGACCTGGGTGTGTCGTTGAACGACTACCTTCGCGTCGGCCCGGTTTGGAGTACGGTGGATATTCCACTTGCTGATTTCGCCGCTCAGGGCGTGGACTTGCGCCATGTGCAATGCGTGCGTTTGTTCTTTGGCGCCTCGGCGCAGTTGGACCTGGGGCTGGATGAAGTGAAGTTCACCGGCGCTGGAGAGACCTTGGTATTTTTCGGCGCGCAGCATCAATCCTCTGCATACCGAGCCAATGGCGCGCTCTCAGTGGATCTGGTCTCCGGCGAAGATAGCGGTGGCTGATGCGCGTTGACGTCGATAAAAGAAGAGGACCGGCGATGGCTACGGTCCTCTGAACGCGCTTGCGCGCGGGGGTGGGTGGGAATATCAGGCTGCGGCGACGGTGTCGGCGCGTAGCTGTCTGGCGGCATTGACCATGTTCTGCAATGCCGGGCGCACTTCTTCCCAGTTGCGGGTCTTCAGGCCGCAGTCCGGGTTCACCCACAGGCGGTGGGCGGGTATACGTTCGGCGGCTTTACGCATCAATTGGACGATATGCGTTTCGCTTGGAATGTTCGGCGAATGGATGTCATACACGCCCGGGCCGATTTCATTCGGGTATTTGAAGTTATCGAAGGCGTCCAGCAACTCCATGTCGGAGCGAGAGGTTTCGATGGTGATGACGTCCGCGTCCATCCCGGCGATGGCCTCGATAATGTCGTTAAACTCGGAGTAGCACATGTGGGTGTGAATCTGAGTTTCGTCTCCCACGCCGTTGGCGGCGATGCGGAACGAGCTGACCGCCCATTGCAGGTATTCCCGCCATTGCGCGCGTCTTAACGGTAAGCCTTCCCGTAACGCCGCTTCATCGATCTGAATGACGCGAACGCCGGCGCGTTCCAGATCCTGCACCTCGGCGCGAATGGCCAGCGCCAGTTGATAGCAGGTGAGGGCGCGAGGCTGGTCGTCCCGTACGAAAGACCAGTTCAGAATGGTCACCGGACCTGTCAGCATGCCTTTCATCGGGCGGTCGGTGAGTGATTGCGCGTACTTGATCCATTCCACGGTCATCGCCTGCGGGCGGCTGATATCGCCAAAAATAATAGGCGGTTTGACGCAGCGGGAGCCGTAGGATTGCACCCAGCCGAACTGACTGAACACATAGCCGTCCAGCTGTTCGCCGAAATACTCCACCATGTCGTTGCGTTCCGCTTCGCCGTGCACCAGCACGTCCAGACCCAGACTTTCCTGTTCTCTTACGCAACGCTCGATTTCCTGTTGCATCAGCGTGCGATATTCGCTGTCCTGCAGCTCGCCCTGACGGTAACGGCGGCGCGCATTACGAATGTCCGCAGTTTGTGGGAACGATCCGATAGTGGTGGTCGGGAACGCGGGCAGTTGCAGCCTTTGCGCCTGTCTTGCTGCGCGGGTTTGATAATCGCTGCGACGATCGCCCATGTCTGCGGTAATCGCTTCCACGGCCTCTTTCACGGCGGGATTATGCACGCGAGAAGACCCTTTGCGGCTGTCCACGCAGGCCTGATTTTCCTGCAAGGCCTCTGCGACAGTGTTGCGGCCTTCGCTTAATGCTGTCGCAAGAATCTTCACTTCATCCAGCTTTTGCAGAGCGAACGCCAGCCAGGATTTGATCTCAGCATCCATCTTCTCTTCGCTGTCCAGATCCACTGGCGAGTGCAGCAGTGAGCAGGACGGCGCTAGCCACAGACGCGATTGCAGCTTGTCATAAACTGGTTGCAGCCAGTCCAGGGTTTGATTGAGATCGGTCTTCCAGATATTGCGTCCGTTCACTACGCCCAGAGACAACACTTTATGGCTTGGCAGCCAGTCGATCAGTTTGCCGATTTCCGCGCGGCCATTGATGGCGTCCACATGTAATCCGCCTACAGGCAGTTCGCAGGCCAGTTGCAGGTTGTCCTGCAGTTGTCCGAAATAGGTCGCCAACAGCAGTTTGGCTTTACTGGACTTGAGCGTGTGATAGGCGAGGTTGAGCGCATATCGCCAGTTAGCGTCCAGCTCGGTGACCAAAATGGGCTCGTCGATCTGCACCCACTCCACGCCCTGGCTCGCCAGCACGTCCAGCAGCGCGGCGTAGACCGGCAACAGGCGCTCCAGCAGGTCGAGCTTATTGGAGTTGTCTTTGCTTTTGCCCAGCCACAGATAGGTCACAGGCCCAATGATGACGGGTTTGATATTGGCGCCGGTTTGCTTCGCTTCCGCAATTTCCGCCAGTAAACGCGACGGATTGAGAGTGAATGCGGAGTCCGCAGTGAATTCCGGCACAATGTAGTGATAGTTGGTGTCGAACCACTTGGTCATTTCGCCGGCGTGAACGCAATGGCAGTCGCTGTCCTGCGCCGAACGGCCGCGGGCGACCCGGAAGTAGTTATCGAGTTCATCGCCTTGCAGACGGCTGACCCGTTCAGGGATGACGCCTAGGGTGAAACTCATATCCAAAACTTGATCGTAGAAGGAAAAATCGCCTGCCGGAACCAGGTCCAGTTGGGACTGATTACGCCAATGGCGCTGCCTCAGTTCCGCGCCCACTTTCAGCAGCTCTTCCTGGGGAATGCGTCCTTTCCAATAATCTTCCTGAGCGAATTTCAATTCCCGTTTTGCGCCAATGCGGGGGAACCCCAGGTTGTGAGTGGTAATCATGTCATGCCTCCTATGTCGATGACGTCATCATAGAGACTCAGAATTATGAAAAATAATGTTAAGATTTCATCTATCTATTAAATAAATTCATGAGTTGCTGACATGCTGGAACGTAATCATCTCGCCATCCTGCGGGAGGTGGACCGTTTAGGTTCGCTGACCGCCGCTGCGGAAAGCCTTTGTCTGACGCAATCCGCCCTTAGCCATGCGGTAAAGAAACTGGAGCAGCAATTGGACGCGGCGGTCTGGACCAAGGAAGGCCGCAATCTGCGCTTTACCCAGGCTGGAGAATACCTGTTGGCGTTGGCCAAACGGCTGCTGCCGCAATTCGAACACGCCGAACTGGTGATGAGTCAGTTCTCCCAGGGGCAGCGAGGCGCTCTGCGCATTGGCATGGAGTGCCATCCCTGTTATCAGTGGCTGCTGAAAGTGGTGGCGCCCTACCTGCAGCGCTGGCCGGATGTGGATGTGGACGTCAAACAGAAGTTTCAGTTTGGCGGTATCGGGGCGCTGATAGGGTATGAAATCGATGTGCTGGTGACGCCGGACCCGGTGCGTAAGGATGGATTATCCTTTCAACCGGTGTTTGATTACGAGCAGGTGCTGGTGGTGGGCGACAATCACCCTCTGGCTCAGACTGCCTTCGTCGAACCTGCTCATCTGTTGCAGGAGACTCTGATTTCTTATCCCGTGGATATCGACCGCCTGGATATCTACAACCAGTTCCTGCTGCCCGCCAATTGCTATCCCAGGCAACACAAGACGATTGAGACGACGGATATCATGCTGCAAATGGTGGCGGCGGGGCGTGGCGTGGCGGCTTTGCCGAAGTGGCTGGTGGCGGAGTATGCGCAGAAGATGCCAGTGCGTCCGGTGCGACTGGGGCCGCAGGGCATCGCCAAACAGATCTTTTTGGGCGTGCGCGAGGAGGACGCCGGCACGGACTACTTGGCGTCCTTCGTCGCCATGGCGCGGGATGCGGAGTGGAAGGGCTAGCCGTCGTCTGCTTAAACGCTCTGCTGGAGCGTTCAGGTGTCCTCGCGTCCAAAGGGGCGTCGGGTGGGGAAGCTGGAGGTTTCTTTCTGCTCGGCGCCGGTGTCTGCGCTATTGCGCTGAATATAGCGGCTGTATCGCTGCGCCAGCGGCGCGGCGGTGACGCCATGTAACAGTACACTGAGCAGGATGGTCAGCACGGCGACGCTGAAAAGCTGATCTTTCCCCGGCGCATGATCTTCCTGCATGACCAGCAACACATAAAGCAGGGAGGCCAGTCCCCGAGGCCCGAACCAGCCCAGAAACAGTTTGCTGGTGAACTGTAACTGGGTGCCAGTCAGGCTGACAATGACAGGGATAATGCGAATGACCGTCAGGCTCAGCAGCGCATAGAAAAAGTGCGTCCAGGTAAGGTCTGGCAGGGCGTGGGGAATCATGATGGCGCCGAACAGCAGAAAGTTGATCAGGCTTAACAACTGGCCTTCGGTTTCCGCAAAGCGATGCAGCGGCGCGCAGAAAACGTGGGTGCGCGTGCCTACCGCGGCGCCGGCGCAGAAAGCGGCGATGAAGCCATTGCCGCCGCACAGCTCCGCCAGACCGTATGAGGACATGGCGATAGCCAGCAGCCCCAGGCGCTGATAAGTCGGGCTTACCCAGCGTCGCTGTACGCCGACGTCCAGTGCGCGTCCCGCCGCCAGACCTACGGCGACGCCATAGATCGGCCCCAGCAACAGTTGCATCGACGCCAGTTCCAGCCAGTGACTTGCGCTGTGGTTTTCGCCAATCAGCCAGGACAGGCCGATAATCAGCAAAGGCAGCGCCATGCCGTCATTGAGTCCGCTTTCCACATTGAAGGCCTGACGGATGCGCACCGGTACGCGTTCGTTATTGATGACCGCCTGTCCCAACGCCGCATCCGTCGGCGCCAGGATCACCGCCAGGGTGAAAGCCCCCGCCCAACCCAGCTCGGGAAACATGGGATAGGCGACTAAAGCGCCAACGCCAATACACAACGGTAACCCGAGGCCAAGCAGACGCAGTGGAATATTGTGCCCTTCCTTGAGCTGACGCAGATTAATGCGCGACGCGTCGGTAAACAGCACCCACACCAAGGTCACCTCCGCCAACCAATGCGCCAGACTCCACTCAGGATCGGCGGCCAGCAGACCCAGACCGCGATCGCTGAGCAGCAATCCTGCCAGTGTGAAAAACAAGGGAGCTGTCATTGGCCCCTGCTGGGACCAACGGGAAATAAGCGCGAAGGCAATCACAGCAGCGCCGAACAACAGGAGCGTCAATTCAAAGTTCATGGATGCTTAGTCATATCCACCAGAGCGGACCAAAGATGAAAGTTTGCGGCTTCATGTCTTTTATTTTGTACATACGTCAGCGACTTAGCGCAACCCAACGCACCAGTTCCGCTCCTCATTCGCTTAATCCATGCAACAAAGTTGTGCGGATTTGGCCGTTTTTCTGCGCTTATTTGGAAATTATAGTGCTCCCATCAATTATTCATATGAGGAGTCACTGATCATGTTTCGCAAATTGCTTTTAGCCGCATCCATCGCTGTTTCATTTACTGCCGCTGTTGAAGCGAAAGAGCCGCTGCAATTGAAGGTTTACAACGCTGACGGCAACAGCTTCAACGTTACTTCCACCGTCATCAGCGGTGAGACCGAAGCGGTGGTAGTGGACGCTGGATTCACCCGCGCCGACGCCTATCGCATCGCCGCCAATGTGCTGGACTCCGGTAAAACGCTGAAAACTATTCTGGTCAGCAACGCCGATCCGGACTATTACTTTGGCGTGGAAGTGCTGAAGGAAATCTTTCCTAAAGCCGACGTCGTGGCGCCGCCTGCGGTGCTGGAGCACATCAAGGCCAAACTGCCGTTCAAAGTGGAATTCTGGGGCCCGAAAATGGGCGCTAATGCACCGCGCAACCCGGTTGTCCCGGCGGCGCTGAAAGGTAACTTCATCACTGTGGACGGAGAGAAACTGGAAGTGCGCGGCATGCAGGGCGAGCTGGCGCACCGTCCATACGTGTGGGTGCCTTCTTTGCAGGCGATTGTCGGCAACGTTGCTGTACTGGCGGACATGCATGTGTGGATGGCTGATACGCAGAAGCAAAGCGAACGCGACGCCTGGGTTGCGCAACTGGACGAAATGAAAGCGCTGCACCCGGCTATCGTGGTGCCCGGACACATGCTGCCGGATTCCGATATGGACGTGAGCGCCATCGATTTCACCCGCACGTACCTGAAGCGCTTTGAAGAAGAAGCCAAAGACGCCAAGAATGCGGACGCGCTGATGCAGGCGATGGAGCAGGCGTATCCGAAGCTGGAAACCGGCATTGCTCTGGAAATCAGCGCGAAAGTAGAGAAAGGTGAGATGAAGTGGTAGAACTCGACTACTTTTACGATCCGATCTGCGGGTGGTGCTACGCCGCCGCCCCGTTGATCCGCAAAGCGCGCGAGTTGATGCCGGTTAACCTGCGCGCTGGCGGGCTGATGATCGGCGCCAACAGACAGCCGGTGAATGAGTCGCTGCGCCGTTATGTCATGCCCCATGACCAACGGATTCAGGCGCTGACAGGTCAGCCTTTTGGAGACGCCTACTTCAATGGCCTGTTGCGGGATCAGGATGCGGTATTCGATTCGGAACCGCCGATTCGCGCTGTGCTGGCGGCGGAGAGCCTGGGCGGCGACGCACTGGCGATGTTGCACCGCCTGCAACAGGCGCATTATGTCGAAGGCGAGCGCATCGCCGACCTGGCGACCCTGACCCGTCTGGCGCAAAGCATCGGCCTCGACGGCGAACGTTTCACCGCGCAGATGTCCGTTAACGCCAGCTCCGCCGCCGCCCATATTCAGGCGACGCGACGGGAGATGACGCGCCTGAGCCTGCGCGGCTATCCCTCACTGGCGCTGATTATCGACGGCTCAGTGGTTCCGGTGACTGTCGGTCCCTATCTCGGCAAACCCGACGCCTTCGCCGCTCATCTGGAAGCGTTGATAGGAAGCAAGACGCAGAATGACGACACGGACGAGGCGCCTTTCTGTACACCTGACGGCTGCTCCTGAACTTTCATCTATCCGGGCAAGGACGCCCGGATTAATGAATCCCCGTATAACTTTGGCTTCAAGTCAGCCCGCGCCGCTTGCGTAGGAAGGGTAGTCCGTATATCCCGCCGCATCGCCGCCAAACAAGGTAGAGGGATCGGTGATGGCGTTCAGCTCCAGATTGTGTTGCAGGCGGTAGGGCAGGTCCGGATTGGCCAGGAACATGCGTCCGAAGGCGACATAATCGGCATGGCCTGCTTTGATGATCGCGTTGGCTTTGTCGGCGTTGTAATTGCCCGCCACGATCACCGCGCCGCTGAAGACTTCCCGCAGTTGGCGGCGGAAACTGTCCGGCACGGGCGGTGCGTCGTCCCAGTCCGCTTCCGCCAGATGAATGTAAGCCATGCCCAGTTCGTTGAACGTTCTTGCCGTCGTCAGGATGGCGACAGGCGCTTCTGGATCGTTCATGCCTCTTTGAGTGATGAACGGCGATAAGCGGATGCCGACCCGATGCGCGCCTATGGCGTCGCATACCGTACGCGCAACTTCCTGTACGAAACGGATACGGTTGTCGAGGCTGCCGCCATAGTCATCGTCGCGCTGGTTGGCGGTGGCGCGCAGGAACTGGTCGATCAAATAACCATTGGCGCCGTGAATCTCCACGCCGTCAAATCCCGCCTCCATCGCGTTAAGCGCCGCCTGACGGTAATCCCGAATAATCGCCTGGATGTCCGCCTGAGTGAGGGCGCGCGGGGTGGGGCAATCCAGCATCTGACCCACTCCGTCCTCGCCTACGATCCAGACTTTGGCCTCAGGGGCGATGGCGGAGGGCGCAACCGGCATGCCGTCTTCATGCAATGAAGCGTGCGACATTCTGCCGACATGCCAAAGCTGGCAAAAAATCCGTCCGCCAGCGGCGTGGACAGCGTCTGTGACTTTGCGCCAGCCGGCGATTTGTGCGTTGGTATAGATCCCGGGGGTGAAAGAGTAGCCTTTTCCCTGTGCGGAAATCTGCGTGGCTTCGCTGACGATCAATCCGGCTTGCGCCCGCTGGGCGTAATAGGTCGCCATGAGATCGCGTGGCGCGTCTTCAGGTTGAGCCGTACGGGCGCGGGTCATCGGCGCCATGACAATGCGGTTGGCGATGTCCAGTGCGCCAATTACACCCGGGTTAAACAGTAATGGATAATGCATGGGAATACTCCGCTCAAGAGGGATAAGGGGTTTTGTCTTCGGCGAACAGCAGTTCCAGCTTCAGTCCCTCTGGACCTTCCACAAAAACCTGATGTTCCCGTGAGGCGGGTACGGTGCGCTCGCTATAAGCCGCGCCGTGGCGCCGTAAACGGGTTAAGAGTTGCTCGTAGTCGGCGCCCGCCAGCGCGACATGATCAACGGCGCCGCGTCCTTCCAATGTGTTATCGCCAAGATAGGCGGCCTGCTCTTCATCCGACGCATCCGCGCCGACCAAATGAACGATGGGACGGCCGTCGCTGTACAGCCAGGCGCCGGGAAAGCGGAAGCCGGGACGATCGCCATTCCTGAGTCCGATGACCTCTACGAGAAACGTCGTCATGGCCGTCAGGTCTTTGCTGCGAATCAGAACATGATTGATATACATGGGAGTCACTCTGTTGACGGATGCTGATGTCATGCAGCCTAATGCTTATAGAAAAGGTTGATAATCGCCGTGTATATGTAATCTGTTTTCGTAAAAGCTGAATAATATGAGCAAGATTGACGACATTGAGCTGTTTGTCAGAGTGGTGCGCGCAGGCGGACTGGCGGCTGCCGGACGGGAAGTAGGTCTGTCGCCGGCGAGTATGACGGCGCGCATGAATGCGCTGGAGGCTCGTTATCAGACCCGGTTATTACAGCGCAGCACCCGCAGCACCGCATTGACCGAGGCGGGCGCGCGTTTTTACGAGGCTGGTCAGCGGGTTGTGGCGGAAATGGCGCAGGCGGAAGCGGCACTGCTGGAGAAAGAAGGGGAGCTGCGCGGCTCACTGCGCGTCACCGCCACTTCGGATTTTGGCCGGCAGTACGTGGCCCCGGCTCTGGCGCAGTTTGTCAGCCTGCATCCCCAGGTGCGACCCGCTTTGCATTTGCATGACGGGGTGGTGAATCTGATTGAAGAAGGTTTTGATCTCGCCATTCGTTACGGCAATCTGCCGGACAGCAATCTCATTGTGCGCCCTCTGGTGGCTGACAATCGTCGCGTGCTTTGCGCGTCGCCTGCGTATGTGGCGTCATTTGGACAGCCTCAGACGCCGGAAGACCTGCAGGCGCATCGTTGTCTGGTGATGACGCGTTTTGGCGAAATGTTGGCGGAGTGGCGCTTTCAATCCGATTCAGGCTGGCGAACGCTGACGGTGGAGGCCTTTCTGGCGAGCAACGATGGCGCGTTGATCCGTCAATGGGCGTTGGCGGGGCTGGGTATCGCGCTGAAATCCTGGTGCGATGTGAGTCGGGATATAACGGAAGGACGTCTGCTCCAACTGTTGCCGGATCAGGTCGTCGGCCTGCATGGCGCAGACACGGGCGCAGTGGGGCTGCAGATGATCTACCCCAGCCGCAAGTACACGCCAGCCTGCGTAAAGGCGTTTATGGATTATCTGGGCGAGTTCGTAAACAGTGAAGCCGGCCTGTGAGGCCGGCATATCGGTTAGCCGCGGGAGATAGGGCCTGATTAATACATCAGATTTCAATCAACTTGCGGTCATTTTGCCCCGGCAGTGTTTTATAACTGACGGAACGCGCGGCGGCCAGTTGGTAGGTCGGGCTCTTCACGGTGTCGACGAAACGCCAGTCCGCCCTGGCTTCGTCTGCGGTGAATGTCGTCAGCAGGTAGCCGCGCTGATTGACGTTCAGGTATCGCAAGTCGCTCACCAGCGTGGTCACGCCCAGTTCGGTCTGGGCAATCGTGGTCGCGTCATCGGGCAGGGAAAGGTAAGTTTCCAGGCCGGGAGAGGACACCGAGGCGGTGGCGAACTCCACGCCGACATGGTCGCCGGACAGGGTTTTCAGATCGCTGGCCCAGGCGTTGTGAGTGTCTCCCGCCAACGCCACCAGATTCTTGTTCATGGCTTTCGCTGTTTCGAACAAAACTTCCCGCTCTGCAGCGTAGCCGTCCCAGGCGTCCAGGTTGTAAGGCAGTACGGTTTCCACTCTTGCGCGTTCCGCATCCGTCACGCTGGGGTCGCCCATCAGGATACGGCCCTTGATATTCGCCAGCTCGGCGAAAGCAGGCAGGATGGTGTTGGGGTCTGGGTCCAGCAGTTGCGTCAGCAGTTCCGCTGGCAACAGCATGCGCCCCATCAGTATTTGCTGGCCCAGCACCTGCCAGGTGGCGTTAGAGGCGGCCATGGCGTTTTGCAGCCAGTCCCGTTGTTCCGCGCCCAGCAGCGTACGATTGGCGTCGCTGACGTCGGCGCTGAACTGAGGCGCGTTAAAGGCGCCGCTGACCGGGTCCAGATAGTCGAGATAATCCAGCTGTTTGTCGCGGGCGAGAACCCGGGTGTCGAGCATGTAGAGGGACACCAGATCGCCGAACTGAAACTGGCGATAGATGATCTCCTGGCTATCATCCACAACCGGTCGAATCGGCATCCACTCGAAGTAAGCCTGCAGCGCCGCTACTTTGCGGTCCTCAAACTCGCCTTCGCCCTCATTGTGGTTTTTAGCGCCGGACTTCCAGGTGTCGTCGGCAATCTCGTGGTCATCCCAGACGGTGATGAACGGCGTTTTACGATGCAGCGCCTGGAGATTGGCGTCGCTGCGATAGAGCGCATAGCGCTTACGGTAGTCTGCGAGGGTAAGGATTTCGTTGGCGTTGTTGTCCGGCAACGTGCGTCCGATGGCGGCGGCGTCTTCCGTCGCATAACCGCCGGCGCCATATTCGTAAATGTAGTCTCCCAGATGTATCACCGCGTCCAGGTCGTCATGCAATGCCGCTTCCGCGTACACGTTGAAGTGTCCGGCGGGATAGTTGGCGCAGGAAAACACGGCGAACTTCACCTGTTCCGGGCTGACCGTCGGTAAGGTTTTGGTGACCCCCGCCGGTGAGGTAGCGCCGTTTGAGGTGAAGCGGTAGTAGTAAGTCGCTCCAGGCTGCAGATTCAACACGTCCACTTTGACGGTGAAGTCCTGCGCGGCGGAAGTCTGTGTGCTTCCGGTGTGGAGCAGGTTAGTGAAGCCGGCGTCGTCCGCCACTTCCCAGGATACGGACACGTCAGCGCCGGTATCGTCGGGGAGGGCGCGGGTCCAGATGATCACCCGGTCGCTGAGCGGGTCGCCGCTGGCGACGCCATGACTGAAGGTCACCTGATAGGGCGCATTGCCGTCGTCATCGGAGCTGCATCCCATCAGACCAGTGGATATGGCCAACGCCCCCATGCCGGCGGCGGTGACTTTGATAAAGTCGCGTCTGCTTATTTTTTTCATTATTCCTTTCTCTGTCCTGCCTGTGAAAGTCGCGCGGAAGATAGAGGGATAATGTTACATAAATATTTAATTTCGCTAGAAAATGCGGTCTTATTTCAGAAACTTGTGGAGAATGTCACGAAATCAAATCCCAATAGGGCGGATCGCCAAAACGATCCTGCATGAACTTGACGAAGACGCGGACTCTGGCCGCCAAATGCCGGTTAGGCGGGTATAACAGGCTCAGATAAACCGGTGGCGCCTGATATTCCGGCAGCACGCTCACCAGACGCCCCGTCTGCAACTCCGGGCCAGCGATAAACGTGGGCAACAAGGCGACGCCAAGCCCCGCCACGGCGGCGTCGCGCAGGGCTTCCGCGTTATTGCAGCACAGCACCCCGTTCACCCGTACGCTGGTTTCCGCGGCGTCGCCGCGACGTAGTCGCCATGTGTAGCCGGAGGCGAGGTTGCCGTAATGCAGACAGGGGCGGCTGGCGAGTTCTTTGATCGTGCGGGGCCGACCATGCTGTTGCAGATATCCCGGCGACGCGCACAGCAAACGTTTTGCTTCCACGATGGTGTGCTCAATCAACGATGGCGCTTCGCGGGTTTCCGCCACTCTCACTGTAATGTCGAAGCCTTCCGAAACCGGATCGACGAAACGGTCGTCCAACACCAGGTGTACGCGGATGTTGGGGTAGCGTGTCATGAAGTCCGCCAGGGCGGAACTCAAATGCATCGTGCCGAAAGACATGGGCGCGTTGATTTTCAAATCGCCTTGAGGCTCCGCATGATCGGATTGAATGGCGGTTTCCGCTTCCTGCAGATCGTTAAGAATGGATTTGGCGCGCAGATAAAACGCCTGTCCGGTTGGAGTGAGGGAGACCTGACGCGTCGTGCGAGCCAGCAGGGTGACGCCTAGTTCGTCTTCCAGCGCAATCACCTGTCGATTCACCTGAGAGCGGGACAGTCCCATCTCGCGCGCCGCTTTGGCGAAGCTCTCTGCTTCGGCCACCTTTACGAAGGCTGTGAGCCCCGCCAGTTTGTCCATTGCTTCCTCTCAATCGCCGTTGATGTTTGCGGTTCAGCCTTTGTTTTGCGTGTACAAATACTGTTGTGCGTGCACAGATATTGGCTTGAGTGCTCAAAAATTGTCGCATATTTTGCGACACTATGGCTTATTTATGACTAATTGTTTACAGATTTGAAGCGCTTAAACTGTCTCCATGCAACGAATACAGGAGGAGACAGTATGAACATTCGTCGAGCACACGAGCGTGGCGTCGCCAACTTCGGTTGGCTGCACTCAAAACATACTTTTTCATTCGGACACTACTTCGATCCTGCACACATGGGCTTTGGTCCCTTGCGCGTGATCAATCAGGATCAAGTGACGCCTGGCGCAGGCTTCGATACGCATGGGCATAGCGATATGGAAATTATTTCCTATGTCGTTTCCGGCGCGTTGGAGCACAAAGACAGCATCGGCAACGGCTCTATTATCGTACCGGGTGAACTGCAACGGATGACCGCGGGAACCGGCATTCGCCATAGCGAATACAATCATTCGCGCACAGAAGGCGTGGAGTTCCTGCAAATCTGGATTCACCCGGAGCAAAAAGGGCTGAAACCGGGGTATGAACAGAAGGCGTTCGCGCAGGAATCCATGACCGGCGTCTTTCGTCTGATCGGCAGCCGCAATGGCGCGCAAGACTCGGTGACGATCCATCAGGACGTTAATCTGTACGCCGCCCGTCTTAATGGCGCAGAATCTGTCTCTCTCGATATCGATCCGCAGCGAGGCGTGTGGGTGCAGGTCGTCAAAGGGAGTGTGGAGCTGAACGGGGAAGCGCTGACGGGAGGCGATGGCGCGGCCCTGGAAAACGTCAGTCAGCTCACTTTCACCAACGCGGATAATGCGGAAGTGCTGGTGTTTGATATGAAAATGCAGGCGTAGGAGAGTAAGAGGCTCGATCCTTCAGGAAGAAACCCGCTAATATTCATGGGGTTGTCAAAAGCGAGTAAGGATAGGTGTCGATGCTGATTCCCTATGAATTAACCACGGCGAACGAGCGCCTGCTGTTACGGTGGATTAATCCCGACCGACTGGCGTTGCGGCCGGGATTTTTTCATGAGGCGGTGGAGGCGCTGCCGCAAGAGGAGCAGTGCGCCGGGCTGACCCCTTTTGATGAGCTGCTGATTGGGGAAGGCGTGGAAACTCAACCTGCGGGCTTGATCTTTCATACCAGTCGATGCGGCTCCACTTTAGTGTGTCAGATGTTGAAGCAGCATCCGCGAACACTGGTGTTGGGTGAGCCGTTTCTGCTCAACCAGATTGTGCGTCATCAACGGCTATCCCCCTCGCACAAGGTAGCAGCGCTGCGCCGTTGCGTTGGCCTTTGGGCGCAGTGGGCGGGGGAGACCGGGCGGCGTCTGGTGATCAAGTTGTCTTCCTGGAACCTGATGCATGTTGATCTTTATCAGCGCGCATTTAGTTGCCCGTCGCTTTGTCTTTATCGCGATTATTTATCCGTGTTGGAGTCATTGCTGCGGGGAACCCCCAAATGGCTCACCGCAGACTGGCCGCCACCGCCATTATTTACTGGCGCCAACGCTGAGCTACTACCGGATGCGTCTTTGTTGGCTCCGCAGCAATCAGAGGCGCAATCAGCGGATGTAAAATTGCTTGGCGCCGCGGCTGGGACGTACTTGGGATTCGCCCAGGCGATGTTGGCGGCGTTGGCGTCTGATGCGTCAGCGCGGGTGATGGGGTATGAATCCATCGCAGGCGCGTCAGCGGCGCTGGCGGAGCATTTCGGCTTGGAGCCGTATTCAGGTTTAGAGCAGGATATGCTGGCGGCGACCCAGCGCTATTCGAAAGGCGAGTCTACATACGCAGCGCGTGACGCAAAGGACGAGATAAAACGTCTGGATGCGCAGCTTGAGCAACACTATCCAGCCATGAGATTGGCCTTGCAGGAGATTTATTCACGCCTGCAATCACACCGACAATTACTCGGATGATAAAACGCGCGGCAGGTAGGTGGAAGCCTTCACATAGCTCTCGCTGTCCGCTCCGCCGGTAATGATGGCGTCATCGACTCTGAGCCAGGCATGGGCTTTCAAACTGCCGCTGGAACTGCTTTCTTTAAGAACGCCCAGGTGGATGACGTAAGGCGTCTTATAAAACCCCAGTAGCGTCCTGGCCATAATCGCTTGCGCCAGACACTTGCACTCCCACGGCGTATAGCGGGCGACCAAACGGCAGACGGCGCCGATGCGTCGCGCCAATAATTGCTGCTCCGCAGGGGCGTGAAACAGCGCCTCATGATTCGCAGTCACGCGCCCCAATATCCAGGCGAAACGTCGAAACGGTAAACTCCAAATCATCACACGCACCAGCGCGCTGTAAGGAAACAAAAACGCCAGCCACAGCTTCTCCTGACGCGGAAGTCGCCACGCGGTTTGGAGTTTATGGTAGATGCGCAGTATAGAACGAGTTGTCACGAGAATAGGCTCCAAGACAATCAACGACTATTTCCTATGACCTTTAGTGTAGTTGAAGAATGACGCTTATTAGCGGTTCCAGAAAAACGCGCCAACTTGCCCCCTGGAGTGTCGCTGTTTATGCTTTTTAGACAGAATAACCTCTGAAGAGTCTCAGTAGCTTATGGCGCGAACTCGTAGCGTAGTCCTGGCATTGTTGCTCATCCTCGCCGGGCATACCGCATCCGCCGCTGAGACGGCGCGCATCGCTATTGGCGAATGGCCGCCCTATCTCCCCGAAGAACTACGGCATTACGGCCTGGCGGCGCATATTGCGGAAGTCTGTTTCAATGCCGCGAATGTGGAGGTGGAAGTTGGCTTTTTCCCGTGGAACCGGGTGGCGTTGTTTGTGGAAAATGGACTTTGGGATACCTCTATTCTTTGGGTGAAAACCGAAGAACGGGAAAAAATTTACCTGTTTTCCGATGTGATCTTTGAAGGCTCCGCCGTGTTCTTTTACGCCAAAGCGCGGCCTATGCAGTGGCGTGACTACAAAGATCTTGTAGGACTCAAATTCGGCGGACTGATGAGCGCCAGCTACCCCTGGTTTGAAGCCGCCAAAGAGCAGGGAATTAATCTTGAAATGGAAGTCGTATCCGATGAGCGCCTCAATTTCGCCAAGCTGCTCAACGGCCGCATCAACGCCTTCTCCCTGGATAAATACGTCGGCCTGTATATCCTGCACAAAAACTTTCCCCAGGAATCCAATCTCATCACCTACCACCCGACCCCCATCGAATCCTGGCCTTATCGCCTTATCTTCACCAAAAATCCACGCGGAGAAAAAATGCGCAACGCCTTCAATAAGGGACTCAAAATAGTCCAGGAAAACGGCTTGCTGGAACAGCTGTTGGATGATGCGGCTAATGGGCGGTATGTTGCGCGTTAGGTGAGATAGAATGTCGACCTCATGTAGCAGTGGAGAATAGTGATTCTTTATCTTTTGGTGCGCCGGAAGTAATGAAAGATATTCGTGATAGGTATGATGGAAAAAATAAGCAACTTAAATGAATTTCCAGACTTCTTGCTTGAAAGAATAAGAAGAATTATGCGGGAAGATAAATTTTCAGCATACCGGTACTTGGAAAGTGTTGTTGATGAGAGCCAACGAAGATATTTGATGGCATTCTTTCGCGATGTTATCGGAGGAAAAGTGGAGGCTGCCGAATGGCGGCGCGCAAACTGCAGAGTGATATCCATATCAGTTGAAAGTATGTTGCGTACGCCTGTGAAGGAGTGGCCATTGATTGATAGAGGAGATGGGATATTTATTCAGATTATGCCTAACCTGTCATATGACGATGCAGATACTGTTGCTGGTTCTTTGGCTTTATATGATGAAAGTTTAAGCTACCGCTCGGAGAATGTTAGATTTACAATGCGTTATCGAGAATTCTCTCCCGTATTTGTCAACGACGTGGTGGCTTCATCCAGGCGATATATAGCATATAGGTTTTATAGATGCTTTTTAGTGGAGAATGATGCTTTCTTAAAAAGCGCAACAGTTGAAGATATGGTTGAATTGGCCTATCCAGGTTTCTCTATGGATAGTCTTTCAATAGATGCAAGAGTCGCTTTGACTGGGCTCCTTGCCGAGGTTAATAGCTCAGAATATAAAATTAACTATACTCCAGGGTTTTGGGGAAAAGATGAGGTTTATCAGTAATTTTATAAGCGAGGAAATAAAGATAATCGAGGGCTTTGATGATGGATACATTCTAGTGATAGAAGATGTTGGTGAGCGTATCGGAAAGGTTGTGATGGCAATTATACGCCTGACCGGCATGTCTACAGTGGAAGTTAAGAGCCTCTTGAAAGAGGAGCCTGTTGTAGTGTCGAAAGGTGGAAAGAGACAGCTTATATTAGACTCCATTATGCTTGAAAGTGCTGGCGCGGAAGTGGCGATAAGGCTTTACGCTGGAGTAAATGGCTCGTAAAAGTATTCTTTGAGAACTCATGTTGTTTCATTGGGTGGATAATGCTAAGAGTTTTAATCGATAAGCTAACCGAAAAAAATGGAATCCTTCTCTATAAACACGAAGTGTTCACCGGCGTTGCGTTTACCCGATTATCAGATGGACATGTGAGAGGGGATGTAGTAGTAAATGGGAAAGTGGAAGAAGAGTATAAAAATGTATATTGGTCTAATATTGCGTCATCAGACATATATCTGGATATGGCTTTTTTAGAAATTGATAAAGAGCCTGTTTCTTATAAAGGTAAGCCGCTGTCTGGTAATGTATTTGATTTTGATAGAGGTTTCTGCGTTGAAGAAAAATACTATAGTGAAGGAGTTCTTATTCATGAAGCTAACTGGACATTTTTGGGGGGCATAGAGTTTCTTATGCTCCAAGAAAATGACCTTTCACAAGAGTATGTGTGGCGGAATGGTGCGCCTGTTTCATTAGAGTTATATAGTGAGGATAATTTTAATTTTCGAATTGGGCTTGGTGATACTGGGAGAGTATACGCTATCCTAGCAAAAGGGAACTACTTCGAAAAAGCAAACTCTTTACAGGGGAGGGTTGGCTTTGATTTATGGAGGGGCCGGGAATGGTTTGAAATGCAAAGCATATCTGATCGCTTGGCGATTATGGGAGATGCTTCTGATGATAAACTGCTGCGCTACATTAAAAAAACTACCGGGTACGAAAATATATCTAGTCTGGTGCTAGATGATAGCTCTATTTCAGCAGAGAGTATTTTAAGCTTTTCGGAGTTGAAGCTTCTTGATTCTTTTGATGTTAGAGATGTTCGACCAGAAATTAGAGATGTGATGATCGCATTTAAAATAACGAATAAAGAATGTCGGGTGGTGTGCAATAGAGAGGTTATTGTCGAGCTGACGTTACACTAAGATTATAAAGTTAGGGAGCTTCTATAGTCGAAGTAATTTATGTATGAAAGAAAAGGGTCTTCACTGTCGATAAATGTAAACTCCGCTGAGCATCCGTCCAAGACGAGTATGCCCCATGAACCCTTAATAATTTTTTCCTTGGACGAGTCAAACTTGAAGTGCTCCAGCCCGATCAATATGTTGCCTGCAGGCCCTTCACAGGGTGGAATGACTTTGTGGTGGTGCCCAAAGATATGAATTTTAGGCTTTATCCTTTCCGTTAGTTCTGTCAAAAGAAGTGAACCTTCCGAAAGAGAAGCGCATTTAGGCCCTGCATGAGTTAATAGAATATCCAGCTTGTTTTCTTTATTGAAAGCTGTTCTAGCAAACTCTTCAGTGAAAAGCCTTGGATCATTCAACGACTTTAATTTTGACTTTTTATAGGTCTTCTTGCTCTTTTTTCCTCTTCGTTTTGTTTCAATAACAGGAGGGATTCCTCCAAATGCTCCAATTGTAGTGTGCGAAGCCAGATGTACCCAATGTCCATCAGGGATAAAGTTTATTTTTCCATATTTGTCTACATGTGCAGGAGACTTAAACTGTGATAGATAATCAAAGTCTTCGTGATTACCCCTGACAAAGTATGTTGGAGGAGAGTTAGCAGGCTTAAGGAACAGTTCTGCGTCTTGGCTGTGTGCACAGAACTGACTGAAGCCTAATTCATCAGGATCAACTTTTGCGTGCTGTCTGGTTGCGTCGTCGACATTAAGGGGATCTGGGAAAGCGCCCATATCGCCCACCTGCAGAATGCCTGTGAGCTGAATTCCCGTTTCTCTCTGCCATAATAGCGACGCGGCATACATTAACGCGACTCTTCCATGGACATCCCCGAAGACGGCAAAGTATTGCTTTGTATTTTTGCTCATTTGGATCGAATAATTTTGAGAATCTATTTGAGGTAGCAAACTTAGGTTAGGTGTAACGAACGACAAACTGTTAATTTTATTGCCTACAAACTCCACCCATACAGCGCCAACACTCCATCGCCTTCATTACAAACAAATTCTCTACTTCCCGGCAGATAGTTAACAGGAAGGTCGCAAGGAAATTCATATAGCAGTGCGCCGCTTTCCAGGTCCCAGATGGTGATGGCGTCGCCTTTTTCCGTGGTTGAGAACAGGTATTGGTCGTAGTAGAAGGCGTTTATGGTGGGGCCGGCGAACCATTTGATTTGGTCGCCGCTTTTGACGTCGAAGATGGCGGCGCTGGCGAGGGGGACGTCGTAGTCGGTATGCAGGTCCTGGCATCCCCAAATACAGATGCGGTCTTCGTCGATCCAGAAAAAGGGTGCGGACCAGAAGTAATCCCAGCTGGCGTACATGACTTTGGATTCGCCGATGTCCGGTTCCCAGGGGTTGTGGTTAAGCCAGTGCTGCAAGTCCCAGCTGTAGGCGACGCCAACAGGGTGCCATACCCAGCCGATCGTGGCGATGCGTTGGCCGTTCGGCGAGATAGCGAGGGCGCCGCTCCATTCACTCATAAAGGTAGCGTCTTCATCATGTTCTGGCGGCTTGTCGGAATGGCGTGGGGTTAGGCATTCTCCCGTTCTCGGGTCGAAGATATCCAGTTGATTCCAGTCGGTGGCGCAGACTAATAAGGTTTTCCCATCATGTTCGGAAAAAGCAACGGGGAAGTCCGCTTCTTCCATATGGTAGTCGCCAGCGTCAAGCTGCATGAGGATCTCGCCAGAGCTGAGGTCCAGCACTAAGCCTTTATTGGAAGAGCCTTCGTCTGCATGCCGATATAGCAAAGAGGTGATGGCCAGAAACTGATTGTCAGGACTGATCTTCAGGGTAATTGCCCCAGTGGGATGGATCTGCTCAGCAGGCAACGTTGCGACCTGGACGGATTCGCCATTCTGGAGATTCACGCGCCACAATCCGCCATCGTCGGTGAAAAGAATGGCGTCCGTGGGATGGTTCTTTAGCGGCTCAAGGTCAAGAAGGGTGCGTCCGTTTAGTAAGTCGAGATGAATTTCCCGCCGGGTAAAATGGAATTCTTTCGGTTCCCTTTTGATTTCCAGCATGCCTGCTATCGACCAATAACAATTGGCGTCCGCCGCCACAAAGCAGTCATCGCACCAATAGCAATGTTTAAAGTTTTCCGCATTGGCGCATTCCGCACAAAGATATTCCGCTTGCTCTCCAACTCCGATAAAGCGTTTAACGCCGCTTTTAACTGACATGTCGAAAACATGCGGGCAGACGCAAATGTGCGGGTTGTTGTGTGAACAGTGTTGAGTTGTCATTGTCATCCTTTGAGCAGACTGCGTTGAGGCAGGAGTCGATACGCTTTCGGATTTGTTTGGTCCGCCTGGGGCGAATAGCGTTAGTCTGGCTAAGCTATCGGTTGGAGCGTGTGGAGTCAATCACCGTTGAGTGCCGGGTGACTGCGTTCGCATTCGGCTAACCTTTGTGCGAAACCTGCATAATTTGTACGGATTTCTCCTTTCACATATCCACACAACCTGTGGATATCTCTTTGGAAAACACTGGAATCCCTTTATTTCGTAGGGCTTGCGCGGATTTTGGTATTTTATGATCAGGATGTTTTTTACACTGACATGACGGTATCGGGAAAAGTTTATTCGACGTAGGACTTCAACACTCTTTCGTAGGTTGAAAGTCCATCATCGCCAGGGTCATTTTTCAGCTGATCCAGGACATGCTGAAAGAGTTGGATCGTCTCCTCGGGCGTGTCTTTGTGGAAGGCGAAATAGAGGTCGCCTGCCGAGCCAAAACTCCAGACCGGTTCATAATCCTCCACCTTGGCGCCTTGTTGTTTGAGCAGCCACAGAGCGGTTCTTTGTCCATAGGACCACATGTGGATGCGGCGAAAAATCAGCATGCGGGCGGCAATATCCGGATGCGAGACAGTCTGACGGATATCTTTAGGAATATGGTAGGCGTCCAGCACTTGCTCTCCCATATCGCTGGCGACCGCGACGACGGAGAGGTCGCCCAGGTCCGATAACTGTTTTACTTCAAAATCCCGACGTTTTCTCGCCATCAGCACCACCGGCGATGTGGCGACCGGGCCGACCCAGCGGAACAAGTCTTCGCGGTCTGGATTACGACGGGTGCTGAACAGCATAGTATTGGGCTCATTCAAGACCATGCGATATCCCCGCGCCCAAGGATGCACCTGAATATCTTTGCGCGTCTGTTTTGAGCCGATAATTTGCAGCACCGCTTCCAGCAAGTCTACGGAGCTTCCTTTGAGCTGGCCATTTTCGGTGTAGTTATAGGGAGGCGACTCTTCGGTGATAAACCGAAGCCCGGCGGCGGGGTCCGCAGCAATGGTCAGGCTTGACTGCGCCAAGAGTGAGAATGTAAGGAGCAGGCTCCGCCACTTCAACGTCTTTGATCTGAACATCAGAACGCCACCTGCTTAGAAGGCGAACACCGACGCAAGGCCAGGATATCTGCGGCGCCGGCAGTAATTGCTTAAAGTATTGTATCGATATGGTGAAGCGTCAAACGGGCAGGGAAGAGGGGGCAGCATAGGATTAAAACGGACTTAACGGCGCTGACAACCTTTTCATTCAGCATATTCGCTCAGAGCGGCTTCCTTGGCCATAACCGAATACTCTCGTTTAGAAGTAAACGCTCGAACTTACCCCGAAGCACGTTTGATAAAACTTCGTTCGAATAGACCACAAGCTGCTTCTCAAATGTTTCGTATTACGGGATTCACCTACAAACTTATTGACTCCAATCAAATTAAATCTGCGTCAACAGTATTCCGTACCGATATTAATATAATGCGCGGGTATTAAAATGGCCTCGCCTTTTAGGGGATTGTAGCCATGAAAAGGTATTCATAAAAAATGGCTGTGATTTTTTGGAATAGAGTATTAAGTCCGTTGTATTGACTTAACTCAAAACAATGATGTCGCAGCTCTTTTTTTGCACGAAGAAAATAGGTGGCTTTTAATTTTGTTGATATTTTTCAAGTAATTACGTGAATTTTTGATGGCGTGAGATGCGGTGTTTCAAACGCTTGACCAAATGGCCTAATCCTGATAGATTGCCGCCCGGCTAACCTAGCCGGTAAAAGGATATGGAACGATCCGCATATAAGGAGATACGTTGTTTGGTCTGGCATAGGCTTATATTTATAAGTGGATGTATATGCCTGATCCCCGCCTTTTATACATATAAAAAATGGCTACGCACAATATCTGAACAGTTAAACGGAAAGATATAAATACTGATTTATTTAGGTTAAAAGGAGTTATAACCGTGAACAAAAACACGCTTAAACGGGCTATTACATTTTCTGTCTCCACTCTGGCGCTGAGCGTCTCGGCCGTCACCTTGGCCGACGTTTCCGGTCAGGACGCGCAATACGTTCGCGACTATCTGGAGCGTTTCCACGCCAACCCTGCCGCAGTCATGGACGAAGTGCCTGTCAAAGAAGCCGCCAACGGCGATCTGGCTATGCCAGTATTCAGCGACGAAGCAATTCTCTCCGGCGACTTCGTAGAAGATAAGGATGAACTGCGCAGAGACTTGTTGAATGGCTCCCGCAGCAATGGCTTCATGATGATGCGCTCCATGGAGCTCAGCAACGACAATGCTGCGCGTCTGGTGGACAATGGCGATCAACTGATCGGCAACGTTCACGCAATGGACAACGCGAACCTGACTAAAGCCTCCCTGGCCAGCCAGCCTTGGTCCGATGACTACTGGGGTCTTTACAAAGGCGCGCTGGGCATTCGCTACGCCGATCCCAAACTGAGTGAATCCTGGCCGTCCAACTGGTACGACCACTGGATTTTCGCCACCAGCACTCACAAGCCGCAAGAATATATCGACGCAGGCGAAATCGATAACCTGTCTCCGTCTGAAAAGTACGACTTGCTGGTGGGCGACTCCAACTTCACCCTGACTCAGAAAATGTGGGAGTCCGGTAAAGGCTACTGGGATCGTTACGGTTCCGTTGAAGCTTGGATGGGGCTGTGTCACGGTTGGGCGCCTGCCGCCTATATGTTGCCGCGTCCTTCCAGCTCCATCACTGTTAAGTCGGCAGAAGGCAAGGACATCAAGTTCTTCCCATCCGACATCAAAGCGTTGGGTACATTGTTGTGGGCGGAAGCGTCTCCAGGCGTACGTTTCATCGGCGGACGTTGTAACTCCAAAGATCCCGGCAAAGATGAAAACGGCCGTATCCTGGATCAAGCCTGTTTCGACAGCAACCCAGGCAGTTGGCACAAAGCGGTGGTCAACCAGATTGGCGTAAGCAAGCGCAGCTTCGTTATCGACGCGACATTCGACTATGAAGTATGGAACCAGCCAGTATTGAAGTACGAATATACTTACTTCAACCCGCAAACTGGCGCTTCCTACAACACTGCGCAAGAAGCGGTTATCGCCATGAGCGACTACACCCAGGACAAGTTCTCCAAGTATCGCGCTCAGGAAGCGAAGCAAGTCGTCGGCGTTCAGATGAAGCTGACTTACATCGTGGAAACCAGCCCGACTCACAGAGACAAAGACTATCCGTCATACGACCGTACTTACACCGTTCGTTACGTATATGACCTGGAGTTGGATTCCAACGGCGACATCATCGGCGGCGAGTGGTACAACAACCGTCACCCTGACTTCCTGTGGACGCCTGGACCTGGCGCGCACGCTGTCTCTTACTACAATCCGACTGGCTCCACCAGCGAGACCAAGACAGAGCAAAAAGCAGGCGTAATCGAGCAGAACAAGTGGGCGTTCTACGGTCCGTTCACCACTACTGGCTCCTTCAAAGTCACCATGACTGGCGACAGCGATGCCGACCTGTACGTGAACAAAGGCGCTCAGCCAAGCGATACCGCCTATCAGTGCCGTCCATACCTGGAAGGCTCTAGCGAGGAGTGTTCTGCAAACGAAGCTGGAACTTACTACGTTGGCGTTAAAGGCTACAACAACAGTTCCAACTACAACCTGAACATTCAATACACCCAGGGCGGCTCTGGCTGGACGAAAGGACAACCTATTCCTTCCAGCTGGAAAACCAACGCGAAAAATGCGGCAGGTTACAGCCAGCCTCTGACCACTATCGTTGAACAACTGTTCAACTGGTCTGCGGAGTAATTACGTACTCGCTACGTTATTCATGAATGCATGAGAGGGTCCGGTATTTAAGTCCGGGCTATTTTCCGGGGCGCAATTTTGCGCCCCTTTTTTTATGATTTTTACAGCGGTGTTGAGCTTTGATGACCGGCGCATTGCGGTTTTCATAAAGCTTGTCCATGTTTTGTGTTTTTGTTAGAAGTCCTAGGCAAAATTCGCTAGAGTGCTCTACTTTGGAGCAACCCCTCAGATCAACGTCGCCCCTGGCGGATACCGGGTTCACGGCGACTTCAACATATCTGTGTTCATTAATTAACTTCTTGTGTAATTCGCATGGCAAAGAAAACGCGTCGTCCTGCTGTGGTGGGAGTGGTCATTTTTGTTGTTTTGGCCGCTGTCGGCTGGAACGCCCAGAGTTGGTTCGAGCCTGAGCCCGTTGAATACGTCACTGCCCCTGTGGAAAAGCGGGATATAGAGCAAACGGTGCTGGCCACCGGCGTCCTGGAAGGCGCCAAGCAAGTGGCGGTGGGCGCTCAGGTTACCGGACAGTTGAAGTCAATGAATGTGTCCGTCGGCGATAGAGTGACCAAAGGTCAACTGCTGGCGGAAATCGATCCGGTTTTGCAGCGTAATGAGTTGAACCGCGCCATGGCGGAATTGAAAAACGCCAAGGCGTCGCGGCGCGCCCGTGAGGCCATGCTGCGTTACTACGAGCTGGAGTTTAAACGCCAGCGTGAAATGAACGCGCAGGCGGCGTCGTCCGTGTCCGAACTGGAAAACGCACGCGCCCAGCTGGAAAGCGCGAAGGCCGACATTGAAGCGCTGGAGGCCCAGATCAGTCAGGCGGAAATCCAGGTTGAAACCGCGAAGGCTAATCTCGGATTCACCAAGATCGTGGCGCCGATGGACGGCGTGGTGATCGCCACTAAATTCGAGCAGGGACAGACCCTGGTATCGACCCAGGAGGCGCCGACGCTGCTGATTCTCGCCAACCTGGATACGATGACGGTGAAGGCGCAAATATCCGAGGCGGACGTCACCAAAGTGAAGTCCGGTCAGGAAGCGAACTTCACGGTTCTGGGCGATCCAGATCGTCAATATAATGGCGTCCTGCGCACCATCAAGCTGGCCCCGGACAATATTTCCGATAACGGCTCCGTCAGTAATTCCACCACCGCCGTCTACTACAGTGGCGTGTTGGACGCGCCCAATCCTGATTACTCCCTGCGAGTAGCCATGACGGCGCAAGTGTCCATCATTATTAACAGGCAGCCACAAACGCTGAGCATTCCCATTTCGGCGTTAGATCCCGATCAAGAGATCAGCGGCGCGCAACATAAAGTACGTGTGCTGGTGAACGGCCAGCCGGAAGACAGAACGATTGAAACCGGCATCCGCGACAACGTATATGTGCAAGTGCTGTCTGGCCTGAATGATGGCGACAATGTGATCCTCGGCGACAGCCTGTCGGTTCCGGCTGATGGTGAAGCCTCTGTCGTAATTGGGGGCTGATGTCGCCGTATGAAGGAACCTTTGATTGAAATCAGCGCCCTGAACAGGATTTTCCAGGCAGGGGAGCAACAGGTCGCAGTGCTTAAGAACATCGACCTGAAAATTTATCCGGGGGAAATGGTCGCTATTATGGGGACGTCGGGCTCTGGAAAGTCCACGCTCATGAATATCCTGGGATGCCTGGATCGCCCCAGCAGCGGCAGCTACAGAATCAGCGGCCGTGAAACCCGGGAGCTGGATGACGACGAACTGGCGGCGCTGCGCCGCAATCACTTCGGGTTTATTTTTCAGCGCTATCATCTATTGTCCCATCTGGATGCGCTGGGCAATGCGGAACTGGCGGCGGTGTACGCCGGCGTTTCTAAAAGCTCGCGACGGGAGCGGGCGCATATGTTGTTGTCGCGCCTGGGACTGGAAGAGCGTTGCGAGCATAAGCCCAGCCAACTTTCCGGCGGTCAGCAACAGCGGGTGAGCATCGCCCGAGCCCTGATGAACGGCGGCGAAGTCATTCTGGCGGACGAGCCTACTGGCGCGTTGGATACGCGCAGTGGCCAGGAAGTCATGACGGTGTTGCGAGAGCTGCATCAGCAGGGGCACACCGTCATTATCGTGACGCATGATCCGCAAGTGGCGGCGAAAGCGGAACGCATCATTGAGATTCAGGACGGCGAAATTATCGCCGACCGGGTGAACCCTGCTTCGGAAATGGAAACGTCCGCGTCGACTGCGACGGATGCTGCTTCGGCGGTGGGCCGCAAAGAAGCGAGAGGCGCCTGGCTGGGGCGTTTCTCGGAAGCCTTCAAAATGGCGTGGGTCGCTATGACCTCTCACAGGTTGCGAACGCTGCTGACCATGCTCGGCATCATTATCGGCATCACCGCTGTCGTGAGTATTGTCGCCATCGGCGAAGGCGCCAAGCAGAAAGTCATCAGCGACATCAATTCCATCGGCGTCAACACGATCGAGATTTTTCCAGGCAAAGACTGGGGAGATGAGCGAGCCGCCGCCATTGATACGCTGGTCGCCGCTGACGTGGAAGCGTTGCAGGCGCAGCCTTTTGTCGACAGCGTCACCCCCAGCATCGCCAACAGCCAGCAATTGCGCTACCGCAATGTCGCCGTCAATGTGAACGTCAATGCCGTCGGTGAGCAGTATTTCCGGGTGAAAGGGCTGGTCGTTGCGGAAGGCCGGCCT
The DNA here is from genome assembly GCF_004135205.1 of Hahella sp. KA22. NCBI lineage: Bacteria > Pseudomonadati > Pseudomonadota > Gammaproteobacteria > Oceanospirillales > Hahellaceae > Hahella > Hahella sp. KA22. The sequence continues at coordinate 6,171,330 of NZ_CP035490.1, read as the reverse complement.
CTGCTGCGGGAAGATGTTCGCACGCAGGCGCAGGTAGTGGTGATCGACAACAACACCCGCAAGAAACTGTTCGCCGGCAGTGATGATCCCATAGGAAAAGTGATTTTAATCGGCGCCTCGCCCTGGACCGTGATCGGTGTGGCGGAGGATAAAAGCGATATGTTCGGAGGCGGCGGCAATCTGTCAGTGTGGATGCCATACAGTTCCGCGACGACTCGTCTGATTGGCCGACAGAATTTCAGCTCCATTATTGTTCGCACGCCGGATGGGCTTTCCAGCGCGGTGGCGGAACAAGGCATCATTCGCCTGTTGACCGTACGCCATGGCGTGAAGGACTTTTTCACGTTCAGCACTGACAGTATTTTGAAGGCGGTTGAGAAAACCACCACGACCCTGACCTTATTGGTGTCCTCCATCGCGGTCATTTCCTTGATTGTCGGCGGCATCGGCGTCATGAATATCATGCTGGTTTCCGTCACCGAGCGCACTCGCGAGATTGGCATTCGTATGGCGGTTGGCGCCCGGCAGAGCGATATATTGCAACAGTTCCTGATTGAAGCGGTGATGGTATGTCTGATCGGCGGCGGCATTGGTATTTTGCTGTCTTTTGGCGTGGGCGGCCTGTTCTCGTTGCTGGTGCAGGATATGCAAATGTCATTTTCCGTCACGGCGATTGTCTCGGCGGTGGTCTGCTCCTCCCTGATTGGCGTGCTGTTCGGCTTTTTGCCTGCGCGAAATGCGGCCCGGCTTGATCCGATTGAAGCTTTGGCGCGGGAGTGATTGATGTACGGTAATCGCATGAAGTTTGGAGTAAAGCGAGTGAGTTCCATAAACGCGAGCGGAAAAAAACACATAGTTCTTTTGTTGCTGTCTTCCATGCTGTTAACGGGATGTGAAGGCTTGGCGCGCTCGCAATATACTCGGCCTCAATTGGATCTGCCCGCCTCTTGGAGCTATGCGCCGGTGAATGGGGAGCAGGCGTTGGCGTCAGGGCAATGGTGGCGGGCGTTTCAGGATCAGGAATTGAATAGCTTGATCGAACGGGCGCTGCAGAGTAACAGCGACATGGCGTTGGCGGCGTTGAAGGTGCGACAGGCCCGGCTGCGCGCAGGCATCGCAGACGGCAATCTGACGCCGGATGTCACGGCGCAGCTCAGCGCTTCCCGGGAGCGCAATATTGACGCTCATACCAACAGTAAATCCTTTGGCGCTTCTCTTGGATTGAGCTATGAAATTGATCTGTGGGGTAAGTTGTCCAGCGCGCGCGACACCGCCCATTGGGAAGCGATGGCGACCGAGCAGGACAGGGCGGGCGCCGCGTTGGCGTTGATCGGGACCACTGCGAATCTGTATTGGCGTTTGGCCTATCTGAATGAATCTATCGCTGCGAGCGAGGCGTCGTTGGAATACACGGCCAAAGCGTTGGAACTGGCTCAAGTGAAACATCGTAGCGGCGCGGTCTCCAATCTGGACTTGATCCAGGCCGAACAGAACCTGGCGAGCCAACGGGCCTCTTTGACCTCATTGCTACAGGAGAAGGTGGAAGCGAAAAACGCCCTGGCGATTCTTTTTGATCAGGCCCCGGAAAATTCCGTCCCCGATCCCCAAACTCTGCCTGCGATGGCGATGCCCACTTTGCCTTTGGCTACCCCCGCTGCGTTATTGGCGCGAAGACCGGATATGCAAGCGGCGGAGATGCGTTTGCGCAGCGCTCTGGCGGATACGGATCATAGTCGCGCCAGTTACTACCCGAGCTTCAGTCTCACTGGCTCCCTGGCTACCGGCGGTTCGGATCTGGCGGATATCTTGCGCAATCCTGTTGCATCTCTTGGCGCGGGGTTAAGTCTGCCTTTTATCCAGTGGCGACAGACGCAATTGAATATTCAGGTTTCCGAGGCGGCCTATGAGCAGGCGGTAATTGAGTTCAGGCAGAAACTCTATTCGTCGTTGGCGGAGGTGGAAAACAAACTTTCCGCCAGGTCACAACTGATGGCTCAGGAAGACGCATTGCGTACTTCGTTCAAGCTGGCCTCTGAAGCTGAGCGTCTGGCGGAGGTTCGTTATCGCTCCGGCGCCACTGGCGTGCAAGCCTGGCTGGATCAGCAGGAGACGCGACGCTCTGCGCAGCTGCAGCTCACGGCGAACCGTCTGGCGCAATTGCAGAATATGATGGCGTTGTATCAGGCGCTGGGCGGAGGCTTCGCAGAGGGACTGGATTAACTGGCGGACCGGGCTTTGGCCAGCGTTTGCAATTCTGCAAATGCGTCGACAAAGTGGCTGGCCAGTTTGTCCGGGTCGGGTATCAACCCCTGATCTACCGCGACGCCGAACTGAATTGCACTGTCATAGCTGATAATGCTGAGACTGACGCCCACCTCTCCCGATTGCGGCGCCCAAATCATGGGCGTCAGTAATTTACTGCCTGCCAGATATAGCGCTTGTCTGGGGCCGGGCACATTGGTGATCACTACAGATGCTTTTCTGCTTAGCATCTCCAATGCAGTCTGCTCCAGAAAGTCCGGGCCTTTGCCAAGCAACCCCAGTAATCCGTAAAACGCTTTCGCCTGTTGAGAATGCTTAAGCGCCAGCATATCGCGACGCACCGCTTCAAAACGTTCCTCCACGTCATGAATTCCGATCGGCAATGGCGCAATCACCAGGCCAAACTGGTTGCCCAGAGCGTTGGCCGGCTCTTCTAATGGGCGCAGGTTGAAGGGTACGGCGGCGTGAATTGTTTCCACATCCAGCTCAATGCAGCGTTCCACCAGATAACGCCGCAAAGCGCCGGTAGCCGCGCATAACAAGACATCATTAATGGTTGCCTTCAGCGCCTGCGCAGTCTGCTTTACTTGTGGAAAGTTTAATGGCTGCGCCCATGCGAGGCGCTTTCTCCCGCTCAGATCGCCTTTAAAACAGGTGGCTGGATCAGCCGGCAGTGCGGCGACGCGGGCGACCTCCGATCCCATTGCGACGCCTTGGCGCGCTATGGCCAAGAGTTGTTCTGGATGGCGCGCCAGAGACTTACCTTCTTCTATTATTTCCTGCCCGATATGCATGGCGTTATGCAAGGCCTTGGCGGCGACGCCACTCCAAGAGGCTGGCTTTGAAGTCGTGCTGACATGTTGAGACGCTGAGCAGCCTTCATTCTGATCCGCTAAGGACAGCAGGACTCGGATCAACGCAATTCCGTCCGCAATACAGTGATGAACTCGAATAATCATCGCGGAGCCGCTTTGGTAACGGTCAACCAAATGCACTTGCCAGAGTGGCTTGCTGAAATCCAGCGGCGTGCTGCTGATATCGCTGGCCAGATCTTGCAGATTCTGTTGACGACCTGCGCCGGGCAGTCCAACCAAATGCACATGATTGTCGATATTAAAGTTGGCCTCGTCGCGCCAGAAGCAACCATGCTCGGTTTTATGCACTGTCTGTCGGAAGCGGGGCAGGGGCAGTAATCGCTGGGTGAATAACTGCTTGAGTTCGCTGGCGTGGACTGGGGTCTCCATGACCAGCACGATACAAATCATCATCAGGTTAGCGGGACGCTCCATGCGCAACCAGGCGGTGTCTACCGCCGATATCGGCTCTCCATGTGATTTCATAGCCGCCTCGTCAAAGCTGTCTGTGACTAAATGAGGTTAGATTGGGCGTTATGCGTGGTTAACTAATTACAGGCGTGCGCAAACGCTTGCTTTGACGGGTAAGTATGGTAGGGGAGTGGCGTTAGCTCAACCCGATACAGCAATGAAGTGTGAGAAAGAAGAGAATCAGGATAAGAATGTCTTTCCTATCCTGACTGGGTCACTGCTTAACATGATCGCGGATAACGCGTTGTTTTTGACGATTCCAGTCGCGCTCTTTTTCGGTCTCACGCTTGTCGAAATCCTTTTTGCCTTTCACCAGGGCAATTTCGCATTTCACTTTATTGCCTTTCCAGTAAAGAGCCAAAGGCACGCAAGTGTGGCCCGTCTGCGACACGGCGCCGATCAGATTGTTGAGCTCACGACGATTCAACAGTAGTTTGCGAGTGCGAGTGGGATCTGCAATGACGTGAGTGGAGGCTTCCTTCAACGGTGTGATATGGGCGCCTAACAACCAGGCTTCACTGTCTTTCAGTAATACATAGGAATCCACTAACTGACACTTTCCGGCGCGTAGGCTTTTGACTTCCCAACCGGTCAGCGCGAGGCCTGCCTCGAACTTTTCAACGATGTGATAGTCGAAGCGGGCCTTCTTGTTCAGGGCGATGGTGGACCCGGTATTTTTGTTTTTGGCTTGACTCATATTTCCTTAAGATTCTCGGACAAAGTCGGCTATTGTAAATTAACCTGATCCATATGGCTAAGGTCTCCTGACTTGGGTCAGCATAATCCGCTACAATGCGCCATCGTCGTCGACGTAGAATTCCGTCGAATCTCTCAATTGCTGTGAATTAACGGATGTCTGAGTGCCTTTGAATTCTAAAGTTGGAATGTTGTTGCAGGGTCGTGACCGCTGGGTCAGGCAGCGCACGTTCGTCATGGCGGGCGTGGGCGCCGTCGTGGGGTTCGCCAACATCTGGACATTCCCCTCCCTGATGGCGGAATACGGCGGACTGGCTTTTCTTATCGCCTATGCGTTGGCGCTGCTGACCCTGACCTTGCCGCTGGCGGTATTGGAAATAGGTCTGGGGCGCTACGTGCGTCGCAACCCTGTCGACGTTTTGCAGAGCGTGGGTGGTCAAAGCTCAGGCTTCTCTCTGTGGCGCTGGACCGGAGCCCTTATGGTTATCGCCGCGTTGCTGACGGTGGTGATCTATTCATTAGTGGCGGGAATGGGGCTGTCTTACGCACTGAAATCAGCCTTCAGTGAGTTTCAAGGTATTGAGCCCGGCGCCATGCCGGCTGTATTGAGCGCTCTACAACAAAATACCACCGTTATGATCATCTGGCTAAGCGTGTTCATTGGTCTGGTGTTTCTCATTTCAGTTAAGGGCGTTTATCACGGTCTGGAAAAAGCGATGTTGTTCATCGTTCCTCTGATGTTCGTGATACTTGCGCTGATGCTGGTCTATAGCGCGCGTTATGGCGATTTGGGCGGGGCCCTTAGCTATCTGTTTTCATTCGAGTCGGTTTCTCTTTCCTGGGCGGGCGTGCTGGCCGCCTACAAATACGCCTTTTTCTCTTTGTCCATTGGCGCAGGCGTCATGATGGTGCTGGGCGCTTACATGCCTAATCACGGCAAAGTCGGGCGCTCAGTACTGATTATCTCTTTTGCTGATCTATTAGTTGGCGCTGTCGCTGGGCTGGTGGTGTTGTCCTGGCTGCTAAAAGCGGAACTGCCTCCTGATCAAGGATTCTCCCTGATCTTTCAATCGCTCCCACTGGCGTTGGGGCAATTGCCGATGGGGTCGGTGCTTGGCGTTTTATTCTTTATCTTTTTCACGCTGGCCGCCTGGAGTTCCGCCGTTTTCCTGATCGAACCCGGCGTCGCCTGGTTACAGGAACGGTACTCTTTATCTCGGGTGAACGCCGCGTCCATCACCCATGTTGCGTTATGGGGGCTGGGCGCATTGCTGGTTATGTCCATGGCGGGACATCGGCACTGGCAATTGGCGGGTATTCCGCTATTCAGTCTGCTGCAGTTCGTGGTGTCCACGATCTTGCTGCCGGTGGCGGGATGTCTGCTGACAGTATTATGCGGCTATGTGCTTCCCTATGAGCGGCTTGCACAGGCCTTGCGGCTAAGCCCCGAACAGCGACTGTTTCGTTGGGGCTATCCGCTACTGAGATACTTTTGTGTTCCTGTGTTGATTGTTATACAAATCTCCATGGTTTTTGACTTGCTGCTACATAGCTGTGAGTTCACCGCCCCGAAAAACGGCGGGCTTTGCTCGGAAGAAGTCGTGAGTAGCAGCAAGGAAGTCCTGGAAGAGGCCGAACCGGAAGAGGTGGATTTGGTGAAATCCGCTCCGGTGAACCCGGAAGTGAATGTTGAAAACGTTGAAGAGGAGAACGAGGTTGCCCCAGATTAGTCGTAGTGCGCTGGTCACATACTCTGCTGAGCGCATGTATGATCTGGTGAATGACGTGCGCGCCTACCCCGAATTCTTGCCCTGGTGCGGAATGACGGAAGTGATTCAAGAGAGTTCTGATGAAATGCTTGCGCGCATCCAGGTCAGTAAGGGCTCGGTAAGACACGCTTTTACTACCCGCAATAGTTTGGTGCGTCCTTCGGAAATTATCCTCACATTGGTGGATGGACCTTTTCGCAAGCTTCAGGGCCGCTGGAGTTTTCTGGCGCTGGACGAGGCAGCCTGCAAAGTAGCATTGGCGCTGGAGTATGAGCTGACTGGCGCATTAACCGGGATGGCGCTTGGCCCCGTATTTTCTCAGGCCGCCGGAACCATGGTTGATGCGTTCTGCAAGCGCGCGCAGGTGATATATCGCTAGGCCGCGCCTATTTTGCGTTATGAATCGAACTCTCTGATGAATGGCGAAAATGCTGATGTGTAGAAGTGAGCGTGAGCATGGATAAATTAAAAATTCAGGTGGAGGTGGCCTACGCCTTACCTGAGCAGCAGAAGATCATTCCCCTGGCTGTGGTGGAGGGAACGACTGCTTATGAGGCGGTCCAGATGTCTGGCGTCACTCACTTCTTTCCACAAATAGAGCTTGAGTCGGCGAAGATGGGGATATTTGGTAAGACCATTCCAGACCCCAAATCCCATGTATTGAGAGAGGGCGACCGAGTGGAGATATATCGGCCGCTCAAAATAGATCCGAAACAGGCACGACTAAATCGGGCTAAAAAGGGTTAGCCAAATTTAATCTAACCTGTTTTGCTTAACGCTTAGTTGGTCGTTTTGTAAACGTCAGTCTCTTCGACAGTCTCAGAAGGCTCAGCTTGGCCACGTAGTTTGTAAGCCTTGCCGGGGTTCGCCAAATCAGCTGGCAGCAGCTTTGCTTTGGCAATATTCACCAGAATGTCATTCTCATATTCCAGAGTGATGTTCTGACGATAAATCTTACCGCCCGACAGCTGGATAGAATAGAAGTAGGTGTCGTAGCTGGGGTCGAGCGTGCTCTCCAATACTGGGGAGCCTAATAGATATTGAACCTGACGACGGTTCATGCCGACCTTGAGTTGGTCCACAGCTTCTTTCTCCACGATGTTTCCCTGTTGGACATCTATTTTGTAGACGCCTGGGAAGGTGCAGGCTGTGAGAGTGTGTATAATAAGGAGGATTACAAGGGATCGTAACTTTTGCATCATGGATATTTTTAAACTATCTTGGCGTGACGTGGAATGATAACTGATTGCCAACGATACTGGTATTGGGTTTCCCGGTAAAATGACGAACGAAAACGTAGAACTGAAGAAAGCAGGCCTGAAAGTAACCCTTCCGCGGGTAAAGATTCTCAGTATTCTGGAAAACGCTGATAACCGGCACATGAGTGCGGAAGATGTTTATAAGGCGCTGCTGGAGGCGGGAGACGACGTAGGTTTGGCCACAGTCTACCGGGTTCTGACGCAATTTGAATCCGCAGGACTGATTCTTCGCCACAACTTCGAAGGCGCCCATGCGGTGTTCGAGCTCAATCATGATGAACATCACGATCACATGGTTTGTGCGGAAACCGGCGATGTGATCGAGTTCTTCGACCCGGTTATCGAAAAGCGCCAAAAGGAAATTGCGGAAGAGCACGGCTATGAAATTGTTGACCATAGCCTCACGCTGTACGTAAAGCCAAAGAAGAAATAACTTCCAGTTTTTTTTGGATAGCGCTGAGTAAACCCTGGAGCGCTATCCTGTCCTCTCATTGCTCCATCGCATTCCCGCATATCTCCCTAAATTTATCGAGCCTCCTTCTATATAGAAGGTAACAGAAGGTAGCCGTCAGACAGCTATACGGACCGCGCGGAAATAAAGCTATAAGCAGGTCCTTTTGACGTAGAGAGTCTTACTGGAGTTGGCTGGAAGTCAGCATTTCATGAGCGTGCGCCAGACTGTGCTCAGTAATATCCACGCCGCCCAGCATTCTGGCGATTTCGTGTATACGGTCGCTGCCTTCCAGTTTGAGTATGGCTGATTGTGTTTGGCCACTGCTTACATGCTTGGTTACGAAAAGGTGGTTATGAGCCTGGGAAGCCACCTGGGCTAAGTGAGTGACGCAGAGAATTTGCGCTTTCGCCCCGAGCTCTCTCAGCATGCGTCCAACGATTTCCGCCGTACCGCCGCCAATGCCGACATCCACCTCGTCAAATACTAATGTGGGCGTATCTGAGGATGCGGCAGCGACGACCTGTATCGCCAAACTGATTCGCGACAATTCACCGCCGGATGCGATCTTTTGCAAAGGCTTGGGTGGTTGGCCAGGGTTCATGCTGATTAACATTTCAGCTTCTTCGTCTCCCAGCGCAGACGGGGACTTCAGTGGCGAAAACTGGATGATGAACTCAGGGTTCAGCCCTAGTTTCACCAATTGCTTTTTCACTGCGCCTTGTAGCTTCTCTCCTGCTTTTGTTCTCATTGAGGTGAGCTTTTGCGCCGCCTCATTGTATTTCTGCTCCAGCTCTTTGGACTGGGCTTCAATCTTTTCCAGATTCTCTTCTCCATCAGTCAAACTGTTGAGTTCGCTCGCCAGCTCAACATGGCGCGTCATCAATTCTTCAGGAGCGACACGGTGCTTGCGTGCAAGGTCATAGATGGCGGTCAGTCTCGCTTCCACTTCTTGCAGGCGTTCAGGGTTAATTTCCACGCTGTCCAGTACATGGCGCAGCTCACCGTTGGCTTCATCAAGCTGGATCATGGCTTCGTTCAGCATCTGACGAGCAGTCTGCAGAGAGGCGTTGTTGAGATTAATTTCTTCCAGCAGATGAATGGCGCGCCGTAGTTGGTCAATGCAACCGCCATCAGCTTCCAGGCAACCTTCGCCGACCTGCTGAACTTTCATGATGATATTTTCTGCGTTGGCGAGCTGCTCCTGCTCTTGCTCCAATTGCTCAATCTCGCCTTCCAGCAGCGCCAGGGCGTCTAACTCCTCTACTTGATAAGTGAGTAGTTGCACGCGCGCTTCCTGTTCTTCGCTGTGGCTGAGTTTCTCTTTCAGTTTGGCGGCGACTCGACGCCAGGATTGAAAGTGGTCCCGTACCTGTTGAAGTTGCTGGGCGTGGCCTCCAAAGTCATCCACCATTTTCAGGTGAGTTTCCTTTTTTAACAGAGACTGGTGCTCATGCTGACTATGGATATCCATGAGCGTTTCGCCAAGCTCGCGAAGGTCTTGCATGGTGACGGGCTGCCCATTCAGGTAGCCACGAGATCGACCTTCGTTGGTGACAGTGCGGCGTAAGATGCATTCCGCGCCATTATCCAATTCTCTGGATTTCAGCCAGGCCAACGCCTCCGGCAGACGCCTTAAATCAAAGACTGCGCTTACCTCCGCCCGCTCGCAACCGTGCCTCACTATGTCCGCAGAACTTCGATCGCCAAGGGTCAGGCCCAGAGCGTCCAGAACAATGGATTTGCCTGCGCCAGTCTCCCCGCTGATAGCTGTCATGCCTTCAGCGAAGTCCAGTTCCAGATGGCTGGCGATGGCTAGGTTCCGTATCGACAAATGAGTGAGCATAGGGCGTTGTCCTATAAGTGCGACTGTTTATATATACAGTTATTTGTGCATTTATACAGTGAAATTCATGGCGCAACAAGAGGGCGAACAGGGTATTTTTTTGTGTGATTTGCGGTCATTTTCGATGTCTGCTGGAGTTAATGTCGGGTGACTTGCGTCATTTCCTGACGATTGTCGATATTTGGCTGGTTGAAACCGGTTTGATCGACCCCATATTGAGGGCAATTCAAAAGTATCGGATGGATTTTGGGAGATTCGATCTAATGGCTGAAGATTCTAAGAGTCAAGTAGAAGAACAAGTCGTCGCTGACGATCAGGCGCAAGCCGCAATGGCGGAGCAAGGTGAAACGGCTCAAGCGAGCGGCGAACCTGCTGACCGTGACGAGTTGATCGAGAGATTGCAGCAGGAGCTCGGCGAACAGAAAGAGCAAATGTTGCGTGTGCATGCTGAGATGCAGAATGTACGCCGTCGTGCTGAAAACGATGTTGAGAAGGCGCGTAAATTTGCTCTGGAGCGTTTTGTGAAAGAGCTTTTGCCGGTAGTGGACAGCCTGGAAAAAGCAGTGGAAGCCTGTGGCGCCACTGAGTCTGCTGAGCCCCAGGTCGCCACTTTGAAAGACGGCGTGGAAATGACGCTGTCTCTGTTCAACTCTGGTCTGAAAAAATTCGAAGTGGAAGTGGTTGATCCCATGGGACAGCCCTTCAACCCGGAATTTCATGAGGCCATGTCTATGGTGCCGCAAGCCGATGTAGAGCCGAATACCGTTATTGCGGTATTGCAGAAAGGCTATCTACTGAGCGGACGTTTGGTCCGGCCCGCCATGGTTATGGTGTCAAAAGGCGTCTGATCGCGCTTTACACGCGTTTAGCGCTGGTTGAAAACGTACAAAATCCCGCCAGCTGCGGGTTGAAAAATTGAGATCAACTCCAATATTAGCTGGTAATCAATTAGCGAGATTTTTTCAGGAGTAGAAATTATGGGTAAAATTATCGGGATCGACTTGGGGACTACAAACTCCTGTGTAGCGATTCTTGAAGGCGACAAGCCGCGCGTTATTGAAAACTCTGAAGGCGGACGCACTACGCCTTCCATCGTTGCTTACACTGACGATGAGACGCTGGTAGGTCAATCCGCCAAGCGTCAGGCGGTAACCAACCCCACGAATACTCTTTTCGCCATCAAACGTCTGATTGGTAGACGTTTTGAAGACGATGTAGTGCAAAAAGACATCAAAATGGTGCCTTACACTATCGCCAAGGCTGACAACGGCGACGCTTGGGTCGACGTGAAAGGCAAGAAAATGGCGCCCCCCCAGATTTCCGCCGAAGTTCTGAAAAAGATGAAGAAAACGGCGGAAGACTTCCTGGGCGAGAAGGTGACTGAAGCGGTTATTACTGTGCCGGCCTACTTCAACGACGCGCAGCGTCAGGCTACCAAAGATGCAGGCAGAATCGCCGGTCTGGAAGTTAAGCGTATTATCAACGAGCCGACTGCGGCGGCGTTGGCTTACGGTATGGACAAGAAGGGCGGCGACCGTAAAGTAGCCGTTTATGACTTGGGCGGCGGAACCTTCGATATCTCCATTATCGAAATTGCTGATGTAGATGGCGAGATGCAGTTTGAAGTGCTGGCCACCAACGGCGACACTTTCCTGGGTGGTGAAGACTTTGACTTGCGCTTGATCGACTATCTGGCGCAGGAATTCAAGAAAGATTCCGGTATCGACCTGAAAGGCGATCCGTTGGCGATGCAGCGTCTGAAAGAAGCTGCAGAGAAAGCTAAGATCGAGCTTTCCAGCAGTCAGCAGACGGATGTGAATCTTCCGTATATTACTGCTGATGCAAGTGGTCCTAAGCACCTTAACGTTAAAGTGACTCGCGCCAAACTGGAAAGTCTGGTGGAAGAACTGGTTGAGCGTAGCCTTGAGCCATGTCGCATCGCATTGAAAGATTCTGGCTGCAGCTCTTCAGAAATCGACGAAGTGATTCTGGTTGGCGGTCAGACTCGTATGCCTATGGTGCAGAGCAAAGTGGCCGACTTCTTTGGTAAAGAAGCGCGTAAAGACGTTAACCCTGATGAGGCGGTCGCTATCGGCGCAGCTATCCAGGGCGCGGTATTGTCTGGCGATGTGAAAGACGTACTGCTGCTGGACGTGACGCCGTTGTCTTTGAGTATCGAAACCATGGGCGGCGTTTCCACGCCGATCATTGAGAAGAACACGACTATTCCGACCAAGAAGTCGCAAGTGTTCTCTACTGCGGAAGACAATCAGACTGCTGTGACTATCCACGTTCTGCAGGGCGAGCGCAAGCAAGCGCAAATGAACAAGTCCTTAGGTCGTTTTGACTTGACTGGTCTGCCGCCCGCGCCTCGCGGAGTGCCTCAGGTTGAGGTGACGTTCGATATCGACGCCAACGGTATCATGCACGTATCTGCGAAGGATAAAGCGACTGGTAAAGAGCAGTCCATCGTTATCAAAGCCTCTTCTGGCTTGAGCGAAGACGAAATCGATAAGATGGTGCAGGATGCGGAAGCGCATGCGGCGGAAGATAAGAAGTTTGAAGAGTTGGCGTCCTCGCGCAACCAGGCTGACGCTCTGGTTCACGCTACTCAGAAAACGCTTAAAGATGCTGGCGATAAAGTGACTGCTGAAGAAAAAGTGGCTATTGAAGCAGCTATCAAAGAGCTGGAAGAAGCGATCAAAGGCGACGATAAAGAAGCTATTGAAAGCCGGATGCAGAAGCTGAGCGAAGCATCTTCTTCCATGGCGCAGAAGATGTATGCTGAGCAGGCCGCACAGCAAGGCGGAGACGCTGGCGCACAAGCTGAAGACGCCGCTGGCAAGCCAGCAGATGACGCAGTCGACGCCGAGTTTGAAGAAGTTAAGGACGGCGATAAGAAATAGTCCGGATTCTTGCATGCCTGAGGCAGTGCGGAATTTAACCGCACTGCCTTATTGTGTTTAGGTTATAATCCGGTTTTTTTGCAGTTGGCGCATAAGATTAAGTTATGGCAAAACGCGATTATTACGAAGTGTTGGGCGTTTCGCGGGACGTAGACGGTAAAGAGGTCAAGAAGGCTTACCGGCGTTTGGCGATGAAATATCACCCGGACAGAAACCCCGGAGACGCTTCGGCTGAAGAGATGTTCAAAGAGGCTACTGAAGCCTATGACGTGCTCTCGGACGATCAGAAAAGAGCGGCCTATGACCAGTTCGGTCACGCTGGAGTAGATGGCAATGCTGGAGCCGGCGGCTTTGGTGGTGGGGCCAGTTTCAGTGACATATTCGGCGACGTTTTCGGCGATATATTTGGCGGGGGCGGCGGAGGTCGTACTCGGGCGAATCGCGGCTCTGATTTAAGATATACCCTGGATCTCGATTTGGAAGAAGCGGTACGCGGCACAACCGTGAAGATTCGCGTTCCTTCTCAAGTAGAGTGTAACGGTTGCGGCGGAAGCGGCGCGGAAAAAGGCACGCAGCCTGAAACCTGCGGCACTTGTAACGGCGCTGGCCAGGTTCGCATGCAGCAGGGCTTCTTCTCTATACAGCAGACGTGTCCTCGCTGTCGCGGCGCTGGAAAAATTGTTCGCAACCCATGTCGCACCTGTCACGGCAGCGGCTATGTGGAAGAGCAGAAGACACTTTCGGTTAAAGTGCCTGCTGGTGTGGATACTGGCGATCGTATTCGTTTATCCGGTGAGGGCGAGCCAGGAGTAAATGGTGGGCCGCCGGGAGATTTGTATGTTCAGGTCGCTGTGCGTGAACATAAGATATTTACCCGCGATGGCAGAAATCTATATTGCGAAGTGCCAATCTCCTTTGTGGACGCGGCATTAGGTGGAGAGCTTGAGGTTCCCACGCTTGATGGGCGGGTGAAGCTCAAGATTCCAGAGGAAACGCAGACCGGCAGACTGTTCCGCCTGCGCGGAAAAGGCGTGACTCCGGTTCGCGGTGGCGCGCCAGGGGATTTGCTGTGTCGGGTGGTGGTGGAAACGCCTGTAAACCTGACGAAGAAACAGAAGGATTTGCTGCGCGAGTTTCAGACCTCAATGGAGGAAAGTGGTGGACAGCAAGCGCCAAAAAAGCATAGCTGGTTTGAAGGCGTTAAAAGCTTTTTTGACGATATGAAGTTCTAGCAGTCTGCATGTGCAACGAAAAACCGGCGAACGCCGGTTTTTTTGTATTGGGGCGGTGGCGGAACGCCTGTAACAGTAATATTCCAGAGAAAACAAAGGAATAAGCATGACCAGAGTAGCGATAGTGGGCGCTTCCGGGCGCATGGGTAAAGTGTTGGTTGAAGCGGTCTGCGATAACCCGGATGCTTCTTTGGGGGCTGCCTCTGTGCGAGTTGGCAGCTCTTTGGTTGGCGCTGATGCCGGAGAAATCGCTGGTATGGGTAAGAAGGGCGTGGCCTGTGTCGATGACTTGGCGCAAGTGCTGGACGACTTTGATGTGATTATCGATTTCACTTCGCCGGAGACCACGCTTGAGTTGCTGGCGCTTTGTCGTAAAGAAGGCAAAGCGATAGTGATTGGTACGACAGGATTCAGCGAGCCGCAAAAAGCGTTTCTGTCTGAGGCGGCGAAGGACTGTCCGGTAGTATTTGCCCCCAATATGAGCGTGGGTGTGAATTTGCTGTTGAATATTCTTGCGCTGACCGCGAAAACGCTCGGTGACGATTACGATGTGGAAGTAATCGAAGCGCACCATCGTTTTAAAAAGGATGCGCCGTCAGGTACTGCGTTGAGGTTGGGCGAGGTTGTCGCTGAAGCGCTGGGGCGCGACTTGAATGAGTGCGCAGTCTATGGTCGTGAAGGTATTACCGGAGAGAGGGATAAAAAGACCATCGGGTTTGAAACTATTCGCGCGGGGGACATCGTTGGCGACCATACGGTGATGTTTGCGACTATGGGTGAGCGTATAGAAATAACGCACAAGGCGAGTAGTCGAATGACGTTTGCAAAAGGCGCTGTTAAAGCTGCCTTATGGTTGCATGGCGTCGCTCCAGGGTTGTATGACATGCAGGATGTGCTGGGTCTGAAATAGGACAATCTGGCTTCACAGTGGGGCGCGCGCAGGGTTATGGACGTGCGGAACTCGGGAAAGAATAAAAGCGCCAGAGGAATTGGAAAATAAATAGACAACCCTGCTCAAATCCAATAGAATATTGGGGTTTGTGCGCAAGTTGCCCATACACATCGGACATCACTAAAAAGCGGGACGGAGTTTAAATCTCCCTCTCGCTTTTTTGCAAGTTGAGTCCACCTTCATAAGTGTTTGATTAGACGTTTTCAACTGGCGAGCTATGGAATTGACTACACCCGCAATACTAGCACTTGAAGACGGAAGCATATTTCATGGGATCTCTATCGGCGCAGCCGGCGAAACCACCGGCGAAGTGGTTTTCAACACTGCGATGACCGGATACCAGGAAATTCTTACCGATCCTTCCTACGCAAAACAAATTGTCACTCTCACCTACCCCCACATAGGCAACACCGGAATTAACGAAGAAGATGTCGAATCAGATCAAGTCTGGGCGGCAGGTCTGGTGATTCGCGATCTTTCCATGACAGTTAGCAACTGGCGCAGCCAAAAGAGTTTGTCGGAGTATCTCCGGGAAAACGGTATTGTCGCCATCGCTGATATCGACACCCGTCGCCTGACTCGTATTTTAAGGGAGAAAGGCGCGCAGAACGGATGCATCATGGCGGGCGAAGGGGCTTCGGCGGAGGCGGCGTTGGCTGCGGCTAAAGCCTTTCCCGGACTGAAAGGGATGGACCTCGCCAAAGAGGTGACTCGTACGGATGTTCTGAATTGGACAGAGTCGACTTGGGTTCTTGGAGAAGGGTATCAGACTCTAGGGGATGCCGAGTTTCATGTTGTCGCGTACGACTTTGGCGTGAAAAAGAACATTTTGCGCATGCTTGCTGAGCGTGGCTGCCGCGTAACTGTGGTGCCGGCGAAAACGTCTGCGCAGGATGTATTGGCGATGTTTCCCGACGGCGTATTCCTATCTAATGGACCAGGGGATCCTGAGCCTTGTGATTACGCTATCGAGGCAATTGCTGAGATTTTGAAGTCCCAGACCCCTGTCTTCGGTATCTGTTTGGGGCACCAGTTACTGGCGCTGGCCAGTGGGGCGCGCACAGAGAAGATGAAATTCGGACATCATGGCGCCAACCATCCGGTGCAGGACCTGCGCACGGGGCAAGTAATGATCACAAGTCAAAACCATGGTTTTGCGGTGGATGAGTCCTCCTTGCCCGCCAATCTGGAGACTACACATAAGTCTCTGTTTGACGGCTCATTGCAAGGAATTCGACGCACTGACGTCGCCGCCTTCAGTTTTCAGGGGCACCCTGAAGCGAGCCCGGGCCCGCACGATGTGGCTCCCTTATTTGACCAGTTCATTGACTCCATGCGGGAAGTCAAATACCGATCAGTCTAATTCTCGGATTTCAGCGTCGGCGCCCGACGGCGCCGCGTCTGAACCGAAACAGGCGTAATTCTGGGTGATGTCGGCGGCCTGCGGGGCGTCGCAAGATTCGAGCGAGTAGAAGAGCACACATGCCAAAACGTACAGACATCAATAGTATCCTGATTATTGGGGCCGGTCCTATCGTCATCGGACAAGCCTGTGAATTTGACTATTCCGGGGCGCAGGCGTGTAAAGCACTGAGAGAAGAGGGATACCGCGTTATCCTTGTGAACTCCAACCCCGCCACCATCATGACTGATCCGGCCATGGCCGATGCCACTTACATCGAGCCGATTAACTGGCGCACAGTCGCAAAAATCATTGAAAAAGAACGCCCGGACGCGCTATTGCCAACCATGGGCGGACAAACGGCTTTGAACTGTGCGCTCGACTTGGCTCGTGAAGGCGTCCTTGAACAGTATGGCGTAGAGATGATTGGCGCCACGCAGGACGCCATTGATAAAGCTGAAGATCGTGAGCGTTTTGACAAGGCTATGAAAGCCATTGGCCTGGCGACCCCTCGTTCAGCGATTGCGCATAGCATGGAAGAAGCTCTGCAGGTGCTGGATCAGATCGGCTTCCCAGCTATTATTCGTCCCTCCTTCACTATGGGAGGCTCTGGCGGGGGCATTGCTTATAACAAGGAAGAGTTTATTGAGATTTGCGAACGAGGTTTGGAGTTATCGCCAACTCGTGAGCTGCTGATCGATGAATCGTTAATCGGTTGGAAAGAGTACGAGATGGAGGTTGTTCGTGATAAGAAGGACAACTGCATTATCATCTGCGCAATAGAAAACTTTGACGCAATGGGCGTGCACACGGGTGATTCCATTACAGTCGCGCCAGCGCAGACGTTGACGGATAAAGAGTACCAAATCATGCGTAACGCCTCGGTGGCGGTGCTGCGTGAAATTGGTGTGGAAACGGGAGGGTCCAACGTTCAGTTTGGTATGGACCCCGAAACTGGTCGCATGGTGGTAATTGAGATGAACCCCCGTGTATCCCGTTCATCCGCGTTGGCGTCCAAGGCGACGGGATTCCCTATTGCTAAGGTTGCTGCAAAACTGGCGGTTGGATATACCCTGGATGAGCTGAGCAACGACATCACTGGCGGCGTCACGCCGGCTTCTTTTGAGCCGAGTATTGACTATGTGGTCACCAAGGTGCCGCGCTTCACATTCGAGAAGTTCCCGCAAGCCAATGCGACGCTGACAACGCAAATGAAGTCAGTGGGGGAGGTGATGGCGATTGGGCGTAACTTCCAAGAGTCTCTCCATAAAGCATTGCGTGGACTGGAAGTCGGTTCGGCGGGCTTTGAGCCCATAGTGGATCTTGGGTCTGAAGACGCTAGTGACGTTTTGACCCGCGGCTTGAAAGTTCCTGGCGCAGAACGGATTTGGTTTATTGGCGATGCGTTCAGGGCAGGAATGAGCGTTAAGGAAGTCTATGAGTACACCAAGGTTGACCCATGGTACTTGGTGCAGATCGAAGATTTGATCAAAGATGAAGTAGCGCTTGGCAATATGGCGTTGTCTGACTTGACTGCGGACCGTTTACGTCGACTGAAACGTAAAGGCTTCTCTGATCAGCGCCTTGCCGAGCTGCTGGGCATCAACGAAAAAGCCTTGCGTAAGCAGCGTTTGGAATACGGCATCAAGCCGGTATTCAAGCGTGTAGATACCTGCGCGGCGGAATTTGCTTCCTCTACAGCTTATATGTATTCCTCTTACGACGAAGAGTGTGAGGCGCAACCGAGCGATCGTGAAAAAATTATCGTGATCGGCGGTGGCCCTAACAGAATTGGCCAGGGGATTGAGTTCGATTACTGCTGTGTTCACGCCGCCTTTGCATTGCGCGATGACGGCTATGAAACCATCATGATCAACTGTAACCCTGAGACCGTTTCTACGGATTACGACACTTCTGACAGGTTGTATTTCGAGCCAATTACCCTGGAAGACGTTCTGGCTATTGTTCACTTGGAAAAGCCGCGTGGTGTAATTGTTCACTACGGCGGCCAGACTCCGCTTAAATTGGCGAGAGGGCTGGAAGAGGCGGGCGTACCAATTATCGGGACGACTCCCGACGCCATTGACCGTGCGGAAGACCGCGAGCGGTTCCAGCAGATGGTGGTTCGCTTGGGCTTGCGTCAGCCGCCGAATGCAACGGCTCGCAGCCAGGAAGACGCGCTGAGCAAGGCGAAGGAAATCGGTTACCCCTTGGTTGTTCGTCCTTCTTATGTATTGGGTGGGCGCGCCATGGAAATCGTCTACGACGAAGTCGAGCTGCAGCGCTATATGCGAGATGCGGTGCGTGTCTCCAACGACAGCCCTGTATTGCTGGATCACTTCCTGAATGCAGCGATCGAAGTCGATATCGACGCGGTTTCTGACGGCGAGAAAGTGGTGATTGGCGCTATTATGCAGCACATCGAACAGGCGGGTGTCCATTCTGGTGACTCGGCTTGTTCGCTGCCTCCGTACAGTTTGCCTGCGGATGTTCAGGACAAAATGCGCGAAACGGTCATCAAAATGGCCCTTGAACTGCAAGTTGTCGGCTTGATGAATGTGCAGTTGGCCTACCAGGATGGCGAAATTTATGTAATAGAGGTGAACCCCAGAGCCTCTCGTACCGTACCGTTTGTTTCCAAAGCGATAGGCGTGTCGCTCGCCAAGGTGGCTGCGTTGTGCATGGCGGGTAAATCTCTTGAAGCGCAGGGCTTTACTAAGGAAATCATTCCCAGCTTCTACAATGTCAAAGAATCGGTGTTCCCGTTTAACAAGTTCCCGGGCGTGGATCCGATACTTGGCCCGGAAATGAAGTCCACAGGCGAAGTTATGGGGGTTGGCAAAAGCTTTGATGAGGCCTTTGCCAAGGCTGCGGCGGCTGGCGGAGACTTTTTGCCAACAGGCGGAACTGTGTTTCTGAGCGTCAGGGATGCGGATAAAGCAGGAGCGGTGTCTTTAGCTAAAGAGTTAAATGCTGTAGGCTTCGAGATTATGGCGACTGCGGGAACTGCAAAAGCGATCGAAGAAGCGGGCATTCCCGTAAAACGGATCAATAAAGTGCGAGAAGGCAGACCTCATATCGTAGACGCCATAAAAAATGAAGAAGTAGATTTGATTATCAATACTACGGAAGGCCGGAAGGCGATTGCGGATTCTGCGGAAATTCGTAAGTCGGCCCTACAATACAAGGTGACCTATACCACCACCCTGACGGGAGGTGAGGCATTCTGCCGTGCTATCAAGGTTGGGCAGGATCACGCTGTGAATCGTCTTCAGGATATTCATGCAACCATTCAAGGCGACAAATGAGCAAAATACCTATGACAAAAGCAGGGGAGCAAGCCCTGCGCGAAGAGTTGAATCGTCTGAAGACTGTGGATCGGCCGCGAGTAATCACGGCCATCGCGGAAGCCAGAGAACACGGAGACTTAAAAGAGAACGCTGAATATCACGCTGCACGTGAACAACAGAGCTTTATCGAGGGCCGCATTGCGGAAATCGAAAGTAAGTTGTCAATGTCTCAGGTGATTGACGTTACCTCTATTGAGAATACAGGGAAGGTTATTTTTGGCGTAACCGTGAATATCATCAATCTGGATACAGATGACGTCAGCTCTTATCAGATCGTGGGTGATGATGAGGCGGATATTAAGAAAGGCAAAATCTCAGTGTCTTCGCCGATTGCGCGCGCATTGATTGGAAAAACTGTCGGCGACGTCGTCGTTGTGCAGGTGCCGAGCGGCATGGTTGAATATGAAATTGATGGCGTGCAGCACCTCTAATCAGGGCGGCGCGTAAATAAAAAGCCGGCGTCAGCCGGCTTTTTTAATTTACTTGCTTGCGCCAGATTGGTGGCGTAAAAGGTTTGAAAGCTTGGGATTGGGTCGGGGATTTTTGCGAAGCAATATCGCTGTACGCCCAATCACTTGAACTAATTCTGAGCGAGACATCTCGCAAAGCTCTTTGATAACCTCGGCTCTTTCTTCTTTTTCGCCGACAGCAATTTTAATTTTGATCAACTCATGGTCGTTCAATGCGCGCTCAAGCTCATTGATAACGCCTTCGGTAATGCCCGCGCCGGCAATAGTGACGATCGGCTTCAAGTGATGTGCAATAGCGCGGTACTGCTTGCGTTGCTCTATGGGTAGAGTCATGTCTGTGTGGAAACCTTCTTGCGTATGAAAAGCGTGTATAGTAGCGCATTATGGCGCACTTTCTGAACAAAAAAACACAGTATCAGCAAATGTGCCTATACTAAAATAATCGTGTCAGAGGCAATAAAGTGGGACGTTCTAAATCCAGCTCTCGGTGGCTGAATGAGCATCATAGCGATGTCTATGTAAAAAAATCCAAAGAGGACGGATTTCGTTCTAGAGCCAGCTACAAATTGATTGAGCTCGACCGGCAGGACAAATTGTTGAAGCCGGGAATGACCGTGATAGATCTCGGTGCGGCTCCTGGAGGTTGGTCTCAAGTCGTTGCTGACGTAGTGGGCGATCAGGGGAAAGTAATCGCGTGCGACCTGCTGCCAATGGACAGTATTGCTGGCGTGACGTTTTTTCAGGGGGACTTCACTGAGGAAGAAATGCTGGATGCGATCCTTAACGAAGTAAACGGTCGGCCCGTTGACCTTGTAATTTCCGATATGGCCCCCAATATGAGTGGGATGAAATCGGTCGATATACCGAAAGCGATGTATCTGGTTGAATTAGCGCTTGATTTGGCGTGTCGCGTTCTTAAGAAGAATGGATGCTTTGTCGCCAAGGTCTTCCAGGGGGAAGGCTTCGATCAGATTATGCAAGAGTCCAGGGGCAGGTTTAGTAGCGTAAATATACGCAAACCTGACGCGTCCCGTGCTCGGTCACGTGAGATTTACCTAGTTGCCAAAGGGTTTCGAGGATAAACTTTCGTAATCGTCCTGTTTGGTAAAATTAATGTAAATAGCGGCGATAATGGACATATAGTATGGTTTGGTGTTATCTAAACCCTGCGAATGCATAGAACCGAGCGACAAATTACTATTCGAGTCTGTAAGAAAAGAGGGATGGCCCTTGAACGATATGGCTAAAAATTTATTACTTTGGTTGATTATCGCAGCAGTGCTGCTGACGGTATTTAACAATTTCAATGTCCCCTCGTCCGCCCAAAAGCTCAATTACTCTGAATTTCTACAGATGGTCAACAGTGGCCAGGTGAAAAAAGTAGTCATAGACGGCGTGGCGATTGACGGGGAAAGACAAGATGGGTCTAGGTTCGCAACCATTCGCCCTGAAATTCCCGACCTGGGTTTAATTGGCGACCTTATGAAAAATGAGGTGGTCGTCGAGGGGCGCGAGCCAGAAACTCAAAGTATCTGGACTCAACTATTAGTCGCCTCGTTCCCGATATTGGTCATTATTGCGGTCTTTATGTTCTTCATGCGGCAGATGCAGGGGGGGGCTGGCGGCAAGGGCCCTATGTCATTTGGCAAGAGTAAAGCCCGGCTTATGGGCGAGGATCAGATCAAGACGACCTTTGCTGATGTGGCTGGTGTTGATGAAGCTAAAGAAGAAGTAAAGGAAATCGTAGACTTCTTGCGTGACCCTAGCAAATTCCAACGCCTTGGCGGAAGAATTCCCCGTGGCGTACTGATGGTAGGTAACCCCGGAACTGGTAAAACTTTGCTGGCGAAGGCCATTGCTGGTGAAGCGAAAGTTCCTTTCTTCTCAATTTCTGGCTCCGATTTCGTTGAGATGTTTGTTGGGGTTGGCGCCTCGCGTGTCAGAGATATGTTCGATCAGGCGAAGAAGCAGGCGCCTTGCATCATCTTTATCGATGAGATTGATGCTGTCGGTCGTCACCGTGGAGCAGGTCTGGGCGGCGGACATGACGAGCGAGAACAGACTTTGAACCAGTTATTGGTTGAAATGGACGGTTTTGAAGGTAATGAGGGTGTAATTGTAATCGCTGCGACCAACCGTCCTGATGTTCTCGACCCTGCGTTATTGCGTCCTGGTCGCTTTGACCGTCAGGTGGTCGTGGGGCTTCCAGATATTGTTGGGCGTGAACAGATTTTGAAAGTGCACCTCCGTAAAGTGCCGCTTGAAGATGATGTGAATGCTTCGGTTATTGCGCGTGGAACGCCAGGATTTTCCGGCGCCGACCTCGCAAACTTGGTCAACGAAGCTGCACTATTCTCGGCTCGCGCTAATAAGCGCACTGTAGGCATGCATGAAATGGAGTTGGCGAAAGACAAAATCATGATGGGCGCAGAGCGCAAGTCTATGGTTATGTCAGAGAAAGAGAAGCGTAATACGGCTTATCATGAAGCAGGCCATGCCATTGTTGGTAGGTTGGTGCCTGAGCACGACCCTGTTTATAAGGTAAGTATCATTCCGCGTGGTCGCGCTTTGGGTGTAACTATGTTTTTGCCGGAAGAAGATCGCTATAGTCATACTCGACAGTACCTTATTAGTAATATTTGCAGTTTATTTGGTGGTCGAATCGCTGAAGAGTTAACTTTGGGTGTTGATGGGGTAACCACAGGTGCCTCTGACGATATTAAACGCGCGACGGGGTTGGCTCGCAGTATGGTTACCAAATGGGGGCTATCGGAAAAGCTTGGGCCTCTTTTGTATGATGATGACAATGAGGAAGTCTTCCTCGGTCGCTCTGCCGGTCATGCGCAGAAAGTGTACTCTCCAGAGACGGCGCAGCGCATTGATGATGAGGTTAGAACATTAATTGATGACTGTTATGAGCACTCTCGTAAATTGCTAGTTGAGAATATGAGTAAGTTGCATATGATGGCTGACGCGTTGATGAAATACGAGACCATTGATGCGGAACAGATAGACGCTATTATGGCTGGGCAAGAGCCGCGGCCTCCGAAGGGGTGGGGGGATTCTAATCCGCCTGGCGGGGCTCAGCCTGTCAAAGATGTCGAGGCGAATGCGAATCCACCGAAAGGAGGTGAGATTGGCGGAGCAGCCGGATCTCATTAATTCAATAAGCATTTCAGTCTAGCTAAATGACCCGGTTTTACCGGGTCTTTTTATTTTGTATAACCCTCTCCAGATTTTGAATGAGATAACGAATGAAGCTGACACTTCCAAACTCTATATTGGACTTGAGCGCCCCTGTGGTAATGGGGGTATTGAATGTCACTCCTGATTCTTTTTCTGACGGGGGACGGTTTTTGTCCCCGGATGACGCTTTAAGCCAAGTTGAAAAGATGGTTTCTGAAGGCGCCGTCTTTATAGATATTGGGGGCGAGTCCACTAGGCCGGGCGCAGCTCCGGTGACGGTCAGTCAAGAGTTGGATAGAGTTTGTCCATTAGTTGAGGCTGTTCGCGCGCGCTTTGATGTAAATATTTCCGTAGACACCAGCACACCTGAAGTAATGAGTGAATCCGTGGCGCTCGGGGCGGATTTAATTAATGATGTGCGTGCATTGACTCGGGATGGTGCTTTGGAGGCGGCTGCATCTTCAAAGGCGGCTGTTTGTCTGATGCATATGAAAGGTGAGCCTGGGGCTATGCAGGATAATCCAACCTATACTGATATTGTTCAAGAAGTCTCATCATACTTAGATGTGAGGCGCTCGGCTGCTCTCGAAGCGGGAATCAATATAGATAGAATAATGTTGGATCCGGGGTTTGGTTTTGGCAAAACCTTGGAGCACAACCTCGCCTTAATGAAATATTTGCAAGCTTTTGTGGACATGGGGTCCCCTGTGTTGGTTGGAGTTTCACGCAAAAGCATGCTGGGAATGATAACCGGTAAAGCGGTGGAGGAACGCTTAATTGCAAGCATTTCCGCTGCGGCAGTCGCCATATATAACGGCGCTCGAATAATTAGAGCGCATGACGTCGGAGCCACTGTCGATGCAATTAAAGTGGCTGCAGCGATTAGAGGAGTCTAAACAGATATGAGTAAAGAGTATTTTGGTACCGATGGGATACGTGGAAGAGTAGGTGAAGGCCCAATTACCCCAGAATTTATGTTGAAACTAGGGTGGGCGGCTGGGCGTGTTTTCCGTCAGGAAGGGCGTCGTAACCGGGTCCTCATTGGTAAGGATACTCGTATATCTGGATACATTTTTGAGTCCGCGCTGGAGTCCGGGTTGGCGGCAGCTGGCGTGGATGTGGCGATGTTAGGGCCGATGCCAACGCCTGCGATTGCATACCTTACTCGTACATTTCGTGCTTGCGCAGGTATTGTCATCAGCGCTTCACATAACCCTTTCAATGACAACGGCGTTAAATTCTTCTCGGCTGAGGGAACCAAGCTTCCTGACTCAACAGAGGAGCAGATTGAGCACTTCATTCGGCAGCCCATGGAAATCGTGCCGTCAAGCCAGTTAGGTAAGGCTGCTCGATTTGAGGATGCAAAGGGTCGATATATAGAGTTCTGTAAGAGTACAGTCCCGTTTCATATGTCCTTTGCTGGGATGCGTGTTGTTCTGGACTGCGCGCAAGGCGCCACCTACCAGGTTGCGCCCAGCGTGTTTAAAGAACTTGGCGCTAAAGTGGAGACTATTGGCGTGACGCCTGATGGCTTGAACATTAATCATGAAATCGGTTCTACACACCCTGAGCAGTTGGCCGCCAAAGTTGTTGAAACTGGCGCAGACCTGGGGATTGCCTTCGACGGTGACGGGGATCGTGTTGTCATGGTTGACCACAAAGGTGAGATTGTTGATGGCGATGAGATTCTGTATATCATTGCGCGCGATAAGATGCGTAAGGGGCGTTTAAAAGGCGGGGTTGTTGGAACGCTAATGACGAACTTCGGGGCGGAGCTTGCGTTTGGTGAGTTGGGTATTCCCTTTGAGCGCGCTAATGTTGGCGATAGATATGTCATGGAGGCGTTGTTGCGTAACGATTGGTGCCTGGGTGGTGAAGGTTCCGGGCATATTGTTTGTTTGGATCGGACTACAACGGGAGATGGCGTCATTTCCTCTCTGCAGGTTTTGGCTGCGCTTTCTGACATGGGAATTACGCTCCACGAAGCTAAAAAAGGCATGAGTAAGCTGCCTCAGCATATGGTAAATGTGAGGGTGAGCCAGAAAGTGGATATAAAAGGGCATGAGACAATCCAGTCTGCAATTGCTAGTGCAGAAAAACAATTTGCAGGCAAGGGGAGGGTGTTACTGAGGTCATCAGGGACAGAGCCTGTTATTAGGGTAATGGCTGAAGGTGAAGATGAGGCGAAAGTCCGATCTATAGTTGCGGAGCTGGCCAAAATAGTTGAAGGGTCTGTGTGAAGACCTTCAGCGTATTGAGTAGTTAGATAATAACGGCGTGCTACTTGTAACTTATAGGGAGTTTGGTTAGTATGTGCGCCTCGCGCGAACTGGAGGGTTGAATGCGAAAAAAACTGATTGCCGGAAACTGGAAATCTAATGGAAGTCTTGAGCGTAATGCTGATCTATTAGACGGTATAGTTGGCGCAAAAGCGCTAGGCTCAGTGGATGTGGTGGTTTGTCCTCCTTTTCCGTATCTTTCGAGTGTTGGAAGTGCAATTTCTGGCTCTAAGATTGAGTTAGGGGCTCAGAATTGCTCTGCAACCGAGGATGGCGCATATACTGGTGAGGTTAGCGCAAGAATGTGCGCCGATATGGAGTGCTCTTGGGTTATATTGGGGCATTCGGAGCGCAGGGCGTTATACGCTGAAAGTGATGATGTCATCACTTGCAAAGTTAAGCGAGCCGTTGATTCAGGATTGAGACCGATACTGTGTGTTGGTGAAACGTTGGAAGAACGTGAATCGGGACAGGCTGAAGAGGTTGCGCTGAAGCAACTTAATGCTGTGTTTTTGTCTGTCCAGCCTGATGAATCATGGGTTGTAGCGTACGAGCCAGTATGGGCTATAGGCACAGGTAAGACTGCTTCGCCAGATGACGCGCAGAGTATGCATAAAGTATTGCGGGATAATATCCGCAAGCATTTTCCGCAGACTGCGGATAAAATTAGAATTTTGTATGGCGGCAGTGTTAAGTCGTCAAATGCGAAAGAACTGTTCTCAATGCCGGATGTAGATGGGGCGCTGGTTGGTGGGGCCTCGTTAGTCTCGGAAGAATTCGTCTCTATTATCGAGGCTGCGGTAGAGTAAGGTAGATTAAATGGAACTGTTTGAAACCCTGATTGTTATAGTTCATGTGATCGTTGCAGCTGGCGTTATTGGCTTGGTTTTGATTCAGCAGGGTAAAGGCGCTGATATGGGTGCTTCCTTTGGCGGTGGTGCATCTCAAACAGTTTTTGGGTCTGGTGGTAGTGGTTCTTTTTTGACGAAAATGACAACCACATTGGCCATTGTTTTCTTTCTGAGTAGTTTTGCATTAGCTTATGTTGCTAAGCAAAAAGCTGGTCAGGTCACTGCAAGTGGAGTTCCTGTTGTTGAAACGGTATCTGGCTCTTCCTCGGAGTCCGATAAAACTTCAGCTGATGCAGGTTCTGTCAGTGCTGGTGAGTCTCAGGGCGCTTCGGAAGCTGCTTCCGATAGCAAGCCTGAGTTAGAGTAAGGTTTATGCCGAAGTGGTGAAATTGGTAGACACGCTATCTTGAGGGGGTAGTAGCCTATGGCTGTGCCGGTTCAAGTCCGGCCTTCGGCACCATATTAAAGAGAGGCGAGCCCGTTGCTCGCCTTCTTTGCAGCAACTATAATTTTGCTGCCGTATTTTCTGGGATACGCGTTGTAGAACCCCTTTTCAGGGGTTTTTTATTAACTGCACTATGGTGTGGTCGGAGGATGGGCTTAGTGCCCATTTTTTGTTTGGCGACTTAGCGTAGGTCACGCTGGGTGTGCTCCCTATCGGAGATAATCTATTGGCTCGTAAAGACGATCTATACCAACTTCTCAAGCCCGTGGTAGAGGGAATGGGCTGCGACTTTTGGGGGGTGGATTTCATTGCCCAAGGGAAGCGAAGTTTGTTGCGAATCTATATCGACAAAGAGTCCGGGGTGTTGGTTGATGACTGTGAAAAAGTGAGTCGTCAAATTAGCGCTATTTTGGATGTTGAAGATCCGATAAAGGGGGAGTATACCCTGGAAGTTTCTTCGCCGGGGTGGGATCGGCCGCTCTTTAGCATTGAGCAATATAAAGCATATATAGGCTCTGTTATTGAGGTCAGGCTGCAAGCGCCTTTTAACGGGCGGCGTAAATTCAAGGGCCTTTTGGCGGCTGTTGAAAATGATGAAATAGTGCTCCAAGTGGACGCGGAAGAATTTATATTTCCTGTGGAAACGATAGATAAAGCGAATGTTGTGCCGCAGTATTGATGGGATTACGGGGTAAAGATGAACAAAGAAATCTTGTTGGTTGTGGAAGCGGTCTCCAACGAAAAAGGGGTAGATAAAGACGTCATTTTCGAAGCTATTGAATTAGCTTTGGCTACCGCTACTAAAAAGCGCTATGAAGACGAAGAGGCCGATATTCGAGTGGATATCGATAGAAAAACTGGTGAATACCAGGCATTTCGTCGTTGGCTGGTGGTAGATAATGATGCCGTTCCTGCTTTAGGAACCGAGCTTACTTTGGAAGAGGTGCATGAAAGCGGCCTTGACCTGAAGCCTGGCGACATCCATGAAGAGGAAGTTGAGGCGGTCGCTTTTGGGCGAATTGGCGCACAAGCAGCCAAACAGATCATTGTTCAAAAGGTGCGCGAGGCGGAGCGGACTAAAATCGTCGACAGTTATCGTGAAAAAGTTGGCGATTTGGTAAATGGCGTCGTCAAGAAAGTGACCCGAGATAACATAATTGTTGACTTGGGCGCCAACGCCGAAGCGCTGTTGCCAAAGGATCAATTAATCAGCAGAGAAACCTACCGTGTAGGCGACCGTGTTCGCGCGTTGCTGCTGGATATACGAATGGATAACCGAGGGCCTCAATTAATTTTGAGCCGTGCTTGCTCTCAAATGCTGATTGAGCTTTTCCGAATTGAAGTTCCTGAAATCGCGGAAGAAGTTATTGAGATCAAAGCCGCTGCACGTGATCCCGGCTCGCGGGCGAAGATTGCGGTTAAGACCAATGATGGACGTATAGATCCAGTTGGCGCCTGTGTAGGTATGCGAGGCTCGAGAGTACAGGCAGTTTCCAGTGAACTTGGTAATGAGCGTATCGATATTGTTCTGTGGGACGATAACCCCGCTCAGTTGGTTATCAACGCTATGGCTCCAGCCGAAGTGGCCTCCATTATTATTGACGAAGATAGTCATACGATGCAGGTGGCCGTCTCAGAAGATAACTTAGCGATGGCTATCGGTCGTAGTGGTCAGAATGTCAAGTTGGCCTCAGAAATGACAGGATGGGAAATCAATGTTTTGACTGAGGAACAGGCAGGGCAGCAGCAGGAAGAAGAGTTTAGACGTTATGTCGACTGTTTTATCGACCATCTGGGCGTAGAGGAAGATTTGGCTGAAGTGTTGGCTTCTGAAGGCTTTACGTCCTTGGAAGAAGTCGCCTACGTCCCGATGGAAGAGATGCTCGCTATCGAAGATTTTGACGAGGACCTGGTGTCTGAGCTACGCAAGCGTGCAAAAAACGTTCTGATTAATCAAGCTCTAGCGAGCGAAGAGCAACTGGAAAAATCGGAGCCTGCGGAAGACCTGTTAAACATGGAGGGGATGGACCGGCACTTGGCGTTTGTGCTCGCAAGCAAAGGTATTGTCACGATGGAAGACTTGGCCGAACAATCTGTTGATGACCTCCTCGATATAGATGAAGTTGATGAAGAACGAGCTGCGCAGCTAATCATGACGGCGCGTAAACCATGGTTTGAGGAACAACAGTAATTCGGGGGCAAACAGGAGACAAGCATGGCAGAAGTTACTATTAAGCAGCTTGCCGAAGACGTCGGGGCTCCCGTTGAGCGTCTGTTAAAGCAGATGGTTGACGCGGGTCTGGAAAAGCGCGGTGAAGGCGATATTGTTACTGACTCAGAGAAACAGAAACTATTGGCGTTTTTAAAGCAAAGCCATGGTGAATCATTTTCTGAGCCAAAGAAAATCACCTTGAAGCGTAAGACCACCACTACGCTGAAAGCGTCAGGAACAGGGGCCAATCGCTCTATTAACGTTGAAGTGCGTAAGAAGCGGACCTACATCAAGCGTAGTGATGCCGTCAACGATATAGACGCACAGAAACAACAGGATATACAGAAAGCTGCTGAAGAAGCAGCGAGAGAGCGAGAAACAGAGGTTGAAGCTGTGCTTCAGAATGAGCCGGTTGTAGAGGCTACTGCTGAAGTCGTTGAAAACGTGCAGCAGGAAGTGGCGAATTCAGCTGCTCAAGAAGCCGAGAGAGCGTCTGATGCTGCAGCCAATGAGGCAGCTGGCGTTGCAACTGCTGAAAGTGTGCAGGAGAAGGCTGGCGGAACGGCTGACCAGGAAGAGGATGACGATCAAAAGTCAGAAGCAAGAAAAACGTCTAAGCATAGACGTAACAAAGAAGACTCCGAGGTGCGCCGTGAGCCTGCCGACGCGGAAGACCTTAAGCGTCGAGAGAAGCATAAACCCAAGCCCGCGCCTCAACTCAAGTCTTCAAAAGTCATTGCAGTTGAAGAAGATGACTCAAGTGAAGATGCCCCTAGGCGGGCTCGTCAACGTAAAAAGAAGAGCAAGGTGGTTCAGGACCGTTCTGTCCAACCAATTGTTCGGGAGGTTGTGATTTCGGATACTATTACAGTCGCAGAACTAGCCCAAAAAATGTCCGTGAAAGGCGTAGAAGTTGTTAAACGCCTGATGGGTATGGGGATCATGGCGACTTTAAATCAGGCGATCGATCAAGATGTCGCTCAGCTGGTTGCTGAAGAAATGGGGCACAAAGTTAAGCTGCTTCAAGAGGATGCGGTAGAGACGGAAGTACTTGAGTCCATTTCTTTTGACGGTGAATCAAAATCGCGCGCACCAGTTGTTAGTGTCATGGGGCATGTGGACCATGGTAAGACCTCACTGCTCGATTACATTCGTCGCGCGAAGGTTGCGGCCCAAGAGTCTGGTGGGATTACTCAGCATATTGGCGCATATCATGTAGAAACACCTCGAGGGATGATCTCGTTTCTGGATACGCCCGGGCATGCCGCGTTCACCGCTATGCGTGCTCGCGGGGCGCAATGTACTGATATTGTTATACTTGTTGTCGCTGCGGACGATGGTGTCATGCCGCAAACGCAAGAAGCGGTTCAGCACGCGAAAGCTGCCGGTGTACCTCTGGTAGTGGCAGTCAACAAAATGGACAAAGAGCAAGCAGATCCTGATCGTGTTAAGAACGAGTTGTCTGCTCTTGATGTTATTCCTGAAGAGTGGGGTGGCGACGTTCAGTTTGTTCCCGTATCCGCACACACTGGCGATGGTATTGACGACCTTTTGGAAGCGGTGCTGCTACAGTCGGAGATGTTGGAGCTGACAGCGGTGCCTGATGCGCCAGGTAAAGGCGTGGTCATTGAGTCCAGTTTGGATCGTGGTCGCGGCTCGGTTGCTACCGTACTTGTTCAAAACGGAACTTTGCGCCATGGCGATATCGTTTTGGCTGGAGAGTACTATGGCCGAGTAAGAGCCATGGTGAACGAAAATGGTCAGAATGTTCAGGATGCCGGGCCTTCAATCCCTGTGGAAATTCTAGGGTTGAACGGCACTCCAGATGCGGGTGATGAGTTTATTGTTGTGCCTGACGAGAAAAAAGCGCGTGAAGTTGCCGAGTTTCGTCACAATAAAGAGCGCCAGACTCGCCTTCAGCGTCAGCAGGCTGCGAGTCTTGAAAACCTGTTTGAAAATATGGGTAAAGGCGGCGTAAAAGAGCTAAATATTGTATTAAAGACCGATGTGCGTGGCTCTTTGGAGGCGTTGATTGGCGCTCTGGCGGAAATTGGTAATGAAGAAGTTCAGGTCAAGATCGTAGCGAGCGGCGTTGGCGGCATTACTGAAACTGATGCTAACTTGGCGCTTTCTACTCAGGCGATCATAGTGGGCTTTAATGTGCGTGCAGATGCAAGCGCTCGTAAGATCGTTGAAAAAGAAGGCATAGAGCTCCGTTACTACAGTGTCATCTACAACATTATTGATGATGTTAAGAAGGCTCTAACTGGTATGTTGGCTCCTGAGTTCCGGGAAGATATCGTCGGTACTGCAGAAGTGCGCGATACGTTTAAGAGCCCGAAATTCGGACAAGTTGCTGGCTGTATGGTTCTGGAAGGCGCTGTATACCGCAACAAGCCTATTCGAGTTCTGCGCGACAACGTGGTTATTTTTGAGGGTGAGCTTGAATCTCTGCGCCGCTTCAAGGATGACGTAGCAGAGGTGCGTGCAGGTACCGAATGTGGTATTGGTGTTCGCAACTATGAAGTTAAAGTCGGCGATATTATCGAAGTATTCGACAAGATAAGGGTTGAGCGTTCTCTGTAACGCTCATCCATTTCTTGGATAGTCGCTGCATGCAATTAAGAGTAAAGATATAGATGGCTCGAGAGTTCAGTCGATTAGACAGAGTTGCGGAACAAATTCAAAAAGAGCTTGCGCAGCTGATCCAAAGGGAGTTGAAGGATCCCCGTTTGGGAATGGTTACTGTAAACAGCGTTAAAGTGAGCAAAGATCTCTCTTACGCTGATGTATACGTAACTGTTCTGAATTTGAAAGATGTGGAAGATGGCGATGCTTCCAAGGCTTCTCTGAAAGTTCTAGAGAGCGCTGCAGGGTTCTTGCGTTCCGAGTTGGGACGTGCAATCAAGCTTAGGGTCATGCCTCAACTACGTTTCCATTACGACGCTTCCGTTAGTAATGCTCAACGATTAGGAGCGCTGATTCAGAAAGCGCGCGCTAAAGATGGCGGCGCTCCTGACACTAAAGACGATAGTCTCAACTGAGGGTATCGTTGGCTGTGGCAAGGCGTAAGAAAGGCGTGCCTTTAGATGGCGTATTAGTTGTTGATAAACCGCAAGATTGGACTTCCAATGCAGTTTTGCAAAAGGTTAAGTATGCGCTGAATGCCCAGAAGGCAGGCCATACCGGCGCCTTGGATCCCCTTGCGACCGGGGTGCTTCCCTTGTGCTTCGGTGAGGCGACCAAGTTTAGCCAGCTGCTGCTGGACTCAGATAAAGAGTACGTGACCTGTGCTTACCTTGGGCGCACTACCACCACGTCTGACGCCGAGGGTGAGATCATTAGTGATTCGCCTGTTCCTGATCTGTCTATTTCCGAACTGGAAAATATCCTCGAGCAATTTCGAGGGAGTCTAAAGCAGATTCCCTCGATGTATTCCGCGCTTAAACACAAAGGAACCCCACTTTATAAGCTTGCCAGACAAGGTATTGAGGTCGAGCGGGAAGCGAGGGATATTGTGATCCATGAGCTTGAGCTTCTGGAATATACTCAA
The DNA here is from genome assembly GCF_004135205.1 of Hahella sp. KA22. Classification (NCBI taxonomy): domain Bacteria; kingdom Pseudomonadati; phylum Pseudomonadota; class Gammaproteobacteria; order Oceanospirillales; family Hahellaceae; genus Hahella; species Hahella sp. KA22. Next base: position 6,138,884 of record NZ_CP035490.1, on the reverse strand, counting down.
CCATATTTACGCTTGCGGGTTCTCTGCAGTAAAGGGACCTATATTCGAAACCTTGTGGAAGATATTGGTGAAGTTATAGGATGTGGCGCGCATGTGACGGAATTGCGTCGTACTCGTTGCGGACCATTTACGCTGGAGGATGGCGTCAGCTTTGCGCCATTTGAGGACGAAAGCGGGCGTCAGGTTGCCGCAGAGGAATATCAGCAACGTTTGCTGTCTGTTGATTCATCGGTCCGGCAATTCCCTGAAATATTGCTGGATGAAGCTAATACAGGCTCGATTATCCAGGGGCAAACGGTTAAAATATCGCCTCTCTCAAGTGAGGGTAGGGTGCGTTTGTATTCATACGGACGTAGGTTTATCGGTTTGGGAGAAGTGATGAGTGACGGAACGTTAAAACCCGTTCGGTTACTGAATGTGAGCGCATTAAGCGCTGAATAAATGGGGCGGCTGTTAATATGCGCGGTCGTTTCCGCATTAATCGCATATTTGGAGAAAAATCATGGCATTATCTGCTACCGAAAAGTCGGCTATTGTTAAGGAATACCAAGTAAAGGAAGGTGATACTGGCTCTCCTGAGGTTCAAGTTGCTCTGTTGACTGCAAATATCAACAAACTGCAAGAACACTTCCAGGCGAACAAGCACGACCACCATTCACGTCGTGGGTTGATCCGTATGGTTAACCAGCGTCGTAAATTGCTTGATTACCTGAAAGGCAAAAATACCCAACGTTATGTTGACCTGATCCAGAAACTGGGTCTGCGTCGCTAAGAAGACAAAGGTATTGCTTTAGTATCCGGGGTATCAAATATTTGATACCCCGTTACTTTTTGAGGAACCTCCGATTTATTCGATACTTGATGATTTTTTGAAGGTGCTGAGCCGGATGAATTGAAGCAAGAGGGTCGGGCGCTGACGGAAATTTTCTGTACACACCTGCTCCTTAAGTGTTGGAGAAGTCTGCGATCTTGTTGAGAGATCGAATAAATCAAAGGTTCCTTTGTTGGGTATCTAAGGCTCGAATCGGTAAGTAGCAGCTGATTCCGGATTAAAACTTAAGCTTAAAAATTAAAAACACTCGTAAGGAGTCAAAGTGAACCCAGTTCGTAAAACATTTCAATACGGCAACTCAACAGTCACTCTGGAAACTGGCCGCATAGCTCGCCAGGCTACTGGAGCCGTGTTGGTGACAATGGACGATACTGTTGTTTTGGTCACCGCTGTTGCAGAGAAAGAAGCCGTTCCAGGTCGTGATTTCTTCCCTCTTTCTGTTCACTATCAAGAAAAAACCTATGCCGCTGGTCGTATTCCTGGCGGTTATTTCAAGCGTGAAGGACGCCCATCGGAGAAAGAAACTCTGACCTCCCGTCTGATCGACCGTCCTATTCGTCCGCTGTTTCCAAATGGTTTCATGAATGAAGTGCAAATCATCTGTACCGTTATGTCCGCGAACAAGGATGTCGATCCAGATATCGCATCCATTATTGGCGCTGCGGCGGCATTGGAAATATCCGGCGTTCCCTTCCAGGGCCCATTGGCGGCTGCGCGCGTTGGTTACTCTGAGGAAGACGGCTACCTGTTGAACCCTGGTTTTAAAGCAATTGAAAACTCCAGCTTGGATATGGTTGTCGCAGGTACTGAAGATGCGGTTCTGATGGTTGAATCTGAAGCGAAAGAGTTGACTGAAGACCAGATGCTTGGCGCAGTATTGTTCGCCCACCAGGAAATGCAAGTGGCTGTGCAGGCGATTAAAGAGTTCGCTCAGGAAGCTGGTAAGCCTAAGTGGGATTGGCAGGCTCCAGAGGTTAATGCTGAACTTTTAGATGCACTGAAGGCCAAATTTGCTGGCTCTATCAGCGAAGCATATGCCATCCGTGTTAAAGCGGATCGTTACGCCAAGTTGGGCGAGCTCCGTCAGCAGGCTGAAGAAGCGTTGGCAGGTGAAGAAGAAGGCAAATTCGAAGCCGAATTGGTCAAAAAGTATTTCAGCAAGCTTGAAAAGGCCTGTGTCCGTCAGAACATTCTGAAGGGCGAACCACGTATTGACGGCCGCGACACTAAAACTGTTCGTGACCTGAAAATTGAAGTTGGCGTACTGCCGAATACCCACGGTTCTGCACTGTTTACTCGCGGTGAGACTCAGGCTCTGGTGACGGCGACTCTGGGCACTATGCGTGATGTATTGATGGTGGACGCGTTGGAAGGCGAGAAGAAAGACTCGTTCATGTTCCACTATAACTTCCCTCCATACTCTGTGGGCGAAGCATCCCGAGTTGGCGGCGTAGGTCGTCGCGAGATCGGTCACGGTCGTTTGGCGCGTCGTGGCGTACAAGCGTTGATGCCGAATCTTGAGGAATTCCCCTACGCAATTCGCTGTGTTTCTGAGATCACGGAGTCGAATGGTTCTAGCTCAATGGCCAGCGTTTGTGGCAGCAGTTTGGCTCTGATGGATGCTGGTATTCCTGTGAAGGCTCCTGTTGCAGGTATTGCAATGGGCTTGGTTAAAGAAGGCGAAAGCTTTGCTGTATTGACCGATATCCTGGGTGATGAAGATCACTTGGGCGACATGGACTTTAAAGTGGCGGGAACCGAAAAGGGCGTCACTGCACTGCAGATGGATATCAAGATCAACGGCATTACTGACGAAATCATGGAAATTGCGTTAGAGCAAGCTCTGCATGCGCGACTCCATATCCTCGGTGAAATGAATAAAGTGATTTCCGCTCCACGTGACTCCGTTGCGGATAACGCGCCGAAGATGGAAACCATCAAGATTGATCCAGATAAAATCCGCGACGTTATTGGTAAGGGCGGCGCTACTATTCGTTCTATCTGTGAAGACACAGGCGCTTCTATCGATATCGACGACAGCGGCACTGTGCGTATCTACGCGGAGAGCAAACTGGCGGCGGACGAAGCAATTTATCGCATCACCGAGATTACTGCTGAAGCGGAAGTCGGTAAGCTGTACCGCGGTAAGGTTGAGCGCATCGTTGAGTTCGGCGCATTTGTGAACATCTTGCCCGGTAAAGACGGTCTGGTGCATATTTCTCAGATCGCGCAAGAGCGAGTAGAGAACGTCACTGATTATCTGAAAGAAGGCCAGGAAGTCGTTGTTAAAGTGTTGGATATTGACGCTCGCGGCCGTATCAAACTTTCTATCAAGGAAGTGACTGAAGACGAAAAAGCTTCAATGGCTGGTTAATTCCACTCTCCTCAAGAAAAAGCCGCATTATGCGGCTTTTTTTTATGCCTGTGACCCGTCCTGAATAGAGTTGGCGCCTACTTCAGAGCTAGATACAAACTTAAAGTGGCGATTGCTCGGGGTTGGCGAGAAAGTTCAGTAATACTTGGCGATATTCAGGAATACTAAAGGTGGCTGTGTGAGGCGTATCGGTGCTTAAGAAGTATTTTGGGTCGCCTGCACGCTGAAATACTCTCTCTCCATGGTGATAAGGAATGACTTGATCTGAGGTGCTGTGAATTATCAACAAAGGAATGGGTGAGATATTTCTAACGTAATCTACAGGGTCGTAATTCGCTGGAAGCATATAGGAAAAGGGATATTGAAAAGCCCAGGTCAGCCAACCAGCAGCAAGCTTCTCACGTGCTATATCTCTCAGTTCGCTAAAAGGAGCGTCGGCGATGACGGCGGTGGGTTTGACTGCATTGGGGGGAATCTGCCCCACAAAATCAATGCTGAGCACTGCGCCGATACTTTGTCCAAGTACAAAGAGGGGCGTGCTTGCACCTGAATATTGTTCTTTCAACCATTCATAACCGGTTTCAACATCGCTAAGAGCGCCAGCCATATCAGGCTTGCCGGAAGATAAACCAAAGCCCCGGTAGTCCAGGCAAAAGACGTCATAGCCCTGCTGAGGAAGCCATATCACGTTACCGCAGTGAGTACTGATATTCTCTGCATTGCCATGCAGGAAATAGACAACGCCTCGCAATGGCTTAGAAGCATGAAGCAGCCATCCATGAAGACGCTCGCCATCTGGCGTATCGAGAAATATGTTCTCATAACGAACTTGTGCTTGATCGGGTGTGCGGTAGATATGTTTGTCGGGGTAAAAAAGCAGTCCACTGCAAGCACTAAGAAATACCAGCGCCCCTAATAATCCGAGTTTGAAAACAGTTTTCATAAAAGTATTAAATTTATCTGATCTGACGTTCACAATTTGATCTGCCTGTATACCTGAACTAGGCTTACCTCGGGCCATGTGATGGCGCCGAGTCTGTACGCCCTGGTGAGAAATGACCAAGCGTTTCTGTTTCAGCATAGCTGTTTGATGTCTATTTCAGAAAGAGTTTGTCGCAACTCGTTTAAACGAGTTGGTTGGCGTTTGTTACCGGGATGGGCGCTGATACTTGCAAAAATGGTACACGACGAGAATAAGCTAACGTTGAAAGAGGAATCGTTATGAGAAAAATGATGCTCGCTGTTGGGTTTTTGTCGATGACTTCCGGTGCATTTGCCGAAGCTCCAGGGGGACCGGATTGTGGATGGGGTAATATGTTGTTCGCTGGGGAAAGCGGATTGCCTATCCATCTTTTGGCCACCATTACTAATGGCACTTCAGGTAATAACACATTCGGCATGACCTCAGGAACCAACGGATGTTCGGCTAATGGCGTGCTGACCTATGGTGGAACATCCCTGGTTAACCTCACGCCAATTATGGATGAGTTTTCTGAAGACGTGGCGAGAGGTCATGGTGATGCTCTGACCACTGTTGCTGTCGCCCTGGAAGTGAAGCAGGAAGACCGTGCACGTTTTAACCAGGTTATGCATGATAATTTTAATCAGCTATTCCCAAGTGAAAATGTAACGGCGGAACAAGTGATGCAGTCCGTCATTGATGTGATGAAGACAGACGCGAGGCTTTCCAAGTACGCCGCTTGAAGTCAGAATATGAAGCGACGCCCGGTGGTCCGGGCGTTGATTCCTATCTCTTACCCCATCTCAATTAAGAGCGCATGACGCCCTATGCGGTTGAAGCATTCTCTGTCCGTTTTCCTTGTTGCTGTGTTTCTTTTTATCAATCCTGTGTTTGCCGCTTTTTCTGAAGTCGCTCCAGATGGCTTGAAGGAGCGGCAATCGTTGCTGGAAACCTTGGCTTCTTCTTCTGAGTGGTTAGGATTGTTGCATTTTCGCACTGACTCCTTGAGCCCGAGCGGCTATTCAAGTTTCATCGATGATCCAAGCTTTTTTCTGGCGGAAACAGGAAAGGTTGATGCCGAGGCGGAACTTGAGGCGACTCTGGAATCAATGGTGAGCGAGAATGGAGATATAAGAGAAAGTATTGTCTGTCGTTTTCCTTTGCGTAAGAAATGGCTTGAGGCGCAGCTCCCGAATATTTCCGCCTTGCGCACGCCTTTGTCTTGTCCGGAATACCTTCAGTGGCGAGAGGAAGTAAATGCGGCCAAAGTCTCTCTGATCTTCCCGGCCGCATACTTGAATAGTCCATCGTCGATGTTCGGACATACTTTTCTAAGATTCGATCCTGCAAACGTTGAAGATGACTCGGAATGGTTGTCGTGGGCTTTGAACTTTGGGGCGACTATCAATGGTGACGACAACTCTATTTTCTTTGCTTATCGAGGACTTGCCGGCGGCTATCCTGGTCAGTTCAGCATGATGCGTTACTTTGAGAAGATCAAAGAATACAGCTATATGGAAAACCGGGACATGTGGGAATACCGCCTTAACCTGACTCCGGAGGAAGTAGAGCGTATGTTGATGCATTTATGGGAGCTGAAAGACGTGCGCTTTAAGTATTACTTTCTGGATGAAAACTGCGCCTTCCGTCTTCTTGAGTTGCTGGAGATAGCGCGTCCGTCTTCGCCTCTGACATCTAAGTTTCCTTTGACTGCAATCCCGGCCGACACTGTACGCGCGGTCATTGAAGGGCGTTATGTTGCGGAACGGCGTTATCGTCCCTCTGAGGCGATATTATTGAAGGAAAGAATACGCCGGCTGGCAGAGCCAGAAAGAGATTTGGCTTACCTGGTGGCGGAAAACCCTGAGATGATGGCGTCCATGGACTTCAGGGCTTTACCGCCTTCCCGACAAGGCGCGGTTGCGCAGACTGCATACAGCTATACTCGTTACGAGCAGAGAAAGACGCAAAGGAGCCCGGATCTGGCGCGCCGTAGCTTTAAACTACTACAACGGATAAGCCAACTGCCTGCGGACAGCATTGCGCCTGAAACCCCTGAGCCACCTGAAACTGGGCATGGCAGCACCATGATGAGTATTGGGGGCGGCAGTCGTGATGGGGATGCATTTACTCAGCTTCAATTCAGATACAGTTATCATGATTTACTGGACCGTCAGGAAGGCTATCCACGAGGCGCTCAAATAATTGCAGGCGACGCTCAGTTTCGCTTTTACGAGAACGACAATTGGGAGCTGCATCGTTTCGACATTATTAATATTATCTCGCAGTCTCCGGTTAATAAGTTTCTGCGTCCATTGTCGTGGAAAGTTCAGGCTGGCTTTGAGCGCGTCTGGAGTGACCTTGGTAGCGACAAGGCCTACCAGGTAAATGGCGGCGCTGGGCGCAGTTATGACGTGGCGGAAGGATTGAGTCTGTTTGGCTTTTTGACTGCGCGCTTGGAGCATGATCCGGAATATAAAACCTGGATCACTCCGGCTGCAGGAGTAAGTACAGGCTATTTATTGAGTTTTCCCTGGGGCTTTCAGTCCACAAGACTGGAGGGCGAGTACTTTAGTAGTGATGAAATACGCTATCGCGGCGTGTTGGAGCAAAACTTCGATTTGGCGCAGAATCATGCTTTCAGAGTGCATTTATCTCAAGAATGGAATCGCAGTGATGGCAGGTGGGAGGCCGGTATAGCCTACCGGTATTACTTTTAAGAAAAGAAGGCGGCGCTCAGGATTAGCCTGCTACGCCGCCGGAAGATGAGGCGGTGAAGTTTAGCCGCCCAGGTAAGCTTTGCGGACGTCCTCGTTTACCAACAGGTTTGCGCCAGTATCCTGAAGTACGACTTTGCCGTTTTCCAGTACATAACCGCGATCCGCCAAACGCAGCGCCTGATTGGCGTTCTGTTCCACCAGGAAGATAGTCATGCCTTCTTCTCGGAGCTTGCCGATGATCTCAAATATCTGGTTAATGATAATCGGGGCCAGACCTAAAGATGGTTCGTCCAGGAACAACATTTTAGGATGACTCATCAGGGCGCGCCCGATCGCCAGCATTTGCTGCTCACCGCCAGACATTGTGCCAGCGCGTTGGCTGTGGCGTTCGCGCAAGCGTGGGAACAGGTCATAGACGTATTCCAGCGTGCGCGCAAAGTCGCTCTTGTCAGAGAAAAACGCGCCCATCTGCAGGTTTTCGACTACCGTGAGGCCAGAAAAAACACGACGACCCTCAGGCACAATGGCTATGCCGCTGCGCATGATTTCGGAAGTGGGCGTTTCGGTGATGTCTTTGCCCATAAAGGTAATGCGGCCATCACTGGCTCTCGGGTCGCCACAGACCGTCATCAACAACGTGGTTTTACCTGCGCCGTTGGCGCCGATCAATGAGACGATTTCACCTTGATTGACTTTCAGACTGATGCCGTGCAGAGCTTCGATCTTGCCGTAGTGGGTGTAAACATTCTCGAGTGTAAGCATTAGTCTTCTCCCAAGTACGCCTTGATGACATCTGCGTTCGTTCTAATTTCATCAGGCGTGCCGTCGGCCAAAGGCGTGCCCTGGCTGACAACGTAGATGCGATCAGAAATGCCCATTACCAGTCCCATATCGTGCTCTATTAACAGAATGGAGACGTTGTAGTCGTGCTTTAGGCTGACTATCAGTTCGTCGAGATCCCGGGTTTCTTTCGGGTTCAAGCCGGCTGCGGGTTCGTCCAACATCAACAGATCTGGCCCTGTCACCATGCAGCGAGCAATTTCCAGACGGCGTTGTTGGCCATAAGCCAGGTTACCCGCTTCGCGGTTGGCGAGTGGCAGCAGATCGACTTTCTTGAGCCAATAGGCGGCTTTCTCCATGGCTTCGCTTTCTTTCTTGCGATAAGAAGGCGTTTTCAATAAACCGGAGAGGAGGTTCGTGTTGACATGGCGATGTTGCGCCACCAACAGATTCTCAATCACCGTCATGCGGTTGAATAGACGCACGTGTTGGAACGTGCGAACCATGCCAAGGCGGGAAATCTTAAAGTCAGGCAGCCCTTGTACCTGCTTACCTTTGAAGGTGATTTGCCCTGAGGTCGGCTTATAGAAGCCGGAGATGCAGTTAAAGACAGTCGTTTTACCTGCGCCGTTAGGGCCGATAATGGAAATGATTTCCCGTTCGTTGACGTCCAGCGATACGCCATTTACTGCGAGCAGGCCGCCGAACCTCATGGATAATTCGCGAACAGACAGCATTGTCCTACTCCTGTTTCAACTGCAGATGTGGGCGTTTCATCGGGATCAGGCCTTGCGGACACCAGATCATCATCAACACCATGACCATTCCGAAGGCGAGTAGACGATACTCGTCGAACTCCCGCGACAGTTCCTGAAGCAGCACCACCAGAACGGCTGCGACCATAACGCCGATTTGCGAGCCCATACCGCCAAGAACAACGATGGCGAGGATAATAACGGACTCGAAGAATATGAACGACTCAGGGCTGATATGGCCTTGGCGAGCGCCATACAGGGAGCCGGCAAAACCTGCGAATGCCGCGCCGATGGTGAAGGCGGACAGCTTGATAGCGGTGCGGTTCAAGCCCAGCGAGCGGCATGCGATCTCGTCTTCACGCAGGGCTTCCCATGCACGTCCTACAGGCATGCGAATCAGGCGGCGCACGATAAAGATCGTCACCAAAGCCAGCACTAGTGCGATGAGGTAAAGCACGACGACTTTCAAGGATGAGTCGTAAGGAACGCCAAAGAACTCATGGAATGCAACATTGCCTTCAGCGGCTCTGCGACTGAATTCCAGGTTCACGATGGAGAACTCAGGATCGAACTGCAGCATCGGGATAGTTGGCTTAGGAATGCCGCCAATACCGTTAGGCCCGCCGGTCAGGCTGGTCAGGTTGTTCAAGAGAATACGGATGATTTCCCCGAAACCTAAAGTCACGATGGCGAGATAGTCTCCACGTAATCTCAATACCGGGAAGCCCAGCAGGAAACCGAATGTCGCAGCAAGCAACGCTCCGATAGGCAGACACACCCAGAATGACAAACCAAAGTATTGCGATAACAGAGCGTAGCTATAAGCGCCGACAGCGTAGAAAGCGACGTAACCAAGGTCTAACAAGCCGGCCAGGCCCACTACGATATTCAGACCAAGGCCAAGAATAACGTAGATAAGCGCCAGAGTGGCTATGTCAGACCATATGCGTCCGGTATTGAAAGGAACCAGAACAGCGGCGATAAGCAGGACGACAAAAAAGATTTTGCCGGCCATGGCGCGCTTTTCTTCCGGCGGCATTAGCTTGGCCAGAATATTTCCTTTTGGCTTGACCGCTGCTTTGGCGGCATTTAGCTGCTCTCTAAACAGCTGGCTCAGGAAAACCACTGCTGCGGCGAGTAAAATGTACACGTAGGTGCTTTGCGTAGCGCCTTCGAGTACGAGTTTGGTGCCTTCATGAGTTAGCTTCAGGCCCAAAATAGGCAAGGACAGAACCAGAGTAATGACGGCCGTGAATAAAGCGAACGGCAGATTCTTGCGCATTAGATTTTCTCCACTTCCGGCTTGCCGAGTATGCCTGTCGGCTTAAACAACAAGATCAGCACCAATAGCGCAAAAGAGACAACGTCTTTGTACTCAGTGCTGAAATATGCGGCGGTCATGCTTTCGGTGACGCCGAGAATGATGCCGCCCAGCATTGCGCCAGGGATACTGCCGATGCCGCCAAGAACGGCTGCAGTAAAGGCTTTAAGACCGGCGATAAATCCGACGAATGCGTTCACGACGCCGTAGTACATGCCGAGCAGCGTGCCCGCAACCGCCGCTAGCGCAGCGCCGATGACGAAAGTGGAAGCAATTACGCGATTGGTGTCGATGCCCAGCAGGTTCGCCATTTTCAAGTCCTGTGCGACGGCGCGACAGGCTCTGCCCATTCTGGATCTGGAGATAAACAACGTCAGCACGGTCATGGAGATGATAGTGACAACGAAGATCAGAACCTGAATATAAGAAAGGGACGCCTGGAAGCCGTCTTCCGGACCGAAGCTCCAACCGCCGCTGATCTGAGATGACATGGCGATATCCCGTGAACCTTGCCCTAAACGAACATAGTTCTGCAGGAAAATGGACATCCCGATGGCCGAAATAAGAGGGATCAGACGGTTGCCGCCGCGCAGTGGGCGGTAGGCGATGCGTTCAATGGCCCAACCGAAGCTACTGGACACCAACATGCTTGAAAGCAGGGCGACCAGGAAGATTAATGGCAGAAACTCAATGCCCAGCATGGCCATACCAGAAATAGCCATGAACGCGACGTAAGTTCCTATCATGTAGACTTCGCCGTGAGCGAAGTTGATCATTCCTATGATGCCGTAGACCATGGTGTAGCCTATGGCGATGAGAGCATAAGTGCTCCCAATGGTAATTCCGTTAATTAATTGCTGAATGAAGTAAAGAATCACTTCTAGCATGGGTGTTACTCCGGAAGATTTGAACCGGCCTAGAAACTGACAGGCTTTGCTAATAAAAACACCCTCTTCCGGGGAACCGGAAAGAAGGTGTTGTTATGAAGCGATACGGTTTATTTTACTACGGTTTTGGAACCGTCAGCGTGCCAGGTATAGATTTCGAAATCGAAACCTTTCAAGTCGCCTTTTTCGTCAAACGCAATTTCACCCATGGGGGTTTTGAAGGAGTGGCTACGAAGGTAAGCTTGGATTGCATCAGTATCGGTAGAGCCTACGCCTTTGATTGAGTCAGCGATAGCCTGAACTGCTGCGTAGGAAGTCATTACGAATGCGCCGCTGGCGTCTTGGTTTTTCGCTTTGAACGCGTCAACCAGAGTTTTGTTTTCTGGTCTCTGATCGAAAGCGGGAGGCAGGGTCACGTACAGACCTTCGGAAGCTTTACCCGCGATCTGACTGATGTCTTTGTTACCCACGCCTTCAGGACCCATGAACTTGATGTCCAGGCCTTTCTCTGACGCTTGGCGCAGAATCTGGCCCAGCTCAGGGTGGTAGCCGCCGTAGTAAACAAAGTCTACGTTCTCTTTCTGCAGTTTTGCGATCAGAGGAGAGAAGTCTTTGTCGCCTTTGTTAACGCCTTCGAACAGAACGACGTTGACGTTCTTCTCTTCCAGAGTTTTCTTAACCGCAGTTGCGATGCCTTCACCGTACTGTTGCTTATCGTGAATAACTGCAACGCGCTTGGGCTTGACTACAGTCGCGATGAATTTGCCGGCAGTCGGACCCTGATGGCTATCAAGACCGATGGTGCGGAAGATCATCTGGTAGCCGCGCTCAGTGATGTCCGGGTTGGTGGAAGCCGGCGTGATAGTGATGATGCCTTCGTCTTCGTAGACGTCGGAAGCCGGTTGAGTGGAACTGGAGCACAAGTGGCCCACTACAAATTTAACGCCGTCATTAACGATTTTGTTGGCTACGGCCACCGCTTGCTTGGGTTCGCAGGCGTCGTCGTATCTAATCGCCTCAAGCTTGTCGCCGTTTACGCCGCCAGCAGCGTTGATCTGCTCAACAGCCATTTCCGCGCCGATTACCTGCATGTCGCCATACTGAGCAACGTCACCGGACTGCGGGCCGGCGATGGCGATTTTGATAGTCTCTGCGTTAGCCAGGTTCAAGCCGCCCATTAATAAAATTGAAGCGCCAACACCTAATACTTTCCGAGCGATCTGTTTCTTCATTATTGTCTTCCCGATTTAAGTTATTAGTTATCCCAGGTTCAGACGCCGCCGAGTAGAGTGAGCTCTGAGGCTCTTTTTCGGACGGGGCTTCATACTGGCATATTATGGTCTAATCGTTAATAGACTTTTATTTTAAGGCCATTGGCCTATTGACCAGTTGGAATACTAACCTCAAAGCGTCGCGGTGAAAAGATGCGCATTTGTCTTGGATATAAGGATTTCGCGCAGTTTTTTCGGAGGCAAAAATTTAAGGCAAAAAAAAAGGTGCTTGGAGAGCACCTCAAACGCTTTTCTATACTAGAAAGACAGGACAAAACATCATCACAACTGGTAAAGGTCAGTATAAAACTCCACCATAAAGCCGCATAATACGTGATTTCCGATACGGTATGCGGCCTAGGAATAATAGGCGCTCCAGCGCGTTATTTAGCATCCATTTCCAGGATGATGAAGTGAGATAACTGCTATCCAAACATGACTTTGTAGACGTCCTGGAATGTGCTGGCGAAATGCATCGTCAAACCGGAGCGAATGTGTTCCGGAAGTTCATCATAATCCCGACGATTGGCTTCGGGCAGAATGATTTCATTTACGCCGCTGCGTTTCGCCGCAATCACTTTTTCGCGAATGCCTCCTACCGGAAATACCTGGCCGGTCAGGGTTAACTCTCCCGTCATCGCAACATTGCTTTTGGGTGTTTGGTTGCGCGCCAGGGACAGCAACGCCGTCGCCATTGTAACGCCTGCGCTGGGGCCGTCTTTTGGCGTGGCGCCTTCCGGCACGTGGAGGTGGACGAAGGCGCGCTCAAAAAATTCGGGATCGCCTTTGAACTCTTTCAGGTGAGCGGAGACATAGCTGTAAGCGATTTCCGCAGACTCGCGCATGACATCGCCAAGCTTGCCGGTCAATTTGAAGCCCCGGTTACTGGAATGAATTAATTGGGCTTCAACCGGAAGCGTGGCGCCGCCCATCGCGGTCCAGGCCAGTCCGGTGACCACGCCAACGCCGCGCAGATTTTTCTCTTTGCGGAATAGTGGTTGACCAAGGAAGTCGACGAGGTTGTTAACGCCTATCCTTATCGGTTCTTCTGGTTGCTCCATCAGGCGAACGATGGATTTACGAATCAGTCGATGCAGTCTTTTTTCCAGATTGCGCACGCCGGCTTCTCTGGCGTAGCCGTCGATCAGTTGGCGCAGCGCTGCGTCAGTGATGGATACCTGTTTCTTTTTCAGCTTCATGCGCTTCAGAAGCTTCGGCCAAAGATGGTTCTTGGCGATGGCTATTTTTTCTTCCGTGATGTAACCGGACAGACGCAATACATCCATTCGATCCAATAACGGGCCTGGAATCGTATCTAACTGGTTAGCGGTGCAAACGAATAGCACTTTCGACAGGTCCAACCTGACATCCAGGTAGTGATCCAAGAACTCATTGTTTTGTTCCGGGTCCAGCGTTTCCAGCAAGGCGCTGGCTGGGTCGCCTTGGTAAGAAGCGCCAATTTTGTCGATTTCGTCGAGCATGATGACGGGATTGGCGGAGCCGACGTCTTTCAGCGCCTGCACCATTTTGCCCGGCATTGCGCCAATGTAAGTACGTCGGTGGCCTTTGATTTCCGCTTCATCGCGCATGCCGCCCAGGCTGAAGCGATAGAACTTTCTGCCCAGCGCCGCTGCGACGGATTTTCCGATAGAGGTTTTGCCGACGCCGGGTGGGCCGATCAGCAATAGAATCGAGCCGGATACCTCTCCTTTAAAAGAGCCTTCCGCAAGGAATTCGATAATTCTGTCTTTAACGTCATCCAGACCATCATGTTCTTTATCGAGAATTTCCCGGGCGCGGGCGATATCAAGTTTGTCCTCAGTGTGCACGCCCCAGGGGACCTGGGTAAGCCAATCAAGATAGTTGCGGGTGACGCCATACTCCGGCGAACCAGTCTCCAGCATGGACAGTTTTTTGATTTCTTCGTTGAAGCGTTTACGTACATCGTTCGGCGGATGACGTTCACTCATACGCTGCTGGAATTCCTCTACGTCCGCCGTTCGATCGTCTTTAGCAAGCCCGAGCTCTTTCTGGATAACCTTAAGTTGCTCGCGTAAAAAGAATTCGCGTTGACGCTCGTTGATCTTCTGGTTCACTTCAGCGCTGATCTGGGTCTGCAACTTGGCGACTTCCAGTTCCTGCTTCAGCAGAATCAATACTTTTTCCATCCGCCTGAGCAGCGGCACGGTATCGAGTACCTCCTGCAGTGCTGGACCTTCCGCCGTGGTGATGGCGGCGGCGAAGTCAGTGAGTGCGGAAGGTTCGTCAGGGCTGAAGCGGCTCAGATACTGTTTCAGCTCTTCGCTGTACAGCGGGTTAAGCGGCAGCAACTCTTTGATGGTGTTAATCAGGGCGATCGCATAAGCCTTGAGCTCCTTCTCCGACTCTTTCGCCGGCTCAGGGTATTCGACTTCAACCAGATAGGGCGGCGTACGACGCAGCCACTGCGTGATGCGGAAGCGCTGTAAACCCTGGGCGATAAACTGCAGTTTGCCGCGTTCGTTAACGACATTATGCGCTTTCACCACACAGCCGATATGGGCGAAGTCATTGGTATCAGGCGGTTCATCCGGGGAGGGGATTTTTTCTACGTAAGTCAGTCCCAGAATCTGGTGTTCGGTCTTGCCAACGCGTTTCAGGGTTTCTTCCCATAGGTTGGCGTTAATGACCAGTGGTTGAACTTGTGCAGGGAAGTAGGGCCGGTTGCTGATGGGAAGCAAATAAATGCGCTTGGGCATTACCTGACCGGGAAGCACCAGCGCGCCGCCAGGGCGGCTGTCTTCGGCTTCGTCCTTGCCTATGTATTCGGAATGCTTGGAATCGGAGTCAAAATTACTTTCTGTCATGTGCGGTGATCTTGTCAGTAATGAATAACCATTTGCTCATGGCGAAATAGATGGGGGACGAATAACGCGAGTTAAAGTGAGGCGCGCCAATAAAATAGGTGAGTAAGTTGTAATGCTGGCGGGGGAAATTAGTTGAGCGCCCGCAGCTCGGGCGCTCCGGCGACGTTAGTTATGCGCGCTGAAAGTGCCGTGGGGGCAGCTCTTCATCATCTCCATGAAATCATAGTGAGAGATGTGCACCAGTTCCTGATGATCGCCGCCTTCCAAGTAGAAATCCGGTTCATAAGCCAGTTGCTCATCCCAGATAGTCGGCATGCCGAACGCCTCTCCGACAGCGGGAATGGCGCCGGCGGAACAATCCCCGAACAGCTCACATAACTCCTCCTCACTGGCCAGAGCTAATTGACGTTTCATCGCCTGATTAATTTCGCGCAGATTGAGATGATTGGTGGAGGGAATGGCTGCGATGACGTAGCCTTTTTCATCTTTGAGGACGACTGCTTTCACCATTCTTTCCACGGGAACATGGGCTGTTTGCGCGCTGGCCATGGATGTTTCACTGTACGGATGGGTAATGACCTCATAAGTCACGTTATGACTGGTCAGAAATCGTTGGAGCGTATTGGAAATAGACATATTGTATCCTCCTCAGCATGACAGCCGCTCGTGGCGGCTTTGTTGCACATGTGGCGGTCTGGCCGTCGGATTCCGGCGTCGCCCTGCTGTACATCTGATGAAGCTGGTTAAATTATAGTCTCTTGGCGGCGATGGGGCTATGACGCCTTGTTTTTACAAGAGGCCGCCCTCACATTCTTAAGCATTGTTTCTTCCCGACAATTCAGGCGCATGAAGTCCTTCGTCGCGCCTGGCTTTTTTATAAACCGGAGTCATATCTGACATGGCCGAATCTCCCTATATCATCGAAGCGACCCTAGAAAACTTTCCGGCGGAAGTGCTGGAAAAATCCATGCAGGTTCCCGTATTGGTGGATTTCTGGGCGGACTGGTGCGCCCCTTGTAAGCAACTGATGCCGATTTTGGAAAAGCTGGCGACGGAGTATCAGGGCGCTTTTATTCTGGCCAAGGTGAATGCGGATCAGCAGCAGGAACTGGCGTCGCACCTGGGCGTGCGCAGTCTGCCTACGGTTAAGCTGGTTCATCAAGGCAAGTTGGCGGGGGAGTTCAGCGGAGCGCAGCCGGAATCCAAAGTGCGCGAGTTGTTGAGCCGCTATATCCAAAGCCCGGGCGCAGAATTGCGTGACCAGGCCCGTACTTTGGTCGAGCAAGGCCAGGCCGAGCAGGCCTTGGCGATGTTGACTCAGGCGAACCAGGCGGACCCTAACAACATGGAGATTCTGGTGGATATCGCCGCAGTAAAGGTCGCACTGGGAGAGAAGGACGAAGCCGCAGCGATTCTGTCCAGTTTACCGGCGGATATACAGGGGCGTCCGGACGTCAAACAATTGCTGGCGCGTATACGCTTTGTGGAAAAGGCCGGCGCTATTGCGCCATTGGCGGATATCCAACAACGTTTGCAGTCGAATGCGGCCGACTCCGAAGCGCGCTTTCAGCTCGCTTTGCACGCTATCATGAACAACAAGTTCGAGGATGCGGTGGAGGCCTTGTTGAACTTGATGCAGACGGATCGGAGTTATGGCGATGACGCCGCCAGGAAAACCCTGATCGAGCTCTTCGACATGCTGGGCGCTGCGCATCCTTTGGTGCGGACATATCGTCGCAAGCTGTACGCTTTACTTCACTGAGGTTGTACGACGCTGAAAGCAGATTCGAAAATGTTGGATTCAGAGCGGAATTATCCCCGTGATGTTGACGGCTGCCAGTTGTGCCGTCGTGAAGTATCATCTCTGACTCGCCATCATTTGATTCCCAAGACGCTGCACGGCAAGAAAAATATTCGCCGTCAGTATGATCGGGATTATCTCAACAAGGCCATTGTCTGGGTTTGCCGCTCCTGCCATAGCTTCATCCACGGATTGAAGTCTGAATCTGAGCTGGCGGCCCACTACAACAGTCTTGAAAGCCTGCGGGCGCTGCCTGAAGTGCAGGAGTTTACGCAGTGGCTTGGCTCCAAGCCCGCTGGTTTTTCGCCCAAGAAAAAGCTGCGTAAGAAAGGGGGCTGAGCCTGGAGAGCGTGACTGCTCGCCGGGCTTTGCTAAGCTTAAGGATAAACGCCACCTGCATTTCATGATGGGGCTCCGTTATGAAGTTGATCATTGTTGGAATCGCCTTTTTCGCCTGTCAGGTCGCATGGGCCGCCGGCCCGTTGAAAGTCATTTTTCCCGCTTCTGAATCTTTGCAGGACACCCGGTTTATCGATCTGGTGGAGATGTTGAAAGTCTCCCTGGATAAAACCGTGGAGCAATACGGGCCCTATTTGCTGGAGGAGACGCCACTGGCGATGAGCGAAGCCCGCTATCTGGCGGAATTGGATAGAGGGTCGTCCGTTCTAAATGTGGCCTGGAGTTCTACCTCGGAGGAGAAGGAACGTTTGATGCGCCCTATCCGCATTCCCTTACGCAAAGGGCTGCTTGGTTATCGCATCAGCCTGATCACGGAGGAAACTCAGGCCAAATTCGACGCCCTCGAAAACCTCTCCGATCTGCGCTTATTAAGCATCGGCCAGGGCCTGGGGTGGGGAGATATCCAGGTCTACGAGAAGAACGGTTTTCAGGTGGTGACGGCCAGTAGTTACGAAGGCTTGTTCAAGATGCTGGCGCAACGCCGGTTTGATCATTTTCCCCGGGGCGTGAACGAGATTTTCGCCGAGTATCTGGCCCGGCGGGATTATCTGTCACAGATTCAGATTGAGCAGCACACGCTGATTTATTATCCGTGGCCATACTATTTCTTTGTCTCCAAGCAGAACGCCAAGCTGGCTGAACGCATCGAGCGGGGGCTGAATATCATGATCGCCGATAAGACGTTTGATCAGGTTTTCCTCAAGCATCATGGCGACTCCATCAATAAAGCGCGTTTGTCCGAGCGCCGGGCTTTCGTCATCAAAAATCCGCTTTTGCCGAAAGAGACGCCAGTTCGTCGCAAAGAGCTCTGGTACGACCCGTTGAATCTGATGTCGCAGATTTAGCGGCGTTTACTCTGTTCTGAGCGCGTCGATAGGATTCAATCGCGAAGCTTGTAGCGCCGGGACGACGCCTGCGATAAGTCCAATCAGCGAAGACAGTAATAACGCAATCAACAGAAACGGGACGTGGGGACGGATAGGGAATTCGGGCGCGAACAGAAAAGCCAGTGTTGTAACGACTCCCATGAGCAGCAGCCCGCATATCCCGCCTATAGTCGAGAGCGTGACAGCCTCCGCCAGGAACAGACTGAGCACTTGCGCGCGGGTGGCGCCCAGCGCCCGTAGCAAACCGATTTCGCTGGTGCGCTCCCTCACGCTGGTGGTCATGGTGGTGAGAATGCCGACGCCGCCGACCAACAGGGAAATAGAGCCGAGCAAACCGACGGCAAGCGTCAACACCGATAAAATGCTGTTCAGACTAGTGAGCATTTGATCCTGTGTGATGAGTGTAAAGTCTTCGCGGCCATGGCGTTGAATCAGCATCTTTTTAATAAGGGCTGACATGTAGGTGGAGTCTGTGGCGGGGGAAAAAATAACGTCAATCTCCATCAAGCCTTCGCGGTTGAATAGGTCCAGCGCCAGATCGGCGGGAATGTAGGCGGTGTCGTCAAGGTCGAACCCCAGCATATCTCCCTTCGGCTCAATCACCCCAATCACGCGAAAACGCATGCCGCCGATTCGGATGAGCTGACCCAATGGGCTTTCGCCCTGAAACAGCTCCTGCTTGACCTTGTGTCCGATCACCGCATAAGGGCTGGAGCGCGCATCGTTGTTACGGGGCAAAAAACGACCCTGCGCCACGGCGAAACGCCAGGCCGCGGGCATATCCGCGCTGACGCCGAAGATATCCACATTGCGGGTGCGCTGTTTGTGCTCTATGGCTCCAGCCCCTTGCACCACCGGCACCACATATTCCACATAAGGCGCCTGACGCAGGGCTTCCGCGTCCTGTAACGATAGAGGACGCACGGTGCTGAGAATGCCTCCCATACCGCCAGTGACGTTTTTACCCGGGTTAATCGCGATGATACGCGCGCCAAACTGGGAAAACTCATCCATCACATAGCTGCGCACGCCTTCTCCGATAGAGGTGAGCAAAGCGACTGCGGCGATGCCGATGGTGATGCCGAGCGATGTGAGCACAGCGCGGGTGCGGCCAAAGCTGATGGTGCGGGTCACCATTTTTAGTAAGTCCGGCGCGTTCATATCAGGGACCTTGCTTGTGCGTCAGCGCTTCGACGGGCGCCAGGGCGGCGGCCTTGCGTGCGGGCAGATAGGCGAATAGCAGAGCGGTGACAATCGCAACGCCTACCGCCGCAATCTTCACCCATACTGGCGAGCCCAATGGAATCTGGTCGTAGAGCAGACGGCCCGCCGCCAACAAGGATTCGCTTATCAAGAGCCCGATCAGACTGCCGATTATCGCCAGCAATAGCGCCTCACTGAGAAATAACCGGCGGACGGTGGCGGCGCTGGCCCCAAGCGCTTTCAGCAGTCCTATTTCCGCTGTGCGTTGACTGACGCTGATCAGCATGACATTCATAATCAGCACACCCGCCACAGCCAGACTGATCCCGGCGATGCCGCCTACCGCCAACGTCAGTGTGCGCAGAATTTCATCGAAGGAAGACAGTAACGCGTCTTGCGTGATCAGTGTGATGTCTTCCTCGCCGTCGTGTCTTTCCTTGATGATGCTGAGAATGGTGTTGCGAGTAGGCGTCAATTCGCGTTCGGAGCGGACTTCCGCAAACAGTCGAAATAACCCTTCCTGGTTGAATAGCATCTGGGCGCTGGCGACGGGGATCAGCATGGCTTCATCAAAGTTCAGGCCCATGGCGACGCCTTTGCCTTCCAGAATGCCTATAACCCGAAAGCGACGATCGCCGGCGCGCACCCATTGGCCTAGAGCGGGCTCAGGGCCGAAGAGTTCTCGTTTAAGTGTTTGCCCCAGCACGCAGACTGCATCGGCGAAGGTCGGATTTCCCGGCGGCAACGCCCGTCCTTGCAACAGGCTCAGCTTGCGGATTGCAAAGAAGTCATGGGTGGTTCCCACCACAAAACTTTCCCGCAGTCGGCTTTGATAGGACAGCTCCGCCATACCTGCGATAAGCGGCGCCGCGTGGTTGATAGCGGAAAGCCGCGTCAGAGCCTGCATGTCCTCCAAAGTTAGATCCCGTGGGGCTTCACCTGTTATGGGAGGCATGCCGCCAGTGGTCTCTTTCTTGCCGGGCATGATGATCAGCGTATTTTTACCGAGAAAGCTGAACTCGCCCAAGACAAACAGGCGCGCGCCTTCTCCAAGCCCGGTCAGCAGGTTGACCGCCGCTACGCCAATGATGAGTGCGATCATCAGCATCAGTGTGCGGAAACGGTGTCCGACCATGACCTGGATGTTGAAGCGCGCTAGGTCCACGGCGCGCATGCTTAAGCGCCTGTGTTGCTTTGGCGCAGGTCGCTCTGAATGCGGCCGTCCACCATTCGCAGCTGACGTTTGGCGCGTTTGCCCAGCTCGACATCGTGAGTGACCACCACCAGAGTAATGCCCTGAGCGTTCAACTCTTCCAACAAAGTTACGACGTCAGCGCCGGACTGGGTGTCCAGGTTTCCTGTTGGCTCATCCGCGAGGAGCAGCTTGGGCTTCATGATGATGGCTCTGCCGATGGCGACCCGTTGTCGTTGCCCGCCGGACAACTGATTGGGCAGGTGATTGGCGCGAGCGGTCAGGCCCAGTCGTTCGAGCATCTCGGACACCATACGTGTGCGTTCTTTGGGCGCTGCGCCGGCGAGAACCAGTGGCAATTCAATATTTTCCCGTGCGCTCATGCGGGGGATAAGATGATAGGACTGAAACACGAATCCGATATTCTGTTGCCGCAAACGCGCCCGCTTTTCCTCGCTGAGATCCTGGGTGGGCTCTCCGTTCAACAAATAGGCGCCGGCGTCTGGTCGATCCAGTAATCCGAGTATATTCAACAGGGTCGACTTACCGGAGCCGGAAGGTCCCATGACGGAGACATAGTCTCCGGCCAGCAGTTCCAGACTGACTGCATCCAGAGCTTTGACGGTCTGTTCGCCAAGTTGGAAATGCCGATTGATCTCATGCAAGGCGACGACAGGCGCCGCCGACTTTGACTGGTCTGGGGGCGTTGACGAACGGTTCGCGACGCTCATGGTTGCGGGCGCACCTGCACGCCATCTTCCGCCCCTTCCTGATCGAGTGCGGAGAGGACGCGATCGCCTTCGTTCAGGCCGCTTACAACCTCTGTGTACACCCAGTTGCCGATGCCGCCCTGGAAGGCGACTTTATGCAGGCTGCGGTCGTTCGGGTCGAATTTCAGGACGGCGTCGCCTTCCAGAATCATCTCGGTAGGGATACGCAATGCGTTTTCCCGGCTATCGATGATGATCTCAATGTCCGCGCTGTAGCCCACCAGTAAATTCATGTCCTTGGGAAATTCGCTGATTTCCACTTCCACATCGACGGTGCGCGCCTGCTTTTCGTACTCCTGCACATAGGGCGCGACCCGCGTCACCACCGCCTGCAGCGCACGGCCGCGAAAGGCGTCCAGCGTCACGCGCGCAGGCATGCCGACCTTGATGCGCGCCGTGTCGACTTCATCTATGGGGGCGCGCACATACAGACAACTGTCGTCTATCAGGTCGACGGCGGGGGGAGTGGGAACGCCGGGTGGAGAAGGCGTTACGTATTCGCCAATTTCCCCATTGATTTCCGCAACGACGCCGCTGAACGGCGCCCGTAACGCGCTGCGCTCCAATTGGGCGGACTGCAGCGCTACGACAGCCTGGCTTTCTTCAATCTGCGCCGCGGCGGCCTTACAGGCGAGGGCGGACATTCCCGCCTGGGTGCGGGCGGCGTCCAGAATATCTTCGGAGGATAATTTCTTGCTGGCCAGGGTCTGTTGGCGTTGCAGCTCACGCTGGTCCCGCTCGGCGCCGAAACAGACCTCCGCCTTTTTCCGCTCGGCGACGGATAATCCGGCGCGGGCCTGATCATAGAGCGCGCGCAGATCCTTGTTCCAAAGCTCCAACAGCAGTTGCCCGGATTCGACTCTGTCCCCCGCCTTAACGTGGAGGGCGGATACCGCGCCGCCAGTCGGCATGGAGAGTTTGGAGCGCTGACAGGCGCGCACGGCGCCGGCGCGAGTATTGGCTACGGTGCTTTCCACTGAGCCTTTGCTGAGCGTATGCAAGGAAACAGGCAAAGGTTGCGGACGCCATTTCCAATAGCCCAGCCCGAGTATCAACGCCGCGGCAATCAGCGTTATCAAAGCCTTTTTCACTACTCCCCCTGTGTCGCTGGCGCGGATTCACCGATCAATGACGTAGGGGACATTGTGTCCGATCATCCGCGCGCTTAACCCGATACAAATCAAGTTAGCACTGAATTGGCGTTGGCGTAGGGTCTGCTAATCTTTAGTATATGCAGGCTCGATAAGAAAAGGCTAAGGCGCGACTCGGGGGCTGGAGCGACAGACCCGAGAATGGAGTTCATGCGCCGGTATTGCGACATCCCACTAAGCTGGCGAAACCGGAGAATGCGATGAGCGATGCTCCTGAGCATGATGGACGACGCAGTCCCAGGCGGAACGCGTCATGGCGAACGATAGTCAAAACCCCCGACAAAAAGATGTACATGGGCAAAATCGATAATGTCTCCGCCCATGGTTACCTGTTTGAGTTTCCTGTCCCCGTTCCCGTCGGGGCGACCTTAATCATGAAAGTCGAGATCGTGCATCACGCCAAACGTTGGGAAAGTATTGCGTCAGTGATCGTGCGACACGTCGTCGTGCGCACATCGTCCTATCTGGTTGGCGTGGAGATCACCGATATCGACGATGAAACCGCCCACTTCCTTAACGATTACGCCAATGGGCATGCGTAGTTTTACACCCTTGCCGCCCCCGCCAATTTTTCGCTGACTCTGTCCACCAGATAAACAATGCTGTGATAGTGCACTCCCGCATGCAGTGATAAGCCGATTTCGCAGCTACGGCTATTCGAGAAGCCTTCACCGCATCCTTTTTCCTGTACTTGCGCTTTCAGCGGCGCCAAGGCAGACGCGTTCAATTCGGGGTGACTGAAGCCCCTGTCGCCGGCGAATCCGCAGCAGGTGATATGTTCCGGCGTCACCACTTGATGACTGCAGCGTTTGGCGATCGCCAGGAGCTTGTCGCCAATCCCCATTCTTTGCGCGCTGCAGGTGACATGAATGGCGATGGGCGCATCTTCTTTTTGAATACTCAGGCGATCGAGCACGTAGTCGTGAATAAACTCGACGGAATCGTAAATCTTTAATTTCTTCCCGGCATCGGTTTGTTCAATCGCTTCCTTCAATTTCTGTGTGCATGGGCTGGCGTCGCAAAAGATAGGGAGTCGCCCGCCTTCACTGGACGCCAGCAGCGCTTGCGCCAACTCTTCGGCCTTATGCTGGGCGCTGTCGGGAAAACCTTTGCTGGCGAAGGGCAGGCCACAGCAAAGTTGGCCGATATTGGACGGGAAGCGAACCTGAAAGCCGGCTTTTTCCAACAAGCGCAAACAGGCTTCCGTGAGAGAGCGTGTTTCCGCATCGCCCCGGGCAGGGCCCATCGTACGGGAAGCGCAACTGCTGAAATACACTACGTCCGCCGCCTTTTCATCTGCCCGACATGAATGGGCGGCGGTGGGAAGGTAGGGGTGCCAGAGCGGTATCCGTTCGCCGCTTATTTTGCGCGCGGCCTCGCTTAACGTGGACATTGCTCCTGCGCCTAAAACCCGGTGCATGGCGTCAGCGCCGCCGAGCCCCAGGCGTGTGGCTTTAGTTAGCGTGGAAAAGTGTTCGGCGGCCCATTGGGCTTTACCAACTTGCGCGGCGTTTTTCTGTTTGCGATGCAGGCGGGTGAGATCGCCGGTGTTAATGCTCACAGGGCAACTTAGCGCGCATAGACCGCACGCGGCGCAAGTGTCGTCACCGGCGTAGTCATAAGCGTCCATTAATGTCCGTAATTGTTCGGCGTCTTCTCCGCTTGTCTGCAGGCGGGCGATTTCCCGGGAGGCGACGATGCGCTGGCGCGGCGTTAGGGTTAGTTCGCGAGAAGGGCAGGCGGGCTCGCAGAATCCACACTCGATACACTTATCTACCAGCGGGTCGGCGGCGGGTAGCGGCTTGAGATGGCGTAAATGCGCCTCCGGGTCGTCATTAATGATAACGCCGGGGTTGAGTATGCCTTTGGGGTCGAATAGTTCTTTGATGCGACGCATAACAGCATAGGCTTCCACGCCCCATTCCAGCTCAACAAACGGCGCCATATTACGGCCTGTGCCATGCTCAGCTTTCAGGGAGCCGCCAAAGCGCACCGCCACTAACTGCGCCACAGCATCCATCAGTCCACGATAACGTTCAATGGCGAGATCGGAGGAAAATTCCTGGGAAAACACAAAGTGCAGGTTCCCTTCCAGAGCGTGGCCAAAAATCAGCGCGTCAGGATAATCGTACTCGTTGAACAGGCGCTGCAACTCCAGGACGCCATCCGCCAAGTGCTCTATCGGAAAGGCGATGTCTTCGATGATAACCGTCGTACCAACGTCCCGGGCGGCCCCCAGTGCAGGAAACAGGCCTTTGCGCAGGTTCCACAATTGCGCGCAATGATGAGGGTCTTTGCTGAAAGGAACTTGGTTGAGCAGTGAAAACTCATTGAGCAGTTGCTGAATCTGCTGGATCTGGGTATCCAGCGTCAAAGCGTCAGCGGCGCGGGTTTCAATCAACAGCGCCGCCGCGCCAGGGGGCAGGTCGCTCACAAACTCCGGCGTGCCGGGCTTGCTCTGCACAGAGGCAAGGCCGCGTCGGTCAATCAGCTCCACCGCCGCCACGGGGGAGGTCTTTAACTTCGACACCGTCTGACATGCGATATGGATGTCTGGAAAAAACACCAGGGCGGTGGCTTTGTCAGGATGATCCGCCACGGTGTTGTAAGTAATGGATGAGATGAATCCCAGCGTCCCTTCGGAACCGATCAGCAAGTGCGCCAGAATATCCACCGGGTCGGTAAAGTCCAGAAGCGCATTGATGCCGTAACCGGTGGTATTTTTCAGACGATACTTGTGTCGGATTTTCGCCGCCAGCTCGGGCTTGGCGAGAATCTCCGCGCGCAGTTTCGATACGCCTCGCAACAGCGTTTCATGCGTCTGCGCAAATGCCTTGCGGGAGCCCTCGTCGGCAGTATCCAGGACAGTTCCGTCCGCCATCACGGCGCGAATATGCGCCAGGGTGTGATAACTATTTTGTTTGGTTCCACAGCACATGCCGCTGGCGTTGTTGGCGGCGATGCCGCCGATTTTCGCTGCATTAATAGACGCGGGGTCAGGGCCGATCTTGCGTTGAAAGGGCGCCAGATAGCGATTGGCGTGAGCGCCGATCACGCCGGGCTGCAGGCGAATGCGGTCGCCGTTATTTTCAATGTGATGCTCGCGCCAGCCCTGCAGCTGCACTAAGACAGAGTCCGTTACGGCCTGGCCCGACAGGCTGGTGCCCGCCGCTCTGAAGGTTAGCGCAATACGGTGCGTGTCAGCCTCCTGCAACAAGCGGACGACTTCGTCTTCGTTTTCCACCCGCAACACCAGTTGCGGAATCAACCGATAAAAGCTGGCGTCCGTCCCATAGGCGAGACGGCGCAGCGGATCGTCGATCACTCTGGCGGCGGGAATGAATTGGCGCACCGCCTGAGAGAAGCGGGTGAAGGACTCAGTCACGATCGCTTTCCTCCGCAACAATCAGAACGACGATAAGTCGCTTGGGACCATGGGCTCCGTAAGCCAGCGTCTGCTGAATGTCTGCGGTTTTGGAAGGGCCGGAGATAAGCAGCAGGTTTGTCGGCAACGCGGATTCGACTTGGGTTTGATGAAACGCTTCGGGTAGATCCGCATACAAGTCTTTGGCGTGGATAATCAGGCTGTGCGTGGAGGGAACCAAAGACAGAGCGCGAGGCTCATCGGGGCCGGTTTTCACCATCAGGGTTCCCGTCTCGGCGACGCCCGCCATGGCGGCGCCAAAGCCTCCCTGGATGTGGTTGAACAGCGCGTCTTTACAGTTCTCGATAGGGCTCTCATAGGCGTGAAGCTGTAGTTCGGGAAACCCGGGGGCCGCAGATTTCAGGCTGGCTCCATGTGGCGTGTTCGGGGAGTAAGTCACGCTATGAACGCCCGTTTCCCGCCACAGAGACAAAAGGCGCTGCGCCCAATCCTCTTGTGTCGCCGTGATCACTTCAGCGTGCGCCGCATGCAGGTTTTCGGTAAAAAGGCGCACTTTCTCCGCCATACTGAGCGCCGCCGATGCCGTGGCGGAGGCCCTGTCCTGCGCGGGCTGGGAAGGCTTGGGTTGACGATAAGTGCGTAAACGATTGAGGATGGCTTCGCGGCTACTCATTCCTACCGTGCTCCTGTGATGACGCGTTTGATTGAGAGCGCTGCGCCGCCAGTTCATGTAACGAGCGCGCGGCGGGTTTGGGAGCGCTGCGATAGAGGGTCCAGGGACCGATGTGTTTTGGCGTCAGCGCGCGCAGCCGGGTAGCGAGCAGTAGCGCCAGTTTGTACAGTCCGGGCTTGCGCGACAGCAGCGCCCATAACTTCCAGGTAACCGCTTCCGAGCGTTTGCGTAATGAGCCTTGGCCTCTTGGGGCGGGTACGGTCGTTGGTTCGTCGTTGTTGGATTCATAACGCAAGCGACGGATCAGGTCCGCTAATGGAATCTTGACTGGGCAGGCTTCGCCACAGGCGCCATTGAGGGAGCAGGCCTTGGTGATGGCGCCCGCCGTGTGCAACCCCCAAATCTGCGGCGAGACTACTTGGCCGATGGGGCCGGGATAAGTGGTTCCATACGCATGGCCGCCGATACGGGTATACACCGGACAGTGATTCATACAGGCGCCGCAACGAATGCAGCGCAGAGTCTCTTGCAGTTGCTTATCTGCATAGATGCGCGAACGTCCGTTATCCAGCAGTACGACATGCACCTCCTGCGGTCCGTCTTTTTCATCCGGTTTGCGTGGACCACTGATCATATTGAAATAAGTGGTGATGGCTTGCCCGGTTGCTGAACGGGTAAGCAGGCGCAACAGGGGAGGAATGTCCTGTAGCGACTCAACCACTTTTTCAATCCCGCAAAGCGCGATATGTACAGGCGGAATCGTGGTGGTCATGCGACCATTACCTTCGTTTTCCACCAGACAGAGCGTGCCGGTTTCCGCTACGGCGAAGTTCACGCCGGAAAGGCCCACCTCCGCCTCGAAAAACTTCTGCCTTAGCACATCGCGGCCAATGCCGATCAGGCGGTCGACGTCTTCACTATATTCCATGCCGTCTATTTTCTGGTTGAACAGGCGGGCGATCTGCTGTTTGTTCTTGTGAATGGCGGGCATGATGATGTGTGAGGGCGTTTCGTCCGCCAGTTGGACGATGTATTCGCCCATGTCGGTTTCCAGGCACTCGACGCCATGATCGGCCAGGAAATGATTGAGCCCAATCTCCTCCGACGCCATGGACTTGCCCTTCACCATTCGGGTGGCGTCATGCTTGTGCATGATCTCCAAAATGATGGCGTTGGCCTCCTGTGAAGTTTCCGCCCAATGCACCTGTATGCCGTTTTCCGTACAGCGTTGCTCGAATTGCTCCAGTAGCTCAGGCAGCTGGCTCAGACAACGATTGCGGATGGCTTCGCCTTGACTGCGTAAGGCTTCCAGGTCTTCTTTGTCAGGAAACATGGCGGCGCGTTTGCCCATCAGGAAGTCCATGGCGCCGCGGAAATTAGCGCGCAGTTCCTGGTCTCGCAGGGCGTCGTCGACGCGTTTGTCGAACTCAAGATTGACCGTGGCGGGCTCGAAGCGGCTCATTGCGTACGCTCCCATATAAAGGAAGCGATATGCTGCGCCGGGAGCTTATCTTTGCGCTTTTCCAGGGCTCCGCTGATATTCATCAGACAGCCGCAGTCGCCAGAAACCAGATCATTGGCGCCGGTGGCGAGCAGGTTGTCGCATTTGTCCTGCACCATCGCATTGGAAATGTCCGGCGCTTTCACGGCGAACGTACCGCCAAATCCGCAACATTCGGAGGCGCGCTCCTGTTGTACGATGGCTACGTTGCTCATCTGGCGCAGCAGGGAGATGGCGTCCTGCGCTGTCTTCGTACCGCGCTGGGCGCTGCAGGAATTATGGATGGCCACGGTGGCGGCAGGTCCATTATCCTCAAGGCGAATTTTACAGACATGCACCAGAAATTCGGTGAGTTCGTAGGTGCGCGCAGCCAATTCCAGCGCCTGTTTATGCAGGGGCGTATCGGCGAACAGGTCAGTATAGTGATGGCGGAACATATCCGCGCAAGAAGCAGAAGGGACTACAATTGGCAGTTCTTCTCCCAGACAGGCGATTTGCGCCGCCGCCACCTTGCGCGCCTCATTGTCGTACCCTGAGTTATAGGCGGGCTGGCCGCAGCAGGATTGCTGTTGCGGATAGACCACCTTGACGCCTTCGCGCTCCAGCAATTGAATGCCCGCCATACCCGCTTCGGGGTAGAACAGATCAATGAGGCAGGTGCCGAAAAAATACACCTGCTCGGGTTTTTCCGGATAGGCTCGTTGCATGTCTGATCTCTGCGTTGTCTTCCCCTGAGCTAAAGCTAACGGTCAGTATTGGCTGCCGTGGATTTTGTGCGAGGAATTGTGGTTTTAATAATTGGTAATACCAGTTTACCAAAAGTGTTGAGGCTAAAATAACGCGGGGCTCCCGCTGGTGTCAATTAGCGGCAATAAACCTCGTGCATGGCTAATAAATGTACTGGTTGGTAGGGTGTTAATACTTTGGTCTAAGCAATAATGCGTTTGCAGGACAGTTGTGTTAGCCTGCGCGTCGTTTGGATTGGTCATACCAGTTTGTTGGTCAAGCCGTCAGCGGCGAATCCGCCGCGGTTTCCAAAGAAACACCAGGATTATAGGCGGCGCGCGGGGCGCCGGGGCTATTGGAAAGTGGCCGCATACGCCTCCCGTGCTAAGCTTACTTGCGTACATCGCTGCGCGCATGCTCGGCCTTTCAAGCGCCTGCGGCTAAATGTCCTGACATCCGCCCGCGAGGAACTTGATTCCACAGACTGCGGGGTAAGGGAGCGTCGGAAAGTGAAACGTTTAGCGTCTGTCTGGAGCCACAACACCGTCTCGGTGACATTTTAATGCCTGTAATGAAGCCCCTCAAACAACCCAAGTTGTCGGATGTTATCGTCGATAGCCTGGAGCAAATGATATTGGAAGGCAGCCTGAAACCAGGTCAGCGGTTGCCTCCCGAGCGGTCGTTGGCGGTGCAGTTTGAAGTATCCAGGCCCTCTGTGCGAGAGGCTATCCAGAAATTGGAGGCCAAAGGGCTGGTGGTGAGGCGTCAGGGCGGGGGCAATTTTGTGTCCCAGGAACTGGGCGCCAGTTACACCGAACCGTTGTTCGCCCTGATCGGGCAGCATCCGGAAGCGCAGTATGACCTGTTGGAGTTCCGTCACGCGCTGGAAGGCGTGGCCGCTTACTACGCCGCGATTCGCGGGACGGGGGCGGATCGCAAAATTATTGAAAAACGCTACAATGACTGGCTGAACTATCACGAACAACGCGTCTCTGATCTAGAGGCGAAAGCGGATGCGGAGTTTCATCTGTCCATCGCAGAAGCGGCTCATAATGTGGTGCTGCTTCATACTATGCGCGCATTGTTCACCTTGTTGAAACAGAATATTGTTAGCAACCTACATTACCTCTACGAAGAAGAGGCGATGCGGCTGAAAATAAAAGAGCAACACTTTCGCCTGAAAGAAGCCGTACTGGCGAGAGATCCGAACGCCGCCCGAGCCGCGGCTCACGAGCATCTCGCATATGTGGAAGAAATCGTATTGGAAAAAGGCAAGGCCGATTCCAGAAACATGCGCTCCCTGCGGCGCCTGCAAAATCTGGATGAATAAAAAAATCCTGCCGCGCGACTACTTTTTAAAAGATCCTGATGTGGGTCGATGGGGACTCCGGAACATTTTTTTATGGTGCGTGGGCGCTCACGAGGCGTCGGCGCGTCCGGTAACACAATTACAATCAATCTAGCTCTACAGGAGTAACCTCTATGCATGATGATGCCGATCCTATTGAAACCCAGGAGTGGTTGGATTCGATGGAATCCGTCCTGGATACTGAAGGCGTCGAGCGTGCAACCTACCTGCTGACACGGTTGGCGGAGCGGGCGACGCGCGACGGGACGCAACTGCCTTATTCCATTACGACACCCTATCGCAACACTATTCCGCATACTAAAGAAGCGCGTATGCCTGGCGACCTGTTCATGGAGCGCCGCATTCGTTCATTGGTGCGCTGGAACGCTCTGGCGATGGTATTGCGTGCGAATAAGAAGCCTGGCGAGTTGGGCGGACATTTGTCCTCGTTCTCCTCCATCGCCACTCTATATGATGTAGGCTTCAACTATTTCTTCCACGCTGGCGACGACAAGCGCGAAGGCGATTTGGTTTACTTCCAGGGCCACACTTCCCCTGGCGTATACGCGCGTTCTTTCCTGGAAGGCCGCTTCTCTGAAGAGCAGATGGACAACTACCGCAGCGAAGTTGACGGTAACGGTCTGTCCTCTTATCCGCACCCTTGGCTGATGCCTGATTACTGGCAGTTCCCGACGGTATCCATGGGTCTGGGGCCGCTTCAGGCGATCTACCAGGCGCACGTCATGAAATACCTGCACAGCCGTGAGCTGACCAATATGGAAGGCCGCAAAGTGTGGTGTTTCGTTGGCGACGGTGAGTGCGACGAGCCTGAAACTCTGGGCGCCATCGGTTTGGCCGGCCGTGAGAAGCTGGACAACCTGATCTTCGTCATCAACTGTAACCTGCAGCGTCTGGATGGACCGGTGCGCGGCAACGGCAAGATCATCCAGGAACTGGAAGGCATCTTCCGCGGTGCGGGTTGGAACGTATTGAAAGTCGTATGGGGACGCCTGTGGGACCCTCTGTTCGAAAAAGACGACCACGGTCTTATGCAGAAGCGTATGGACGAAGCGGTCGACGGCGAAATGCAGAACTTCAAATCCAATGGCGGCGCTTACACCCGTAAGCACTTCTTTGGTAAGTACCCAGAACTGCAGAAAATGGTTGAGAACATGTCTGACGAGGACATTTACAAACTTAACCGCGGCGGTCACGACCCTTACAAAGTTTACGCAGCCTATCACAATGCGGTGAATCACAAAGGTCAGCCGACTGTAATTCTGGCGCATACCGTTAAGGGGTATGGTTTCGGCGAGCAGGGCGAAGCCCAGAACACCACGCACCAGTTGAAGAAACTGGATATGGAGACGGTCAAGAAATTCCGTGATCGTTTCGGCGTGCCGATCTCCGACGATGAGATCGAGAATCTGCCTTACTACCGTCCGGCGCCGGATTCTCCTGAAGCGCTGTACATGAAGAAAATGCGTGAAAGCCTGGGGGGCTTCCTGCCCAAGCGTCGCAAAGACAGCCAGCCGTTGCAGATTCCGGGTCTGGATGCGTTCGACGCTGTACTGAAAGGCAGCGAAGGTCGCGAGATCTCGTCCACCATGGCGTTCGTACGTGTGCTTAACGCACTGGTTAAAGACAAGCAGATCGGCGGTCGCGTTGTTCCGATCGTTCCTGACGAAGCCCGTACTTTCGGTATGGAAGGCATGTTCCGTCAGTTGGGTATTTATACTTCCGAAGGTCAGAAGTATGTGCCGAACGACCGCAATCAGATCATGTACTACAAGGAAGACAAGCAAGGTCAGATCCTTGAGGAAGGCATCAACGAGGCGGGCGCCATGTCCGCGTGGATTGCAGCGGCGACGTCCTACAGCACCAACGATTACCCGTTGATCCCGTTCTACATTTACTACTCCATGTTCGGTTTCCAGCGCGTTGGCGATCTGGCCTGGGCTGCTGGCGACATGCGCGCGCGCGGCTTCCTGCTGGGCGGCACGGCTGGCCGCACCACGCTGAACGGCGAAGGTTTGCAGCACCAGGATGGTCATAGCCACATTATCTCGGCGACCATCCCGA
The DNA here is from genome assembly GCF_004135205.1 of Hahella sp. KA22. NCBI lineage: Bacteria > Pseudomonadati > Pseudomonadota > Gammaproteobacteria > Oceanospirillales > Hahellaceae > Hahella > Hahella sp. KA22. The sequence goes on along the minus strand of NZ_CP035490.1, from coordinate 6,106,959 downwards.
ACTGTATTTCTTATGATCCGACTTACGGCTACGAAGTAGCGGTTATCGTTCGCGACGGTCTGCGTCGTATGTATGGCGAAAACGAAAACGTCTACTACTACCTGACGCTGATGAACGAGAACTACGAGCATCCCGCCATGCCGGAAGGCGCCGAAGAAGGCATCCTGAAAGGGATGTACCTGTTCGAAGAAGGCGCGAAAGACGGCAAGGCGCGAGTTCAGTTGCTGGGTTGCGGCGCTATTTTCAACGAAGTGCGTGAAGCGGCGAAACTGCTGAAGGACGACTTCAGCATCGACAGCGATATTTGGTCCGTCACCAGCTTCACCGAGCTGGCCCGCGAAGGCCATCACGTACGTCGCTGGAACATGCTGCATCCGGAAGAACCGCGTCGCGAGAGCTACGTGAAGCAGTGTCTGAAAGACCGCGAAGGTCCTGTTATCGCGTCTACCGATTACATGCGTTTGTTCGCCGATCAGGTGCGTCAGTTCATTCCACAGCAGACCGTACACGTACTGGGCACAGACGGGTTTGGCCGCAGCGACACTCGTGAGAAGCTGAGACAGCACTTCGAAGTCGACCGCTACTACGTTGCGGTGGCTGCGCTGGATTGTCTGGCTCGGGAAGACAAGATCGAACGTTCTGTGGTGACTGAAGCGATCCGCAAATACGGCATTGATCCTAACAAACCGAACCCAATCTACGCCTGATAGAAGGAGACTGACGTGAGTAATATCGAAGTCAAAGTTCCTGACATCGGCGGAGCGTCCGATGTTGAGGTTATTGAAGTCTGCGTTAAGCCTGGCGATGAGGTGAGCGCGGAAGACTCTCTGATTGTTCTGGAGTCTGATAAGGCCACTATGGATATCCCTTCTCCTCAGGCGGGTAAAATCGCCGAGTTGAAAATCAAGGTGGGGGATAAAGTATCCGAAGGCGACCTGATTCTATTGATGGCGGGCGAAGGCGCTGCGGAAGCGTCTGAACCTGCGCCGGCGCAGGAAGAGAAGCCAGCCCCGGCCCCAGCGCAAGAACCGGAACCCGCTGCGCCTGCAGCGGCTCCCGCGGCCTCCGGCGGCGTACAGACGATTCCTGTACCGGATATCGGCGGCGCGGAAGGCGTAACGGTTATCGAAATCTCCGTAAAGGAAGGCGATACCGTTAAGGTCGACGACCCTATTCTGGTGCTTGAATCAGACAAGGCGACGATGGAAGTGCCGTCTCCAGTCGCTGGCGTTATCAAGAAACTGCTGATCAAAGCCAACGATTCCGTCAACGAAGGCGACGCCATTGCGGAAATTGAAGTAGAGGGCGCCGCGCCTGCGGCGGCTCCTGCTGAGCAAGCTCCCGCGCAGTCTAAAGCGTCCGCGGAGCCTGCTAAAGCCGCTCCTGCGCCAGTGAGCGCGCCCGCGCAGCAAGAGTCCGCTCCTGCGACATCAGGCAAAGTGCACGCTGGTCCTGCTGTGCGTCGTTTGGCGCGTGAGTTCGGCGTTGATTTGGCCATGGTCAAAGGCACGGGTCCGAAAGGCCGTATCCTGAAGCAGGATCTGCAAACTTTCGTCAAGAACGGCATGCAGCAGCTTAAGGCTGGCGCTGCCGGCGGCGCAGTCAGCGCTGGCGTTGGCTTGCCGACGGTGAAATTGCCTGACTTCTCGCAATTCGGACAGATTGATCGTCTGCCGATGAGCAAGATCCATCAGGTGACCGCTGATAATATGGCGCGCAATTGGTTGGTGGTTCCCCATGTCACCCAGTTTGACGATGCGGACATCACCGATTTGGAAGACTTCCGCAAAGCGCAGAAGACGGCTGGGGAGAAGAAAGGCGTCAAGCTGACTCCGCTGCCCTTCCTGTTGAAGGCTTGCGCTTATGCGCTGGAAACTTATCCTCAGTTCAACGTGTCGTTGGATATGGATAAGAAAGAAGTCATTCAGAAGCATTACATCAACATCGGCGTGGCGGTGGACACTCCCGCGGGCCTGGTGGTGCCGGTTATTCGCGACGTCAACAAGAAGAGTCTGTGGGAACTGGCGCAAGAGTGTGCGGAAATGGCGGCCAAGGCCAAAGATCGTAAGCTCAAGCCGAACGAAATGCAGGGCGGCTGCTTCACTATCTCCAGCTTGGGCAGCTTGGGCGGCACTGCGTTCACGCCTATCGTGAATACGCCTGAAGTGGCGATTCTGGGCGTGTCCAAAGCGCAGATGAAGCCTGTGTATGAGAACGGCGGCTTCGTGCCCCGTTTGATGCTGCCGCTGAGCTTGTCCTACGACCACCGCGCCATTAACGGCGCCGACGCTGCGCGTTTCACCTCTTTGCTGGGTGAATTGCTGGGCGATATCCGTAAGTTGCTGCTGTAGTCCTTATAGCGCCAACAGTGTGGAAAAGGGCCGGGTTTACCCGGCCTTTTTGCGTTCTGGCGTCGCCTTTCTAGCGCGAAACTCTTCTCTTTAGTCTTCATTGAGCAATCCATCACAGCTTTAATGTCTGCGCGGAATTTCGCTTGTTCTGGCCAAACGGCTTTGCTAGTTTTTTCTGATCGTCGGCTGCGCGCGGTGATCTCAAGGCGGAGAAGCGGGCGCAACCTTAGGCGTTATCGAACAAGAAGTATAAAATTGCGTCACCTTGCCTGTTATCTACGAGGCGAGGGTGGCAAGGTCGTTTCTCGGGGACAAGACATGGTCAGACGAATCTTCAAGCTCATCACCACCGCAATCGCTGTTGTGCTGCTTTCTACTCAGGCGGCGTTCGCCGTCACTATGACGGAAGTGGCGGAGGCTATTAAGAAGAACGACATGGACAAAGCGTTCGATGGCCTGCAGGTGTTGGCGAATCAAAAACATCCTGACGCCCAGTTCCTGCTGGCGATGATGTACGAGAAAGGTCGCGGTACGGAAGTGAATCAGGAAAAGGCGGCGGAATGGTATAAAGCCGCGGCGGAACAGGGACACCCTTCAGCGCAGAATAATCTGGCGCAGCTCTATAATCAGGGGCGCGGCGTGCCTCAGGACTATAAAGAGGCGGTAAAGTGGTTCTCCAAAGCCGCTGACGCCGGCAACGCCACCGCCCAATATAATCTCGCGCTACGTTACGCCAAAGGCGAGGGGGTGGAAAAAGATTTGGGCAAGGCGTTTGAGCTTTATCGCAGTTCCGCCGAGCAGAACAATGTATTCGGCCAGTTTAATCTGGCGTATTCCTACGCCACTGGGGAAGGCACGGATAAAAACATGGTGGAGGCGCTACGCTGGGCTATGTTGAGCGCTGAGAAGAAGTTTCCTCGCGCCATTCAGTTCGTCTCTTTCCTGGGGTCAAAGATGTCGCAGGAAGAAATCTCCAAAGCGGAAAAGCTCGCCAACGAATGGCGTAAAGACAAGGGGATTGGCGCTCAATAAGGTTCAGCTTCCGTGGTAAGCGTCGGCTGTGTGGGCGCTTGCGGCGCCATCCGTATCGTTGTGCTGTTAAGGATTGGCGTACCACAATCTTGGATTATTCAGCGGCGTATCGGCAGGTAATAACGGATTCTCCAGGTCGATGACCGTACGTTCCTGCAAGCGGGCGCGCTCAATCGCCTGCAAATAAAATTCATTGAACAGGCGGGTGAACTCGCCGTTCGCCATCATTTTCTCCAGCCCGTCTTTGATCGCCTGGTACAGACTGGGATTACTGCGGCTGACAAAGTAATACACCGCCGCAGGATAGCGGATCAATAAGTGCGGCTCTGCGCGCAAACTGGAGTAAGTTTCCAATTCCGGCCAGATCTCGATCAGCGCTCGGGGGAAGGCGTCAACCCGCTCCATTTCGATCATTTTAAACATAGAGTGATAGTTGGCGTTGCTCTCGACCTGCAAACCGTTGTGCTGAAAAATATCCAGATCCGGCCAATCATGGCCTTGCACAAAGGTGATTGTCCGTAAGTCCTCCAGTGAATGGATGCGGGCAAACTTCTTGATATTGTTGGGATGGACAATACAAAGTCGCCAACCGATCAGGCCTTTATAAATCGGGATGCGTATGGGGGACAGTTCTGTTTCCCGCTCTTTGCTGGTCATGGCCCAGAGAACGTGAATGCCCTGGTTATTGCGGATCAGGTTGATGGCGCGGCCCTGCAGAATGATATCCTGGCTGGATTGTAGTTTGATGTCTGCGCCGCTGGTTTGCAGGGCATGCTCCAAGAGTTTTACAGGATATTCATTACGGTCATCGAACTGGGTATGGGAACGGGCGTAAACAGCGACCTCCTGCGCAGACGACCAGTTCGGCGTCAGCATCCAGAGTAGAAAGCCAAACAAGACCACCTTCTGTGCCATTACTCCGCAGACCTCGCTATTGAACCCACCACACCTACATAAAAAGTGTAGTTAATGCTGAGTCTTTGTCGTTAATTCGAGGCGCCTTGCAGCGCCAATGTGATTTCCTGATTCCATTTGGCGTATTACACTTCTCACATTGGTCGCTGCGGACAATGGCGCAGGAGCGTCCACTCGCTGACGTAACTGGGCGTATGAGTCATCTGGACGCATCATGGGATTGGTCATACGGCTGTGCTACGCCAGGGCCTGGAGCGATGTTCAAGGTGCGAACGCAAATCGTGAAGCCATTAATCGTTGCGATGATCATGCTTATATTCGCTACGCACAGGGCATGGGGGCAGGGTGCGACGGAGTTGTCTTTGCGCTACGGCGAAACTCTTCGCTACGAAGGTATGGAGTTTGAAGTCGCCTATATTATCGATACGCTGAGAGCGGATAAACGCGTCTCGGAGTACTTGATTGGGCTGCATATCGCCAACGACAGAGGGCGCGAACTGATAGAGCTATCGTCAGAGGAGCCTACTTATTGGCGTGAGTATGTGCTGCGATACAGCTACGCCGACCGTGAGCATGTCAGAGTTAATATCATGTCTGAGCTATCGCGATAGTTTGCGACGGAGGGAGCTTGCGCCCGCTATTCCCGAACAGGGTTTGGCGGAATCTGGATAGGGTGGAAGTGCGGCGATAGCGCCAACAGGATATGGAGAGCTGGGCGGCTCAGTCAAAGTAGAGGGATGCGGTAAACGCTATCCCTCGTTCTTGGAGAAGTAATGCAAATTAGTCACGGCGTTGTCCACCGCCAGGCGTCGCACTTCCTCCATTTGCTTGGAGTAAAGAGGGGAGCCTTGTTTGACTTCTCCATCGTTCAGGCGTAACTCATTTTTCAGACGGCCTTTGCGTTTTTGTAATTGCGCCATTTCTTCCGGTGGCAACCCCAGCTTATCGTCAAACGCTTCATAGGCCCGAATGGTCTCATAGGCGCGTTTATACTCTTTCTGGCTCTCCAGTAAGGCAGAGAGTTCGTTGACCGGGAAAATCACGCGACGCCAGTGATCCGCCAACGGGTTTTCAAAATGCAGATCGATAATGTCGTTGATGGCGTCCTGATAGAAAGCCAGTGCGATACTGGGCTGGCGCTTGCTGAAATGAGCCGCCTCTGTAATTTTGTAGGCGATTTCATTATCACGCTGGATGATCGGGTCGATCAGACTCCAGTCCAATCCATCCGGGCGCACCTCTATCAGGGCGGTTTTCAGCTGGCCTTTCTTGGCGGGTAGAAATGACAAGCCAGGACGGTTGATTATCTTGGCGCGGGCTTTTCCGCCAGCCTGCAGGTATTTGGCGATCAGCGTATTGCAGATCTGTCCCAGGCGCGCCCCGGTATCCAGGCGCGCTTCCAGCACATCAGAGCCTGCGCTGGCTTCCAGCGCGCGTTTGAATATGACGGCTTGTCCTTTACGCCAATCAGCGTCAGGGTTATCGATGACGACTGACAGCGTCAGCTTTTCTTCGACCCTAAAAGGGTCCACCGCCGTCGGCGGCTTACGGGTTGTATTCATTGCGGCGATCCTGCGAATTGTTCCGAATTGTTATTATTTTGTCAGTAAATGTTGGACCGCAGATCATACAATGAACTTATTTAAATTCGAATCATTTTTAACGAGCGGCGCTCAATTCTGTGAACGCCGCCAGCCCTCGCCATCAGGGGCTGTGCGGGTTGGCGGCGACTTCGCCGCGGGCGCGTAAAAACTTGCGGATTTTATCGACAGAGCCTTGCAAAATGAGATTGCCCGACAGTACTAGAATCAGCCCCGCGATATTCCACCCATCCCACTCGTATCCCTCGTAAACAGACGACAGACTTAGTGCAACTACCGGGAATAACACAGTGGCGTAGGCGGCGTTGTTGGCGCCAATGCGTGACACCAGCATCAAGTAAGCAGTGAACCCCACGATGCTGCCGGGAATAGCCAGATAGAGCAGACTGTAAAGATAGGCCGGCCGCTCATCCCAAACGATGGGGGTATCGGAAACACAGATAAGCGTCAAAAGAATAGCGGCGCCGTACAGCATGGCGAAGGCGTTGCTGGTCAAAGGCGTCAGCCCCTGACGGCTGTGCCGCACGCTGATCATATTACCCAGAGAGAAGAAGTAAGCGCCGACAGCCGCAAGCCCGAGGCCGGTCAGCGCCTCTATAGACAGTGTATTGACGCCCAGTTCGCGCCAGAACAACAAAGTCAGCCCCAATACGCCGACGGCCCCGGCCACATAAACCCGTCCGGCGGGCTTTTCTTTCCATATCATCCAGCTATTGAATGCGTTGTAGAGGGTGGCGGCGGAAAAAACAACCGAAATGACGCCGCTCGCCACATACTGAGCGGCGTTGTAAAAGCAGATGAAGTTCAGAGAAAACAGGCAGGCGCCCTGAAGCAGAAAAAACAGGTGGTCCACCGTTCGCGTAGGCTGTAGGCGGCGGCATAGCAGCAGGATTGGCAATAACAGGCTCCCCGCCAACGCAAAGCGGAAGAACACTGACGTCAAAACCGGCGTTGAACCCAGTTGCAAATGGATGGCGATCCAGGTGGTTCCCCAAATGAGGACGGTGGTCAGATAGAGCAGGGCGTTCATAGATGCTTCCCATCATGCATGACATTGATGCGTGAAAGGTTAATAAGCCCGAGAGATTGCGTCTTTTCTGAAATTGCTCTTTTTGCATAATCTTGCGCATTTCTGGCCGGTGTTGGCTTGCCAGTCAATCATCGACCGGTTAATTTCTGAGTTAACCCCATTTGTTGTCATGTTATGCGTAAATCCTTCACCAATAGCGTTGATCTCACCTTGAGTCGTTCGTCCGCAACACGACTGGATTATTTGCGCCTGAATGAGGATCTGGCGCTGGCGCGTTGGGCGAACCGGCAGGACCGGGTGCGCTATCAGATGGTGGGACATCACACGCTGAGCATCTATTTGCGTGGCGGGACGGAAACCTGCCGTATCGACGCGCCTGATCGTTGCGGCGGTCCGGGTAAAATCTGCCTGATGCCGGCGGAGCATGACTCTACATGGCAGGTCAGCGGTCCCCTCGAGTTTGCGCATCTCTATTTTTCCGAGGCCAGCTTCAAGCAGATGGCGCTGAGCTTATGGGATATGGACCCTCGTCGCGTAGAGCTGCCGGACCTGGCTTATGCGGACGATCCCGAGCTGACGAGACTGGGACATATCGCGGCTCTGCAGCCGGAAGGGCTGCTGGGCGCGGATAATCTGGCGTTGCAGCAAATCAGTTATGAGATGATGGCGCACGTGCTGCGTCGTTATGCGGTTTTTCGCAAGCCTGAAGCGGCTTACAAAGGCGGGTTGGCGCCAGCGACGAAAAGAAAGGTGCTGGAATATATGCAGGCGCATTTCGGCGAAGATCTATCGCTGGAGTGCTTGGCGTTGGTAGCGGGGCTCAGTCCTTTCCACTTCGCCCGGATGTTTAAAATCACTATGGCTGAGGCGCCGCATCAGTATCTGCGCCGGCTGCGCATCAATGCAGCAAGAGAGCTTCTGGCGCAAGGCGTGGATCTGGCGGAAGTGGCTTTGATATGCGGATTCGCCAATCAAAGCCACTTTACGCGGGCGTTCAAACAGATGGCGGGCGTCACGCCGGGGAGCTATCGTCGCCAGACGAGGCTCCCATGAGTCATGGCTTATGCGAAAGACTTGATATAGTCGCGCACTGACTGTGGTTTGCGCCCCAGGATACGTTCAATATCGCCGGATACCGCTGCATATTCATTCTGTTTGGTGGCGGCGAAAATACCCAGCAGCGCCTCCACCATGAATGGCGGCAAGCCAACTGACTGCAATATTTCACCAAATCCCGCCGGCTCCGCCTCAATAACCGTTACTTGTGCGCCCCGGGCTTCACTCAGGATGTCTGCGACATCGTACAGACTCAACGCCTCTGGACCGGTCAACTCGTAAGTGCGGCCTTCGTGTCCTGACTCCAGTAACACAGCGGCGATGGCTTCAGCGATATCTTCATGCGTGATAAACGCCACTTTGCCTGCGGCGCCAGGCTGCGCCAATTGATTGGTTTCTTTTGAGTGAGCCAGGCCTGAACTCAGGTTGGCGACATATTGATTGTTGCGCAGGATGCTGTACTGCAATCCAGATTCCTTCAGGTACTGTTCTGTGTCCTCATGGATACGGGCGAAAGTGAACTGGCTTTCTGCGGTTGGGTTGACGAAACTGGTGTAAACCACACGTTTGACCCCCGCTTTCCTGGCGGCGTCGATGGCGTTGCGGTGTTGACGAATACGCACATCCACTGGGGCGTCGCCGGAGATGATCAGCACGGTGTCGGCGCCGTTGAAAGCGATGAGTAAGGTCTCCGGCTGGTCGAAGTCCGCCTTGACTATTTCATTGCCCGGCGCAGCCAGTGCGGCGATTTTTTCAGGAGCGCGTGCGGAGAAGGTCAGCTGATCTGCGTCGCCTGCGCGCGCTATCAACGCTTTTGCGACCAGTGAGCCCAAGCGTCCGCTGGCGCCAGTGATAACGATTTTGCGGGTAGAAGGAATCGATGTGTTCATAGTCTGCTCCTCATATAGTCTTGTTACTAAGCGAAAGCCGGTTTGGCTAAAAGATGGACACACTATAATTTTCTTTATGCGTCCAATAAATGCAGTAAAATGACCTTCTTTGTTGCTTAATTTGAACAAATAAGATTTCTGTTCACATATCGGGGAGGCGCTGAAGATGGATAGACTGACGGCTATGAAAGTGTTCGCCGAGGTCGCGGCCCGCAAAAGTTTTACTGCGGCGGCGGACAACCTGGACATGTCGCGGGCGATGACCACCCGGTATGTGAATGAGCTTGAAAGCTGGCTGGGCGCGCGCCTGTTAAACCGTTCGACTCGGCGCATCTCTTTGACGGAAGCGGGAGAAAGCTGTCTGTTGCGCTGTCGACAGATTCTGGATCTGACAGACGATGTGGAAGCTGTCGCCGGTAAACGGGAGACTGAGCCCTACGGGCTGATCCGAATCACGACAAGCGTCGCCTTCGGACAAGTACATTTGGCGCCGGTGGTGGCGGAATACCTCAAGCGTTACCCGAAAACCCGCGTAGACATGCAATTGCTTGATCGTAGCGTCAATCTGATAGAAGAGCGTATTGATCTGGCCATACGCACCACGAACGATCTCGATCCCAACCTGATCGCCCGTAAGTTGACGGACTGCCGTTCCGTCATCTGCGCTTCCCCACAATATCTTAAAGAGCGGGGCGCGCCCAAAACCCCAAGAGAGTTAACGGAACACAACTGTCTGACTTATTCGCACTTTGGCAAAAGCCAATGGCGCTTTACGCACAAGAAGACCGGCGCCGTCGACGCCGCTGAAGTGACGGGCAATCTTAGCGCCAACGAAGTGCTGGCGTTGACCAACGCCTGTACGGCTGGCGCGGGGATCGCCATGTTGCCGACCTATATGGTGACGGATTATGTAAAGCGTGGAGAGCTGACTGCGTTATTAACTGATTGGGAGGCGCTGCGGTTGGGCATGTTTGGCGTTTATCAGTCTCGCAAGCATATGCCCGCCACCTTGCGTACGCTGCTGGATTTTCTGGTGGAGCGCTTTGGCGATACGCCGCCCTGGGACGACGACATTTTAGGCTAGCGGTACCGCCGCCAGGACTTCAAGGAGCAACTGATGTCTCTGCGAAAGCTATGGCGGTCAATGCCGGGAAGTTTGTCCAACACTGACTGTAAGCTCTCGTCGGAGAGTTCATTCTTTTTCTGTTCGACTTCTTCCATGAGCAAGTCGCGAGCGAAACGGCCGCCGCTGGCGTTAGAGCCTCCAATTTTCAAACGCTCTTCTTCTGAAACCGGACGATACTTGATCAACGAGTCCAACTCATCGCAGTCGATATTTTTGTCCTTCTCGCATTTTTCCGGCGCATTGAGCAGCCAGTCTCCAACGACGCCGCAGCTTTCTCTGTAATCCTTTTGACATTGTGTTTCCAGGGCCAGTTCATCGCAGTAAAAGCCGCTGTGTTGCAGGCAGTTCCAGTCCTTTTCGGAGACATTGGCGCGCAGCGGGAGTGAACGCCCGAGATCCCGCACGCCTACGACAGGGGGACGCCAATCGATAACAAAGCGCGCGTTGTCGCAACGATCAGTCGTACACATCTTTTGTAAGGCGCAAACCTTCCAGAGATACACCTCCTCGCAGGGTTTGCCGAACCTGAGCTTACAGACGCGGGTGTCTTCCTCGGTAAAGCAGTCTCCGTTGACGTCATCGCACAATATATCCTCGGTCTGTTTGGGGTCCTGTGCGCTTGCAACGGGGCGTGTCGAATTTGCGACGGGCGGACTTCCTGGTTCAGGTTCTGACGGATGGTTTTTGTAACGCGCTTTCGCCTCATCCGATAGCAATCTGACGCCGTCAATGGCGGATGTGGGGGTAATGACTTGCGCGTCGTTGTCAGCGGGGGCTGCGTCGGAATAGTGCACAGTGCCTTTGGCGTCGGTCCATTTGTAGATTTCAGCCCTGCCGACTGCAGAAAGCGTGAATAAGACGACGGGAATGAGCATCACTAAAACACGCGTCATTGATCGGAGAAGGGGCTGACGGCGTCCGAAAAATCCCATCGCAGTTTGAAGTGAATAACGCATATAAACAGTCCTGTGCGACATTGACTCAGCGATTTTGAAGCTGACGACTAACTGGCAATTAAGCTATGGAATGATAAGCTTTCTTTGATGCGTGAATAATAGTAAATGCCACGTTTTGTCTGGTCATAAATATCCGCTATATACGGGCTCTGTGCTGTGAAAACATAGTCTAACCCACGCTTGAAGGTGCTCGGTATATTCTCTAAATTGGAGATTCAATCTTTAATAATAAGGCCCCAATCAACTCACGGGGTCGTCGGACTTTCCTTCACCGCCTGAGAAGTCTCAATCCAGACATGATAGTCAGGGTTGCGAAGAGGTTTGCGTCAACGGACCTAACGCGTCGGTTTGATGTCCATCATGAAAGCAGACGCCCGCTTGCGCTATAAAGAGCCCGCTATTGCTGTGGCTCTTCTGAAACAGAGTACGTTGCGGAAAGAGCGATGACGCAAACCAGGAATTAAGGGAAATACGGAGAAGGACATGAGATACATTGCGACAATCGCCCTGGCGCTAATACCCGCACTGAGCCCCGCCTATGCTTTGCCCACTTTCAATAGCGCGCCTGCTTATGCGGATGTCGGCCACGATGAGGTGGTTGACGATCATCCGCCGTCATCAGATGAGTGGCTATATGCGCCCTTCGCCGGAAATATAACCCCACGTAATTTGATCCGCGCTGTGACGGACTCTGCCTTATCTGCGCCAGGGCTCTCAAGCTCGCACTTCTCATTCTCCAACTGGGCGGCTACGCGGGAGTTGTATTATGCATCCGGCGTTAACAGCGGTGCGGGTTGGTATGAAAAGTTGATCGTGATTCCAGAGCCAGCTACTAATACGCTCCTGCATACGGCGCTGCTTGTTATGTTGGGAATGAGGATGCGCAGGACTATTCCCAATGAGAAGCTGGTCGCACTATTCGCTGCGTTTTCTTGTAGAAACCGATCTTTGGGATGACGTTAACATGTTTGTAAAGTGACAAAATATCACCTGAAAACAATGCGTTGAATGTCTCTCAGCGATACATTATAGTGCTTGAAATAACAAAATAACTTATCGGCTGTAGAGCCCTCTACAAGCCAGTTCAACTTCTCTTCACGCCAATAAATAAATCCTGCGTCATTACGATGCAAGATACCGTCTCGCGCCAAATTTGGGTTGTATTGGCGTTGGCGATATTAACCCTCGTGAGTTTGCTTTTGACACCTTACGGAACGTCCAATGAGGGAGTGTCGGCATGTCTCACGATCATATGGAAGATCAATAGGATTGATAATGAAACTCTCCAGAACTTTACTATGCGCAGCGATGGCTGCGGGATTGGCCGGGCAAGCTAATGCAGCCCTGATTGAACTGGGCTTTGAAGGCGTTGTTGACACTGTGACGAATGGCGCTGGTAGCGCGCCATATTCTTATGCGGACTGGGTGACTGGAAAAATTCAGTTCGACTCAAACTCTCCTGACTTAGACCCCGTTGATGTAGTGGAAGGTCCTGTGGTAATCACACATGGCTTATATCTGAATGCGTTGACGGATATGAAGTTGAATATCAACGGTGATAACTTTGCGTTTGATGCTTCGAAAGAAAATCAAATCGAAGTGACAAGTGACACTAGCGCTGCGCTTAACTTTAACTTCGATGTTACAGCTTGGTTAACTGCAGAAAGCGGTATGAGTCTGAAGGTCTCCTTTAAAGCGCCGGATGCATTTAGAGGAATGATCGATTACCCGGAATACCCAGACTATATATTGGACGCCCTGCCAGAGAGTGGTTATGGCGGCTCTGGCGTATGGTTTACCGCCGAAGCATACGATGACGAAGATGAACTGCTATACACATTGTTTACTCCAGGCTTCGGCTATATGAATGCTACTGAGTTCAAAAAGGTTCCAGAGCCTTATACGGCGGCCATCTTGCTGATGGGCGCTGCTGGACTGGCGGCTCGACGCTTGAAGAAAGTCTAAAAGATGACGTATATGCCGCTTTGCGTTCAGCAAAGCGGTTTTCCCTCAAAAATATAATTTTGTTTTTCTTCACATAAGATCAATAGGAATGATAATGAAGCTTACTACTACTCTCTTATCCGCATCTGTATTTGCCAGTATGGCTTTTCAAGCCAATGCGGCTTTGGTTGAAATGGACTTTGAAGGTGTTTTTAGCGAAGTGGAATCTGGCGAATCTCCTTATGAAATATGGGGCGATATTTTTAATGTAACCATTCAATTTGATTCGCGCACGCCTGTTTCGGAATACAGTACTGAGTCTACTAATCACTCTGGCGATGTGTGGGTGGATTATTCAGGGAAGTACAATAATGCAATTACAGACTTTAGCTTTTTGGTCGGCGGAGACGAGTATCATCTTGATGACGCTGCTTCCAATGATGTGACGATTGCTGGGTATGTAACTTACGACGAAGAAGGAAATATGTCTGGATACAATTATTATACATTTTCCTTTTCTGCGTGGCTGGAGTCGGTTGATGGTAAAAAAGTGAAAATAAGCTATCTGGGGTCAGATGCATATAGAGAAGATGGTTCTGGTAGCGATGTTCTCTATGCTTTGCCTACCGGCGGATATGGTCCATCCAGTATGACTGGAATTGACTTCGAAGGGTACGATGCAGGCGGAAATATGACGTACAAAATCAAGTCGATATTCTCAGATAGCGCTAGTTATGAGTTCAAGAAAGTTCCAGAGCCCTATACTGCTGCAATGTTGCTAATGGGGGTTGCAGGATTAACCGCAAGACGGTTTATAAAGGCATAGTAACCTAATGACTTGCTGCCCTGGTATTTGCTGGCGCGACTTATTCTATTATTAATCAGGCAGACAAATAGCTTCCTTCTATTTGTCTGCAACGACAGGGCCTGCACATGTCAGGCCCTCTCTCCCGCGGCTTAACGCCGCGCAGGCGCGTCCATGCGCCTGATTATTAACATGCCAATATCATTGCCATGTTAATAATCAAAGAAAGTGGTTTTTGTGCCAGCGCCTGTATTATCAATTTTTCTTGGCCTGATTGGCTTAGTATTTAGAAAGTATAAATTTTAAATGGAGCAATCGATGAAATTAACTACAGTTTTTCTGACATCTGTCTGTGCTTTGGGCATTTCTTTTTCAGCGCATTCTGCTCTTATTGAAGCAGACTTAAATGGTGTCTTTGATACATTAGAGATTGGAAGCGGCCCATATCAGACTGGTGATGATATATTCTCTGGATTTTTTCAGTACAACTCAAACACACCCGTCTCTGAGTATAGCTACAAGGACGAAAAATATGATTTTAAGTATTATTCTGGCAGCTATGCTGATGCGTTTACTGAGTTTTCCTTTATGTTAGGAGGGGATCGTTATCATCTGAGTGATTATGGCCCTAATAGCATAACGATAAGTGGCTATGTTCAGTACGCGGAAGAGGATGGGACTGAGTTTCACTCCGAGTATTATGATATGTCATTTTCTGCATGGTTAGAAACAGATAGCGGCGATAAAGTAAAAATTGGCTTTCAAGCATATGATGGAATAAGGAATACTATTACCGGCCCATTGTTTTCTCTTCCAATTGATGGAAATGGCCCTAATTCAGGCAGTTATATGTATCTTGAAGGGTATAATGTGGATGGCGAGATGACTTACCGCTATGGATCAACCTATAACAGCGATTATTTTGTTTTCCGAGAGGTACCCGAGCCAGCAACATACGCGATGTTGTTGTTGGGCGGTTTGGGCCTGGTCGCGAGACGCCTGAAACGAGCCTGATTTTACCTTTTCTTATTAATAAAGAGGCCTAAGGCCTCTTTATTTGTTTTCAGCTCGGCCATTTGCAAGGCTTAATTTCTCAGCGGCGGCTAAAATAATTTGAATTCATACGCCAGTGAGCAGTTGTTATGCCCAAAGAATACCGCCTTCCCAATCAAGTCAATCGGCTGTTGAAGCGCTGTCTCCTGCACGCCTTTGTTTTGGTTGCGGTGTGGATGGCGTTATTCGGGCCATGGCGAAACAGAATCATTGATTGGCTTCCCTATTTGGAGAAGCATGGGACGGAGCTTTTCGTCGTTTTCATATTTATCTGGTCGGTGCAGTTGCTACGTTTTATACGCAGAGGCGCTATTTCGGCCATCGCGTTGCAAGACCATGCGGTTCGCTTGACTTATAGCGGTTATTTTTCTGATGAGCCTATTACTGAAAGAACGCTAGAGGCCAAAGATATTTATTACATTGGCAGGCGAGGTTTTAACCTGGCGCTGGTCACCTCTGAGGGGCGTGTTGAGCTGGGCGCCTCTGCAGTCGTGAATGAGTTTCTAAGAGATCTGCAAAATGCTTTCCTGCTGAACAAAATGCACTATCAAAGCCTGGATAAATCTCGCTTGTATGACATCTTTCAAGCATTGCCGGCGGGGGCGCAGGCGGAGTTGGTGGGAGAGGTCATTAACGAGAAAACAGAGGCCGAGGCGCTTGAGCGCCAGCGGGAGTACTTTACGGAAAGTGAAGAGAGCGAGTCTTTTGTTCAAGTTGGAAATGTTTATAAGCCTCGTCGTCTCAAAGCGCTGCCAGAACTTTCCGTTTCTGTTTGTCCCCGGTGTGCGAGCGAATCGATGTTAAGTGGTGAGTTGCGTCATGTGCATGCTGTTCCGCTTGAACTCGACGACGCGAAAGCGAAGGGTATACGCCAGAGACTAGCTAACACGCTTCCGCTGTTGGATACTCGAATACGCGCCTGCCTGTCATGTGGGCTGGTGGTAGGTCAAACGCCGTCTGCTAGTTTGCAGGCGCAGGTCAGGAAGTATGGTTCGGATGAGCTTCGAGCCAGACTGGAGGAAATATCCGACTCGGGGGACTTTACTTCGAATGTATCTGATCGCTCAGACGCATCGTGACTTTATCGATACCCTCGCCAAATCCGTCAATCTCTGATTTTTCTATCGCAAAGCCATAGCGGGCGAAGAAGCCTTGGGTGTGTTGTGATGTTTCAATCACAATCTCTTTTCCATGATGCAGGCGTGTTGCTTGCTCCAGCCGATGTTGTAACAGTTTTTCACCCAGCCCTGTTTTATGTTTTGTTCGGGTGAGCATGCCCCAGGATAAATAGACCGTATCCTGATAGAGGCGTAGTCCGCCGCATCCCACGAGCAGGCCATCCAATAGGGCGACGTAATACAGATTATCGTCAGCCTGGGTCACGCTATCGAGGAACTCATCGAATTGTTCTTTTTCATGAGGCGCGAAATATTTGTCGAGATTGCTGTCAAAAATACGGAGGCAATCTTGTTTGTGGATAACGGAATAAAGTTTGATTTCCATGGTGTGCGCCCCTGATTTTGTCACGTCCTGCCTGTTGGCCATACCGATCATAAGATTAAGTTGCAAGCTGCTGTTCTGCAAATGATTATTAGAGCCTGTCGGATTTGATTCCACGTTTGTCGAAAAGGACGTTAGGAATGATGTTGTCCGCTTTTCAAAAGAAGTCACTCAGCGAGGAGAATGATGGATATAAAGCTTTTTCAGGTTGACGCCTTTACCGATGAAGTCTTTGGCGGTAATTCCGCGGCTGTGTGTCCATTGGAGGCCTGGTTGCCTGACTCTGTGCTGTTGAAGATTGCACAGGAAAACGCTTTGGCGGAAACGGCCTTCTTTGTGCGGGAAGGGGATGCGTTTCATCTGCGTTGGTTTACGCCGGAAATAGAGATGGATTTATGCGGCCATGCCACCCTCGCATCCGCTCATGTTTTGACGACACATCTTGGTTATGAGCGTGACACCATAATATTCCGCTCCCTTAGCGGAGAATTGCGAGTGACCAGGAGAGATGGACGGTTGACCCTGGACTTTCCCGCCCGGCCGCCGAGCGTGGCGACAGCGCCGGTTGAGGTGCTGGAGTCGCTTAATATCCAGCCGCTGGAAGTCTTGCGCGCACGGGATATCGTGCTGGTTTACGCCGATGAGGGCGCGATTCGGGCGCTGCAACCAGATCGAATGTTGATGGATCGCATAAACCTGGACCCTGGTGGCGTAGTGGCGACGGCGCCGGGCAAAGAGGTTGATTTTGTCTCCCGGTTTTTTACGCCCCAGGCGCACATTTTCGAAGACCCGGTCACTGGGTCCGCGCATTGTTCTCTGGCTCCGTATTGGGCGGTCCGGTTCGGCAAAACTTCACTGAGCGCCGCGCAGTTATCCCAGCGCGGAGGTCGTCTGGATTGTGAAGTGGCTGGCGACAGGGTGCTGATGTCCGGGTCGGCAGTGACTTATCTGAGAGGCGTTATTTCGATCTGAACAAACTCGTTTTCGTCAGCTCTAAGAAGCGTTTTTCTTTTGCGCCGGTTATGCCATTATCCGACTCAGATTTTTGATTTTTGTTGAGATAGCGGCGTAGCGAATGACTCCTGGCGAATCAGAAAAACTGGTGCTTGAACATGATGCAGCTCGTTTGTTCATGCGGTGTTATGAGCGGCTGACGGGGACGCCAATCCGGCATATCTGGCACAACCAGCCGATCAAACCGGATGTTTCCTGCTTTCTGAACGGCGAGCGTCTGGATATGGAAATTGCGCATTTGTATGGCTCAGAAAAGGAGGCCATGCAATTACTGGGGCGCGACCTGGACCGCAATACGCTCCATGAACTGCAGATGCTGGAGGAATCGGACGCCGACGGACGTTTGCTGCGAGCGTTGAACCGCATACTCGCCAACAAAGCCTTGAAGACATACAAAAGCGAGCGGGTTTGGCTGGTCATCCGCAATGCCCATCCGGCATGGCGCGCCGATGAAATTCGCGGTTTGCAGCACTGTATTCAGGTGCCGGACAGTCATCCTTTTGAGCAGATATGGATGGTGGCGGATATGAAGGCGGAAAGCGGTATCGTACAGCTGTTTCCTTGAAGTGGAGACTGCGGCGCGATCGAATCGCCGCAGTCAAAGGCCCTTAGCTTTGCGTGTCGTCGTCCATGGCGGCGGTCTGGAATACGCCGGAATTTTTCTCCTGTTCGTATTTGAGCGCCGCTCCCGCGACGGGCGCGCTTTTTCCAGTGACCATCCATTGCTTGATGCGGTTGGCGTCGCCAATAGGCGTGCGTCTGCCATAGGAGTCCAACAGCACGATTGCTACAGGACGTTCGCCTACATCGGCCATCATCACCAGGCAACGACCGGCTTCATTGATAAATCCGGTTTTACTGAGTCTGATGCCCCACTCACCTTGGCGCACCAGAAGGTTGGTGTTGCGGTACTCCATTTCGTTTTCCGTTTCGCCGAGCTTGATCAGGTGGCTGGGGGTCGTGGTGTAATCACGGATGAGTTTATAGCGCGACGCGGCGGAGACCATTCTGACCAAGTCCGACGCGGTGGACACATTCTCCATGGACAATCCGCTGGGCTCGACAAAGCGGGTGTCGCGCATGTTCAGCGCTCTCGCCTTGTCATTCATGGCGTTGACGAAGGCGCTCATACCGCCGGGGTAGGAGCGTCCCAACGCCAGCGCAGCGCGGTTTTCCGAAGACATCAGTGCGAGTAGCAGAAGCTCGCTGCGGGGCAATACCGCGCCGATACGCATCCGCGAGTAAGTGTTTTTCCAAGTGTCGACGTCCTCTTCCGTAATCGTCACCATTTCATCAAGGGGCAATTCCGCATCCAGCACCACCATGGCGGTCATTAGCTTGCTGATGGATGCGATGGGCGCCACCGTTTCCGGATTTTTGGCGAATAACGTAACGCCGCTCTCCACATCCACCACCTTGGCGTTCACGGAACCCAAACTGATGTTGGACGTATCCAGGCTTTGCAGGTTTTCAGGGAGAGTGGTTTCAGAATCAGCGAGCACAACCGAGGAACAGAATAAAAGAGACAGAGCGATCAGGATGTTTTTCATAAATGGCGCAACGTTGTAGTCAGGTCTGAAAAGTATCTTGCCGCACGAACCCCGACCGTAAACGGGTGTAAGGCGTTAAACAGGGTCTATTGCTCTAGCATAGACCAATTGTGTGATTTTGCACCCATGGAGCGACAAAATTACACAATTCTATACCTTTTTAATCAAAAGATTATGGTCTTCTTTTAATGTGGTTTAGGTCAATGGGAAATCCGGTATAAAGCAAAGGTTTAGCGTGGATTAGGTCACGCCGGGCAGGGTTGTTTATTGGCTTCCATGAATACGGATATGTTGGATTTTTTCCGGTGGAAAACTGGCTATGTGGCAGAGAAAGTCCAGCCTCATACAGTTTTAACATTACTGGCTTTTGCTATTTGCTGATATCGACTTGAAAGGCGCGGTGGGACGCGCCTTATTGATGAAACAACCTACTTGCTGCGTTTCTTCGCTTTTTTAGGCGCTGGTTTTTCCTGACTGTAGCCAAGAATCATGGCCTCAAACGCCATGGATTGCGCCAGTAATAGCGCGGCGTTTTCATTCTGGACGGGGATCTGTCCCGCGCTCTTCAACTCCTCGTCCTCCATACAGGTGCGGAAGTAGAGATTGTGCACGCTGCACTCAAACATGACGCTGTCGCTGGTGGGGGTAATCGTCAGCGTGTAGATGGCTTCGTCATCGTCGGGGCCTTTAATAGGCTGCTTGAAACGGATGGTTTCGCCTTTGACTATTTCAAGCGCATTTGCATCGGGTATGGCGCGGCGGCGGGACAGGCGGCTGACGTCGAAAGTGTACAGTTCCGCCTTGTCTACACAGCGCTTAAGTTTCTTTAAGCTGCCATCTATGCGTTTATCGCCTTTGAACCGCGACAGGATCTGCGGCAGCCTGATCAGCGTCGGTTCTTCATCGCTCCAGTCCCCCAGGGGAAATGACAAGCGGTGTTCCATCGCTTGAGAGAGCGCACTGAGCAACGGCTCCGAATCCTGATTTTGATTAATGGCGATGGCGCGCGCGGCAATTACATCCAGCCAGGGTAGAAAACGGGGAGCTGGATGGGTGAGTTGCGCCAACAGCTCAGTTAAGTCTGCGCCGTATAACCACTCGCGTAAGCTGGCTTCAGGCTCCACGAAACGCATGGTGTAGAGAATTGTGTTGAAATGGTCCGTCGCCATATGCTCCAGTTGCAGGAGGCTCGCCAATGCAGGCTGTGCCTCAACTCCCTGAATGCGTAAGGCGCGCAGTCCTTCCCTTGCTTCGACTCTATCGGTGTCGTCAGCACTGTATTGCAACAGGTCTGTTAAATATTTGGATAAAGCAGGTATGGCTTCCGGAGAGACGTGGTTTTCCTTGTAGATGCGTTTGCATACATGGTCCGGATCGTGTCTCTCAGGATGACCCAGAGCGTCAGCGAGCTTGTCCACTTCGACATAACGGGCGAACTGGTCTTTCTTCCTTTGAGCAGGGGCCTCGATGCCATCTTTATTGAGCGCGCGATAACTGTCCCAAGCGATTTCTTTGAGCAGAACTTGTTCGGGAAATAAGTCATTGTGATCAGAATAAAGGTGATAACGGACGTCCTCCATCAGCGACGTCAGCTTAAGTTCCCCCGCTGCGCGCAGGGGGCCGCAAATGCGCGTGGCGTTACTGCGATTGCCCAGCAGCCGACGCGCCCAGCTCAATAATTCAGCGTTATCTTTATCATCCGCCAACAAGGCGTAGAGCTGCCCGGATTTGATTTCCAGGTCGAAATACGCACTCTCAGTTTTACGTTTAAATAGTTTTTTAGCGGTGGCTTTGGCCGCTTTGGGATCTAATTTGCACCAGGCGATGGCGGCCTCAATATAGTTCAGCAGTGTGAGGTCTTCGATGGTCATTTCAGTATCGTTAACTTCAATCGCTGCGACGCGCGTTACGTAATATTTAGCGAATTCCGCATGCTCTTTCAGGTTGTGGTTCCCGGCGAGCCTGAAGGCGTCTCCCAATATGTGCTTGAACAACCTGAAATGCTCACGGTTACCGAGAAGCTTTTCCGCGACCTGTAAGGCTTCGCTGGAGTTTTCCTGCAAAAATATATGCGCTGCCGTTAGATAATGGTTTTCCACATTGATCATATTATCCAGCGTCGGGCCTTCCTCTCTGCGCTGCTGGGCCTGCTCCTGCTGATTTTTCAACGCGACATCCAGAATATCGAACAGTCGCCAGGCGGCTTTGCCCATCATTTCGTTGCGACGGGGATGCTGGCTGTTCTGCAAGCATTGAATGACATATTCCAGGCGATCATCGTCCGGAGGCAGTTGTGATACTGCCGCTTCCAGCGCAGCCATTGCGTTGTCGTCGTCATACTTACCAAGAGTCAGGGTGATGCCTGAGTAAGCTTTTTTATGATCTGCGTCGTACTTCAACCCGGATTTAAACGCAGCGGCCAAAGGCAGTGACAAGCGCCTGTCTATAAGCTCTGGCTGTCGCTTGTAGGGCCACTCATTAAACGCGTCTTCAGTTCGCTCCTTGAAATAGGCGGTGACTATTTTATTGAATTCACTGTCTTGTTCTCCCAAGGCGGCCAGCGCTAAGTCATGTGTTGCGACGTCATCGGGGTATTCTTCTATCAGAGTAAGCGGGTCGACGCCACTGGCGAGACGCTGTTTGCACTCTTTGGGTTTTAGCCGTTTAAGCTGGGTCTCGCCTCTGGCTTCCAACAGGGCTGCGCGGCGCGCAGGTTCAAGATGCTCAGGTGAGCTATTGGCTTGAGTCTGGCTTATGAGGTCAGTTATTTTCTGATGATCAAGACGTCCGAATTGCGCTGAGTCCGGCTTGGTTTCCAAGGCGGTCAGTGTTTCATACAGGGCTTCCGCCAGCGCTTGCGTAATGCTTCCGAGGGCGTTGGCCTGTCTGACCAGATTAATCGTGTTGCGACAGGCGACATGATTGCCCAGAAAGAAATGCGCGAGCATCCAATAGTTCGCCAGCGCAGGTTCTTTATCGAGTAATGATTTCTCCCGCTCGTACACTTCAAACGTTGGGGCTTGATCCATTTTGGAGGCGAAGGCGTAAGTGGGGCGGCCGGAGGGATGGCCATGCAGCCAATCTGTGCGGCTGAATAATTGTTTGGGGTCGTGATAGTAAGGGCGTTGTTCTATTTCCGCTTCGGCGAAGGAGTTGAAGTCTTCAATGGCTTGTTTGGCGGCGTCGGAGTGTTTGCTGAACCATTCTTCTTCCTGGAAGTCTTCTTCGTACTCCTCCTCTTCATCTTCATCCTTATCATCCATGTCATCGTCGTCCGGCTCTCTAAGGCAGTCCTCCTCCCAACGGTCTGCGACGAAGTCGGCGATGGAGAAATACTCTTCGGAGGACGGCTCCCCGGTTTCGTGATCATAAACTATCACTCGGGCCGTACCGAGAGGAGAGGGGAGCATGTTGAGAAAGCAGGTATCGCCGCTGGGGTCCCGGCCGATAATTTCGAGCCCGGTGAGCAGGCGCATAATCAGTTCGAAGTCACGGAGAGAGGTAGCGATGTCTTTGGCGCTGACTTGGTCAGGCAGGCTCATCATTTCGCCAGCAAGCATCCAGACGTCTTGGGCGACGCCACTGTACCTGTCATAAGCGGTCATGCACTCTTCCGCTTCGATAACTTCAGCAGGGACGGGATAGCCGAAAAGCGCCTCTACACGTTTGGCTTTGTCCTCGAATTTACCTTTTTGCTTGCGGGCGATGTTTAAGAAGTCCTTTCTGTCCGCGTCCTGCTGCAGCATGTAGTAGCTCATGATTTCCGCCAGCTTGCCGCCCAGCAGATTGTCTCGCGTCAGTATGGGATTATTCATTCTTTCTTCCAGAAAATGCAGGTCTCATAAATGAATGGCGTGTTTGTTCTGAAAAACAGCATAACTCATATTTCGACATATCCCGAACCGACACCCGGGCCAGGAAGAATCCGTGGCGCTTGAACATCAGATAGGAACGGAACACGACGAAACTGATCGACTCCGAGGTGACTTGCGGGGTGATCTCGTCAGAGCCATGGCCAGTGTAGGCCTCGATTCCGGCCCAGTATGGCGAGTTGGCGCATACCAGCTCTCCCATATGATTGAGTTTGCAGAGTATTTCCGCCATGCCTCTGGTTTGCGACGGCGAGAAATGGCTGACGAATACGCCGTTTTGGATCAGCAGGTTGTTCAGGTCCGCAATGTCGCAGACTTCTTCTTCGATATTATCGTTGGCGTACACCAGCTTGAAGCGGGTGAGCCGGGCGATATCCTGATAGGTGGCGCGTTCCTCAAACTCGCTCACTGAATAAAGAGTGAGCTCCCAACCAACGCCACAGAT
Organism: Hahella sp. KA22; assembly: GCF_004135205.1. Classification (NCBI taxonomy): domain Bacteria; kingdom Pseudomonadati; phylum Pseudomonadota; class Gammaproteobacteria; order Oceanospirillales; family Hahellaceae; genus Hahella; species Hahella sp. KA22. The sequence goes on along the minus strand of NZ_CP035490.1, from coordinate 6,083,819 downwards.
TTTTCCCGCCACTTTTGTCATTGTCTTCTTCCAACTCCCTCAATCGGCTCGGTCAGCGTTGAGCGTCGCTATCGCATCCGGTCGGCGCCGGATGCAGAAACATAATAGACGCTCATAACCGCACGCCACCTGGGGTGTACCCTAGGCTGCGGTAAAGAAACGCTATGCAACGCCGGCTGACTTTGCCGATTCCCTGAAGAACTACGTTATATATGTACTGAATTTACAAAATTATCCCGATTTCATGGAAATTTTGTCAAAAAAGTATAATTTTTTCGATGGTAGGTATTAGAGTTGGAAACTGGATTGACGCATAGTAATTCTGCTTTAAGTCATTAAGGCCCCCTTTGAATATAAAAATAACACTTCTTCGGAGGTAACCTATGAAGTTTCTATCCCGCGCTGCGCTGGTTTCGGCGGCGACCATTTCCCTGGGGATCTCGTCTCTCGCGTCAGCGGTTGAGGAAATCACAATCGCTACCGTCAACAACGGCCACATGATCGAAATGCAGAAGCTGAGCAGCCATTTCGAAAAGGCCAATCCAGACATCAAATTGAAATGGGTGACGTTGGAAGAAGGCGTTTTGCGCCAGAACGTCACGCAGGACATCGCCAATAAGAGCGGCTTGTACGATGTGATGACCATCGGCATGTACGAGACGCCGATCTGGGGCAAACGCGGTTGGTTAAAGGAAATAAATACCGACGCGTCCTATGATGTGGACGATATTCTACCGGCGGTTCGTAAAGGACTGTCTGTCGACGGCAAACTCTATGCGGCGCCTTTTTACGGCGAAAGCTCCATGATCATGTACCGCAAGGACCTGGTCGAAAAAGCGGGCATGACCATCGAAGATCGACCCACCTGGGGGCATATCAGAGATGTGGCGGCGGCGCTGCACAAGCCTAAGGAAGGCGTCTACGGCATCTGCCTGCGCGGCAAATCCGGATGGGGCGACAACATGGCGTTCATCTCCACCATGGCCAACTCATTTGGCGCGCGCTGGTTTGATGAAAAATGGAAGCCGCAGCTGACCACGCCCGCCTGGACCCATGCCGTCAGCTTCTATGTTGATCTGCTGAAGAACTACGGCCCGCCGGGCTCCAGTTCTAACAGCTTCAACGAGATCCTGGCGCTATTCAACGAAGGCAAGTGCGGCATCTGGATCGACGCCACTATAGCGGCGTCATTCGTCAGCGATCCCAAACAGAGCAAAGTTGCAGACAAGGTCGCCTTTGCGCAATCCCCCGTCGCTGTGACCGATAAGGGCGCCAACTGGCTGTGGGCATGGTCGCTCGCCATTCCCGCCGCGACCAAGCATGCTGAAGCGGCGCAGAAGTTCGTCACCTGGGCCACTTCCAAGGACTACATCCAACTGGTGGCGGATACGCAGGGATGGGGCTCGGTTCCTACCGGTACGCGCACCAGCACCTACGAAAATCCTGAGTTCCTGAAAGCGGCGGTATTCGCATCAGCGGAGCTTAAGGCCATTAACTCCGCTAATCCAGAAGACAACACTCTGGAGCCGTCGCCCTATATCGGCGTGCAGTTCGCCGCCATTCCCGAATTTCAGGCGATTGGCATGGCGACCGGGCAGATGTTGACCGGGGCGTTGACGGGCAGCGTGTCCGTTGAAAAAGCGCTGCAGTCCGCCAATGTGTCGGCGGATCGTCAGATGCGTCAGTCCGGCTATTACTGATCCGCTCTTCGCGACATGAGATAAGCCGTCTGCGCCGCCGTGTTTATGGGCATTCACGGCGGGCTGCGGGCGGCGGTTCGAACCGCGAAGCCGTCTTCGGATCTTAAGAACCCAGTTACCAGAGAGTGTTTCGATGCAACGTGCTGTAACGCGAACGTTACTCGCTCCGTCCGTCATCTCACTGTTGTTGTGGATGATCGTGCCCCTGGCGATGACGATATATTTCTCCACCATCCGTTATAACCTGCTGTACCCCGGCGAGCATAACTTCACTGGCTTGCTGAACTACGAGTTTTTCGTCACCGACCCCGGCTTCTGGCCGGCGGTGAACAATACGCTGATCCTGCTGGGATCGGTGCTGGCTATCACTGTGGTGCTTGGCGTGGCGTTGTCCGCCCTGATTGATCAGCCTTTCTTTGGTCGCGGCGCGGTGCGGGTATTGTTGATCTCGCCGTTTTTCGTCATGCCTACGGTCAGCGCATTGATCTGGAAAAACATGATGATGAACCCGGTGTATGGGGTCTTCGCCTGGCTCTCGCAAATGGTCGGGATGGAGCCGATGGACTGGCTGGCGGACGTCCCCCTGTTTTCCATCATCATCATGGTGAGCTGGCAGTGGCTGCCGTTTGCGATTCTGGTGTTCGTCACTGCGTTGCAGTCCCAGGATACGGAGCAAAAAGAAGCGGCGCGGATGGACGGCGCCACCAGCTGGCATATTTTCCGCTATCTCACCATTCCCCATCTCGCTCGCCCGGTCGCTGTGGTGATCATGATCGAAACCATTTTTCTGCTGGTGGTGTTCGCTGAGATTTATGTTTCTACCGGCGGTGGCCCCGGCTATGACAGCACCAACCTGGCGTATCTGATCTATTCCCAGGCGCTATTGCAATTCGATGTGGGCATTGCGTCCGCAGGCGGTTTGTTTGCGGTGGTGTTGGCCAATATCGTGGCGTTTTTCCTGATTCGCGCCATCGGCAAGAACTTAACGGTGTGAGGCGGCTATGAATCTGAAGCAAAAATATAAAGTGCGTACCTGGATCGTAGGCGTTTCCGCCTGGGGAATCGCTTTGCTGCTGTTTTTTCCCATTCTGTGGATGTTTCTGACCTCATTCAAAACTGAGCTGCAGGCGATTTCCTCGCCGCCCACATTGGTGTTCGAACCGACTCTGGAGAACTTTTCTCTGGTGCAGGAGCGCAGCGATTACCTGAAGCACGCCATCAACTCGATTGTGACGTCCTTCGGCGCGACTATTCTGGCGCTGCTGATCGCCATTCCCGGCGCTTACGCCATGGCGTTTTATCCCGGAAAGCGCACCAAGGATCTGTTGCTGTGGATGTTGTCCACCAAAATGCTGCCCGCGGTGGGCGTACTGGTGCCGATTTACATTCTGTTCCGTGATTACGGGCTGCTCGATACGCGTATTGGTCTGATCATCATTTTCACCATGATGAACCTGCCCATCGTGGTGTGGATGCTGTTTTCCTACTTCAAAGACATTCCCAGGGAAATCCTGGAAGCCTGCAGAATGGATGGAGCCAGTCCCATGGGAGAGGTAGTGAAAATCGTCATGCCGCTGGCCTGGGGAGGCATCGCCTCCACTGGTCTGTTGTCCATCGTGCTGTGTTGGAACGAGTCATTCTGGTCTCTCAACCTGACCGCGGCGGACGCCGGCACGCTGACTTCCATGATCGCCTCATACTCCAGCCCGGAAGGCCTGTTCTGGGCCAAGCTTTCAGCGGCTTCCACACTGGCCTGCGCCCCCATCGTCGCGTTCGGCTGGTTATGTCAGAAGCAGTTGGTGCAGGGCCTGACGTTCGGCGCCGTGAAATAGTTTTCGAGGATTTATCCGATGAGTTATCTGAATATTAAAGATCTGCATAAACATTACGATCAGTACCATGCTATTCGCGGCGTCAATCTGGAAATCCAGGAAGGGGAGTTTATCGTTTTCGTCGGCCCGTCCGGGTGCGGTAAATCCACGTTGTTGCGTTTGATCGCGGGGCTTGAGCTGGTCTCTGAAGGCTCTATCCATCTGGACGGAAGGGATATCACCGAAGCGCCGTCTTCCAAGCGGGATCTGGCGATGGTGTTCCAGTCTTATGCGCTGTATCCGCATATGACCGTGGCGGAAAACCTTTCCTTCGCCTTGCGTCTGGCGAAACGGCCGCAGGCGGAAATTGATGAGAAAGTGCGTTCCGTCGCCGCCTCGTTGCAACTGGATAAGCTTTTGGCGCGCAAGCCGCGCGAGTTGTCCGGCGGACAGCGGCAGCGGGTCGCCATTGGTCGCGCTATCGTACGTCAGCCTAAAGTCTTCCTGTTTGATGAGCCGTTATCGAACCTGGACGCGGCTCTGCGGGTGCAGATGCGTCTTGAGCTGGCGCGTCTGCATAAACAGCTTGGCACGACGATGATTTACGTGACGCACGATCAAGTGGAGGCGATGACCCTGGCGGACCGGGTGGTCATCCTTAATCAGGGCCAGATCGAACAGTGCGGCTCTCCCATTGACCTATACCAACAGCCGGCGAATCGCTTTGTCGCGGAATTTATCGGCACGCCGAAGATGAATATGCTGGCCATCGATCAAGTGATTCAGGGCGGCGAAAGCGTCGAAGTGCGCGCCGCTGACGCCCATCTGCGTCTTCCTGCGCGGGTGTTGGCGGACAACGTAGGCGCTGGTTGGAGTCTGGGGGTGCGGCCTGAGCATATCCATATCGCTCCGATAGGCGATGGACCGGTGCAGGGGCGCATTGAACTGATTGAAAACCTGGGCTCGGAAGCCTATTGCCATGTGCAGGTGAACGGCTGCGGCAATCTGGTGGTGAAATCCGCTGCGCGCAGCGGTTTGATGGAAGGTCAGCAAGTGAGCCTGAATTTTGATGCGGAAGAGATGCGTTTATTCAATCCGCAAAATCAGGCGGTGTATGTGAATGGCGGGGAGACGGCTCATGTCTGATACGCGTTCTGGGGTGAACGACGCGACGTTGCTCAAGCTGTCTTATGATCGTTCGCAGGTTAGCTCATCGGTCGTCCATTTAGGCGTTGGCGCTTTCCATCGGGCGCATCAGGCTTATTACTTCAATGCGCTGCTGGCCTATGAGGACTGTCAGGACTGGGGCGTTACCGGCGTGAATCTCCGGCCCGCCGACAGCCCCGCGTTCGCTGCGCTGCAGGCGCAGTCCGGAAGCTATGTGCTGAAAACCGTTTCGCCTGAAGGTGAGGCGCGTTATGAAGAAATTGGCGCGCTGATTCGTCTGTTGGATGGCGCTGTGTCTCCGCAAAGCGTGGATCAATGCCTGGCGGATGCGCAAACGCAATTGGTCACCATCACGGTGACGGAGGGCGGCTACTATTTGCAGGAGGATGGTTTGCTGGATGTCGCCCATCCTGAAATCGCCGCAGATCTGCAGGGTAGTGGACGCAATACGCTATATGCGTTTCTGCATGCGGGTTTAAGAGCGAGAATGCAGTCCAGGCAAGGGCCCATCACTCTGCTGAGCTGCGACAACCTGCGTCATAATGGCGATACCCTGAAGACAGGCTTTACTCAATACCTGCAGCAGGTCGGCGATGCCGAGCTGTTGTCCTGGCTGCGTGATAACGCCAGTTTCCCCAACGCCATGGTGGACCGTATTACACCGCGTCTTGCTCCTGAACATTCCCGTGACGTAAGGGCGCGATTCGGCGTCGCCGACGCGTTGACGGTGATGGCGGAAGACTTCGTGCAGTGGGTGGTTGAGGATGATTTCGCCGGGCGGCGTCCGCCGTTGGAGCGCGTCGGCGTAACGCTGGTGGATCATGTGCAGCCTTATGAGGAAGCGAAAATCCGTATTCTCAATGGCGGCCACACCGCACTGTCTTATCTCGCCGCTCTGCGCGGATTCCCCACTTACGACGCAGCGGTGCATGATCCAGAGTTGAGAGCCTTTGTCGAGGCCTTTGAAGTGCAGGAGGCGATTCCGGCGTTAGGCGATTCGCCTCTGGATTTACACGCCTACTGGCGCAAAGTGCTGGCCCGATTCGGCAACCGCAATATCGGCGATCGTATTGAACGCATTTGTGCGGACGGCGGCAGCAAGTTCCCGATATTCATCCTGCCGACGTTGCAAGGCGGCTTCGCCGCCGGTCGCACGCCGGAGCGAACGCTGCAGGCCATTGCGTACTGGTATGTTTTCATGCAGCGAGTGCGCGCCGGGCAGGCTCCGGTTCCTTATTACGAGCCGGAATGGCCGCGGCTGGAAAAACTATTATCCGCCCCGGATGCTTTGGAGCGCTTTGTCTCCGACGCCAAGCTCTGGGGAGATCTGCCGCAGCGCTATCCCGCTTTCGGCGACTTGCTGCGACGTCATATCGAGTCGGCTTCCCGCGCCTTTAACGATATCCCCTCTTTTGAAAGGAAAGACATTGTGAGTTACCCAATCGAAAAACTGACCAACCTGCAGGGCAAAACCGCACTGGTGACCGGCGCTGGCGGCGGTATTGGCGCAGCGGTGGCGGAGGCGTATCTGGCCGCCGGCGCTTCTTGTGTGCTCTGCGACTTGCCTGCAACGCCGTCGAAAGAAGCTGCGGCAGTGTTGGAGCAGTACCCCGAAACTGCCTGTTATGTGCAGGCGGACGTGACGGATATGGCCTCTGTGGATCGCTTGCTGGCGCAGTCGGTCGAACGTTTCGGCGGCGTGGATATCCTGTTCAATAACGCGGCGGTATTTGATCTGGCGCCGCTGTTGGAATCCAATGAAGCCATGTATGAGCGGATATTTTCCGTAAACGTGAAAGGGGCTTTTTTCACGATGCAGAAAGTGGCGCAACACATGGTAGACTCGCAAAGGCAGGGCAAAATCATCAACCTGGCGTCCCAGGCCGGGCGTAGAGGTGAGGCGTTAGTGTCGCACTACTGTGCGAGCAAAGCGGCGATCATCAGCTATACGCAGTCGGCGGCGCTGGCGCTGGCCAAACACAATATCACTGTTAACGGGATCTCCCCCGGAGTGGTGGATACTCCCATGTGGGAGCAGGTGGACGCGTTGTTCGCCAAATATGAAAACCTGCCTCTGGGCGAGAAGAAAAGGCGGGTGGGATTGGATGTGCCGCTTGGACGCATGGGCGCGCCGGAGGATATCTGCGGGATGGCGCTGTTTCTGGCGTCGCCGGCCTCAAACTACATTACGGCGCAGACATTCAATGTGGATGGCGGCAACGTCATGAGCTGAGCAGTAGGTTAAGTCGATGCGGAAGATGAATAAAGGCGTGCCGGAAATCGAGTTGACGGACCGCAGCGCGGGCACCGTGCGTTATATCGAGCATGGATTTCCCAGCGATTTGATTCGCTGGCATGTGCACGAGGAGTACGAGTTGCACTTCATCGTCGCCACTACCGGCAAAGTCTTTATCGGCGATTATGTGGGGCTGTTCGGGCCGGGGCAGTTGATTCTGACCGGGCCCAGGCTGCCTCATAACTGGATCAGCAAGAATGACCCGGAGTCCGAGGTGGAGCTACGGGACATGTTGCTGCACTTTAATCACGACACGATCGAGCAGGGCATCAAGGTCATTCCCGAATTGAGCCAGCTGCTGCCGATGCTGGAACGCGCGCGCTCCGGCATCGAATTCATCGGCGTCGATCTTGATGAGGTGCGCAACCGCTTCGCTGAGATCCGCGACGCCTCCGGTCTGACCCGCATTGTGCTGTTTTTTGATTTCATGAATGAGCTGGCGGCCTGGCCGAATTACCGCATGCTCTCCACCATGCAGATCAACTCCAAAGCCAACGAGACCATGCAACGCAAGATCAACACGGTGGTCGAGTATGTGATCAACAATATTGAGTCGCCAATCAGCTTGCAGGAGGTGGCGGAACTGGTGGGGATGACGGACAGTCACTTCTCACGATTTTTCCGCAAGGCTACTGGTAATCGCTTTGTGGAGTTTCTCAATCGCATCCGCGTCAGCCGCGCGTGTTGTCTGCTGGCGGAAACCGATGAACAGGTGGCGAGCATCTGTTTTCAGGTGGGCTTCAATAATGTCGCCAACTTCAATCGGCGTTTTCAGGAATTGAAAGGGCTTACGCCCAGAGAGTACCGGCAGCAGGCGACTCAGCGTTTTTAATAAGGCTGGAGAGCGTTACTCGTTCTCCACTTTCGCCCTGACGGCCTGGATTTCATCCAGTTTGACTTTCAGTATGGCCTCCAGCTTGATGAGCTTTTCAAGCGTGTCGACGTCTTTTTGCCGTTCATACAGTTGTGTGAAAGTGCGGGTGATTTCATTAAGAATCGGATGCAGTTTTTCGAACTCCTCAGCCATGGCGTGCCCTCCTACATTCTGAATCAGCGCCTGATACAGTTTCGTACCCAATACTAATTTTATAGAAGCAGAATACTGCTTTCGCCAGCTTGCTGAGACTGTGCGCTATCGCGCAAGGAATGCCGCGTTAATGCAAACAGATGGACGTTAGCGCTGCGCGAGTCCGCAGGAGACAAGGCCTGGCATGCCCAGGCCCTGTCGTTTTCCGGCTCTTAGAAGGGCTTTATCTGTTCGCCGGACTAACTTACTTTCACTATTCTTACTATTCTCATGTCGGCGTTATTCACCCACCCGAAGGTTAAACATGTCTGTACATTTTAGAATGCCCTCGCTACTGAGGCGCGTAAGTCGCCGGCAGGCTTAAATCGCCGGAAGTCACATCCCATACATTGGTCACGCACAGTAACGGACTGTGCACATTGGCGTTGACCCGCAGGGCGGCGGTGACGCCGTCATACTGAAACGCTTCCGGAAACCCTATGTCTTTGAGAGGAACCCTGGCGCGAACCTGTTCTCCCTTCAGTTCAGGCTCATAACCTGGGCTGTCGATAAACAGGGGCAGTCCAGGCCAGGTTGCAGGCAGGTTGGGGTGGGCGTCAGCGGGAATGTCCTTCACCTTCAACGCGCCAGGGCCGCACTGCTCGTCCGGCGTCAGCACTACCCAGTGGCTGTGCCAGAGGTCGCCGTCATTATCGAACTTGCCGTCGGCGTTCTCGTCGAACTTCGGCGTGTCGTCAAAGTCTGGATGCGCCGTTAGCACGAAGGCGAGAATGCCCTGGGCCGCTGCAAACCCTACCGCACTGCTATTCAGAGAAGTCGGCCAGACATAGCTGAACACTTCACTACCCGCCAACTGGCCGATGGCGTTGGGTTTCAGCGCGCCTGCGCCATAGCGAACGCTGTGTTCAAAAACAGCATAAGGGCCATCACGGTAAACACGGGTTTGGATCAGATCGAACTCCCCTGGTATCGCCTTATTAGCCGCGGATTCAAACTTCGTGGGGGACGGCGTATGAGCGCAAGCGCCAACAGAGACCAGTAGAACGCTGCAAGCAAGTAATCGGGACGTAAACATAGAAACCTCTTTTTAGTATTGACTCGAAACGTATTTAATTTATCTCCACATAAAGTTTCGAGTCAATACTATATCTGGATCTATAGCGCCTAATTGTTCTTATCACCTTGATAGAAATTGCATATCAGATGGCTTGATCAGAAAATCGCGTTATCGGGGCGGTTGTGATTACAGTATTGTGTCGATAGTATTTGCGTATGCCTGATAATCTTATTTTTGAATTCATCGAACGTATCGGTTACGTCATCCGCACGGAGTGGCGCAAGGCGTTGCTGGAGTACGATCTGCAGCCAGTACATCTGGATGTGCTGCGTTATTTGGCGGCCTGCAACCGCTATTCGGATACGCCGCAAGGCGTTGCGGAATATCTAGAAATCACCAAAGGCACGATATCCCAGAGCATCAAGCAGCTTGAGTCCAAAGGCTTTGTGGAAAAGCAGGCGGACGCCTCAGATCGGCGCATGGTGCACCTGCATCTGACGGAAAAAGCGCAAGCGCTGCTGGATAAATTGACGCCACCGCCGGGGTTCGACGCCGCCATGCGCAACTTCTCCGGAACAGAAGAAGCCGCCTTACTTGGGAGCCTGCGCGATATCCTGGCGCAATGGCAGATAGCGCGTAAACGGCAGCGCTTTGGCGTGTGCCACACCTGTCGGCATTACCAATCCGGCGGCGCTGGGACAGGACAATGCGGACTGACGGGTGAAGGACTGTCTGCGGAAGATTCGCAAAAAATCTGTCGCGAGTTCACCTGATCCTTTAGCCCTGGCATGGGAATGGCTAGGCTAGGTCGGTCACCTATTCTTATGCGGAAACAAATAATGAAAGTTCTGATTGCTCCAGACTCGTTCAAAGAATGCCTGTCTTCCCGGGAAGTCGGCGCCGCGATCATGGAGGGCGTATTGCGAGCTGCGCCTCACGCTCATTGCGAAGCGATACAAATCTCCGATGGCGGCGAAGGGTTTGTCGCGGCGATTCTCGCCAATAAGGGAGGACATGAGCGCTACGCGACGGTGCGTAATCCACTGGGAGAGCCGGTCACCGCCATGTGGGGATTGCTGGAGGATGGCGCCACAGCGGTGATAGAAGTCGCGGCGGCGACGGGGCTGCATTTATTGACGCGGGAGCAGCGTAATCCCTTTTTGGCGGGCAGCTGGGGCAGTGGTGAAGTCATTCGCGATGCGCTGGACGCCGGCGCCAGGCGCTTCATGATCGGACTCGGCGGCAGCGCCAGCAATGATGGCGGAGTCGGGATGTTAATGGCGTTGGGCCTGCGCGCGCTCAATACGGCGGGCGAATCAATTGCTCCCTGCGCGCAGGGGCTAAAGGAGCTGGTCACGCTGGATTACAGCGGTCTGGACCCTCGCTTGCGCGAATGCGACATCACCATTGCGCTGGATGTGGATAATCCCCTGTGCGGGGAACAGGGCGCGTCAGCGGTTTTTGGTCCGCAAAAAGGCGCTACGTCCGCTGATGTGCAGGAACTCGATCGCTTGTTGTCTCATTGGCTGGCGTTGAATGAGCGGGCGCTGGGACGAGAGTTGCAGGCGATACCCGGCGGCGGTGCGGCGGGAGGATTAGGGATGGCGTTTGTCGGCGTGCTTGGCGCTCAAGGGCGCAAGGGCATTGATTTGGTGCTGGAGCTCAGTGGATTTGACGAAAAGCTGAAGGGAGCGGATCTGGTGTTTACCGGAGAAGGCTGTATGGACAGTCAAAGCCTGCGAGGCAAAGCGCCACTGGGGGTGGCGCAGAGAGCCCAAAGAGTTGGCGCGCCCACCATTGCGCTGGTTGGCGCGCTTTTAGGCGATGCGGCGGCGGCGCGAACAATGGGATTGACGGCTGTCTTTCCCATTGCGCCGGGCGTGGTCACTCTGGACCAGGCCCTGGCGGATGCCGCCGTCAACCTGCGTCGCAGCGCGGAAAATGCGACAGCCTGCTTCCTTGCTGGACGAGGCTGACGAACGCTTAAGCGGCGGCGACATCCGTTACAGCGGCGATCTGCTGCTGCGCGTCGGCCAGAATGGACTCCGGGTCAACCTTGATGCGGTCGGCGTTGATAAAGGTCACATCCTTGATGCCGATGAATCCCAGCACCTGACGCATATAGGCGGACACAAAGTCTGCCGCGCTGTTGACGGGCGTACCTCCGGTGACAGCCACTACATACGCCTTTTTATTTTCCAGCAGTCCAACCGGGCCCTGCTCTGTATAGCGGAACGTTACTTGCGCACGGCAAATTTGATCGATGTACGCTTTCAAGGTAGCGGGAATGCTGAAGTTATACATGGGCGCGGCGATAACCAGCGTGTCGGCCGCCTGTAGTTCCTCGATCAGGCTGTCTGACAGCGCCAGCGCCTGGTTTTGCGCTTCAGTGCGCTGATCCGCCGGGGTGTAACTGGCGCCGATCCATTCTTCTGTAACGAAAGGCAATCCGCCGGACACATCGCGGTTAACCACTTCCGCGCCAGGGTTGGCCGCCACCAGTTGTTCAGTAAGTTGTTGCGCCAGCTTGCGGCTCATTGAACTTTCCGCACGGGCGCTGCTATCGATTTTCAGAATGCGAGTAATTGATTGGGTCATGGAATATCTCCCGAAACTTGGCTGTCGTTTAGATGGGCTCACTATATTTGTTGAGATTAAAGGGATAAACATGGCTGTAATGAAAATTCTGTTGCTAAAATAAGAACAATTAAACGAAGCATATTTGGAGAGGGCGCATGAGTCGTTTTGAGGAAATGCAGATCTACGCCAAAGTGGTGGAGACTGGCAGCATCACCCGCGCGGCGCAGGTTCTGGACATCGCCAAGTCGGCAGTGAGCCGCCGGTTGGCGGAGCTGGAGGCCCGTCTGGGCGTGCAGTTGCTGGTGCGAACCACCCGCAAGTTGACCCTGACCGAAACAGGGCGCAGTTATTACGAGCGCTGTTTGCGACTGTTGGAGGATCTGGCGGAACTGGAAGAGGCGGTGACCAGCGAGCACAAGTCCCTCAGCGGCAAGCTGAAGATCGCTGCGCCGTTCACGTTCGGGATGATGCACTTGGGCTGTGTTTTCAATGACTTTATGCAAATGCACCCGAACCTGAATTTCGATATCAATTTTAATGACCGTCAGGTCGACATCGTGCAGGAAGGGTATGATCTGGCCATACGTATTGGACGCCTGGTGGACTCCACTTTGATCGCCCGCCCGATCTGCAAAATACACTCGGTGATCTGCGCCAGTCCCGCTTATCTGGAGAAGTTCGGCGAGCCCAAAACCCCGGAAGAATTAACGCAGCATCGAGTGATTCATTACTCCAATCTGCCCAACAGTATCTGGCGCTTCTGGAACAGCAAGGGCGAATGTATCGAGGTGAATGTGAATCCCTGGCTACAAGCCAACGCGGGCGATTATCTGCGGCAAGCGGCGGTGAACGATTATGGGATCGTGACGCAGCCTAATTTCATTTTGTATAAGGAAATCGCCAGCGGCGCCCTGAAGCCCATACTCACGGAATACCAACTGGTGGAGGCGAATGCGTATCTGATTTATCCCCATACCCGCCATCTTTCTCACCGGGTGCGCACCTTTGTGGATTACGTTCTGGAGCGCTTCAACGGGACGCCTTATTGGGATCTGCCCCTGAATGAGTTCTGCGAGAGCGCGGGCTGTCCGTCGCCTTCCGACTTCAAGCCGCGACCGGAGGACGGGGCGCCAACCATGAAATAAAGAACTCGGCCAGTCTTGAACTGCCGCGGGTCTGCGCCACGACGAAAATTTCCGGCAGCTCAGGGAGTCCTTCCTCTGGTCCCACCACCCGGGTTCCCGGCTGCAGCGCGTGCTGGGTGCGGGCGCTGACCGCCAGATTGCCCCGCACCGCAGACATCAATGCGTTGAGATTGTTGGTGGTGTACGCTTCCTGCCACACAATGCCAGCGGCCTTAAGCGCCTTTTCACTGATTGAGCGGAACTGGCAGGGCGTGGTGAAGTTGGCCATGCGCAACGGGACGCTGGGATCGAACTGAAACTTATCCGACGCCACCCAGACCATCTTTGCTTTGCTGAGCACTAACTCGTCTGCGGAAGGGTCCTGAGTCAGGCGAATAATGCAGTCAAACTCCTCTTGTTCGAATGCGTTATGCAAATGCATGCTGGATGCGGAGCGCACGTTAAGTTTTATCAGCGGATACTGCATGGCGAACTTGGACAGTTCATTAGTCAGGTCCCCGTCCACCAGAGAACGGGAAATGCCGATGGTCAGCTCGCCTTCAAACTGCACGCCCTGAATGGCCTTCAATGCTTCGTTCTGTAGATCCAGAATCTTGCGGGCGTAGATCAGCATGGTTTCGCCTTCCGGCGTCAGCTCTTTACGGCGTCCCACCGTTCGGAACAAGGCGACGCCGAGGCGCTCCTCCAGACGGCTGAGCTGCATGCTGACGGTGGATTGGGTTTTGAACAGACGTTCGCTGGCGCGTAGCACACCGCCGCTGTCCACGACCGTGACGAAGGTTTGCAGTAATTCCGTGGAAATATCAGGAAGCTTCATATATCAAATATCTTGAACTATACCATCGAAAAATATCGATTTTTATGAATCATAGAACGAACTAAGATGAATTAAAAGTTCAGTACAGATCCAAGAGGGTATGAATATGAAAGCTCTGACTATGGCGGAAGTGTTCCTGATGACGGAAACCGTTCGGGAAAATCCCGCGAAGAAAGCCCGTACAGTGGACTATCGAATAGAGGAGGATGGAAGCATCGACTATCACTACTACATCAATCGGGCTCATGAAATGCGAGCCGAGTATGCTAACTCTTTAGTGCGTAAGTTGTGGAGGAAGCTGCGTGGTTGAGCTGAGTTTCCAGTCTACGGGAACGTCTTCCATCGCCAGTCTGCCGTCTTTGTCGCTGGAATAGCGGATTTTGACAGCGCCGCCTTCCACGACAAAGCGGATCGGCCACTTAACGATTTTTCCTTCCTGACCGTACTCCACTGGCGATGAAGCCAGCGCTTTTTGTAAAGGTTGTCCGCAGGCGTCAAAGGACGCAGGAGGACTGAACAGAGAAATGCTTTCTATTCTGTCCGGCCAGCCGCTTACATGAAGATACAGCTCATAGACGTTATCGCCGACTTTCTGGCTTTCCAGCAATTCGTAAATATTGCCGAACAGGCACTCCTGCGAAGCCGCGTTACCGCGACTGTTAGCTTTGAAATACAAAGCGAGTCCCATCGCCGGCAATATGATCGCCAGCGCAGCAATTAATTTTGAATAGTTCGAAATCCCCATGCCTTCATCATGCGCCTTCACCGACTAGCGCTCGTATGTTAGCAGAAAGAATTAGGATGAGGCGTTTCCTCCGCATTAAACTGGGTTAACCTTTGACGTAGTATTGAGCATGAGCTTTCGGCCTTGTGGCCGCTCATATGGCGCCGTACTGTCGGCGTATATTTTGTAGAGGTCTGACCGGGCGTTATGGATTTGTTGAGAGTGTTGTTGTCGCTGGCGTTATTCGTTGGCGCGGTGATAGGCGTTGTAAGTCAGTTCACCCAGGGTTTTAATGGATGGATACTGGCGGCATCTATCGCGGGATTTATCCTCGCTCATTATGTCTGGCCAAGTAAAAAGCATCGCCACAGCGATAGCGGCTGGCTGGACGCACTGGATTGGCTGGAGTTCATCATTGATATCGGTTTTGAACTGGTCATGCTGCCTTTCCGTCTTATTCGCATGCTGTTCCGCGATGGAGATGTCGACATCGATTTGTAGGAAAGCTTCAGAAGAGGTGGTCGATCATGCAGGAAGCCTTTGTTTTCGATGTTAACGATGGGAAGCAATGTCATGCTGCGACCATTCAGGACGTAGAGGACGGCTTATTGCTGGCTTGCTTTGCAGGCCCTGGAGAAGGATCGCAGAAAACGGGGATTTGGGGCGCTGAGTATCGTGACGGACGCTGGCGCAACCAGCGCCTCCTGGTTGACCCCCTGCAGCCAAGCGGACGCCGTTACCCCTTATGGAATCCTGTTTTCTCAAGGTCTGGCGATGGTCGCTTGCTGCTGTACTATCAAGTGGGGCCAAGTCCTTCCCGCTGGTGGGGCGCCTATATCGAATCAGTGGATGAGGGCGCGACCTGGTCGCAGCCGCGCTTGCTTGATAGCGGCAGAATAGGGCCGGTGCGTGGGCGTCCAGTCGTGTTGCCTTCCGGCGCAATGCTTATCCCAACCAGCACAGAAAATGAGGTGTGGCGGATCTGCTTTGAGCGCAGTGAAGACAGGGGTAAAACTTGGAGCGCGCATGGACCGAAGGCCTCGTCTTTGCCTGCGATTCAGCCCGTACTGCTGATTCATGGGCAAGCCATTCAGAGCCTTTGCCGTACGACGGAAGGTTTCCTGGGTGAATGCTGGTCGTTTGATGAAGGCCGCAACTGGACCGATTTGCGTCTGACGCAAATACCTGCGCTGGACGCCGCCATTGATGTGGTGCGCGCCAACGATGGCCGGTTTCTCTTGTTGCATAACTCCGGCGCGGCAGGTCGCTCCGTGTTGATTATGTCCGCCTCAACGGATGGCGAGCAATGGCGACCTGTTCATGTGCTCGAAAACGGCGAGGGAGAGTTCTCTTACCCATGCGCCTGTTTGACTCGCTGTGGCGATCTCCATATCGCTTACACATGGCGGCGCAAAACGATCAAGCATGTCTCTTTCACCGCGGAGGAGTTACGCAGCCTGTTGGATGCGGTCTGATTCTGTCTGTATTGATAAGGCGGCGCTGATTGATTAAATCGCTGCCTCGCTGGCCAGAATCTCCTTTAGAAGCTTTTCCAGACTCTCCACTTGCAAAGGCTGACTGTCGATCACCTCGATGCGGCTGTCTGGCGCTTCGGTGACGGTATAAACGGTAACTCCGCCATTCTCCGCGTTGATCACCGCAGCGCCTTCCGCTGTGCGAAACACGCCTTTGCAGCGCTCCACATCCAGAGAGTAGACGAGATTCAGCACTTCCTTCAAATCGAAACAGTATTTGGGCGAGAAAACCCAGCCGCAACTGAAATAACCATCGCCGCGATTTTCTTTGCGTACGATATCCTGTTGGGGGGCGGGAGCAATGTCGATAAATGGCAGCTTGCTTTCCGGCGCCGCCGGAATGCTGTAGTCGCTGGGGGCGGAGGAGTGTTCCAGCCAGCCCGGGTTCACGCGCCCGTGATTGACCCAGCCAATGGCGTCTTCATGCAAGTCGGGTCTGGTGGTCTTTACCCATTCATAAAACACCCGCTTATCCTCGTCAGAGCATAAGTCGGTTTTATTGGCGACCAGGATGTCCGCGACCTGAACCTGTTTCCTGAAATTCTCATTCTCGTAATAACGTGGGTCTGTGATCTTTCTTGGGTCCAGCAGGGTCAGGGTCGCTTGAATACTAACGATATCCCGGTAGTGCTCGCCGTTAAGCGTTGCGATGATTTCATCGGGATGCCCAAGTCCGGTCGGTTCAATCAGCAAACGATCTGGCTTGCGCGCCAGCAGCATGTTCAGCCCGATTTGCATTGGCAACCCGTTCACGCAACACATACAACCGCCAGGAACTTCTTTCACTAACGCGCCCTTGCTGGAAAGAATGGCGCCGTCGATGCCGACTTCACCGAACTCATTCACCAAAACCGCCCAGGTCTCATTGGTGGGCTTATGGTCCAGAAGGTGAAGAATGGCGGTGGTTTTTCCGGCTCCCAGAAAGCCGGTGATAATACTGGTGGGGATTCTGTTAGGCACTGCTTTCTGTTCTTTGGTTGGCATTATGCGAGTCCCTTTGCGTCGTCGGTCCGTGGAAACGGGTGTTATATTATAACAAGTCTTTCCCTTGGGCCAGACGCAATCTACTCGTAAAGGCTTCGTTCGATGAAGCCCTACAGCTCCCCGGGAGTGGCGCCGAAGGCGCGCTTAAACGCGGTGACGAAATTGGAAGGATGGCGATAACCGGCTCTGTAAGCGGCTTCGCCAATGCTGAGTTCTTTCTTCAGCAACGCATCGCGGGCCGCCTCCAGTTTTCGTTGCCGTACGTATTCGAAGACCGTGCGTCCATAGGCGAGCTTGAAGCGACGCTGTAAGGTGCTGACGCTCATGCCCACGGCGGCGGCGGTTTCTTCCAGTGAATCAATGGTATCCAGATGAGCTTCAATAAACTCTCTGGCGGTTGCGATGCGGCGGCTTTCCTGAGGCTTCAGGGCGCCAGCGGTTTCCGTATGGGGCTTGCTGACATGTTTCGGCAGCATCAACATGCCGTCGCTGAGTAATTCCATTGCGCGACTTTCAATATAAAGGCTCATGAGCAGACGACTCAGGGGAGGGGGATTGAGGATTTGCTCCGCCAGCCCAATCAGGCGGGCGGACGCTGGCCACTTGGCGAACGCCACCTCCTCACTGAACAGCTCCTCCAGATCAAGAGCCGCGCCGCCTTCTTCCAGACTGCGACATTCCAGCCACTCGCGACTGACGGAGATATTCACCTTGGTGAGGCAGCGATTGGCGCGCAACCGGCGGTGGAAGGTTTGCTGTTTGGGAATGCATAAGGCGAAACATTCCGGACCTGCGCCACCGGCTTCAAAGCTGGCGTCTCCCAAAGCGAAATCCAGCTTGCCTCTCAGTATGACCGATAAGGTCAGCTTTGGCGGTAGCTCCATGCTGGTGGACAGCGTTTGCAGCTCTTTAAGGTCGCTAAGATGCACGGAAAGACCTGACGGATAACTGGTCAGCGCGAAGCGTCCTTCCATGATTGCGTCTTTACGATGGGACTCTGAATACTCGACCTGCTGCCGGTAGCCGGCGTCGTTTGCCAGTCTGATCAGCTCATCCGCGTTGATGCGCGGGCCGGTTGACTGAGCCGCGTTTGCCATTTGGCGATACCTCATAACGTTTCGACGATTTTGCATAAGCATTGAGCCTTAATCGCAGCTCATGTTAACGATAATATAATTGATAATAATTCTCATTAATATATTCCGGCGTCTAATATCGCATCCGGACGGCTTTTTGTTGTCTGGGGCGTTATTGCGCGTCGATCCGGCTGGTTCTTAATTAGAGGTATTGAAATGTCCTTTCATGTTGTCCGAAGGTTAGCGCGTTCCGCCCACGTTCCTTTCCCTCCCGCCAAGCTGCCGCTGGCATTGCGTTGTGCGTCTTTGGCTGTCGCCCTGGCGCCAGTGGCTGGCGTCGTTCAGGCGGAGGAGAGCACCAATCTGGCGCCGGTGACAGTCTGGGGGACGGAGGTTTCCAGCTCGTCCGTGTATCTGGGTGAAGAAGACATTTCCATCAAACAGGCGGACCACCTCAGCGACCTGTTACGAGACCAGCCCGGCGTAGAAGTAGGCGGCACTCACTCCGTCAATCAGCGCATCAATATTCGCGGTCTGGACGATACCGACCTGGACATCCGTATTGATGGGGCCAGCCAAAGCAATTTCATGTACCACCACATGGGCAATCTGCTGATCAACGCGGATATTTTGAAAGCGGTGGATATTCAGGTGGGAGCTAATTCCATCGTTCATGGTGGATTAGGCGGCGGCGTCAAATTCGAAACCAAAGATGCGAAAGACCTGCTGAAGCCAGGCCGCGACTTCGGCGGCAGAGTTTCTTTTTCACATTTCACCAATGACGCCACACAGGGCTCACTGACCGGCTACGGAAAATTGGGCGACAGCTTTGACTTCCTGGCCTATATGCTGGTGAACGACAGGGACAACCCGAAAGACGGCGATGGAGTGGAAAACGTCGGCAATGACGGCAAAATCAAAGACCACCTGATCAAGCTGGGTTATGACATTGGCGAGTATGATCGTCTGGAATTCGGCTATGGCGCATACCGGGACGAAGGCGACTACACCTATCGTCCGGATATGGGACCGGCGACAAACACCAATATCCCTGGTAGCTCATTGCCCTATCCAACGGAATATAACCGTGACACTTACACTCTGAACTACGACATGGATCGCGGCGATATGCTGAATTTGCGTCTGAGTCTGTCTCACAATGTACTGGACTTAAGGCGGGATGAATCCATCGTATCCGGCGGCATCATTGAAGGCGAGGCGATCAACTCAGGGGCGAACGCTACAGCGCAGACGTTGACCGAAGCGTTCGGTCTGGAACACTTGTTCACCTATGGCTCCGATATCCTGCGTCAACAGGGTGTTTCCAATAAAGACGGGGAGCAGCTGACGAAAGAGAAGGCGCTCAACATCGCTGTGTTTGCGGAAGACCGCGCCACCTTCGACAGCGGCCTCGCCATTACGCCTGGCGTCAGAGTTGATCGATATAACCTTGATTCTGTGAATGCGGACAAGACATATACGGAAGTATCCGGCGCGCTGGCGGCTGAGATGCCGGTGACTGATGCTCTGACGGTTCGTGTTTCAACCACTCAGACGTTTAAAGGTCCTGAATTGTCTGAGATTTTCAATAACGCAGGGGGAATAAAAACGCCTAATCCGGACATTAGACCTGAGGACGGTCATAACGAAGAGTTTGGCGTTAACTATTTCAAGCCTGACGTATGGGGGGCTAAGTCTATCGCTGGTGGGGTGACTTTATACCGCACCAAGATCCATGATGTGATTCAGGCTTCAGAGACCAGCGACATGGATGAAAATGTGGGAACCGCCGTTATCGATGGCTATGAAGCCAGCTTTAAGTACTCGTTGACGGATTTATCATTGATGCTGACCTATGCCTCCATGGACTCAGAAGTGCGTCGTCATGATGGTTCAACTACGCCCCTGGATCGGGAAATCGGAGACACTATAGGCGTTATCGTAACTTACTACGTACCCAGCTCTGATCTGACATTTGACTGGAACGCTCAATTCGTATCAGAGGAAGACAACGTAGCTGAAGGTTCGGAAAATAAAGACGGCTATCAAGTGCATAATGTGTCCATGCAATGGCAGCCGAAAGGTCAACTTGACGGTGTGGCGGTGACGTTTGGTATTGAAAACCTGTTTGATGAGCGATACACCGCCCACGCTTCACGCACAGGGAGAACCAATCACCCTGTATTTGGTGAGCTGTTGTTGAATGACTATGAGCCAGGCCGTAACTACAAATTGACGCTGGCGTATTCGTTCTGATGCTTGTGTAACAAGGACGCTTATCAGTGATTCCGGCCCCGGACGCGTTGCGATGAACTTCGAAAAGTAAGCTCCGGGCCGTCGGCTCTCTTCGTTGAGGGTCTTAACATAAAAAGGAAACACCAATGCTTAAATCTGTCGCGACTGTACCTACGGACTCTGCGAGCCTGTACCTCAACAAACTTTGCAAACACTTTCGCCACAAAGTGCCGGCGGAGTGGGACGATCATGAAGGTCGGGTGCAGTTCAAGCCCGGTACTTGCGTGATGAAAGCCGATCAGGCGACGCTGGAAATGGTTTGCGAAGCGGAGAACGAGGAAGCGCTTGGCGTGGTTCAATATATTCTTGACGATCACCTGGTGCGCTTCGCACGCAAGGAAGATATCCAGATTAACTGGCGTCGCGTCGATTAAGCCGGCAACGGTCTTAGCTGTATTACGCGTTCGTCCGACGTCTTCCGGGCGGCGCGTTTTTTCGTTTGTGGAGGCGTGCTTTTAACGCAGGCTGAAGCATTCGTTGGGGTGTGGTGGCGGAAAAGCGTAGCGGATGAATTAAAAAAGGAGCAACAGAGCGTTGCTCCAAGAGGGGGTACTAAATCGCTTGCGCAATAAAGTTCTTTAACTGCGCCATACCCACGGCGCCGCTGTGGTTAGCTACGGCCTTGCCATCCTTAAAGACAATCAGAGTCGGGATGCTGCGAATGCCCATGGCGCTGGCGATCGCCTGATTATCATCCACATTGACTTTGACGACCTGAATATCGTCCGCCATCTCTTCCGCTAATTCGTCCAGCACCGGCGCAATCGCCCGGCATGGTCCGCACCATTCAGCCCAGAAATCCACCAGCACTGGCTTGTCTGAATTGATGACGGCGTCTTTAAAATCTGCATCTGAAACATGCTTTACGAATGCGCTCATGGCTCACCTCGAATCTGAAAATGTGTAACTGAGGCAATAATGGGGACGAAACGCAAACAGGACTAATTGACCTTTTATATGGGGCTGATTAGTAAAGGTGATGATGGTTTGGGTTTGGGGCAGAGCGCTGGCTTAAGGTTTAAAGTGCGCCGCCAGCTCTTTTAGTCTTGCGGCCAATTGATGCAGGTTGCGCACGGTTTCCTCCACCTGTCGGATACCGCTGACATTACCTTGGCTCGCTTCCCGGATGCTTTCTATCGCCTGGGCGATTTGATCCATGCCGCTGATTTGCTGCTGACTGGTGGCGGCGATCTGTATCGCCATCTGGCTGGAGGTAGTGGCGTTGTCCATGAGCGCTTTGATTGCTTCGCCGCTGAATTGCGCCCGCTGGGTTCCAATCGCGACCGCTTTGTGGCCTTGTTCTGCGACTAATACCGTCTTGTTCATCGCCTTCTGAATATCCGTCAGAATAGCGCGCACCTGCTTGGTCGCGACTTTGGACTGCTCCGCCAGGGATTTAACCTCCTGCGCTACGACGGAGAAGCCGCGCCCGATTTCCCCGGCTTTAACCGCTTCAATAGAGGCGTTCACGCCCAACAGGTTCGACTGCTCCGCCAGATCGTTCACGGCGGCGACCACATCGCCGATGGTCTGGGTTTGATCGCACAGTTGCGTAATGCTTTCGCCAATGCCCTCCATCTGGGTGCGGATTTGCTGCATTCCCTGCAGCGCGTCATTCACTGCGGCGTGCCCTTCTTTGGCGACTTTACGGGTTTGTTCGGCGCTTTCGACGACCGTCTTGGCTTTACTGCCCGCCATCAATGCAGTCTGCTTTACCTCTTCAACTGTGGCGGCGATTTCACTGATGGCGGTGGCGGTGTCCTGGCTGCTTGTCACCGCCTGATTAACAGAGCACATGATTTCATCGTTGGCGGTTGCAAGCACGGAAATGACGTCATGCAGTTCTTTGCGTAGTTGGGAGGCCTTTTCGTCCGCCAGCTTGCGCTCGGAGATATCAAAAATACTCGCCAGCACCATCGGGCCTTCTTGTGACGCCATGGGATTCAAGCCAATCTCGACGGGGAACTCAGTTCCGTCTCGTTTGCGCCCGTATAGTTCGCGACCTGCGCCCATGCTGCGGGTGCTGGGATAGGCGAAAAAGGAGTTGATAAAGCTGGCGTGGCGACTGCGAAAACGCTCTGGAATAAGAGAGTCGACAGGCTTGCCAATCACTTCGCTCCTGGGATAGTCGAATATCTTTTCCATTTGCGCATTCACCAACATCACCTCGCCCTGTCTATTGACGACCACAATGGCGTTGGGAGCGGATTCGATGACCTGGCGAAAACGCTCCTCGGCGCGCTTGCGCTCAGTGATGTCGATAATGCTGGCCATCGCCAGCGTCTTGCCTCCCGAGGGAACAGGCGTCAGGCCGATCTCTATAGGGAATTCCGCGCCGTCTTTGCGCAATCCGAACAGGTCGCGCCCTGAGCCCATAGCGCGACGCTCAGGATGCGCAAAAAAACTGTTGCGTTGTACGGGGTGAGCGTTACGGAAACGGTGAGGAACCAGTATCTCAACCGGCTGACCAATCAATTCACTGCGTGAATATCCAAAACCCAGTTCGGTCTGCGCATTCACCATTTGAATGAGTCCGTCCTGGTCGATCAGTATGATGGCGTTAGGGGCGTACTCCACTACATTGTGCAACGTCTCCCGCTCGGCTTTGCCACGAAACAGGCCCGCTTTGAACTGCTCCCATAGAGTGTTCTTCATACGCATATTCCCAGCGACTATAGCTTTCCTCTAAGCAAGAATAGACAAGTTTTGCGGCAGTTGTTGGCATATACGTGATATCAGATTAGGTTTTTGTGGCGCCAACGGGAACCGGGTTTTTGGTAGGCCGCATGGACAGAAAAATACCTGATACGGTGATGATGGCCAGTAACGCTTGCAGGTCCTGAGCTTCATCCAGGAACGCCCAGGCCATCAGGCTGGCTGAGATGGGTGTGGTCATGCCAATGATATTGTGCAGGGTTGGGCTCAATTCCATGGAAGACAGGTTGTTCAGCAAGTTGGGCAGGAAGGTGGCGAGCAGTCCTAGTCCGATGATTAATATCAGGTTGTGCTGAGTGACTTGCGCCTCTCCTGGCTGAAGAAACAGGAACGGCAGTACAAGCGCGGCGCCCAAGCCAAGCGCAGAACCAAGTAATATATCTTTGATAGCGTAACCTTCCGCAGCATAGTCTTTGCCATAGAAATAGAACGCCAGACCGGCAAAGGCGACAAGAAATCCGACGAGTTCATTTTGATTGAACTCTCTCTGCAGGAAAAAGCGCAGAAGAAAAGTAAACAGCGGAGCGAGGGCGATCAACAGCGCGGCGACAGCGACAGGAGCGTAATAGAAAGAAAACGTCGCCAACACATAATAAAGCGTCATCATCAACGCCAATGGGAATTCTTGCGCCTGATAAGAGGAGCGCCCACTGCGCCTGAAAGACCTCGCTTTTAGTATTAACATGGCAATGATATTGGCATGTTAATCATCAGGCGCATGGACGCGCCTGCGCGGCGTTAAGCCGCGGGAGACAGGGCCTGACATGTGCAGGCCCTGTCGTTGCAGACAAATAGAAGGAAGCTATTTGTCTGCCTGATTAATAATACTGCGCCGAAAATGAAAGCGACTAAAAAGCGTCCCCAGATGATATGAAAAACGCTCATACCATCAATAAACTTAACGAAAATCCCTGTCGACGCCCATAAAGTAGCGCATAGAAATCTGTATAGCATCCTGTTTGCCCTGATAAGTCCTTAGAATGTGTAGGAAGTTAGGTTGAACGCTCTACATGCGTTGTTAGCTCAGCCCAATTGCTGGAGCAATTATGCGAAGCCCTATATAAACGAGTCAATTTCTGATTGGTCCGTGTGTAAATGCTAAATGGATTAATGGGAAGGTTAAGGCTGGCGGGATAGTGATGAATAAAAAAATGCGCGCCACCTCCTTTTTGCGGACAAGAAGTAAGTAGCGTAGAGGCCTATGAGGCCATTAATCTTATCGAGAAAGTTCGACCATTTATTTGCTATAAAGGATCTATGAAATGCAGTTAACTTGTCACTGTGGGAACGTCAGGCTATCAATTGAAAAGCTGCCGGCTGAGGTTGGTAAGTGCAATTGTTCGATATGCCGTAGGTATGCTGCTTTATGGGGATACTATTCTCCTGAAGAAGTAGAGATTGGATATGAGAAAGAAAAATCTGTCTTTTATATATGGGGAGACAGGGAATTGGAGTTCCATCGCTGCAATCTTTGCGGATGCGTTACCCACTATGTCACGACGCCTAAATGCCCGGGGGAAATCGTGGCGATTAATATGAACATGGCGCCTTTGGATGTGCTTGCGGCTATTCCTGTGCGTGAAATTGATGGCGCCGATTGATAGATATATATATGGGTACGGAAGTGAGTATGGATGTAGATAAAGATAAACAGATTATTTTTGACGTTATTGAAAGCGAGCATAGCGAGGGACTGGAAATCGTTGGCGTCCACTATGATTTGCAGTTTTTACGGGTCGACTTGGCGTCGCCGACGCTGGATGGCCGGATCAGCATGACTTTCGAGCGGCCTTCGGGATTCAGAGTGCTTGATGAGGGAGATCTGCTGGAGTTCTGGGGTAGTCTCACTTCGGAGCAGGGATGGGCGTTCAGGATTCACGCCGGCGGCTGGTTGGAACAGGAGTCGCAGCGGTCGGGGTTTGTTTCGCAGCACCATGAAGGTTTGCAGGAGTACCTGATCATTGGCGAAAACGACTGTATCAGTGTCCTGTCGCACTCTTATCCGACAATTGTCTTTCCTGAAGTCGCCTAGCAGCGTTGTCTCCCCCTGTGTTGGCGGGCGTTATTGGGTGGACGATTTTTGTTTATCCAAAGCGCCTGGGCTCGGAATATAATAGGGCGAATTAATACAACAAAAACCAACTACACCTCTTACTACATCCCTGACTTAAGGATTAACGAATGGCATTTGATTATGGCTCCATCGACCTGGGGCTGAAAAATCCTTTCAAACTCGAAGGCGCCGTGACGGCGGGCAGAGGCGCGATTCAGGTTTTGGTCGCTCTTTATCTTCTGGTGACGGCGGCGAGCGTGGTCAAAGGCGACGCCGCTTCAGGCTGGATTCTGATGGGCTTTGGCGTGCTCGTTCTGAGCATGGGCGTCATCGCCTTATCCTCGGGCGTCTATGCGATGCTGCGTTATTTTGTCGGGCGCAATCACCCCACATCACTGGCGATAAATCAGAGTAAATCCCAGGCCAGCACGGCGCAGGAAGAAAGGACTTACGTGGGATATGACCATCGGCAGCTGGAAGAAATGCTGATGGGGCGCAAGAACATCACTTTTGTGGAGCCGAAAGGTTTGCTGGCGCGTCTGATTCACAGTCTGGTTCCCAAACTGTTATTTATGCCGTATCCGGTCAGGAATATGTCGCAGCGCCTGTTCGGCGCCTGGGTCAATACAGTGGTGATGCTGGTCGCCTACGCTTTTGTCGCATTTGTGTCTCTGGCCGGTTTTGCGGGAGAGGCGGGAGAATTGGCCTTTCCCGTGTATACGGCGCTGTTGATGGCCTATTTGTTGTTTACCTGGAGAGCGGCGGGCAAACCACTGGACCGCAAAGCGGAGAAGCAGGTTGAATCGCTGGGCGGCGGTTCTCTCGCCAAGGTGATTGCACTCTCGTTCATTATTCCATTGATCGTTGGTCTGGCGCTGTCCTGGGCGATGTCACAGTGGAAGATCGCGCGGACGGACGTTGAAGGTTGGCTGGCGCAGCTGCCTGACTTGCATGCTGGGCTTTATATAGTAGGCACATTGCTGATCGCCGCCGCCTGCAGTGTGATTGTATTGCTGATGTTGAAGCGGCGCCTGAGCAGCGCTGAGCCTGTCGCCGAAGTGTCCGAGCTGCGGGAGAACTGGCAGGAATCTGTCCATCCCAAGGAAATTTTCATCAATCTCGACAACCTTGTCATGGCAAATCGCCGTTACAAAGAAGTCCCTAACCGCGTATATCGCGAACTCGATCCGAAACTGGACGAGCAGGTGGACGGTAAAGGCGGCTTCAGAGGGGAAATGATTCAGGAAGTGCAGCCCAAAGTCAGAACCCTGGAACTGGGCGAACTCTTCAAAAAGCTGCGTCTGGCGGCGCTGGTGGCGGGCAATATTCTATTCGTTGCTGCGACTGTCTATACCTTGATGCTGGCGTATGCGCTGGTGGATCTATACGCCTTTACCGCGCAGTCAGGTATTTCTTCATTGAAGCAAATTTGGGGGACGCCGCGTTTTGAGGAGTGGGCGGGGCTGCTGATGAGTTGTGCGCATATGTTTCTGATCGGCTTTCTGCTCAAGTCTTTCGCCAAGCTGCTCAGCGGCGCGGCGCACTTGTTCTTTGCGGAAATTCAGTTTGAATCGCTGCTGGTCTACTTCAAGTGCGAAGGCACCTTTACCGAGTCGAAAATCTCCACTGGCACAGGCATCCACGACAGCACCCGGTCAGAAAATACCTTGGTGCGCTGCAGCATTACGCCATGGGTCATCGTCTCGCGCATCGTCTCAACCACTTTCGCCGCCACCGGTATGAGAAACCTGGAGCATCCCAGACACATTCTGGAGATGCATCGGGATGAAGAGCAGTTGCAGGAGATCAAGCACGACGTGGTGGCGTTCTTGAAAGACAGAGAGTCCATTGCGGCGATCACCAGCGAGCGAGATCTGGGCAACGCGTCGCAGATACACCAGCTTAATCAGCAAACCCGGGCTATTCCGACCCAGCAAACCCTGGCGCATGATGAGGCGGCCGCTGGCTACCTCAGGCAGGAGTCACAACGGGACGATTCGCATTAGCCGTCAGGCGAAGCGAGGCCGCCATCTGCGGCGGCCTGGTTGATGTCTCTTCAATGAACCTGTGAGCAGCTCAGACTGCAAACCTGGTTACGGCCATTATTCTTGGCCTTGTATAGCAGCTCGTCCGCCACGGCCAACATGTGTTCAAAATGTTCGCCGTTGGTTTCATCACAGATGCCGAAGCTCATCGTGACAGTCAAGCCATCGGCGGTCTTTTCCCACGGATGTTGCTCAATGGTTTTGCGGATTCTCTCCATCATTTCCATCGCAGCTTTGGGAGAGGTGTTGGGCAGCGCCAGCACCATTTCTTCACCGCCGTAACGGGCCACGATGTCGCTGTTGCGGATGCTGTTCATGAGGATTTTCGACACCTGCTTCAGCACCTCGTCGCCAATGACATGGGAATAGCCGTCATTAATGCGTTTGAAGAAGTCGATATCTCCCAGCACCAGACAAAAGCCGTTGCCGTAGCGCAGCGCGTTGGCGTGAAGCACTTTGACTTCTTCATTGAAAAAGCGGCGGTTATAAAGCCCGGTGAGTTCATCGCGGATACTGAGTTCTCTTAGCTGTTCCGCCTGCTTGGCGACTTTGTTGCGAGAGTCCTCCAGGTTCTTGTAGGCCTCGCGCAACTGGTTGTTCATCAGGTTGAACGCCTTCGCCAGAACGCCGACTTCGTCTTCTGACTTGACCGGCACCTGCTGCTTAAAGTCTCCCTCCGCCATGCGGTTAACCGCGGATGTCAGGTGATTCAGCGTGCGCACGAGACGGCTGCCTTCCCAGATCCCAAATGGAATGATGAATACGATAGCGCCTAATGCGGAGAAGAACAGCGTTTCCCTCAGCGTATGCAAATAGGCGAGATCGGCTGTCGACAGATCTGGTTCGCCGCTGGAAAGCGCATAGGCCACAAGGCGGCCTTTCAACCACAGAGAATCAGCGCCTGAGAGCTCTTCTTCTGTGAGCTTCTGACCAATTTTATAATCCTTGCCTCCGTGCAGAATATGGCCCTGGGTGTCCGTCAGCACGAATGCGAAGGGGCGTTCATCTGAGGCATTGGGGTCAGGGCGCAGCATAGGCGGGGGGAGCCCGGAGAAATAGGGCGCGTCCCCCTGGCCCTGTGGCCTCATCGGCGGAGGATTACGAGGCGTGCGATGCAACTTGCGGTTATTCTCTTCCGCTATGGCGAAACGCAGCGCGTCTTTTTCCGTGTCCCAGGAATTATTCTCCCGGATATAGCGTTCAATAGCGGCTTGAAAGCGCCCATAATGCGCGTCCTTGGCATGCTCGACGAATTCGTGCTCCACCATAATGGGCGTCATAATGGCGATGATGATTACGACGAGGAGACTGGTGGAAATCAGGGCCAAAACGAGTTTTGCTTTTAATGAGGTCACGGCGCTCTCAAAAAGTGGACGTGGTGAATTATTGTAGCCTTTCTTGAATAGGTGTTCCTACTTATTATAGCCCGGCGTGATAACGCTGCTCAGGTATGGCCGGAAAGTGTAAGGCCAGCCTGGACTCTGCTGATTTAGTACCGCCGCTTAAAATTTAAGGACTGTCTGATATGAATTTTTTCTGTGTCCTCGAAGATCTTTTAAGTGCGAAAGGGTTTGAAAGAGAGAGAAAATGGAAAACTCAGTGAGCAGTTATCTTCAAAATAACTTCAAAGGGCTCGCGCTGGCGCCGCCCTTGTTTTACAGGTGGCCGATTGGAGTCCGCTTCGAGATCGGGGCGCCGGAAACAGGTGTCTGGAGCGATTTTGAAAACGGCGTTTTGAATACCCATTACTTTGAAAATGCGGTACGGCGAGCGCGCTCTATCTGTCATGCAG